>NZ_NOZA01000013.1:0-197612 GCF_002258465.1 Rhodococcus sp. 05-2256-B1 | reverse complement strand
GGCTCTGGTGGGCGCTGCGCGCCCACCGCCAGAAGCCGGCCGCCAAGGCGGCCTATTGCGGTCTTTCCTTGCCGGGCGCTGCGCGCCAACGGCCAACGGATCACCTATCTTGGTTGTCTTCCAACATCTTTCGCATTTAGTACACCTTCGGACCGCTGCGCGCCCCGACCAAGTAGACCGCTACCGGGAAGTGGGGCACGCTGCGCGTACCCCACTTCCCGTGCGACTACTACTCACCCACAGTGAAATTCACATCGAGATACGAGAAATTGTCTCGTAGATGCTGCCGTACATCGTCGAGATCTACGGCCTCGTCCGCATCTTCTTGGCTACGCGCCGATCGCGTCATTGTTAATGCAACCGTGACATTCACTTCTACATCGAAGTCACGTTCTCGGCCTTCGAGCCCCCACTGTTCGCAGAACCTCTCGAACTCGCTGCACAGACTGTTCTCGTCCGCCCATTCGCACGCGGACTCGCTCATCCGCCTGACCCACTCGCGATGGTTCGCACGCTCGGTATTGGCGCTCTCGCGTACGGCCTGCAAGGTCCGTTCGACGGCGGCCCGTTCGTGGATCGGCCGCACATACTCACCGAACCACGCGGGAGCGGCCCCAGGTGACACCGTGACCGGTGAGATGTCACGTGTACGCACCAACCCCGTCCAGCTCTTGTAGGTGTGCTCGACGGCCATCAACGGCTCACGCCACACGACAGCAACGCTTGCATGGGTCTCGGTGGCATTGCGCTCGTCCACCGAGAACCATCCCGACGCGGCGATACCGCCGCTTCCATCACTTATCTGCACATAGGCCCCCTCTGCGGGGTATCCCGCAACCAGGGGCTCTGGCAAGGCCTCGAGCACGACGGCCCGGTTCGACCAGTCAGCACCCCCTAGAGACCCGTTGTCGAAGACCACCTCGAGCACGGACGCAACTGGCAACACTGAATCGACGATCGATGTCATGGCAGATTTCAGCCTCTCAATTCGGGTGACGGATGGTCAGTCCGCCGATCAACAGAACGCCTCTGAATCTACCATCGAAACACTTGCACTGGAAGACGTAGGAGTCATCGAAACACGTTGATAAACAAAGCGTTTGGGATCACATCTATCGACAAGACGCAACCCGGCAGCGGCCGCAATTGTCCCCGGCGCACTCGGTGCCGGGGACCGGGTGCGCCCTGTCCGAAGCCAATGCCGGAATAGGATCGCTCAGGTGCCCCGTCCCTTTCCTCTTCTCGACGACTCCGTCTTCACCTCCTCCGGATACAAGCGGAGTACCAAACGGGTGGGACCCGATCTCGAGGACGCCTGCCTCTGCGGATCCCGCCGGCGGACGCGGTCCTGCCATGCGACTGCAGCCGGTCGCTGGATCGTCTCGGAACCGCCACCCCTCCTGAACGATGCTCGCACTGGCTACGCACACCCCGAGTGCTTCGGCCAGGCAGGAGCAGACTGTTCCGACAAGATCAGTAGAGAGCATTGGATCAGTGCCAACATTCACCGGCAGCTGCACATCGACGGAAAAGCACCCATGCTCAGCGGCGCACCGTGGCTGCATGGAGCATCGAAATCGGTAGGCACAAAAGCACTAGCCTCGAAGATCCTCTGTGAGCGCCACAACAATGCATTGTCACCTTTGGATTCCATTGCAGGACAGTTCTTTCAGGCAGTACGGGACATGCAGTTGTCCTTGGCGAGCACGACAGCACCTTTCCTGGGGCCGGCCGACGATCATTTCCTCCTTCTCAGTGGACCACGACTACAACTTTGGCTCCTCAAACTCGTTCTCGGGGGCGTGGCCTCACGCTCCTTCGGTGCGGCCGGCACACCCCTCAAGTCAGTCAGGACACAACCAGGGGTTGCGCTCCATGATATTCTTTGGCGCGGAGCGTTGTTCCCTAATCGATGGGGACTGCACGCTCGAAGGCACCGAGTCGATCCCAAGGGCACGCCAGAATCCATCGGCGTCATCAACCAAACAATTGACGACGAGGTATGCGGTGCAACAGTTCAATTCGGGGCACTCAATCTGAACCTCGGCCTTGGGGTGCCCGAGAACAGCGCGACGGTACAACCTGCTTCATACCGCTTCGATAGACCCTCGACAGACGTCCAGAAATACATTGCGCTTGCCTGGCCAGAGGACGGCCACGAACCCATCAGTTACTCGAACCTTGGATAGCCCACGGCGCGGCCGCTCCGCCACCAACAGCGTTGATAGCTCCCATTTCGACCTCGTATTCGCGATGTATTCTCGCGGGCATGACGCTCACCAGTTCGCTGGACCAGGCCAGTTCTACGATCCACGACGCCGGCCTCCGCATTCAATCTCTGCAGTCCACACTGGACGGCACCAAGCGAGACCTTGCGCAAACGCAGGAAGAACTGGCTCGCCTAGCGGGCTGTTGCATTTTGATGGTGGGGCGTCTCGAGTGTCGAGGCGCCCCATTGTCGGTGGTGCGGGAGAATGTGGTGGTGGCGAAGGGGTATCGACCGGTCGATCGTGATCAACAGTTTCTGATTCCACCGGACATGCGCGAATGGTTACCGGCCGAGCATCCTGTGTGGACGCTCATCGACATCGTCGACACCCATCTCGACACCTCGGCGTTTCATACTGGGCGTCGTCTCGGCGGTGTCGGGCGTGCCGGGTACGACCCGGACATGTTGTTGACGTTGCTGATCTGGGCGTGGTCGCAAAGCCAACGATCCTCGCGGCGGATCGAGTCCGCGTGCGCCGATGTGGTGTCCTACCGGGTGATCTGCGCCGGGGACATCCCTGATCATGTGACGATCTCTCGGTTCCGTAAGGACAACCACGCGGCCTGCGAGGCTTTGTTCGCGCAGGTGCTGATCCTGGCCGCGCGGGTGGGGTTGGGATCGTTGGGAACTATTGCCCTCGACGGGGTCAAGATCGCCTCGAATGCGTCGCTGGCGGCGAATCGCAGCGAATCCGGGTTGCGTGCGGCGGCCGAGGCGGAGGCGGCGAAGATCGCCGCCGCGGCGTCCGCCGCGCACGCCGCGGGCGATGACGCCGACGACGAGCTCTACGGTCCGGACGATCCGGGTCCTGGCCACGTCCCGAAAGAGTTGGCCGATCCGGCGTCTCGGTCGGCGCGGATCGCGGCCGCGCTCGCCCAGATCGAGGCGGAGAAGGCAGCGGCGCGAGCGGCCGAGCAGGCGGCAGCGAAGGGCCATCTCGAGCGGATGGAGGCGGGCGGAAAGATCACCGGTCAGTCCCCGGTCGGGGCTGCGGTCGAAGCAGCAACGATCCGGTTGCAGCGCGCTCTCGATGCACGCACCGAACTCGAGGCCGCATATCGGGTCGCGCTCGCCGACGCCGCTGCTGCAGGTCGCACGATCCCCGGAACACCGCCGTTGCCGGCGGAGTCTCATCACACCGTGGTGCGGGCGCGGGCGGCGTTGGCGAAAGCGCAAGCCCGCCAACGTGACCGGGAAAAGAATGCGCCGGTGATCTGCCGCAACATCACCGATCCGCAGTCGCGGATGCAGCCGATCCGTGGTGGCGGGTGGGTGCAGGGTTACAACTGCCAAGCGTTCACCGCCGAGGACGGGATCATCATCGCGACCGGTGTCGGGATCAACCCCAACGACTCCGGCTATTACCAGGACATGGTCGCCAAGGCCGTCGCGGCAGCGACCACGATCGTCGCGACGAGGACTGCAACAGATTCACCGCCGGTGATCGACACCGGCATCGACACTGTCCGCGGATCCGATACCGAGGCGGGTGAGGCTGCGATCGGGATCATGCTTTTCGATGCCGGGTACTGCTCGAACGCCAATCTCGATGCACCCGGCCCGGACCGTTTGATCGCCACCGGCACCACACGCGATCTCGAAGCCGCTGCCCGCGCAGCCACGGCGGACAACACCGAACACGAACCGGTGCACCAGGGTTCGCTCGAGAAGATGCGGGAAAGGTTGGCGACACCGGACGGGCTCGCGACCTACCGCAAACGCTCGCACATCGCCGAGACACCGTTCGGGCATGCCAAACACAATCTCGGATTCCGTCGTTTCACAGGTCGAGGACTCGACCGAGCGGGAAGTGAATGGTCATTTCACGCAGCGGTGCACAACATCGGCAAGATTCTCACCCACCTCGCCACCACCCCCAGCACGGCACCGGCCTGAACGGAGTGTGGCCGGGCCCCATCGGGCCCGGCCACATCTACCAACCTCACGCATTCACGCCGCTCGTGCGTTCGCGCGTTCCAAAACGCAACAGCCCGCTAGCTCTCGTTCTCGACACCTACGCTGCAGCTACCGAGGCTGGGCAACCTGCTGAAGGGAACCAGCTCAGACTGATCTCAGGAGCACTTGCTGCCGCAGCACAGAGCCTCACTAAGTCGTCCGACGCGCTTCGCGACGACGTGATCGCAGGCATCTAGCTAGCAGGTGACCGCCCCTTGGTCTCGGTCTCTGCGTCTCCGCGACGAGCTCGCCGGGCTTGCCAAGTACCTGATCGAACTGCATCGCTCGACAACCCGGTTTGGAGCTGGTTTGCCGCCAGGCGGGGAAGCCGTCGCTCGACACAGTTACGCAGCCCCGCCCCATAGCCCTGCAAGAGGATTGCCCACCCAGCGTAGTTGATTGAACGACCCTCGACGTCGCGCACGTGACAACAACAGTGACCCGTCGTGAATTGCTGAGCAGAACTCATCGATCCTGTTGAGCACCGACTCGGCCGGGGACGATTGCACTGTGATCCACACCGGAACCGAAAACTTTCGTATCCATTCCCACGTCTCACGGGATCCGGTAGCGGCCCACAGCAACAACACTATTCGGGTTCACGCTGTTGATGTTCGGGGTCCGATCGAACTGCGCCGCGCTACCGTTGATCTCGTCCTCGAACAGCAACTCGCACGCGCTCGACGAGTCGCGTTGACCGAACGTCCGTACGCGCAGCCGTGGCACGAATATTTGACCTCACTCGGCGACGGAGATCAGGAGTTTCTTGATCTGATAGAGGCGGCGTCCCAGCAGCTCGTAGCCCGGTCCGGACGCGCCGAGGTAGTTGCGAAGGTGTGCTTGGCTGTAATGCTCGCGTCTGGGTGTGTGGTTCGGCCGGCGTTCGACGGCGGAGCGCGGACGACCAATCGTGCAGCCGAGTCGGCCGACGGTCAGGACGACATGGCAGCGTTCCCGGAAACGTGGGCGGCGCGAGACGTCACTCGAAATAACAGGCTGGTGCTTGCAGTGGGATCGCTTCCTGCGAGCGATCCCACCTTGGCGGACGCCCTGATCACTGCGGTCGTACAGCCGTGCCGAGTCAGTGTGTTTCGCCCGCATTCTTGACAGAACACGGCGATACGCCCGGACAGTGATCGGGGATCGCTCTAGTCGAGCGATCCCAGGCGCGAGTCTTGCCGATGATCGTGGAACGACAGCATGTTGTGCGCGACGATCCACTGTAGAAACGAATCCGGGAGAGCGTGAATGGCGTCGGCATCGACGTGGTGCCCGACTTGGGTCAGGGCGTGACGGAAAAGCAGCACCTTCTGACGCTCGCCAGAGAGCCCGGGCCTGCTCGCCGAAGGCTCGAAACGCGGCGGCCACTCCAGAAGATCGCTGAAGTGCCATTCGATTAGATCGAGTGCGGCCAGATACTCCCGATGCGCCTTGGTCCCCGGCACGACCTTTGGGTAGAAGTACTGGTCAGTCGGGTCTTCTCCGGCTGTGAGACCGGTTTCTAATTCGCCCGGAACATAGTTCGGGGACGTCGGTGGCAACCGATGCACCCTGCCCGGATGTACGAGCACCCAGACTGCCTGCTCGTGGGATGTCGTTTGACCGCGTTCCAACGGTCCCGAGCAATCGACTCGGAACGACGTGGGGTCCGTTGTCACGAAAAAATTCTCGTTCATTCTCAGCGCTCTAGCGGTTGCGTGACCCCACCACTGGATATGGCAGCCTCCGCGCTGCTTGGTCCTAACCTGCGTCGCGTCCGCCCTCTCCGTGATCAAAAAACTGTTCCGAGAGAACGCCTTATGTGCATCCGGCACATCTAGTCGTCTGTATCCGTCGGTGACGTTCTTGGTGGGCCTACCGATTTCGAGGCGGTCCCCTTCCTCCAGCTGGATCGCAGGTCCGACCTGTTTCGGCGGGCTGAACCTTACGACGGGGACGCGCCTGTTGTTCGCACCGTCATCTCGGTACTTGACGATGTCCGAGGCCCACACTTCGACCGTGGTGTAATTCGTTGCCGTCATGAACTATTTTCCCTGCGTTCCTTGTGGTTTGCGACACGGGCCGATATCTTCTCGTACTGCGTCGATTGCCGCCACCGCTACCTCGGCTGCGACGGGAGCGGCATCCGCTGCACCGGATCGAGGCGACTGTTCACCGCCCAAGATTCGGACGGCGATGACTATTTCGGGGTTCTCTGCCGGCGCGAGTGCGACTACCCAGCCGTCGTAGGAACCGCGGTCGTCATCCGCGGTGCCGGTCTTCGCGGCGACCGGCATGTCGAGAATCCCGAGCTCGCCTGCGTGTCCGTCCTGCACGACCGCCCGCATACCGTCGAGCACGGGTCCGGTAACCGGGTTGTCGAGAACGAGTGCGGTTGCCGGTGGCGACGTAACGGAGTCGACATCCAGCTGGTCGTCTGTGCATTGCCCTAGCTGCACCCGCGCGCGGGGTAGTGCTCCGTTCGTCGCGAGTCGGCCCACCGCCACGGCCATTTCGTACGGTGATGCGCGGACGTCCTGCTGACCGAATCCCGTGCGCGCAAGCGCATCTGGGTCGTCGCCGACGCCTCCCACGACGATGCCGGGGTGAGTCGGGAAGTCGGCGGAATCGGCGGAGAGCACCGCGGTCATCTGGGTGATCGACTGCAGACCGGTTCGGATGGCGATCTCGGCGAATGCGGTGTTACTGGACTCCGCAAGTGCCTGGGTCAGATCGCCGCCGCCTTCGATGTTGCCGGCGTTGTGGACGATGCCGACCCCGCCCGGGGGTGTGTATTCGTCGCGAACCGGCGTGGTGGTGTTCTGTCCTGCGCTCAGGGCGCTGGCTGCGACGATGGTTTTGAACGTCGATCCCGGTGCGCTTTGCGAATACACCGCCGGGTAGCCGGCGTCATAGGAGTGTTGGTCCGAGCGGTGTGAGTAGAGGCCGAGGATACTGCCGTCCTTGAGGTCCAAGGCTACGACGTCCCCTTCGTATCCGCGGGTTTCGAGACCGTCGCGGGCAGCGGTCTGGACCGCTGAATCGAGGGAGGTGACCATTGTCGGTGATTCGCATGCCTTCTTCACAACAAGGTGTTCCAGCCATGGTCGTAAGCAAGTGCCGGCGCTCATGTTCGTGGCGACGAAGTAGGCGGCGTCGATGTCTCCGTTGAGCTGCGGTATCGACGACTCCAGGGTGCGGGTTTGCACGTCGGCATCGGTGGTCGCGTCACGCATCGTCGATGGGACGAGGAACGGCGTCCCGTCGCGGAAGACAACCGGGCCGGGGTTTCGTGACGCGGCATCCTGGGCTGCGGTTCGTGCGGGAACTTCGGGTACGACGGTTTGCCAGGCAACCAAAGTGATGACGATCAACCACAGTCCGAGGATCGCCCACTTCGTTCGGTCGACGCGTGCGACAACGCGGAGTTCGGGGACGCTTGGAACCGGCCGCCAGCGGTGGGATCCGATGCCGACGATAAGCCCGACGGCGATCCACATACAGGTCAGCGAGCTTCCTCCGTTGGAGAGGAACGGGACGACCATCCCCGTGACAGGCACCTTGTTGATGGTGGCGAGCGTGACGTACAGGGCTTGCACGGACACCATGGCTGCCAGGCCGGTCGAGATCAGGCGTGGCCCTGCGCTGGTGGCACGGATTGCCGACAGCCAGCAGGCGGTGACCAAGGCACCGAATAGGCAACAGATTGCTATGACCACTATCGCTCCCCGTTCCTCTCCGATGCCGGCGAGGACGAAGTCGTTCTCTACGTTGGCGACGTCGAGCGGGGATCCGTTGTTGAAGCCGGTGCCGAGCCAGCCTCCGGTCGCGAACGACCGAAGTGCCGCGCCTGTGTTCTGAAGCTGTCCGTCGGACGTGATGGGGTTCAACATCTGGTCGATGCGGGCGCGGAGCTTTCCCACACCGAAAAAGGTTGCGACGACGAGGACTGTACCGACGGCCGTAAATCCGATCCAGACGCGCGGTGGCGGGCCGCACACGATCAGCATGACTGCTACTGCACCGGTGAGCACGAGTACCGGACCGAGGTCGGATGCGTAGCCACCGAGGGCCGCGGCGAAGGCGACCGGCCAGCAGGCTAGCAACGCGGGCGTAACCCTTCCCGCTCGCAGCGCTGGTCCTGCGGCATACAGCATCGATCCCAATCCGATGATGATCAGGATTCTGGCCAGATCGCCCGTCTGTCCGACGAAGGGCCCGACAGATATCCAACCAGGGGCACCGTTGACTAGTACGCCGATCCCGGGCATGAGGGGAAGCGTCAGTGCGACACAACCTGCGACCGCTACGCCTGTCCCCGTGATCGAGCGAGCGGTGGTGTTCCACGTACTGCCGATCCACGCAGCGACGAGGAACGCGGCCACCCCGACCAAGGCCCACCGCGCCTGGTCGACGCCGCTACCCGGATAGAGCCTCTCCGCCGTCACGGCACCGAGGCACGTGAGGGTCCAGGCGGCGACTGGGATCACGAGGGAGGCGGATGCGCCCACAACGCGCCGAACGAACGCACACAACACGATCGGAACCACCGCTGCCGCCGCGACGTAGAGCAACGAATGCTGCACGGACCAACCCAGCTGGGCTGCTGCAGTCAGCACCAGCGCGGGAGGTCCCCCAAGAGCCGCGAGGTCGCTGGAACTCTGCCCGCCGCTGAAACCGGGTGCGCCGCCACCTGCTGGTCGAGTCGCCACCGCTTCCGTGTGTACCCGCAGGAGGGCGAGAACTGTGAGCGCCAGTACGGACAGCGTCGCGAGCATGTCGGCGATCATCTCGACGCCCCCGAGGCACTTCGTTTCACCAGACGTATCCGGTCGTGCTTTCCCAGTCGGATCACGCACTCGGACGTCGCCGCCCTCGGTTCGCGGGGGGCCACCCGGCTGTTGTCGAGCCAGGTGCCGTTGGTGCTGTCGAGATCTTCGACTTCGACCACCTGAGCGGCGGGATGCCAGCGCAGGGCAGCGTGTGCCCGTGAGACGGTCCGCGAGGAAACGACAATGTCGGATGTGGAGGATGCGCCGACCACGTAGCGCCGACCCTTGCGAAGAGCGACGCGTCGACCGTCGGGCAGATCGGCGAACCACAGCTCGGAGGCGTCACCCGGCGCGACATCGGTGATGTCGTCCTCGCCGCGCGGTCGGCGAGGGACGTCGCCGACTTGGTCGGTCGGAGAGTCGTCGCCGTCGGGATAGCGAAGTACTACCTCGACATCTCGTCGGCCGAGAGCCGGGTTTGCGCGGAGGGAGAACGCAACGCCGGAGTAGTTCCACGATTCTGCTTCAGCACGGGCGGCGAGATCTTCTCCCAGTTCACGGGAGAACTGCACCCAGATCGGCACGACGCGTTCATACATCTCCGGAGCGAGTTCGAGGAGCACGCCTACCGGCATGAACTTCGTTCGAGCGGTGCCGATCGCACCGCTCACGATCTTGTCCAGAACCCGGACACTAACGTTTTCGGGGGTGGGTAGAGGAACCCGAAGACGCTCCTGCACCGTCTTGGAGACGGCGCGAGGAGCGTTCCCCGCGAAAGTGCCCTGTGCGCGTTGGGTCCGAACCACTTTCGCAATGACAGCGGCTGTAGCGACCAGTGCTGCGATGATGATCAGAGCAGTCATGCTTTCCTCCTCGGTCGAGGAAAGCATGACGCGCTACGGCCTTCACGAACAGAACCGATGGATTCTGTAGTTCACGCGCGCTGGATTCGGCCCACGATCACTGTGATGTTGTCGGTCGCACCGGTTTTGGCAATCTCAACGAGGCGTTCTGCGATGTGAATCGTGGAGCGTTGTCGCGCCTCCACCAACGTTGATTCGATGTCATTCTCGTGCAGTGAGCCTTTCCACAGACCGTCCGTGGCGACGAGCACGATGTCGCCTGGTTCTGCCTCGTGGGCCCACACATCGGGCGTGACCGACCGCGCACCACCGATACTGCGTGTGAGCGTGTTGCCGGTCGAATGGTCTGCCGTCAATCTTCTCAGTCGCCGACCTCGCGCAGGAAGAATGTAGACGCGGCTGTCACCGACATGGGCGCCGTACAGATAGCCGGTTTCATCCAAGTGAACGATATCCAGAGTCGTTGCTCTTCCTCGATCCGCGGGGTCGTCGTCCTGGCGCGCGCGGACGTCGGTGTTCGCACGCGTAACCGCCGACGCCAGACTCATGCCGTCTTCCTCGATCGCATCGCGGACTGCCCGCAGCGCAGCGCGAGATGCTTGACCGCCGGCAGACCGCCCGCCGACCCCATCGGCTATACCCAGCAAAGACCCGCTGAGGATCGCCCAGTCCTGATTTTCTTTGCGCGGGCCGGCGTCCGTCGCGCTGTCGGCGTCGAAGAAGAGTGCGCCACCGCCGCCGCCGGGAAACGACAGTATTCGACCTACTGTCGATTCCTCGGTATCGATCCGGTCCGTCGATCGGCCGAACAACCGGTCAAGGGCTCCGCCTCGGGTGCTCGTACTCGTACTGGGCTCGCCACGATCGATTACGCGAGACGCAGGGGGCACACCGATATCGGTCATTTCGCTTTGCACAGAGTCGGTTTCACCGCCGAGTGGAACGTGACGGGTGACGGTCAGGCTGTCCGGGTTGACCGTTGCACGAGGCGCACTGAAATCGTCCGGACTCGCTTGCCGTAGCACCCGGTCGGGACCGAACGGTTGCGGTGCCGGTGTTCGCTCCGGACGGCGTTCATCGTGGAAGTCGAACAGGTTGCGAGACATGTCATTCCGATCGTCGCGGCGGGGGGAGGCGGCCTGTGATTGCGCCACAGGATCGAAGGGATCGTGTTCTGTCTGTTCCTCGCGATCGGTCCATGAAGCACCGGCCTGGGACCCAAGCCCTTGCCCACGTTCGCGGCGATACTTCAGGTCTGAAATGCCAATACCAGCAAACCGCCACACCATCAGTGGGACAACACTTCCCACGAGAAAGACTGCCAGTGCGGCGTTGTCACGGACGAAGTCGATTCTCCCCACACCGAAGACCAGCACAGCGACGAAAACGATCCACAACGCAGCGCAGGCTATCCGGGTACGCAGTGCCTCGCGGATCCCGATCTTCGCGGGCGGAACTGGCGAAGAGTTGGGGACCATCGCACGTGCCTCTCTCAGTGGTAGATGCTTGTTCATCGTATGCCCCTGACCGTCGAGCCGAGGCGTGCCAGAGCGTCCGACATCACGGCTTCGTCACCGCGGTTCTCGAGCAGCGCACCGGGGTCGGACAGGCTCTCACCCTCGGCCAACGTCAGAGCAGTGCGATCAACTCGATCGAGTGGGTTGTTCGATAGCCATCGTTCGACGAGATCAGCAAGCGGCGTAGGCACACCGGGGGTGATGACGTCCAGCCGGGGCGCGTCAGGCCTGGTCTTTTCCAGCCACCGTCGGTACTCGTCCGATCGGCGGTCGACTTTGCCGTTGTCGAGCAGGGGCATGTCGACCCAACGGGACTCGGCGAAGTCACGCGGGTACGCCCCCGAGATGAGCCGATAGACCATTGCGCCCACTGACCACAGGTCGCACAGTGCCGTTTGATGGCCGAGTCCGCGCCCCGGGAGGATCTGTTCGATCGCGGCGTAGTTGTACGTGCCGGTGAAGGTGGAGTCCATGTCGGTGAACCCTGCTTGATCGAATGCGCGGGTCGCTCCGGCGATACCGAAGTCGGTGAGCACAGCGTGAGGTTCTCCATTGATCAAGTCGACAAGGACGTTGGCAGGCTTGATGTCGAGGTGCAGGAAGCCGGCGCGGTGCGTCACGAGCAGAGCTTCCAGCGTCTGGTGGATCAACTCCAGCAGTGGAAGTATCGGCACTTCGTTACCCCATCGGTCCTCCACGTACTTCTTCATATCGCCTAGCGGGTAGTGCCTCATGACGATGAACGGTCTCTCGGAATCGTCGTCTAGCTGCACGTCTTGTCCACTGACTATGTCGACGACATGGTGCCGACCCAACGGAATGAGCCGAGCGAGAACGTCGCGTTCGAGCCCTTTTAACGCTGGCTGCTTGGCCGGCGCAAACGCAGGATCGATTTTCCCGATCTTGGCTACGAAGTATTCCTCCCGAGTCGTTTGGTCTTCGTCCTCACGATCTTTTCTGGTGCACAGCCAGAGGTCGTACCACCGTGTTCGAGCGTCCGGGAGTGGTTCCACGAGCTGGAATTTGTCCCCGTCAGTCGTTCGGAGGACGTATCCGGGTCCGACACCGTTCGTCGGTTCGGAGTCCGGGTCGACGAGTGTCTCCGGCTCATCGAGAACATCGTCACGGGCGTTGGTCGGGGATTGCCAGCGCCCCCGAATGTCGTCGGCTTGTTTCTCGAAGACGTCGGTGAAGAACGCGCGGCGTTGATCGGCCGCGGGCTTCTTCCATCCCCTCTGCTTTTCCAGGAAGTGTGGAACAGCGTGCACAGAGTCGTTGATCTTCTCGGCCAGTTCGTTGTTCGCGTCGATGCTGTCCTTGCGGACCCGCGCGTCATGACCGGTGGTGCCGCCGACGAACTTCGCGGTCAACGGCACCAGATCGATGCTGGCGAGCACGATGAACAACAGGATGCGTACTGCCCAGATAGTGGTTCCGTGTTCTCCGGAGGCAAGTGAGGACAGCGCGACGATCCGACGCAGTAGCCCGTTCTGGCTGGTGTCAGCCTCGCTGGGTACCGGTACAGCGTTGACCTGTTCGCTGACCAGAATCTGTGCTTGGCATGTATCGATGGCCTGCTGTGTCAGGTCAGTGCTCGTCGGTCCTTGGCCGCACGCTTGCAACTGGTCGGCGGTGAAGCCTGATGGTTTGAGTATCACCGTGTAGTCCTGGCGCGCAGCGACTGCTCGCTGAAGCGCTTCGTTCGCTCTCGCGACTGCAGCGGAGGCCTCTTGTCCTTCTGCGCCGAGCCCCGGGATGCCGGTTCCCGTCTCGCAGTCCGGTGCCGGGTTTGATTCGCACTTGAGCACGCGATTCGCGTCCTCGACCTGTTTCGTCGCGGCATCGACCGAGGCCGTGAGACGGTCGACGGCTGTGTTCGGGTACTCGATTTGCTCTTTGTACCTCTGCTCTGCCGATGCCTTGGCATCGAGCCGAGCCTGGTTGTACTCGTTCTGCTGCCGGACTGCTGCAGCATTGTTGTCTCGATCGACCTGCGCTGAGATCTCGTCGTCGAAAAGCGTCAGCTCAACGCCCTCGGCCATCAAGATCGCGATGCCCGCGGCGAGGAGAAAGCGCACGAAGAACAGGCTGAATTTGCTCCGCCACCGCGACGAGGTGAGCGGCCGGGAAACGATCAGGCGGTCGACGTTGAACACGACGATCGTCCACACCACTCCGATGGCAATCACCAGCGCCAGCGGCAGATTCGAGTAGCCAGTGGTAGCGAGCAGCACTGCGGAAATGCCCGAGATGATCGAGGTCACGATCACCGACATCCCCAGGCTGCAGTACCAGTTGAGCTCCGCTTTTTCCTTGATGTGCATCCAGTTGGCACCGCAGCAACCGAGTAGAAAGCGTGCGATGGGGCCGGGTCGAGTGATCGTGTCCGGTCGGGTGGGGGTTGTCATGGCCGTGGCCTTTCCGAATGCTGCTGAACGCCGACGGGATCGGCATCACGATGGTCGCAGGTGTTGAAGTAACTAGAAGTCATCCGCGTCGGCCGCTCTGCACGAGAAACAACAGAGGTAGGAGATCCACGCTGACCAGAACGAAGAACAGCCCGACCACGACGAGCCAGACCGGGCCCGCGTTCTCGGAGTTCCACAGCAAGGAACCGAATGCCTCGAGGTGCGGGAGAAGCCCGTTGCTCGAGCGCGCGGGTGGGTGCTCCGGGGCGAGTTGGTCGACGCTCGATTCGACCAGCAGCATGCCCTGACAGCGGTCGGAATCGTAGGGCGTCAACTCGGTCGTCTGTTTCGAGTATCCGCACGTTGCAAGTTGGACTGCGTCGAAGGGGGCAGGCACCGGAAAGACGGTGTACTCGGCAAGCCGCTGCTGGGCCGAAGTGCGCTCAGTGGTGACAGCATCCAGCTCTTCATTGGCCGCCACCGACCGAGGGCCTATTCCTACTTCGCCTGTGCCGGAAAAACAATCGGGTGAAGACGTCATCTCGCACATCACCATTTGCCAGGCCCCGGCTTCGCGCATTTCAAGACCGGAGACTGCGTCCTGCAGGCTGTCTCGCATCTGCGCAGGCTGCGACAGTTGCTCGGCGTACATCCTCGACGCGACATCACGGTTGGCTTCTCGGCTGCGGTACCACTCGTTCAAGTCGTCTTGTTGATGCATCGCCACGTTCACCGCGACCTGAGAGCGAACCTCTTGCCCGAAGATCGCCATCCCGAACACCCAGGAACCCGTCCCGGCAGTGAGCACGCTCACGGACGCCATGACGGCCACACTGACGAGATGCGATCCGGTTCGTCGCGACCGCGCGAACACGGTGGACGCCACGGTCGCCACCACGAGGCGGCGATACGAAAAGTAGAGGGCGGCAACAACGACGCTGACGATCGATGCCCACACAGGACCCATGTCGGCAAGCCCCGCAATGATCGTCGCGCTCAGCGCGACGATCATTGTCGAGAACAAACCAGCTACTCCGACGCTCTGCAGCAGAGTCCATGTACCAACGGGCGCAGTACGTACGTACGTCGGGCCGGCGCACCACACGAGCGCCTGGGAGAAACGACTCGGCCCGTACTGGCCGCTCAATTCCTCACCCCCTCGCTCGACTCCGCCGCCGACCGACCCGTCCGGATAGACCGTTGGCTCCTCGTCGTCGTAGGACGTCACGCTGCCTTCCCCGCTCATTGCGCTGCCCGATCGGTAGTCCGTAACTGCGGCCGACTATCGGCCATCCGCGCTGCGAACACGGCGACACCCGAGCTGCGCTCGGACGCACGTGGGCCACGCCGCGCTGCGCTCGTCGAATGCGCGTTATGCGCCTCGACAACACGGTCCGATCCACGAAGACAGATCAGATCGTCACAGCTGCAGTACAGTTCGGCGCTCACACCGACGCCGGAGGCAACGACCTGAACGACTCGAACGCCGGCAGCCCGGAGCGCGCGTGCAAGCGGTGCGAAGATGTGGTCCCCGGACGCGATGATCACCTCATCGTGCTGGTGAGCCACCCTGCCCACATCCACCGAATCGAGCAACGCGAGGTCCGCGGCATCCGGCGCGGACGTGACACCGATACGCCGAGCGTTCGCCGGGACGGCGAAGAATGCCGGCGCGGCATGTCGCCAGGCTGCGGCGACCGTAATCTGGTCACGCTCTCCGACACCCACATCGGTGACGTAGTCCGCCCACCAGGCGGAGCATCGGACAGCGGAAACGTCGCCGGACACCATGTTCTCGATGTCGAGCAAGTGCAATCTGGATGGATCGATTCGGCTAGCCCGGTCGTCGCTCATGACTTCTCCGATCTCCGTCAGGACCCGCATATACGGGGTCTGACGATGATCAAACTGGAGGAGAGGCGACGACAACAGAATCGGTGCGTCCCCTTTGCCCGGGAACCTTGAATGCAACTACAGAACGACTGTTTGGCCGATGTCAACGGCTCAAGCTCTGCACGCCGACTCCCACGATATCTCGCGAGGTCGGTGGGGTAACCGCGTTTCCGCACATCCGAACATTTCGCTGCTTGGTTCCCCCGCGTAGAACGTACGTCGACGCGAAGCCCATTGCGCCTTTGAGTTCCGGTACGTCGAGCATTCTGAAGGACAGGTCTTCGACAGCGATCGGTCGGCGTGTGGACTTTCGATGGTGAGCGGCAGCGGGCACGACCAAGCCATGGTGGTTACCCGATGCCGTCACGGTGCAGAGAGCGTCGCTGACCGATCGCGCAGTCGAACCTCCACCTCGCAGCTCTGCGATGAACGGGGTGATCACCGCATGATGGCGGCCGCCCGCGGATACGGTCGACAGCGCCTCCGAGGTTCGATGATTCTTCGACTGGCCCCGCAGCACCGACACGAACGGCTCGAACACCGGGGCCCGCCCCTCAGACGGCCGTGATCTTGCCTGCCGATACTCGAACAGCGTGCCCGCGGCTTCTCTCGCGTCCTCGGCATGCGGAGCTGCCCAATACCGGTCGATGCCGGCCTGGATTCGTGCGATCGTTTTCGGCTTCAACGGACGAGTGCGGTCCCCTATCCGCTGGCCGGTCTTGGTCCAGTCGATGATGGTCGAGGCAGGGAGCCAGTCGGGCTCGAGCACGGTGTCCGCACACGCACGTGCGGGGCACCGGTAGGAGTACTGGCTACGGTACTTACCCACAGCCACCCCTGGGTTCTTCCAGGCCTGCAACGCACGCACGGGCCCGCAGCGAGAGCAGGTTGCCGGCGGACGGACCACGGTCTCGAAGTCAGGTGCCCGGTTGCCGGCCTTCCAGAAGCACACATAGAGGCGATCGCGGGACTGCGGCGCTGGTGTCCCAAAAGTCCATGAGTGCATCGAATTCAGGCAGATAAGGCGATGTTCGTAACCGAGGGCGTGCATCGCCGCGATCCATGGCCTGTAGAGAGGCCATGAGTAGATCTCGACGACGTTCTCGACGAAAACCAATTCGTATCGGTGATACTCGGTGAACCGAACGACGTCCCACATCGTCGCCCTCGATCGCTCGGCGGCCTCGGACGGTAGGTCGTCGGACAGTAACGAGATCTGCGCGGCGAGGCGCTTGGCCCCGCGAGCATTCGAGTGCCAGGTGCATTCGGGGCTGAACCATCCGATTGTCGTGCGAGGAAACAGCTTCGGAGTGATCTGAGAGAGGTCCGCGAGGATGTGCTCGGTGTGCTGGTGGTTGTACTGGTGCGTCTCGATTGCCTTGTCCCAGTGGTTCGACGCTGCCGATACCCTCACCCCGGGGATGGCGATCATTCCGGTCGTAGATCCGCCGGCACCGCAGAAGAAGTCCGATGCCGTGATGTCGAGCGATCCTCTCATCGTCCGGCTCCGTCGGGCACGCTGTCCCACACCCGTCGGTCGAGGATCCGGCCGGCGGCCTTACGGCCGACTCGTCGAACTTCGGTGCCGTCGTCGAAGTGGTGGTAGTCGCGGAATCTGGCGATCACCTCCGCTGGTGCCCACTCGCCCCACTGCTTGAACAGAAAGGGCACATCGGCAGCGGTGCACTGGTCCCGGATCTCTCGTACCCATCGCGGATGCATAGGCCGTGCCCCGCGGCCGGACTCACCGCCAACGATCACCCAGTCGAGCGCTGGTTCGCGCTCGCCGCCGCATTTCGAGTCTTCGACCGAACGGAGCCCGTCGCGAGTCAGCGCTCCTCCGATTCTGCTGGGTCGTAGGCGCGTGAAGTCGATCGGTCCGAGGAGCGGTTCGGCAGAGACGAACCGAAGAGCTGCAGGCGTGTCCAGCAGCGCCCATACTCGCAGGTCTGCAGTCTTCTGGTCTTCGGCCGAGACGCCGATCCACAGGTTCGGCAGCGGCCAGCTCTGGTACCAGACATCGGCGGGGCGGAAGGCTGCGACGACGCCAGCGATGGCGTCGTCGACGGCGCGGCGGAAGGCATCGGACTGGAGCAGTGCCCGCATCCGAGCGGGTCTCTTGGTGAGCAATTGAAAGGTGTGCTGGCGGGCGAGCGCGATCACCGCGAACACCGCGAACACCCGGGCGATGTAGTCGTCCGGGATTGCTGGATGGAAGAGGTCGCTCATCGAATTCACGAAGATCCGGCGTGGCCGGCTCCATCGCAGCGGCTGGTCGAGCTTGCCGGGGCGCATCTCGACGTCGAATCCGTGCTCGAAGTAGTGCCCCGGTGTGCCGCGGAACCGCTCAGCGAGGGTTTGGGCGTAGCAATGATCGCAGCCCGACGAGACTGCGGTGCAGCCGGTGACCGGGTTCCAGGTTGCGTCGGTCCATTCGATGGCCGTGGCGTCGCCCATCATCGCTCTTCCGGGTCGTGGAGGGCATCGAGGAGCTGGAATCGTAGATCGGCGTCAATCGCGAACGAGATCCCCCTGCTGGGCAATTCGATCGTGTAGCTGTTTCGATCAGGTGCGGTCGTGATGATCCATGGGTTGGGGTGGAGCGGGACAGCGTTTGTGTCGGTGGTGGGGTCGGTTTCGGTCATGGCGTCCTCCGAACGTTGGGTCATTGGCTGCAGACGCTCGACGCTGTTCGCGCATCGGCGCTGGTGATGTCGAGGTCGTATTTCGCGGCCACGGTGAGATACGAAGTGACGTAACGGCATTGGTATGGCGCGTTGGGTGGCAGCCAGGTGTCGATTCCCTTGTCCGACTTCTGCTGATTCGTACGTCCGTCCACCGCGAGCAAGTTGATGTCGACGTCGTTGGCGAAGGCGGTTCGCTGGTCGATCGACCAGGCCCACGCCCCTGCGTCCCACGCCCTCGCCAACGGGTACACGTGATCGATCTGAATCTTCCCGAGGTCGTCGATCGTCGATCCTGTGTAGGGGTCGTGGAGTATCCCTGCTGCGACTTTGCAGTCGCGGGTTCCGGGCTTGAACTCGACGTCGATCAGTTGGGTTGCCAGGACGTCGTTTCGAGTGTCACAGCCGTTGTGCGATCCAGGGGCGGACGAGTCATCGGTCCACGCCGGGCCGAACACGCACCCTGAGCCCTTCTTGCAGGATCGGTCGTATCCATCGACGTCTGCGAGCGAGTCCACCGTTTCGAGCTGAGCGAGGAGCTGCGCGATGGGTACAGGCGTGCTCGCCGCGGCTGGGTCTGGGGTGTTGACCACCGCTAGTCGTGAGAGCGGATCGGCGTGCGTTCCGAACGTGTACGTCCCGACCGCGAGTACGGCCATCACGATGGGCACCGCGATGCGGAGTCGTCCGCGCGCGCTCATCGAACCGCCTCCGCCGGCAAGTCGGCATGCCCGCAGCTTCCGCGCCGCCTACGGTCCGAACGGTCTGACCAACGATGCAGTAGTGCCAGAGTCAGAGCCGAGAAGGCAGCGAGCAACGTGCCGGCCAAGGAGATGACCAAACTGACGGTGACCAGATCCTTCACGATCGGCAGAGCCCCGTTGAAGATCGCGAGCATGCCGACGACGTAGCCGACACATGCAAGCGCAACAGTGCGAGCCTCGCGGCGGCCATCTTCGGCCGCGAGGTGGCGCTCTACGTCGTGGATGAGGCCGTCTCGGCCGGATTGTGGGTCCATCAGGGAGTCCTTTCGTAGTGAGCGCGATAGCAAACGCAGTCCTGCACGGGGTAGATAGCGTGGCGGTGAGGTCTGTGACAGCCGGCCACTGAATCGCAACCCAGGAGCGTTCTCCTGTGGCTGCACCGGGCGGGCAATATGCGCCCGGGTGTCACAAGCGTTGCGAGTTCGGGGCCGTCTGGTACTGGTCTAGTGGCCGGTCGCCGGGATGGACCGGGCCGACGTTGCGACGCCACGGCCCGGTCAGGTAGTCGTAGTGCTCTTGAGTGAAATCGGAACCGATCAGATCTCGTACGACCAAGCCTCGGCCGACATCGCGGGCAGCGACTCTGGCAGCCCCGCATCCGAGGACGCCGAGCAGGTTCATGGTCGCTGTGAGTTCGTGACGCCGATTGTCGCCGCAGGCCGCCGTGTGGGCAGCATGTGTCGCTTTCCGCCAGCCGGGTGCGCACCACCACGCGGCGCTGACCGTCTCCGGTGCGGTTTCCAGCAGATCGGACTCGACGTCGAGGGTGCGCGCCAAGTCGAACACCTGCCGCCACCGCAATCCGAAAACCACCTCGAAAACGTGGTCCGTCAGCTCATGGTCAGGAACGGTTGGTCGGAAGCGGTCGGCGGCGTTCGGAGTAGCAGCAAAGTACCTCTCAGACAGGCCGTGTTGCATCCGGCGATGGACTTCGCTGGCGATGGCGCTGTGCGCCTTACTGTTCGAGCTGCAGCCGGTACTGCCGGCAGCTCGTGCGTGCGGTGAGAGGTCGACCGAGGGCGGCCGCGTTGTCGAGATCGAGGATTGCATGGGTACTCCCGTTTCTGTGGGACAGATGGTCGGTCTGTCGATCAATTTCTGACTGGTCTCTGTGCCGCTATGCGACCAACAACGCGGCGCTATATCACTCTGCTGCTTAATTTTCCGATCTTTCAGCGCCGTCCAGCCAGTCACCGATCCTGCCGCGGACGGCGTCACCACCGGGGGGATCGTCGTAGGCGTCTTCGAGCGCTCCCCGCGCTCCGGATGAGATGACCGCGAGATCGCAGTCTCGTGTGTCGGCCCAGTCGCCCCACGTCCATCCCCTTCCTGCGTCGATGTGAAATTGTGTTGCTGCAGCCGGAACACCGTCGACGAAGACTTGGATGTGGGTAGGACCATCTGGATCGCGGACGACGATCACCTCGATCCGAAGTGCGGGGGCGAATCTTCTCGTCACGATGTCGCACCGGCCAGACGCTCGGGCCTGTCGAACTCCCCTGCCGCCCGACTATTCGAGTTCACAGTCCGGTGGTGGCGCGACGCAGCCTCTCTCGGTGGCCGTGCCCTGTGAACGGGCTTGGCATCCGTTGCGCCGCTACGCCGTCGAAGCAGCCACTCGATCCCGGTTGCTACAGCACACGCCACGGAGGAAACGGCGAACACCATCGCTACACGACGCGGATCTCCGTCGATGGCGGCATCGTCGGTCCGGCGCAGCAGTGCAGCCCAAGCCAAGCCGGCAAATGCAGCGAAGACAGCCAACACCCCCGCAACACCGCGCGCTACGGCTACCACGCAATATCGCGACGAACCCGAACTGCTCGCAGGTACATGATTCCTACCGTCGATCCGGACGAGGACTCTCATATTCGACACACCTCTGCACTTCTCGGAAGTCGGATGGTCAGTCCGCTCATCTGGTGAAAACGCCGACAACAACAGAAGTCGTCGTCGCCGCGGCTTCGTGGAACCACCCACCAAGCCGATACGCCAGGACACTACCCACCGGACCCGGAGTTCGCTAGGGCTCAGCAGCGAAAACGTCCCCGGCGCACCCAGTGCCGGGGACGGGCCTGGGGCGAGCAGCGACCCGGCGCACCGAACCGCCGCTCACTCCTCTCCCCAGAGCGTCCCCTACTCGGTCCCGTACAGCTCGCAGCGGTAGTGGTCTTGACCGCGTTCGTCTACGGCGTCCCAATCGACGCCGACGGCGTCGGCAAGGTGCCGCAGGTCGCTCAGAAAGTCTCCGAACACCGTTGTCAGTTCCTCGGTTTCGAGGCCGATCGGTCTGGCGTATGCGATCAGCCCTTCGGCAGCGTTGGCCGCTCGAACACCGTTGTCCCGGCTTTGGGTATCGAGGGTGTAGCCGATGCGCGGACGCTCGCGTCCCTCGACCGATGCGTGGAGTTCTTTCGGCGTCTCGATGCCGGATAGCCGCTCGGCCTTGTACTCGATACTTGTGTCGGACATGTTGTGTGCCTTTCTTTTTGGGGATCGCTACACGACGGGCGTGCAGTGCAGTGCGGCCATCAGGCCGGTGTGGGTGGCGTGAGCCGGGGATGGTTCGGCGTGTTCGAGGACGTGGGCGGTGGCGTCATCGATGACCACAGTCATGTGGGCTCGGTGGCGGGTGAGCATCACGCACGCTCTGCCGGGGTCGAGATTGAACGGCTCGGCTGTCCGGTACCCGGCAAGCGGGTGCAACACGACAACGGCGGCGCGTTCGAGGCCTTGCAGAGAGTTTGCGGTGCCGACCAGTACGTCGGGGTGATCCGAGAGCAAGGCCCGGACAGCGGCAGCCTGCGTGACATGAGGGACGACGACAGCCAGGTCCGCCGCTGTCATGGCCCGCTGTCCGTCCGGTGTGGTCACATCGGCGTCCAGCAGTTCTCGCGCGCGCAGGGCGCACTGTGTGGCCAGGACGGGGTCGGTTGGGCCTCCGATGACCCGCACTGGCCGATGCGCGAGTTCGGGCAGGCCGGGGCCGCTGGAATCGGTCAGATGCTCCGGTGGGCGACGGGAAGTGAAAGGCAGGCCGGGGTAGAACAGCGGTTGAATGAGGGCCGTTGTCCTCGCGCCGAGACGCCAGGTGTGTCGCAGACGGACCACGCCGACCGAATCGCCGTGAGCTGCTTGCAGAGCGAGGGGGGCAGGCAGGTTCGGTGCGGTCTCGCTGCCCTCCCACCGCGATACGTCTCCGGTGACCACCGGATCGATCTGTCCGGGGTCTCCGACGCAGACGACCTGTCGAGCCATCGCGCCGAGCGCCCCCAGATCGGCGTAGGTACATTGCCATGCTTCGTCCACGATCAACACATCGGCACCGATTCGGTCCGGGTCCGAGAAGAGCCACGGCGCCGTGGTACCGATGAGAATTGCGCCAGTCTCATTCGACCACCGCACTTTTCGTCCTGTCACTACGGGAGTGCTTCCACTGTCGGGGAGGGGTGCTTTCGCCTTCCAGATCAACGCTGCTCGATCTGTCAGCGCGCCGAGCCGACGCGCGATTTCCACGGCTTGTTCTCGGGTTTGCGCCGCGATACCCACCCGTAGGTCTGCGCGATGGGCCAAGGCGGCGGCGAGCAACGCGACCAGTCGAGTTTTTCCTGCGCCCGGTGGTGACGGGACGACGACAACGGGGTCTCCGGACCACACAGAGAACAGCACGCGTGCAGTGATCGGGTCGGCCATGATCTGTGATCCGGGCCAATGGGCGGGCGATGACGGTTCGGTTCCCTTGAAAGGTGTTGCGTCGGGGTTCGGGGTGTCCGCTCCGGGTGCGACGATACGCATTGTTGTCCCGTTCTTCTTCTAATGTGTTGTTCATGAATACTTTTGGTCGTCTTCTGATCACGGAGCGTCCTCTGCACCCGCTATCAGGACATCGAGCGGGACTTCGCGGCGCACGGCGCTCGGGGCTTGTCCGGTCGAAAGCCAGGAACGGCGAGCGCGGTACAGATTCCAGTACCTCGCCCGTCCTGCTCGCATCGTCGCCGGTGAAGGCGGTTGGGGCATCAAGGTCACCTGGTCTCCGTCGTTCGGTGCGTGCGCTCCGAACACCCCGATACCGAGCGTCAGTTTGCCGTTGACCACCTGTGCGGACGTGACGTCGGCAGAGAAGCGCTCGAAGGGTTGATCGAGCGGTGATCCGACCCATCCCGTAACTGCCGAATCAACCCGCATCCTTGAGTCCAGCCGGTCGCAGGTCACCGACACCGAAACGTTGCGGCGGCGTGAACCTGTCGGCGGTGCCGCCACCGATGCGATGCCCTGGGCCACGTGTCCTGTATGCAGCGCACGTACTCGCCACAGTGGATCACTCAGCAACGCAGCGGCTTTGAGGTCGGCGGCATCGCATCGGGTCCGTAGTCCCATGGCCGCACTAGCTGAGTTGTCCGGCCGTGACCAGTCGTGGCCCGCAGTCGTGGCCGACAATGTCCGATCCCAGGAGTATCGGTCATCGTCGTGTATCGGATCGAGAAGCGGCAACAGCGGTCCCGTTGCGATGCACGCTGCCCACTCATGCAGGCCTGCGACGCTCTCGTCGGTAATGCCGAGCCAGGAACGCCATGTTCGGGCCGCTCGCTCGGCGTCGGGCGCAGTGCCGAGGACCAGACGCGAGGACGACGCAGCAACCAGATCGATCACCGCCGACGTTCCGGGATGGTCGGCTCGATCGGCCCACCATCCGATCATGGCGGCAGCCCCCGCTATGTCCGGATCAGGGTGGTGGGCGTGCGCACGCGCCAGGGCCAGCAGGCTCGGTATCGTCGCGGCGTCATCGGTGAGCAGCATGGCCGGTTCAGCCGTACCCACCGTCGTTGCCCCGTTGCGAGCGAGCAGGGCCAGAGCCTCGGTGTCGTGCGCGGACTCTTCGGTGCATCCATCTCGAGCGACGGACACGGCCAGCGTTGTTCCTCGCGTGACCGCACGCACGGCCACGGCGGCTCTGGACGGCTTGAAGGTGGCATGTGCCAGCCGAGGGACCGGTTGCATCTTTTCGGCGGCATAGAGGCGTTGCGCGAGGTCGAACCACTCCACGCTCATCGCTCGTCACCGTCGACGAGGATCAGGGCGTTGCTCGCGCACTCCCACCCTGCGCGCAACGCCATTGTGGCGGCGTCGGCCGCTGCGCTGGCGACGACGATGCGGATATCGGCGGCGGCGATTCCAGTGCCGGTGAGCACCCTGTCTGCGTACTTGAGCAGTTCCACGGGTCCGCTTTCGTTCATCGTGTGGCCCCCGATCCGACTGGCACGTGCACCGTCGATGCCCATGCCGGTGTGACGCCCCTACCCTGGACGCCGCCGATGATTGCGCACACCAGGTGGGACCTCGTGGGCCGGTCGGGCCAGGGTGTATCGCCATCGGTCAGCACCACGACGACGTGGGGTGCAGGGCGCGCAGCGTTGGCTGCGGCGATTCCCACCCTCATATCGGTTCCGCCACCACCAACCAACGTCACATCAGCGACCGATCGTACGTGTTGTGCCGTAGTGGATTTGGCGTCACACGCCAGAATCCGAACCCGGTCGCGTGCTATGCCACCAGCTTTGAGAACTCCCGCCACTTCGCCCATCGCGGCATCGAGGTCTGCGGCGGGAGGGACGGGAGTACGAATAGTTCGTCCTACCCGCCTGCTCTGCCAACGCACGCCGAATTACGGCCCGTAGCAGACGATCCCACGCTACCGTGGGCGGGGCGAGAACATCAGCTGCCCACCGGACCAGTCCCGCCGGGGCACTACCTCGACCGGTACCAGCTGCTTCGCGAACTGCCTGCGCGATAGATCGGCGCACCAGGTCCGCTTCCGCATTGTCCAGTCCCTCCGTGATCACTTCTCCCGAGCCGATGAGTTCACCGGGGACCGCAGGGCACCCCGATCCTGATCCGCATCCCGGATCGCCCTCAGCGCCAACGAGTTCGGTGACAGTCTGATGCGCAATCGGGTCACGCAGGTAGTCGTAGTACTGCTCGGCTGTGTCTCCGGAAAGGCAGCCGAATGATTGAGGGGTGATCACCCCTTCGGGCAGGCTGACTCCCGCAGCCAACAGGTCGTCGTTGATTTCGGCGTCGGCCGCGAAGTTCCACACCAGATGATCGATGGGCTTCGCCAGAGCGGCGGCACGGTCGGCGTGTGCCCGTAACAAATGCCCGACCTCGTGCAGCAGCACTGCACCGACCATCGGCACCGGCCACGCGCAAGGCCCGACCAACAGATCCGGATCCAGGTACAGCCGCCACCGAGCGTCGACCGCAAACGTACCCAGGCCCGGTGCCGCCACGGGTTGCGCTGCGAACAGAGCGCGCATGAAGTACGGCATCTGCTCAGCCGACACCAGCCGCGCGAGTCGGAACGCTCGCATTTCAACCGGCTCGAGCTCACGCACGCCGCTCATGCCGCAGCCTCGACCAAACCCGCTGCCACCAGCATCGGCGCAAACCGGCGCGCGCTCGCAGGAACAGCGGCCTTCGCCGGTCGCGCTTTCGCCAGAGTGCGTGCCGCAGCCCCGGCCACGTCGGGTGCTCCTGCCTCGGCGGCGGCAATCAGCGGACCCCAGGCGTTGCGCCACGCTTCGACGGTGCCCCGCGAGGCCGCCCACGCCGTCACGCCGGACAGCACGGCCCACACCAGATCAGGACGCGAGCGCCAATCGAACGCCGTCTCGGGGTTTTCGATCACGGCAACGGGGTCTGGGAGGTCGGCCTTGCGACGCCATTCGAGGAATTCGACACCCGCGCCTTCCCCGATCAAGCCGAATACCACCGCGTTGGTCGCCGCATTGTCGTCGTCGCAAAGATGTGGCAACACCCGCGCAAGCATCGACCAGGTGCGCCGAGACGGCCATGCTCCACCTGTCTGCACTCCGACCTTCGGAAACGCATCGAGCGCCTCGGGCGCACGCTGGATGTACCCGATGATGGAACTGCGCACCAACGCCTCCCGCTGCTCGTCGCTGGTCACCGCACGCGAAGAGGCCGTGCTTGCCCAACCCGTGGCCATACCGTCGAGCCATTCATCGACAGACGGCGTGAACTCGATGTGGCAGAAGCGGTTTGCTAAGGGAGCCTCCAACTCGTACCCCCCTGCAGCGCAATCGGGCGGATTCGCACCTGCGATGACCCGAGTCCCCTTCGGCAGTTGCAGATCACCCACCTTCAAATCCAGTGCGACTGCCAGCATCGCCGCCTGAACGGCCGGTGGACTCGTGGTCAGCTCGTCCAGAAAGAGGTAGCCCCCACCCTCTGCATGTAGCCGTCGCGCCCAATCCGGGGCCTCCAATCTCACGCCACTCTCACGGACTACCGGTAGGCCTGCGAAGTCGGCGGGCTCCCGCAAGGACCCCAAGACCGTTTCGCACAACACCCCCTCGGATGCAGCAAGTGCTCGAACCAGGCTCGACTTCCCCATACCCGGACCCGAGATCAACAACGACGGGACACCAGCCCTCCCGCACGCATCCACAACAGTTACCGCAGTCGCCAAATCCGGCATCGCAAAACTCCTCGAAAGATGGGCAAGATGGTCAGTCTCACCAACAACAGGACGCCTCAATCTTACTGCGTCAGAACGCTTTTCACCCAGTCACACCAACCGTCAACGTCCCCGGCGCACTCAGTGCCGGGGACATTGACGGTCCGGGCTCAAAGAGCACCGGACCGCCACGTGTGCTGCGTGAAGTGTCCGGGTCCCTCGATATCGTCGAACCCACTCGAAAAAGGCCGGGTCGCCCGAAAGAAAGGACCCAACACGTGACACCGCTCGAAACAGCCATCGCCGCGCCACTGCCCCCGCCCGCGGCGGCGGACATTTCGTCATGGCGCTCGGACGCATTGTGCGCACAGACAGACCCCGAGGAGTTCTTCCCGCCCCCGGGTGGAGCAACCAGCAGAGCAAAGCGGGTCTGCGCAGAATGCCCCGCCAGAGCCGCTTGCCTCGCCCATGCACTGACGTACAACGAACAACACGGAATTTGGGGCGGAAAGACACCACGAGAGCGCCAAGAGCTTCAGCACACCACAGCCATAGAGAGCCGGCCTACCCGGCATCAACAACAGGCGCTCACGATAGCCACGCTTTCGGCCCAGAACGTCCCAGCCGAGTCCAGTGCAAGCCAGCTCGGAATCACGACCCGGCAGGTGTACCGAATACGCTCCCGCACAGCGTGAATCAACGCGCGATTCGCCGGTCAGACCTGCCTGGTGATGCCTACCCCGTTACAGTCGGCGCGATCAACCGCGGTTGATCGTCGAAGCGTCTCGACTTGCGTCGCTCCTCGCTGAAGGCTTCTCGCCGCAGGTGATGTCTTGGCCGGCGAGAAGGTCCGCAAGAACGACCGCGCGCGCCGCATGGGCCAAGATTTCGGCAGGTAGCGGTGGACCATCGAGGGTTCGGATTCGCATGGTTGTCAGTATGGCGTTCGGCTCCGACAAGTTGCTGTCCCGCAACGTTTCCGGTGCGTGTTCACGGGTCACTGGGGTGTCCATGGCATGCATAGCTCGCGCATTCTCGACCGGTGCATGTGCGGTGGCCGTATCGCGCCTCGGCCCAAACCGCCTGTTTCGACTGTTGGTTTGCCCTGCAGACAGATGCGTGGGCTCAGGCGGCCGAGGTGGCCGTTCGGATGGAGGTGGCCGGCCGACCAGTCATCGATGTCGACGGGCTGCACTTCCCATCTCAGCACCTGCCCCTCGCCCTGGCTGCGCTTCTTCCCGATCGCATCGATCGACGCCAGGGTTGCGCTCACCCGGTCGATGTCGCCGACACCTCTCCAGAGCACAGTCCGCGTGGAGGTCAGTAGGAGCGGCATTTGGCGTGCGCGATATCGGCCCTGCCGGTCGGAGATGACCGATGGTCGGTACCTCGCGAGTTGCTCGAGCGCACGGTGGTCGGGTCGTCCGCTCCAGTGATGGATTTCCGGGGCGTCGGCCAGGTCTTCGGGATAGGCGTATGTCGCGCACCAATGCCAGTCGTCGCCTCCCCCCAGAGTGCACCGAGCGAGTGGTAGATCCAGATCGGCGGGCACCTCGTCGGGGCCGGCGGCTTCGAGGTACTGTCCGCGGTCCCGAGCAGCGGCTTTTTCGTCTTCCCACATCTCGGATGCGAGCAAGCCATCGAGGCTCGTCGCCCACGGAGCTGCATGCGCAAGTCCGACCGCCAGGTGTGCTTTTACCTCGAACGGCCTCATCACGTCAACGCCTCCATGACTTCCAGCGCCTCGTCACGGCGCTCTCGAAGATGGGTTCGCCAGTCGAGCTCTTTCGGCTCGTCGCCGGCGAGAAGGGTCCGCTCGAATCTGGTGCGGACGAGGCCGTGTCCGATAGCTGTACGCCCGCCGATGGTTCCGGACTCGACGAACCTGCCAACGACGTCGGAGAAGAAGGCCACGTCCAGATCGGTTGCGCGATCGAGACGCAAAAAGGACTCGAATCGTGTACCGGCAGGCAGCGTTTCGATCTCATAACGCATCAGAGAGCTACCGTCGACGGTGGCTGCGTCGGTTCGGCCGACTGCGGGGAAGTCATGATCGGTGGAATCGTCGAACCGGCTGTACCGTTCGAGCGCCATGGTGTCGAATTGGCTCAAGACAGCACGGTCCGGTGCGGGACGGCTCATGAGGTGGTCGGTTTCGAGGACGTGCGGGATCACTTTGCCCACGCGGAGACAGCCGTCGATCATTCGACCGCCGCCGCTCCCGCCGAACACGCTGACCTGTGGGTTCAATGTACGGAGCCGGTGTAGCCGTTCGCCGGACAGCGGCTCTCCGGTGACCTTGGTCAGGCTGCCCCCGTTCCGAAGTGTGTGTGCTGCAGACAAGCTGAGAAGCCCTTCGTATGCGAGGACGTCCCGTAATAGCTCCTCCCCGATCCGCCGGAGCGCCCCTCGGAAGGAGTTCCCGGACACAATCGGAACCAAGGCTGCGGAACCGTTGGGCTGCTGTATTTTTTCGCGCCGGAACAAGGTCGTTGTGGTGGCGCTGTGTTCACCGCGGTGCGAGATTGCCGAGACCGCTGTGATGTCGAGCTGCCAGCGCATGGTCGAGGTCACTTCTGCCTCCTGGGCGATGTAGCAGTCGCTGCGGTGGACCGGCGCGCTTGAACAGCTTCGGCCACGATCCGTGTTCGGAGTACGAGGGCGGTGGTGTTTTCCCGTAAGAGGGTCAGGACCGGTATCGATTCCTCGCGTAGAAGGACCGATAGTTCGAGGCGTTGTTCTTTCGTCGACGGCGCTGACTCGAGATCGGTTGCCACGGTGCTCCACCATCGATCGAGGTCGGCTCCGCCGGTGTATGTCGCGACCCGGACTCGGTCTGGCAGGTGGTGGTCCCAGTACAGCTCTCTCCGGCGTCCCACCCACCCGGTGTCCCAGTTGATTCCGTAGTGCAGCAGCAACAACAGTCGTTCAGCTATTGCTGCCGCACCGGTGACGGGCGGCAGAAAGCTCGCTGCGTCCAGCCAGGTTCGGGTCGGTGTCGTAGCTCTGGTCGGGGTCATGCCGTGCCTCTGGTTGACGTTGAAGCCGTCGCTGCGAGGTCGAGGTACACAGGACGCTCTCGCCACGGATCGAGGCTGTCCCAATCCGCGAACACAGACGTCCACGTTCGATGAGGAATGTTCTTGAGCGTGCTGAATGCCGGCGCTGCGCGCGCAAGCGCTGCCAGGGAGAACCCTCGCCGTCGCAATCGCACGACTGCGCTCAGGCGTTCCGCGTCGTGCTCTGTCCATGGAAGCGCGACGTCGTCGACGGCGACCCGACCCCACCGGGCATGAGGAAGAATGTGCTTGCGCCCAGGGCGTAACGGAACCACGACGGCGGACGTCGGAGAGATCGCTTGTCCCAGAACGCGACGTAAGCGGGTCTTCGACAATTTTGTGGCGCACACTGGATCACTGGTGACCAGCAGGAGGTCCGAGCGAAGTGCCGTTGTCGTGTACACCCAGACGCAGACGTGACACATCGTAGGAGCCGCAACGTCTACCCACCCGTCGAACCCGGTGAACGTTCTCGACACAGTCTCACGCACTCGCCGTCCGGAACCTTCTGTCGCGCCACCGCACCGCGCGCACGCGGAGTCACCAGAAACGCCGGCTGGTGGCCACGAAACCGCGCATCCTGTTGCGGCCTTGTAGGCGGTCGTCACAACGTCGAGCGCCGCACTGCCCCTTGATAGTTCGACCATCTCTGCACTCTAACGGCGCGCCCGGACACCACGGACAGGCCAACTTTCACCGGCACGGTCCAACTCACCAAGGACTCGGGCCGGGCGCTGGTGCGTGCCGGCCGACGTTGGCAGGAAAGTCGTCGGCGAGGAGAGCAGCCAGCTCGACGAACGCGCGTTGTGCAGGCTTGCCCAGTAACTCGAGATCGATGGTGTCGCCTTCGGCAAGGTGGTCGTCGTACGGGACGACCTGGACGGCGCGAGTGCGTTCTGCGAAGTAGGACTTGAGTTGCTCGACATCGAGGGCCGTCGAGCCCTTCCGTGATTCGTTGATGACGACAACGGTGCGTTTGACCAGGTCGTCGAAGCCGTGTCGCGACAGCCATTCGAGGGTCGCCCCAGCGCTGCGCGCTCCGTCCTTGGCCGCGGAGGAGACCAGGACCAATGCGTCGGCTTCTTTGAGGACCCCTGCCATGGCCGAGTTCATGAGACCGGTGCCGCAATCGGTCAAGATGATGTTGTAGAACTGTTCGAGGATGCGCAGTGCGGCGGTGTAGTCGTGCTCGTTGAATGCCTCGGAAACGGACGGATCACGCTCGCTTGCAAGAACTTCGAGCCTGCTTCGCGCTTGCGAGGTGTAGCTCCGTACGTCGGAGTAGCTGTGTACTTCTTTGTCCGCGAGCAAGTCCCGCACTGTGCGGTCACTGTCTCGGTGAATGCGGTAGGCGAGCGTCCCGAAATCTGGGTTGGCGTCATAGGCAATGACGCGGTCGCCCCGCAGTGCTGCGAATGTCGATCCAAGCCCTGTTGTCGTGGTTGTTTTTCCGACCCCGCCCTTCATGGACAGGACTGCGATCTTGTAGTTCCCTCGAACCGGTTGCCGTACGCGGCGCAGGAGCTGCTCGTACTCGAGTTCAGCCGGCGACTGTCCGGGATTGGCTGAACCGAACGAGAGTCGGTAGAGCCACCGTCGCCAACCTTTGCTCGGAGGCAGTTGCGCACGGCGGATCAGCTCCAGTTCGTCGATCGACCGCGGAGGGGCAACAGCTGCTGTCGGCCTTGCTGTCGGAATTGCTGTCGGCACTGGTTCTACCAACTGAACGGGCTGCGAGGTGAAGGGGCGATGAGCTGTCACTGCCAGAGAGTCGGAGGCGCTTGTTGGCTCCGGGTGAGACGTCGGTGCTGAACTGTCGACCGACTTGTTGGTGTGCCATTGCTCAACAGCGGGTGCGGAGCCGCCCTGCCCTGGCCAGGCCGAGGGCCGGTCCGGCATTGGTGCCTGACCATCGTTGACGCGCGGCGGCCGTGAGGCCGGCTCCGAGGTGGGTCGATGTGCACCAGAATTGGGCTGGCTCGCCGAGGGGGAGCTGCTGGGTGCGGAGCTGGGCCGGTCTCTCTGCGCGAATTCTGATGCGACTTTGGACCGGGCTTGGGATACGTTTTTCGACACGTTTTCATCAGCGTTGTTGGCTGCGACTTTGGGTGCGTCGTTCGGCACGAATTCGCTGGCTACAGGCTGTTCACGGGCGGGTTCTGGATGGCCTACGCCCGAGTCCTGGACGAGGTCACCGTCCTGCCCATCGTGGCGATCTTCCGACCCCCCTTCCGGCTCGGAATGGTTCGACTGATCGGTCGCATTGTTCGCCGCCGACGGATCGACCACCCACCGGGGCAACGCGCTGCCTGGGTCGGACTCTGTGGGACTCATCGGTCGCCACCTCTTCCTCTTGCTCATTCAACGGACGATATCCGGGCGAACATAACACCGGCACCGGACACCTCGAACACCCCGAAAACTGCTGCCGAGCGGCCCCACGGACCGCCGTTGTGCAACCGGTAATTCCGCCTGTTCGGGTACAGCTTCTGCTTTGTCCAGTCTGAAGTGTCCGTGTCCCGACTATCGTTGTGGCGGTGCGTAGCAACGATTTCGACGGCCTCGATCTCACTCGACTACGGTCCCTTCGATCCTCGCGGCATGACATTTCGACGATCGTCGATCGCGTGGCCGAACACCTCGACGAATTCGATGGGTACGTCGCATTCAGCGGTGGAAAAGATTCCGTCGTTGCTGTCGATCTCGCCCGCCAGGCGGACCCAGATGTCCCGGTAGCCTTTTTCGATTCCGGTCTCGAATACCCCGAGACCTACGCCTACGTCGAGCAGATTGCGACGAAGCTGGGACTGGACCTGCACATCATTCGCGCTGAACCAACGCTGCTGACAGTGATGGCCCGGACCGGGGAATGGGACCACGGCGGTAGCCCGTCGGCTCATGTACCCGCACGAGGCTTCGAGACCTTGATTGCGCAGCCTGCCCGGGCTGCGCACACCAAGTTCGGTGACGGGGAGGTCTGGGGCGTGCGGGCAGACGAATCCAGGAAAGGAACCGGCAGGTGGTCGATGTACTACTCCGCTCTCGCACGTGAGATCAGCGAGCGCTGCCAAGGCGCGAGCTGCTGCAGCAACAAAGCGGAGCAGCGTCGACACCACGGGGGGACGGTTCGCCGCACCGATGGAACTGTGGCCTATGGGCCGGTATGGGACTGGTCCGCGGACGATGTGCTCGCCTATTCGCATCAGCACGACCTTCCGAGCAACCCTGTCTACGCCAAACTGGCCGCGCTGGGCGCACCTGCAGCGAATCTGCGGGTTTCACACATTCTCGACGGAAATTTCCTCGAATCGGGCAGGGTCACTCGTCTGCGTCGAGGTTGGCCGAGCCTGTTCGAGGAGATCGCCGCAGTGCTCCCGCGAATACGCGAGTTCGTGTAGATCGCCATATCGACTGTGCGCGTGTAGCATTCCTGGCACTGAGATTGCACAGGGTGAGTCGGAGGCACACCACACGGTGGCCTCCGACTACTTTTTTTGCATCAGAACCAAACGACCTCTTGTCGGCCGATCGGCGCTAGCTCAGGCGTAGGTTCATGAGGTCTGAACTTTCCGGGTTGAGCTCCAACAACAGGCGATACCCCGGCCCTGTCCGCTCGGTCTCGTCGGGCAGGTTCAGCATTCGACCCACCAGATCGTCTCTGCCGATCTCATGAGCGAATTGTTCGGCGCTCGCGAGGCGCTGAGCGTAACGCGCCTCATCGCGGGGGTCGAGAAATTTCCTCATCGTGTACATGCCGTAGGCGGCCTGCTCGGCTTCGCGAGACGGAATCGGGTAAGTCATTGCTTCGAAGGCATCGTCGGTGAGCGGCGATCTGTTTCCCTCCATGTGGTGCAGGTTCTCGGCCACCTGCCGCACAGTCGGAGCCGCGCCCGAAGGCCCGGAGTGAAGTAGATACGCCCAAGGGGTCGAATGCACGAGATACCGTGGGATATAGCGCTTGTTTCGGCGGGTAGCAGCTGGGATGAGAGCTGGCGGGAAGACTGATGTGGATGGGTTCTCATAAATTTCTTTGACCTTCTGCGCCGCGGAGACTGCGCACCCCCAATCCAACGAGCCCCACATCGGATACGGAACGTGCCCGCCGTGCACCGCCCTGAGGTTGCGTGCGATCGCATCGATGTACTGGCCCTTTACGAGAAATCTATCTTCGGGCCACCCGTTGAAGAAGACATACAACGGAGTTGCACCGTCGAGCCTGCTCTTCAAAATCAGGGTCTCGTACTGCTTGACTTCTTTAACTGAGTGTCCGAGCTGCTCATAGCGGTTGAATTTGTGGCTGGCGCGTTTTGCTTGAATACGAAGCTTGATCCACCGCTCGTCGGCCGAAGAACCGATCCACCACTCCCAATCCGCACCGTTGCCCGCCTCGACCGCCTTGGCGTATTTCGTCACTCTCAGCGCCGGAATACGCTGCTGAAGCTTGATCAAGTTGAGGTCGGTGAGCGTCTCTTCTCCAGGTCCGATGCCGCCTGCAATTCCCGTCTCCATCAGATCCCAGGTATCAGAGGCTGCTTCATTCATCGCGTGGACCATGTAATTGGCACTGAAGTGTGTACTCATCCCGGGGCCGACTTCAGGCGCTCTTGCGGTCGCGTCGCGATCCCAGTTCGTCGATTCGGGTGACCTTGTCGCTTCCCACAGAAACTGCAGGGAGCGCACGGATATCGGCAGCCACGTCCGCGACTGTATGTCCGATCGCGATGCCGAACACGCCCTGACCACCGTGTAGCAAGTCCACTATCTCGTCGTCAGATGTGCACTCGTACACCGAAATACCGTCGCAGAGCAGAGTTACAGACGCCAGCCCCTGGGCGTCACGCGCACGCAGGCACTCGATCGCAATGCGTACATTCTGCAAAGACACTCCGGCCTCGAGGAGACGACGAATCACTTTGACCACCACGATGTCGGAGAAGGCATACATCCTTTGCGATCCCGAACCGGATGCAGGGCGGATCGACGGTGACACAAGCCCTGTACGGGCCCAGTAGTCGAGCTGGCGGTACGTTACCCCAGTCACTTGCTGGACCTGGGGCGATTTGTACCCCAGACACCCGTTCACGGCGTCGGCGGCGGTGCCGTTCGAGGTCTTGAAAAGCCCCGGCACGATGTCCTCGAACGAACCCTGTTCGCTGCAGCTCACAACTCGCACCCACCCTTTAATCGATCGTTCGATGCACGATACCGCTCGACATCGCTCTGCTTTCTCTCCCGGCCAGCGGGCCACCTCTGCACGTCCGCCCCCACCGTTACTCGGCGGACAAACCGAGCAGCCATCCGATGAACGGCGTAAGACGAGGAACACCGAACCTGAAGAGCAGAAACACCGCGAGGAAGACGGCTATCGTGACCCGCTTGGATCGGAACTCCGTGAAGGAACGGATCGCTATAACGGCAGTGACTGCCACTACCAGGGAGCAGAAGTTCAGCACGTCGTCGCCGCTCATCCGAGCAAACCTGCCGATGCAATCGGGCTGAGTGGGGTCATTTCATGGGGCGTGATGCTGTTCATCGCCGCACCGTAACGATTATGGCACCGATGGCGGAGGTCTTGAACGGAACGTAGAATTCCCCGAATAGGGGAATTCTACGAAGCTTGATCCCACGGGCGTGTCGGACAGTGTTCGGCCACCACCGTCGCCCTGCTGACGTTCAGCATTCTCGATCTCCCCGCCTCCGGTGGCCGTGAACCCGGATCTAGCGCATACCTGCGCCCTGACAATCACTGCCATACAACCTGTTTCGCAGATGTCATGTGCCTGCCCGTTACCTTTTGAGCAGTCCTGATAACCGAGCGTTACGGGTGAGATCGGCCGCGGAATCAGCCTGCGAGAATCACGTTCATCGCATTCAGGAGCGCGCCGACTGCCGGGATTCGGGTCGAGCTCGCCGCACGTAGCGAACGTGTCACGGCCGGCTCGGTCGGCAGATACCGCACCCTGGCCGTTCGGACTCGCGCGGTGTCCGGAACCAGCGCGACGGCCAGACCTGCTTCGACGAGGGCCAGTTGGGTCGAGTAGTCGGACACCTCGTAGCGGATCGTCGGTTCGACTCCAGCTTCGCGCAATGCGTGCACGAGCGCGGAGTGCGCATCCGACCCTGATGGGCATACCGTCCAGATCGATTCCGTTTCGCCGGAGAGGGTTGCCATCTCACGGTTGTCCTCGATCGGTACCGCGAGGTGTACATCCTCGGTGTGGAGCGTGTGGACGTCGATACCTGCGGGGACCGTCGCCGGCCGATGGTCCCAGGACTCGAAGACGACGAGATCGAGGGTGCGGTGCTGGAGGCGGTCGAGCAAATCGATTCCTTCTCCGTCGACGACCTCGGGGCGCAGCAGTGGATACGTGCGAGCAAGGTCTGCCAGAGCTGGGACCACCAGCCGACGTAATGCACTTGCGACCGCGCCTACTCTCAGCGCTCCGGCAACGTCGGTGTCGATCGAGGCAAGGTCGTCTTCTGCGGCTTCGGCGAGAGCGGACATGGCGGCCGCACGTGTCGCCAGTGCGCGACCGGCGGGGGTCAGCCGTATCGACCTTCCCTCTCTCTCGACCAGGGTGGTGCCGGCTTCCTTCTCCAACTTGCGGATGTGTTGCGACACTCCGGGTCCGGTGAGGTGTAAAGATTCTGCAGCTCGAGTGACCGAACCTTGTTCGGCTACTGCGGCGAAAACTTTCATCCGATCCCACGACAACATATAAGTGATACTACTGTTTCAGCGGTAGAACTGGCTAGTAGACTTATCGGTTTGTAACTGGTTGCCTTGACCAGGTGACCAGAACCGCGATACCGAGAGCTGACGCCGCCGATCGGGGGGTGGGCGGGAATGCGGCGCTGGTCATCGCCGGTGCCGCGTCGCTGTCACTGTCCGCAACCTTCGTCAAACTCGCCGATGTCACCTCGGGGACGGCGGCATTTCTACGATGTCTGATCGCGCTGGCGGCTCTCGTTCCGATGGCGCTGTGGGAACTTCACCGACGCGGCGCAATGCCGACGAGGTTGTATCCCATGGCCATTGGTGCCGGAGTCTTCCTCGGAGCGGACTACGTGATGTGGACCGCGAGCATCCTCGACGTCGGTGCCTCGATCGCCACCGTCCTTATCAATGTCCAGGTCGTCGTGCTGCCGCTGATCGCGCTCGTCGTCGATCGAACCGCAATCCCCCGACGATTCCTCATGGCGGTGCCTTGCATGCTGCTCGGCGTTGCACTCGCCGGCGGACTCATCGGCGGAACAGGAGCCGACAACGCGCTCCGCGGGTCCATCCTGGGAATCTCCGCCGGTGCCGCGTACGCGGCCTACCTGTTCCTGAACCGCCGCTCCACCCAGCGAAGCCCCAGCCATCTGGTCACCCCGATCTGTGTGGCCACCGCATCGGCAACGGTCACTGCCGGCATTGTCTCGGCAGGCCTCGGAGACCTCGATCTCGACATCTCCGCGGCCGCGTGGGGATGGATGATCGCGCTCGCTTTGCTCGGACAGGTTGCCGCCTGGCTGTTCATCAGTTCGGGATCCCGATCGCTGGCGGCTAATACCGTCGCGGCCCTACTCCTGCTGCAGCCTGTGCTGGCTATCGCGTTCGGATTCGTTGTCCTCAGCGAGCGACCCACCTGGATTCAACTAGCCGGAGCCGCCGTCGTCGTCGGAGCCGTCTGGACCGCAACCCGACACCCCCACCACCCTGACTCCACTTCAAGCCACGGAAGAGGCCTTCATGACCCCATCTCCGACGAGCATCGATCGAGTCGTCCTACCCACCGATAGCACCATCCCTGTCGCCCGCAGCGCCGAATACGACACCTACTTCAGGATCTCCCGCAGCAACGACCCGCACGCGTGGGCGGTCAGCGCACTGACCGTCGTCACCGCCATCACCACAGATCTGCCGCAGTCCACTCTGGACAACGACTCACGACTCCGCCTACTCGACGCCCTGGCCGTAGTCGTCGGCGATGCCTCCGCCGCAGCAGCCGTGTCCGCACGGGAACGAGATCCTTCCCAATTGGCAGCGCCGACGGACCACAGTGCGGACAATCGCACCCCGCAGGCTCCGAACGACTCTGCACGACAAGCGATCACACGCTGGAAGAAGGGCCACCACCTGTTCCACCTGTTCGTCATATCCATGAACAGCCGGCTCGCGGCAGTGCTGGAGTGCCTTGCAAACAAGCAGTGGCCCACTCTCGCCCACCAACTCACCGAACTAGGGACTCTCTACGCCGGGGCGACCGAGAGCATGCGGTACGCGTCCGATTTCTCACCGGAGATCTACCGTGACTTCGTCCGGCCTTCCATGGAACCGCCCTGGCTCGAACCCGGGTTCTCCGCCGTGTTCAACCGGGATCACGACGTGATGCTCACCCGCGCCAAGATCGTCCGTACAACGCTCAAGACGGCTGAACTTCCCGGCGTCGCAGCAGATTCCGCACGACGGCTCTGGAAGAGCCAGGCCGAGAACCGGCGCGCCCACCAACTCATCTGCCAACGATTCGTCCCCGGCGGCGATTCACTGCTGCAAGAGCACTTCGACAGCACCGGTCAGAGCAACTGAAACAGAAAGGCTTCGCCCTCTCATGATCACCGTCATCGAAACCTGGCACCTGACCGCCGAAGCGGCCGAGAACGCCCTCTCGGTCCTGCAAGAAATGGACGAACTCCTCGACGACAACGCACACCACCACCCGGGGTGGGCGGGCCACGCGCGCTTCTTCCAGCACGCATCGGACCCCCAACGCGTAACGATGACCTACCCCTGGGAAAGCGCCGAGCACGCCACGCACCTCCTCGAATCGGAGACGCCACTACTCGAAGATTTCTACCGCCGGTACTGCGAACGCCCCCGCGAGGTCGTCTTCGCCCACGAGCTGCCGGTCGACGTCGAATGACCCCCGACCCAACAAAGCCGACTGGCGACTGGACTCCCGAGCAGCTCAAAGCCTTCGGCACCGACACCCTCGATCGAATATGTCGACACTTCGCCGCGCTCGACGACGTGCCCGTCACGACGCCGGCCGATGCGGCCGATGTCGCCGACGCGATCGACAGCGAGCTGCCGTCCGAGGCAACAGATTTCGCCGACATACTCGACGACACCTGGAACAACGTCGTTCCGCATTTGACGCACTGGAACCATCCACGATTCCACGCCTACTTCAGCAACAGTTCCTCCGGACCGGCCATCCTCGCCGAGATGACCGCTGCGGCATTGAACGTCAACGTCATGTTGTGGAAGAGCGCGCCCTCGGCTGCCGCCGTCGAAGACACCGTCACCAGATGGCTCGCCGAACTGCTCGACTACCCCGCCGCAGACGCACTGCTCGTCGACGGTGCATCACTGGGCACGTTCTACGCGTTGGCCACCGCCCGCCACCGGGCACAGCCCGAGGTTCGACATCACGGAACATCCGGCCAGAAACCCGGCCGGATCTACGCCTCCGACCAGGCCCACTCGTCGGTCGACAAAGCTGCGATCGCTCTCGGCATCGGGCTCGACAATGTCGTACGCCTACCCACCGACGCTAGCGGCCAACTCGATCCTGCTGCTCTGTCGACTCGCATTGGATCGGACGTCGCGGACGGTTACACACCGATCGCTGTTGTCGCCACCGTCGGTACGACCACTTCAGGTGCTCTCGACCCGGTCGAGGCGATTGCGGCCGTGTGCCGCGACCACCGAGTGTGGCTGCACGTCGACGCCGCGTACGGAGGCTTCTGGCGCATAGCCCCGGCCATCGCGCAGGTCCTTCCGTCACTCGCGGCCGCCGATTCTCTCGTCGCCAACCCACACAAAGTGCTCTTCACCCCTATGGAGTGCGGGGCACTGTTCTGCCGTCACCCCGGAGCACTCGAAGCCGCCTTCACACTGGTTCCCGAATACCTGCGTACCGACACCACCGGCGGTATCGACTACATGAATTACACCCTCAACCTTGGGCGACAATTCCGAGCTCTGAAACTGTGGTGGACCCTGCGCGCCTTCGGAATACGAGGCATCCGAACTCGACTCGAACACAGTCTCACCCTGGCGACGAGGCTGCGAGACGCCCTTGCCGCAGACCCGCGGTGGCATCTCGCGAACGATTCGCCGCTCCCCTTGCTCTGCCTCCGGATCTCCTCTGCCGACGGACAGGCGACGCGGAAGATCCTCGAGACCGTCAACAGCACCCACCGGACGCTGCTCTCCCACTCCGAGCTCGACGGCCACTACGTCATCCGAGTGTCCATCGGCAACATCCACACCACTGCCGACCACATCGACCAACTGGTTGCCGAACTTACCGAGGCAGCCGACGCCGTCGTCGGCACACCCCGACCACTCGCTTCAGTGACCGTCACCCAACAGGAGGTACCTGCATCGTGACCACCACCATTTCCACCGAGGCCATGCTGCACGAGAAGGCGGCAGCAATCTCCGCCATCGGGCGGTGGTCCGCGGCCAACGAGAACTTGCCGTGGGCCCCGGCCCCCGACTCCCATGCCGTGCACTGGAGTTATGCCGAGCTTCGACCGCTCGCGATCGCGGCCGCCGACATGGTCAAGGGCGACCGAGCAGCTCTACGGGTACTGACCCTCGCCAATCCGGGCCATGCCCGCGAGGCCGCCGTCGGATATCTCTATTCGGGGCTGCAGATCATCAACCGCGGTGAAGGTATGACCCCGCATCGGCACGCGCCGACGGCCCTGCGCTACATGCACGAGGGTGACGGGGCATGGACGGCCGTCGGTGGAACCAAGATGTATCTCGAGCCTCGCGACGTGGTGATCACCCCCGCCGGCGAATGGCATGAGCACGGCAACGACAGCCCCACCGACTCCCCCGCCATCTGGCAGGATTGCACCAACGACCCCCTCGTCGCCGCCCTCGCCGCGACACAGTTCGAGCTCCACACCGACAACACCCACCTCGAGCCCCACATTTTCGCGCAAGACAGACACCACCGAAACCTGAGCGAGCCGCTGCTCTACAAGTGGGACAACGTACTTCGCGCTCTCGGTGAGCAACAGCGGACCCACGAGGCCGACCCGCACCACGCATACCGACACACCCTGCACGCAGAAGGAACCCACGACCCTGTCACACCGGTCATCGATGCTGCATTCACACTCCTACCTGCAGGGATCCAAACACAACCGATGCGGCGCACCGCTTCCGCCGTCTTGATCGGGGCACAAGGGTTGTCCACCATCCACGTCGACGGAAAGCCGTTCCGGTGCAGCGAAGGAGACAGCCTCGCCGTTCCATCGTGGTCGACTGTCAGCTACGTCAACGACACCGACATTCCAGCCGTGCTGTTCGAGTTCAACGACGCGCCCGCGATGACCGCCCTCGGTCTCTACCGCGAAGAGAAAGACGCACAACGGTGACACCAACGTCGACCATCACGATCCTGCTGTCCGAAGCCCACATTCTGACGCTCAATGACGGCTCCACTCAACCATGCGGCTTCTGGGCCGAAGAGTTCATCACAGCCCATCGAATCTTCACGGCCGCAAACATACGGACGATCATCGCGACACCCGGCGGCGGCGCTGCGCACGTCGAGCCCGACAGCATGCACGCCCCTCACAGCCCAGACCCTGACGGGTACAGAACGTACCTATCCGGTCTGAGCGAAAATTTGCGCGCGCCGGCCGCGCTCGAAACGGTTGACCCCTCTACCGTCGACGGGATCTTTGTGCCCGGCGGCTACGGGCCAGTGGTGGACCTGCACAAGAACTCTCACGTTGGAGAGTTTCTCCGCGCGCTCCGACGGGAGGGGACCCCGATCGCGACGGTCTGCCATGGAACTGCGGCGTTGCTTGCCGACACAGCATCCGGAGCAACGTGGCCGTATGCAGCCCTGACGATGACGAGTTTCTCGGACCAAGAGGAAGCCGATGTAGGACTGCTCGGCACGCTCCCCTTCACCGTCGAGCAGGAAATCCAGCGCCGGGGCGGCACGTACACCGCAGGACACCCGTGGCAGCAGCACATCGAAATCACCGACACGCTCATCACCGGACAGAACCCCGCCTCCACCGAGGCGGTCGCAGAACAGCTGACCCAACGGATCGCAAACTACTCCAGTTCGACTACCCGTTCAGGAACTCGCTAGTTCACCGGCCGGTTGACCTCTCGGCTTTATCCCTGGATGGAACTGCTCGGAACGCTGTAACGTGCGTGGGATTTGGAATTTTAGAGGCCTATTCTGTCTGTCAGGATTGACGTCTTGGCCGAAGTCGCCACGACCAGCATTCTTAACCACTGACCGACCGAAACGAAAACACGACCATGAAAACCGACATTACAGATACAGAAAACCCGCCACCCTAGGTCGAGTGACGGGTCTTTCCATCGATTAAAGCGCCGCAATAATGCAAATCAACATTAATATCGAAGGGATCAATGTAGACGCTGCTACAACCAATCCCGTTGTTGCCTTAATTACTTCTGTCACGGCAACAATGATCGCCGCTAAGGTGTATAATTTATCTATCATGATTCAAATAGATCCTCCATTCAATAGATTTACCGATGCTTTTCCGGCATCCACCAATTATAGCAGGTAATTCACCTTTTCGCTTGAGCAACCCATTCCTCCAAACGATGAGAACGAACTCTGCGAAGAGTAGAAGGCAGATACTTTAAGTAGTCCTATTGTCGCATCAATTCTGCCGCGCCGCTGCCCGGCAGACCTTACGGAATTGACCGCTTCGATACCTGCGATAGCACTTCCCGGATCACCGGCCAAAACGATTCAAGACCTCGCCTCAATCACCCCGGAGGCGTCGTGCATGCTGGGACCACTCTACAGCTGGCTGACTGCATTCGGCGACCTAGCATTGCTCGACCTCGTAGGCTGCACGAATGGACAGAGCAAGCATTCCGTCGCCTGGCGATATGGACCATCTGAGCAGCGCAGAACGCAAAGCGAAGCGCAAAGATGACCGTGGACGGCGAGTCGGCACCAAAGTGCGCGATTACGAGCGCATGTGCGGATCTGGACCCGATCGATTGGCCGAGACTCTGATTGCGCGCCACAACGTCAGGATGAAGAACACGGAGAAGCTGCCGGATGGATTCCGATTCGAAGCAATCCTTTTTCTGGCACCGATAGCAATACTGGATATCGCGCATCGCAAGCTGAACCTCACTTTGGATCGCGCACCGTCAGCCTATTATGGCAAATGGCCTCACGACCTCGGTTGGGGAGTGGACAGCTGCGTCGCGGCCACCCGACTGCTTCTCGCAGGACAAGTGGTGGCCGCTGCCACGATCGCCCGACAACAACTCGAACGATGGACTGCGGTCATGGCACCTGTCGTCGGAGTCGAGCAACATCCGTCTGAAAAAGTGGAGGACTTCATCGCGCGTGCGTGGACCGCATACGCCGAGCGCATGCCAAATCCTGGCGCACCGCCGGAATCATCCAACATCGAGGGCGACGCAGACCCGACTACTGCGCAAGATATCGAGGGCGACGACAGCTCCGCAAGCACAGAGGAGCCAACCGCACCTCATAAGCACGTCGTCCTGGCGAACGGACGTGAAGTATGCCCAGCCGTCGTCTACGGCGTTCTCAGCGAAATAATGCATGCGCGACTCTTCGAGGAAGCCATGTGGTGGGAGTCGGCCGCGCTCCTGAGCAGATTCGATGTACCAAGTGTCGTATACGGCGCGGTGGACTGCATAGCGGACGCGTTGAGCTTGAGCCTTACCCAGATCCAGTACATGACGGCTGCTGGCCTGTATCGGCAGGGCGATCCCGAGGACGCCGTGACGTTGATAGCAAGTATCAACCTTGCCGTACGGCCGTCGGCTGACGTCGCGTGTGAAGAACCACCAGATGATGCCCTCCCTTATTCGGCATCGTTCGTACTGCCGAGATTGCCTACAGTCATGCCATTGTCGCCCGATGAAGGCCTCTTGCCGGTGTTTGTTCGCTACCTAGACGATCAACGATCCACGTACGAGTCGCTGGCCTGGAATCATCGGCCCGCAGGTCGCTTGTATCGGGACGACGAGCTTGCGACTTTAGCCTTCGGCGCTCATCGCCAGGCGAGTGCATCGTTTGCGCTACGAGCCCTCGCCGCCGAGCGAGACGAACTAGGCGACGATTTCAACATTGACTCGGTGGCCTCGCGCGGGACGAACTACATCGTGGTTGCCGAGTTGGCAGCTCTTGCTGCTCTGTGGACACGCAACGGTCCTCTGCTACCAGCAGCATCGACTCCACTGGCTCTGGTGTCGTCGACGTTGCGGTCCGCATACTGGCTGTGGTTGGAAGACGACGACCGGGCGATGGCCTCGCTTCGATGCACGCTCGAACAAATCGCTCGATCAAGAGTCCACCGGACGAAACCGGAGAAAGCGCAGCGCCTTGAAAAATCCGTACACAACAAGCCCCAGCGGTGGATAGAGACCGCCGGGTGGAGTCGACTGTCGGCTTGGAATCGAGTATTGGGCGCATACGCGCACGCCCACAAAAAGCCTAACTGGGAAGGCGCAAGAGAGCTCCTGAAGGACTTGCAGCTCGACGCTCACGAGCCGTACGCCTTGCAACGCGCGCGTGGTGACGCACTGAATGTGGTGACGACTCTGGTGGCGCACGAGTCAATCAGCATTCTGGCTCTATTCTCACAGAAGGTGGCGGCTACCGCCGCTGAACTGCTGGAAAACCACTCAGGCTTGGACATGACACGGGAATGGATGGATGCGTTGATGAGTAACGCACTTGCCCATCGGAAAACACCGATTACAGAACAAGACTGATCGGCCAGCCCGAACACCCCGCTCCGGTAGCTACTCGACGGGCTGGGCGGCGTCGGCGGGGCACCATTGGTGATCGAGGCGTTATGCGGTTCTGAACTTTGTCCGCAGGTATCGGTGATAGCTTGCGGCTGTGCATTCGGGGGGTTCCGGCGTATTGGGCTGGCGACTGTTTTTCACTCGTCAGCAGTTGCCTATACCTCGGTCAGTGAACGACCCGGGGGCTGAATCGGAGGATCTCGACAGATTGCCTCACACCGGCAAAACGCCGGATGGCACTCCGTACCTGATCGATCCGTCCGGACGATACGACGTACGCCTGAACGACTTTTTCACCACGGAGTTGATCAACGCACCGCCGACCACCCAGGCAGCGTATGCGTACGACCTGAAACGGTTCCTGAAATTCCTATGGGACAACCGATCCCAGAGATCATGGACTGATGCAACGCCAGGCGATCGTGATGCGTACAAGCATTGGCGATTGCTCGACCCGGCGGGCGCACGAGTAGAAGCTACGACGTGGGACCGTGAGGTAGCGACGGTGAACCAGTTCTATCGCTGGGCAGTCGTACGCGGGCACGCCGCATGTAACCCGTTCGTGCAGCGCCTATCTCGCAGCCGAGATCCACGGAGACCCCGCGGTCAAACACCGGCAGAGTCATCGCACAGGGGCCGAGTCAATGACGTCGCGTGGCTCCCACCGGCCACGTATCGGCGGTGGCGCGATATAGGTGTCCGAGGTTTCGACATGGCAGGGTTGCCGGATCCGGCGTTCCGCGGACGGTTTGCCTCACGGAACGGGGCTTATTGCGACCTGATGATTCGCACCGGTTTACGGTTGTCCGAGCAGACAAGCTTGAGTGTGTTCGAATTCCCTCACCCAGTAGCGGGCACGTTGAACGTTCGATCGTGGCTTCCGCGGAGTATCGCCAAGGGTGGATCGGCCCGCCACATCTACTTCCCGATGTCGACGTTGACCGAGGTATGGAACTACATCGCGATAGAGCGGGCGGAAGCCATCGAGATGGCCCAGGCGAACGGCGCGTACGAGCAGATTCGGAGTCCGCTGATCGTTGCCAATCGGCTTCGGCCGTTCGTTCGAATCGGCGGCGAACGGGTCGACGCTGCCAAGCTCACCCACGACGAGCGGCGCCGTACTTTCATCGAGTGCCGCGAGGGCTTGGAGCCAATTGCCCTGTGGATCAACGAGGACGGTCTTCCGAGCAAGCCGTCCGCGTGGCAGGAAGTGTTCAAGACAGCAAACCGCCGCTGTGTGCGCCGCGAGGTCCCGATCCGGTGTCATCCGCACATGCTTCGGCATTCGTTTGCCGTGATCACTCTCGAACAACTGTGGCGCGGGCATATCAAGGAGCTGACACCGATGTCGGGACCTCAGCGCGAGACGTACCAACGTGTGTTCGGCGACCCGCTGAACTGGATCCGCATTCGATTGGGGCATCGCTCGATCGAGACGACACAGATCTACCTGCACACCCTCTCGGAATTGGAGATGGAGACGCGCGTGGCGTTGGTCCCCGACGGGTGGGAGCCCACCGTTGTCGAGAAGCGAGTCGACCCCGACTTATCCTGCGCGGACAATTGCGTTGTCTGAGCCGATCAACGGCCAAGTGCGCCGTGCGGGACTGCATCACGTGGCACCGCATCCAGATGGCTACTACCAGCCCGATGTCACCGAGCAATCAGCAGGCGACCCGCCGGTTGTGCGGTTCTACGGCGAGGACAACAGGACAGCGCACTATTCGTTCGCGCGGTTGCCCTGCCCTGAGCTTCACGCCGATCTGGCTGTCGCATGGGCGGCTCGAATCGGGCCGGTGGGTCAGGTGCGCACCCGTTCGGGTGCCGACAACGGGTGGATCACTCTGCAGCGTTTCCTGAGGTTCCTCGGCGATCTCCCACAGCCGCCTGTCTGTTTGGACCGAGTGACGGTGGCGAATCTCGAGCACTATCGCGCACTGCAGCTCAAAAGAACCACTGCGACGCGCGTGACCCAACAGATGGCTGCAGTGAAACTGATACTTCGCCACCTGCCGGTCACCCGATTGCACTGGGAGGTCGCAGAATACGTAGCGCGACCGGGTGACTTCCATGAACCTCACCGACCCGGGGCCGGCGCGGCTCCCGGATACTCGGACCGCGAGTTCATGGCGATCATGGCAGCGGCACGTTCGGACGTCGCTGCCCTTCGCGGGCGGCTGCGGTCGTCGCGGCGATTGCTGTCCGTGTTCGAGCTGCAGCCGCACACGCTTTCAGCGGCAGAACGCGAGCGAGCCGCGCATCTGGCGGAGATGGCGAGCACCGGTGCCGTCACACCACCGCAACGCCCGAGCACTGTCTCCGGATCTGTCACCGACCTGGCCGGATGGCTGACGAAGGCCGGTCAACTATTTCTCACGACCCGCGACGTGCTGCCCCTGCTCGTGCTGGGCGTCGGACTCAGTGGCCGTAACAGCGAAACAATCAAGGAGCTTTCGCCCGAGCACCGCGTTCTGGAGGATCGCGCGGTAGCGGTCAACGTGATCAAGCGCCGGCGAGGAAAGGCTCGTACCTGCGAAACAGTGCACTGGGAGGGCGGCCCGAACGACTCCGGACTGCACACCCCCGGCGGCTTCTTCCTACTGCTCCACGAGTTGACCAGCAGTAGCAGAGCATTCAGCGGTAGCCGACGGGTGTGGTCCATTTGGACACGTGACAACATGCGAGGAACAGCGGACTTCATCCGGACGCGCTCGGCAGCCAACGGTCACATCGACCCTTTCGATCTGCAGGTTGGCCGATGGCTCGAGCATCGCAAGTGGGTTGCGCAGCATGGTCTGACAGCCGACGGCAATGGTCCGGGGGCGGAACCGTTGGTGTTGTCGATGAACCGTCTGAAAACCACGGTGGAAGTGCGTCGAACACGCGCTGTCGGAGGGCATCTCAGGTCTGCGTCGAGAACGAACACGCCGGATGTGTCATTTCTGCACTACCTGCGTAGCGATCCTAGGGTGCGTGACTGGGCCGATGAGGTACTCACCGAAGCACTCCACGAGGCAGAACACAATGCTCATGCCTTCCGTGGGAGAATTCTCGGACCCACTGGGGCGGCTGCATTCGTGTCGGATCCAACTGGCACCGCCGCCGGACTGGGTGTTTCGGTCGATCAGATCCGGCGCGCAGTCGACGGCGAACTGGACACCTTGGTGAGTTCGTGTCTGGACTTCGAGCACAGCCCATTCAGCGGCGGCGGAGTGTGTGGGGTGTCCTTCCTGACCTGCCTGCGCTGCCCGAACGCGTTGGTCACCGAACGCCACCTCCCCCACCTTTTCTCGTTGCTCGACTGGCTTCAACGTGATCTCGACCAACGCGACATCGACGATTGGTGTGGTCGGCACGGCGTCACTTGGCTGATCATCACCCGCCTGATACTTCCCAAATTTACTGATGCGCAACAGGAACAGGCCCGCGCCGCGAAACCTGACGACCTACCCGCCGACCTGCTCGACGGATTGAAGGAACTCGCATGAGCTTGCCAGCACCCCACCCCGGGCCAGCACGGATATCTGCCGAAACGCTGGTGCTCGGGGACCGAACTTTGCGACCGGGCGCGGTACTCGAAGACACGGCACGCTTTTCGGACATGGTGTGGAGGCTGGGACCCGCACAGCGACAACAACACCAGAAGCAGATATCCATCGACTTCACCAATGTTCCTAAGAGTTTTCGCGAGGTCGCGAAACAGGTTACTTACGCATTGCTCCGGGCGGATCGTCCTCGCGGGTGCGAACGCATCAAGGCGATCGACACGGTCGCAAACCTGTCCGGGCAAGTGGGTGCGGTCCTGCGCTGGGTCGACAACCGTGGCCTACGCTCGATCTCCGCGATCACGCGCGACGACCTACGGGCCTTCAAGCAGCATGTGCACGAGCTCCGCCTCACCGACGGAAGCAGAGCGCACCTTCCGCGGGCCTTTCAGCTGCTGTGGCTCTGCCGTGCACACCTCGATGATCCTTTGACCTTCGATCCGGCCGCCGCCCTCGATACACCCCGGTCCGGACACTCCCAGCACGGACACGAGAACGAGACCGCCCGCATACCCGAGCAGGTGCACGCACCGCTACTGGTCTGGGCCATGCGATGGGTCGACGATTTCGCACCCGATGTGCTCCGCGCCGGGGCAGAGTGGCACACGCTGCAAAGACCCCCGGCCGCGCCGGGACAAGATCGCCGAGGGCCGCAGACAGACACACGGGCCAACGTCGCGGCGATCTCCCGGGTAATAGCTCGCTATCGCGGTGAACGACGCGCGCTTCCGGCCTACCAAGGAACGGTGAATTTGAGTCACCTGCGCCGCGAAGCCAATCTCGGCCGCTCGGTCGTCGGCCCGACCCGGCCCGCCGGCGCGGTCATCATCGCTGCCGTCGCCGAGCTCGGGATCGACGACGACACCTACCTGCGGGCACCGATCGACGGACTGTTGGACGGACAACTCTGGCGGGGACGGATCCGATATGCGGAACTCGAAGAACTCACCAGGATGCTGTACATCGCCTGCTACATCGTGATCATCTACCTCTCCGGCATGCGGGACAGCGAGGTCAAACACCTACAGCGAGGATGCGTATCGGTATGGCGGGACGACACCGGAAAGGTCGCAAGGCACCGGATAACCGGAGTGGCGTTCAAAGGTGAACGACAGGCCACCGGGGTCGCCGCCACCTGGGTCGTTACCGCGCCTGCACAACGGGCAGTTGCAGTCCTGGAACGGTTGCAACCCACGACGGAGAAATACCTGTTTGCGCTGCCCCCGACCTCGAGAAGAAGCGGCAGCCCGCGGCCCAACCATGTGAAATCTACCGCTGCCACGAACCGCGACCTGGCCGACTTCGTAAGTTGGATCGACAAATTCAGCAGCAAACTCGGTCACCGCGATCGGATTCCCGAGGTCAATGGCGCGGCATGGAAGCTGAGCAGCCGACAGTTCCGGCGAACCCTGGCCTGGTACATCGCGAGACGCCCCGGCGGGAGCATCGCCGGGGCACTGCAATATCGCCACGTGCGCGTCCAGATGTTCGAGGGCTACGCCGGCACCTCCCAGTCGGGGTTCCGCGACGAAGCCGAAGACGACATCGCCCGCGGCGACAAGCTCGCCGACCTGATCACCAACCCGGATCTGCACCGTCTGACCGGACCCGCCGCCGCCGAGGCAGAACGACGGCTCGCTGAATTCGAGCGTCACGTTCGATTCGACGGCACGGTCATCAACGACCCCAAACGAATGCAACGCCACATGGCACGTCACGACCCCCACATCTACCCAGGCGAATTCGTGACCTGCGTCCACAACCCCGACCGCGCGCTCTGCCGACGAAGCGACGGACGAGACGGACCGTCACTGCCGGACTGCCAACCACTGCGCTGCCGCAACGCAGCACTGACCACCGGCAACCGCGAGCAGATGAAGGAAGCGCTGCAGTCCTACGACCGCGAACTCTCCGACACCGTCCGTCTGGGCCCCTATGTTCGTCACCGCCTCCAACTCAAACGATCCGAAATCGCAGAATTCCTCACCGACGAGCACAACGTTTCACTCACAGCACCGTGAAGAAACCACTCCCCGATGACGCCGCAGTCCAGGCCGCGATGGATGGCGTGCTTACCGAATGCGAAACATCGGGGCGTCGAGCAACCGTCACCTCGGTAGAGGACCGTCTCGGCATTACCCACGCGACGTTCTACCGGAACTATCCCGCCCTCATCACCTGGTTCCAGCAACAAAACAAGAGTCGGGCAGCGACACAGGTCAGCCGAAAAGACAGTGCAGCAGACGATCTCGCTCGACTGCGGCGCGATAACTCCGACCTGAAAAAGCTAGTGGCGATCTACGCGAACGCAATCCGTCAACTCACCCTCGACAACGCAGCGATGACAGCGGAGCTCGATAAGACGTCCGGCGTCACCACACTCAGACCTCGATGAAGCTGGCACCTTCTCCAGCCCAACTCCGATCCGCGTCGGCCGTAGCCGTGACCTCGCTGGTCAGGTTGACATATCGCGTGCCCAAACGCTTCCCGGGCGGATACGCAAGCCAGTGGCCAACGCGAATGGAGCGAAGCCTTGAGCCCAATGCGACAATCTCACCCCACCTCGAAGCTCCGGCGACTCCGGTGTTGCAGCTCTCGTGCCCGGACCGGCTCACACCCGCCCCGAGTTACCGCCACCGCTCTGAGCTGTAGGTCTAGATCGCAGGGTCAGGCGGTTTTGCGAATCACTGTTGTGGCGTACTCGACCGATCCTGGCCGTCTGCCAGGACGTTCGGGAACAGAGCAGTGAGAAGAGTTGAATACGCGGTATTCCAAGTCCATTGCGCCGCAACCCAACTGCGTCCGCGTTCACCCATCGCGCGGGCGCGGACCGGGTTGTCGAGGAGTTCGACGATGGCTTGGGTCAATTGCTCGACGTCTTTGACTACATAGCCAGTTCGGCCTGCCTGCACGGTTTCGGGGGCACCTCCGGAATCACCCGCGATGATCGGCAGTCCCATGGCGGAGGCCTCCAGGTATGCGATACCGAGTCCCTCCTCTTCGAGTCCCAGGCGACGCGTTCGGCACGGCATCGCGAAGATCGTGGCGCCGGCGAGGACTTGCGCAACGAGCTCGTGCGGAAGTCCCCCAACGAAGGTCACCGCGTTCTCCACGCCCTTTGTCCGGGCCAGACGCTGCAGACGTCGACGGTCAGGGCCGTCGCCGACGAGAAGCAACGTGGTGTCGGGATGTCGTTCCAGAACCGCAGGAAGCGCACGAATCAACGAGTCCTGGCCTTTCCGCGGGACGAGACGCGCGGTGCACACGATCACGCCGCTGTTGCCGTCCGGGGATGGATCGGGGCCCGCCACGGAGCCGCGCACGGGGTTGAATTGTTCGACGTCGACGCCCGGGCTCAAACGCACCAACGCTGTATCGGGCGTAACCGCTGGCAGGATTGCGCGGTAGGTATGGCCGGAGATGTACGTCAGCACGTCGACCCAACGGCCAATTGTGTGCAATCCCCACCGCGTCAAAGGAACCTTGGCCCACCATGTTTCATGCCCGTGAGTGGTGGCGACGACCCGCTTCACCCCGCAGGCCCGAAGCGCGGGAGCGATCAGGCCCAGGGGAGCTGCGGCAGCGATCCACGCGGTATCGCAGCCGTGTTCGAGCGCGATTCGACCTGCCCTGCGCATCACCCGTCCCGTCGGAAGCAGGGTTCGGCTGCGGTCCCGTATGACCAAGAATGGAAGCGAAGCGTCGTATGCGGCTGCTCCGCGTTCCGCCGAGGTGTAGACCACGATCGACTCGGACGGAAAGCGGTGAGCCATTTCCGATGCGAACGTTTCGATGCCGCCCTGCCTCGGCGGGAAGTCGTTGGTCACGATCAAGGTCCGGCTCATGCCGCGACCCGCTCGCTTTCACGATTGGGACTCGAGACGGCGGTGTCCGTTCCGGGAACCCTCGCAATCCACGCCATTCCCCAGAACATCAAAGGGTAGGCGAAGTACCCGAACCTGGCCGAAGGGGCAAGAAGGAACAGCACGGTGAGCCCGAGTGCAGCGATCGAGCAGGCCGCCGCGAACGTGCGCGGTGGTTTCACGCACAGTCTGATTCCGATGACGATGGCACCGACGAAAAGTGCGAGCAAAGAAACGATGTGGCCGTACTCGCCCGCTTCCGCCAACGCGCCGCCGATCACCGACGAGCCTGCCGGAGTCGGAACGTCTGCGCGACCGAGTGGGAACAACACCGTGTGCTCCACCAGTGCGCCGCCATCGAGGATCACTGGAGGAACGACTACCGCTCCCGCCAGAGCAACGGACACCGCACTGACCCGCACTGCTGACCATGTACCGGCGCGTTGACGATGTAGTACCAACGCGACGATGGCTACCGGCCATGCGGTCCACTTCAGTGCGCATGCGAACGCCAACACAGCAGCCGCGGCCCATCGGCGGTCTGCCGCCATCAGCGCCAAACCGAGCAGACAAGCACCGATGACCGGCAGATCCACCCCACCTGTGCACAGCGGAATCGCGATGAGAGGGGACGCTGTGAGAAGCCCGAGCTTCCCGAACGACTCCTGATCGATTCGTCCCCGGTCGGATCTCGTCAGCCGAACAACGATGAGCACACAGGCGGCGAAGAACACTCCGAACCAGACTCTGGGGTCCCCGAGCGGACCCTCCAGGACGACGCCAGGCAGCCCGAACAACGCCATCGCCGGAAGGTACGGGTTGTACTGAGTCAGCTCGTGAGGGTCATTGACATATGGACTGCCGGTGTCGAGCAAGTGGCGGGCCGAGTCGATGACTACTGCAACCTCGAGCTGCGCGAGTGCGCCCCCGATCAGCACGATCATCGGAACCAACACAGCGCCCAACACAGCGACACCAGCCGCTCGAGGTCGATTACGTGATCGCAACAGGACCGCACCCGCAGCGAGATAGCCAGTGACAGCGCACACTCCCCACACCCGATGCGTGGTCAATTCGGTGGTCATCACGTACACGGCCGTGTACGCGGCGAGTGCCACGTAGATCCCGACGAGTAGGCGGTCCCGACCGACAATGCTACGAGAATCCCTCTGTAAGAGCATGTTTCGACGCTACAAAGACAGTGGGACTATGTCGTCACGCATCGGAGCCAAACTCGGCATCCCCCGGAGGAGCTAGTCGAGTCGGTGGGAGAGTTCATTTTCGTAGTAGAAAACGACAGCCTGCGTCCGGTCACGAAGGTCGAGCTTGGTGAGAATCCGCCCGACGTGGGTCTTCACTGTCTCCTCCGCCAGCACGAGATCGGACGCGATCTCTCGATTCGACAGACCCGTGGCCAGAGCGTCCAACACGTCGAGCTCTCGGGGAGTCAACGCCGACACTGCGGCGGTGTTCGGGCGACCGCGCCGACGCCGGGCGAACTCCGAGATGAGCCGGGTTGTGACAGTCGGTGCCAGCATCGATTCCCCGGACGCGACTGTGCGGACGCCCCGGACGAAATCCGCTGCGGTGGATTGCTTGAGCAGAAACCCGCTTGCACCGACACTGAGCGCTTCGTACACGTAATCGTCGAGGTCGAACGTCGTGAGCATCAGCACGCGGATCGAGTTCGTCCTCTCGCCCAGTGATGCGAGGATCTGCTCGGTCGCCCGGATTCCATCGAGCACTGGCATTCGGATGTCCATCACGACAACGTCGGGCCGCAGGCTGACAGCAAGATCGACGGCCTCCGCACCGTTCGCGGCCTCACCGACCACGACGATGTCAGGTTCGGCCCTGAGTACGGCTGCGATTCCGTCGCGCACCAATTCCTGGTCGTCCGCCAGCAGAACCCTGATGGTCATCGGCGGCGCTCCACTGCGCTCGGATCATCGCCAATGTTACTGCGTGGTGGGATGTTTCGTCCGCGAACTGGGAAGATTACAGACACCTCGAATCGTCCGTTCTTCGTCATCCCGGCAGTCATGCTTCCGCCGAATGCGGCTGCCCGCTCGGAGATACCGACAAGTCCGTGTCCTCGGCCTCTCGAATCGGCGGACACCTGTTCGGTTTCGTTGCCGACAGTCACCCGAAGCTCGTCGTTCGTGCGGGTCACGCGTATCTCAACCTTCGTGCCGGGTGCGTGACGTGCTGCATTGGCGAGCGATTCCTGGAGGATGCGGTAGACGGTAGTGGACAGCGCTTCCGGCAGCGTGTCGAGCTCCCCGTCCGTATACAACGTGACGTGGGCTCCGGCCGCGCTCCATTGGCTCACAAGGGCGCCGATGTCGGACAGGTTCGGTGCCGGTGAGTGTTCAGTTGCCTCGTCCGGGTCACGAAGGACCTCGATAACCTGGCGCATCTCGGTCAGTGCGGTTGCCGATGCGCGATGTATGTCGTCGAACGTCGCAATCGCCTCGGGTGGGAGGTCGGGGCTCTTGAACCGTGCGGCCTGTGCCTGCACCGCGATCATCGACATGTGGTGCGCCACTACATCGTGCAGTTCCCGTGCGATCCGCGCCCGCTCTTCGATCACCGCCTGACGCCGCTCCTGTCCCATGCGGAGCTGCTGTTCGTCCGCCAGGGCGGTTTCCGCCGACGACAGTCGCATCATGACCACTCCCGCGACGGTGATCGCAGCCAACGTCGCGGCAATGATCAGCAAAGCGAACGGTGGCATCTTCACCGTCAAGACAGTCGGGACCACGACCGCCAGGAAGGACACGAGGGCGACCGCGGCTCCCACGTTCGGCGGATGCACTCGGGCCACTCGATACAGGGCGAGCCCCGCCGCAATGCAACTTGCCGCCGGCCATGGGAAAACCTCTTCCTGAACCAGCCCTGACAGCGTTCCGGCGAACATCCCGAGTGCGATCAACTGCCAGGTCAGCAGAGGTGCCACCCGGATCAGAAGGAGGGGAAGTGTCTGAACAGCGCCGAGGACGTAACTGGCGGCGACCGAGTTGACCATACTCGTCAGTTGACCTATCGCAGTACCGAACAGCACGGCGACAAGCACCGCTCCAGCTGCAAGCGCCATGAATCTCGGCCGACTACCAGGCTCGTCGGTCCGCCCTCTCATTGTGGGCAACGTCGGGCGCAGGGCCGTTTTGATTCCGGCTGTCAGTTCGGCAATCACCGACACGACCCTACTTTGAGAAGATCCGCTTCAAATCGAAGATTGCGCGGCCGCCCACGATGCAGTCGTGGGCGCGCGGCGAAGCTGATCGCAGACAGCTTCTAGATCGACTGTGGACGGTGACACAGGTTGAACGACCTACGGCGAGCCGGACATAGCCCTTGTCGTTGCCCTCAGCCACGTTCGGGTGACATACTCGAATGGTCAGGAGCGACGCCGTGGTGGTGCTACGGGGTTTCCGGCGAATCTTCCACTATTTCGGCTGTCCCTGCTTGGCAACCAGTCTGGCAGTGCCACGTGCACTCCTGGTCGCCCGGCTCGGCCCGGCTCTCAAACGAGAAGGCGGCACCATCATGACCAGCTACAGCGTAATGAAGGCATCACACGACCGGGCAGCGGTAATCGCGACGTGGCCGGGCTTCGACTCAGAAGAACATTCCATCAAGATCACCACCGTCGCCAGCGCCTCGTACGCTCACAGCCTTGCTTTTTACCTCACTCAACTATCGGAATCCGCATGGGACGCAGCTATGTGGCTCGACACCTACCCAGAGATAGCCACGGCCATATCGAAATTGATCGTGCAGCTCCGAACATCCAATAGAATTGGGCCACAAACAGTTTCGACCGACGGCCTGCGCCATGGAGAAACGTGGACGTCCTCGGCACTGGCAGAGCAGCTCGTCGACGACTACTTCATCTCCCTACTCGACGACCTGACCACCACACAACGACTCTCTGTTGCCGATGAACTCGAAACCGACGCTGACGAACGACGCGACCTACTCGACCACACTCGCGACGAATACGAAACCGACAGCAGAGTCAATCAAGCCGGCCTGGTCACCCGCGTTCAAGAATTCGGCTCCATAGGACCTCTACCCGAAGGCGCATCCGGCTACCTACGCACCTGCTACAGCGAAGGACTCGATTTCGGAGACCGATTGAGGGCCGCGAAACAAATCCGACGGATGGAACAACTCGTCGCTGCATGCAACCATCACGGCGGACGCGCACGGGCACATACCGATCCCTGCGAGGCACACTGCGTTGTCGCTGTGCACCCCGGGAAAATCAGCGACGGCGACACACCGTGCTACATCACTCCCGTTCGCTTCGGACCGCACACACATTCCCCGGGCAGACCCAACCCGTACGGCAAGCTGCGCATACGTCGCGGCCACGAGTGGATCGCCGAGGTCGACCCAGATGACACTGCAGGTTTTGTCACCGCCCTTGGTGACTGGGCTGGAACCTTCGCGTCGTAGTGCCTGAGGCCCAAAATCGGCTCTGCGGCCAACTGCCCGAGGGCGGTAAGGGAAGGAGACCTCGTCGACGCCCGCAATCACCTCGCACACGGCGATGAACCCCGCATTTGCAAACGGTCAGAGAACGAATGGTTCGCACTCTACGAATCCACCCTCACGTTGTTGGCATTGGTGGCGATGACGAAGCCGGCGTATTCGAGGCGGTGCAACTTCGTGCACTTCGACGCGGTGCTCTACGACGAGCAGGTGTCGATCGCAGAGAACGCGCGTTGAACCGTCCGTTGGGCAAGGCCCGGCCAGGCTGCCGATCGTGCTGGGGCGGGCTCTAGGGGTGCTGTGTAGCTGTCTGGTGCGCGAGTGCCACGGTGCTTACGGCCTAGCTTCCAGGGCGGCTGGGGTCGTTGTGCGGCCTTGCCCCTGCTGCGCCAGTCTGCCTGTTCGTGGTCAGTTCGGAAGTTCGCAGTCGATGGTTGCACTGCACACCAACCCGGCCAGGCGCGAGGGTGCCTGCAGGCGGCACAGGTGGGCTCACCTCCTTAGGGTGATTGGGTGAAAGCAATGCGTGGAGATCGCCCCTGGAGCCGCATCGCAGGCCTGGTGTGCGGTGCACTCGCCGTCATTTTCGGCACCTTTTCCCTCCACCGGACGGGGTGGACCGTAGATCGGGTCTTCCAGGAGTTCTGGGTAGCCACAGCTCTCATAGGCCTTGTATTGGGCTGTGCCGCGATCGGGTGCCCCATCAGCGATTTCTGGCGTGCCCGTCCACGCAAAAGAGACTGGGCGTGGTCCATGGCCGTAGCGCTCGGCCTGGTCGCCGTCCTTGCTCTGACGAGTACCCACACCAACGTGGATCTGGGCTCGCTGCCGGCATGGGTCTCGGCAGGTGGTGCTCTGTTCACCGCCGCAGGCGTCGTACTCGCCCTCCGGTCGTACCAATCGACGCGGCATTCGGACCTGGAGGACCAGGCGAACCAGGTCCGACTACTGCACATGCTCCCGTGGCCCGACGGCCTCGACGCGAACCGAAAGCAACAGTGGCGCACAGAATTCACCAATCGCAGCAAGGACCCGCTGTACGAGATCGAAATTCACGGCTTCCGCGCCCAGGTCGAAGACGACGCTGACGCGGTGAATATGCGGGCGTTCGCAGAGACAGCCCTGTCGGAGGACACACCGATCAGATCGGGTGGTTGGCGGAGGCAGGCCGTGCTCGAGGCGGGTGAAACGTTCAATATCCGGTGGGAATCAGACGATCCCGCCGAGCAGAACCCGGCTCCCGCATTCGTTAGCATCTGGTACTCGGTAATGGACGCCAACGGCCGCTACTGGAACGTCGTCGACAACAACGAACCCGAGAAAGTGCCCCGCCCGTCCCGTCGCCTCGGATGACACGAGCAAAGGCTCACACCCCCAGCCGCGGAAGCACACTCGACGGTGTCAGCCCTCTGCTTCTCCCCCTGGGCGGCTCAGACACCATCCGAGGTAACCGGAAGAACGTCGAACTCAGCGTCGCGGATCACCGATAGATCGAACGCGTCCGAGCCGTCGACCGGTGCAACGAGAATCGTCTGACCCTCATCTGGGGCTGTGATGATCCGCCCCCACTTCTCAGGCTCGTAGCGGACGAGCCCGAAGCGATAATTCCCGAGGTGACGGCCTCGGGCGGTGACGACACGAGCCGGGTCGATAAGCATGTTCGTAGCCATAATCGCACCGTACCCGAACACGGAAAGCCATAGTGCACAACACCATCAAGCATCAAAGACCTGCCGAACAATGGCAAGTTGCTGGTCGCGTTGTGTTCGCGATGACCCGAGGCTTCTACCGTCGAAATCCCCGCCGAGGGTCACGTGGCTCGTGTCCGTCCATGGCCGTGAACCACGTATCGCATGGAAAGACACGTAGACCGTGTGCCGCTGTCGCCGGGTGATAGAACACCTCGACATCGCGGTCGCCCATCAGAACGTCTGTGACGGCGTCCCAGTCGACGTCCCGCGGATGGGACGCCAGTACGGCAACATCGTCGCCGTACACCTCATCGGCCAGCGCTGCGGCGGCTTGGGCGATGACGATCATGAGCGCGAGCTGTTCGGCGATCGTGTGAGGCCGGGGTAGCCGACCGGCGTCGAGGTCCTGAGCCAAGTCGTCGAAAGATCGGGCCATCTGACGTCGCCACAGAGCGGACTCGGCGAATGTGCATTCGGGAAGTCGGTTCAACAAATACCACCACCGCACCGTGTCGACCGGATCATCACCGCGCTCCTCGACGTCGTCGTACGCCATGTCGGCGCACACCCACGCGTGGATCCGTAACAACTTCCGCTGCCGATCAGTCAGTGAGAACCGCGGCACAAACTCGATGACATCGCCCATGGTCGTCCATGCTGCCCGCCCCAGAACTGATCTGCGCACGGATCGACCACATCCGCACGTCGACCCGTGCATGCAGGAATACGCGCACGTCTGCATGCAGATCGGATACCACGTACCAGCCAGGGTCACTCGGCAGTGAGCTACCAGGACAGCCGGAAGCTCCTCAGATCATTCGATTCGATGGTGTCACCGTCCCACGCGAATCGATCGTCGGGCAGTTCAGCGTGTTCGGTCAGTTTCTCGAGGTGGAGCGCCTTGCTGTGATCGCGGCTGCTTAGGCTCGCGATGAGGCCGGTTCCATCGTCGATGACGATTGTCGTGGTGAGTCCAGTGGGCGATGTCAGCTCGGTCGACCATGCCGGACGGTCAGCGTGGTCGATCGCCGTCGGGCCCTGGGTGACGTGCTGAGGTGGTGTGCGCCGAGTCAGGAGTGAACGCGGGCCGAAGAGATCTCGCGGGGTGAACAGTGCGCCGAGGCGGATCAGGCTGGTGGTGCGTTGGTGGACCATCTGTCCATCGATGCGGGCGACGGGGACCGTATCAGTGGAGCTCGACGATGAGTAGACGATCTCGCCATTGCGTTCGACCCACCAGCGGTCACCCCGGCCGTAGCGGAACTCGAAACGGTCGTCGACGAAGCCTGTGTCGGTCACACCGACAACGTGCAGCGAGCCTGACATGTTGAGGTCGGTCGCCGCGGCATTGCGCGCTGTGAGTTGTTGCCACGTCGGGACATTCACCGTCTCGAATTTACACTTGACCTCGTTCGCTTCGACCTCCCCGAGCAGGGGCGCATCTTCCAGCCGGCGGCACGCTTCTCCCGGGCAGGCGATCGAGTCCGCACACAACCGCCGGAGTCGTTGATCGCAGGCAGCCTCTAAATCAACCTTGGACAATAGACACAAGATGAACGACCGTCATAAGAGCTGAAGGTACCCCTTGCCGTTCCCGATCGGAATTTTGAAACTTAGGCAGCAAATCCACTGTCCCCTTCCAGTTTTCGCCCATGCGTGAAAAAGCCCAGGGGCCTTGACGTCCATCGCGAGACCTTCCGACCGGACTTTGAGCGGCACCCCGTCACGGAAGGATCCTCCAGACGAGCCAGCCACGGTGAGCGCGACGCTGACCAAGACTCTCTGAGGGGGATCGACAACGAGGCGTGTGGGCGGATCGAAAGTGACGGGCCAGTTCTCGTACATCTCGGGGCTCACTGCACGACCGCCAGACCGTGTGGCCGGTGCAGGACGGCCGCGTCGACGCTGCTCGGGATCCACCGCAGGCCCTGTTCGCCGAACGTGGGCGCGGTGAGGGTGTAGCGGCCGGTGCGCTCGGCGATACCGCGCCCGTGCACGGTGGTCTCGAGGGTGATCGACCGGATACGGCCCCTGCCCTGCTCGATTCCGCCGTACGCGACAGGCCGCGAGGAGACTGCCAGGTCGAGACCGGGCATGCGTCCGTTCGTGATCGCGAGAATTCCTGCGTGCGTACGGTTTCGGGCCAACAGGGCACGCGCCCGGGTTGGCGGAACATCGCGTCCGTGCACGGTCGTCACGACCAGATCGAGGCCCTCGATACAGAGGCTCGCAGCGTCGAGGGGGTCTGTTTGGCCTGGGTCGATCAGGTGGATTTTCGACAGGTCGCCGCCCTGCTCGTGGACGGCGAGGAGTCCGAACTTCGACTGCCCGATCAATGCGACGTGGTGGCCGGCCGCGCTGGCTGTAGCGACGAGACCGACGAGGATCGATCCGGCACCAGTAATCGAGATGGCCGTTCCGCGGGCCAGCGCACCGCGTGGGAGGAGTTCCGACAGTGGCGTGGGCACGGGGATGGTGCGCAGGGTCTGTGAACGCACAGGGCCGCTGAGGGTCTGTTCGTCGGCGGGCGGGGCCGTTGGCTGAGATGGGGCGAACAGGGATGCGTCGACGGGCTCGATGGGTGCGTGGACACGTCGTCCGGGGATCGCGGCCATGCTGCGTCGGAGCGCGGCGAGCTGTTCGGCCTTGCCCAAGCCGGTGAGGTCCCCGATTGCGTCGACGGTGGCCATGTGGATCGACCTTTCGCGCGCCGATAGGAACCACCACACCGTATCGAACGCATGTTCGATTGTCGAACGTGCAGGTGGGCGCGTTCAGCGGTGGAGGGTGCGAGTGTCGAGGTCGTCTGCCGTGAAGGTCCAGGCGAGATGCCGGTATAGGTGAAGCGTTCGTTTCACCTGGTCGAGGGCGCTTACGACGGCCGGGTCGCTGGGGTCGCGCCCCTCGTCACGGATGGCTGCGCACTCGTCGTCGTCCATGCTGTGTTGGACGCACAGCGCTGCTTTGTGGTTCCCAGGCAACAATCATTCATGTGAATGACTGGACGAGCTGCGTCGTTCTTTCCGGCATGACGGTGCATCGGTCTTCTCGAGCCTGCGCCGAGGAGTTCCAATCTACGTCTAGTTCGACGCGTCGGCCTCGGGGGCGGTTGCTCCGTCGTAGATCAGGTCGTCCGAGCCGTGGTAGCGGTAAGCACGCTGTCCACTGGGCAGAGTCACCCAGCCCGCCTGGCCGTGATCGGCGTCCGGATCGAAACTACGGTCGTTGGTCATTCAACACTCTCATTCTCCGCAGGCGGGCGCACCACAGTCACCTTGCTCTTGACGACAATCGGGGCATCCGCGGGCCCCTGCAAATGCTCATCGATCCACATGGGTAGATGACGCTTCTGCGATGGATACCAATGCCGACGCCAATGCCCCCGAACGACGTGGCGGTGCGAGAGCTTGCCAGATCCTTCCGACGATGAAGCACTGGATGCAGACCGCGGCTGCCGGTACGACAAATACGTCACCTCACGCATCCGCTTGACTACGCCGTCGTTGTCTCGCATGCGCGCCGACTGCTGGCGGGTGGACTCCACGAACTTGTTGCCTCGCAGCATGTTCACCATCGAGAAGAACGTTCGCGCAACGTAATCCAGGTCATTCATGGCGGTCACGGAATGCGCAGGTTCGTCGGGACCGACGTCCGTGAAACCCGCGCCTCCTGATCGGTTCGGTGCACTGGGCGCAGCATCGGATTCGGCTGGGCTGAGCTGGACCTCGGCGAAAGGAAACACCGGTAGGTAGTCGTTGACGACGCGGTACAACCGGTTTCCGTCAGTAGGAAGTGCCCCGTCGGCCCGCGCCAACCACCACCGCAAAGCAGGAACGGTAAGCATGGCTATCAGGAGAACATCGGTTCCACTTCCACTGTCGCGACCTGTCTCGTTCCACACCAGGACCCGCCCGTGGTCGGGCACTCCATCCGCTGGAGCGAGATAGAGAACTCCTCTGCTCGAGGGAAGATCGGCCACGGTCACAGCAACATCATGGTCTCGATCGGCACTCTGGCCGGCCTCGATCAACGCAGACATCTCCGGCGTCGCATAGTAGGCATACCGGTCCGCCGTCGACGCGCGCAGAAGGAAGTGGCTGTAGTAAAGCATCTGGAACCAACGGAAGGGCTGCAGGCCGACATCGTGCGATTCCGGTTCGTCATCGAGCCAGAAGGGCAAGTGCTTGTGGGGCTCCCGCGCAACAGCTTCGACCGGCAGCTTCGTCATCCGGGACAACCTATGGAGCATCTCGCCCACGTCGGCCGGGTCGGACCGAAACCGGATCACGTCGTAGCCGCCCTTAAGGAATTTTCCCAGGTAGGTCTCCACCGGCCAGGCTGCGGCCTCGATGGCCTCGAGCACAAGGGGCCACCGCGCCGCGGTGACCTTTGCTTCCAGCACCTCGGCGGCCTGACGGCGGATACGCATGTCGACCGAAAATTGTTGCCCTGGAACGAACTCACCGTCGAATCCATCACGGCGAACCCGAGTGCCCTTCGCATTCCGAGGCTTCTGCCCTCTTCTATCCGAACGCCGCGCCAATTTTCCCATCCCGCCCCCTCGTCTACCACTCCATGGCACAAATCCGCATCAACACTCTGACGATATGGACCATCGCAACATTAACTGGCAGTTGTCATTCGGAGTCTGGTGTTGCGGCGGTGACGAGTTCAGTCAAGACCCCGTGGCAATCCTTTGGGTGCAGGAAGTTGATTCGGGACCCCATTGAACCTTGTCTCGGCTCGTCGTAGAGTGCCCGGACGCCCTTACTCCGTATGGCTTCTGTTTCGCCACTCACGTCGTTCGTGCCGAATGCGATGTGGTGGACGCCTTCTCCGTTCTTGGCCAGCCACTTGCCTACTACTGAGTCGTCCCGGGTCGAGCCCAGCAGCTGGAGGTACGAGGCGTAACCGTCCGGGGTCTCGTTGATCTTCAACATCGCTTCACGGATACCCTCCTCCTCGTTCGATTCCAGGTGAGTAACCTCGAATCCATAGGTGGCACTGTAGAATTCGACGGTTTTGTCGAGGTCGAAACAAACAATCCCGATATGGTCAATTCGAGTCAGCATGCCTACAGTCCACCGCATAACTGCTCGCTATGCAACATGCTGACATGACCGAATCCGCTTGTCTGACTGATATTTACAAGATCAGTCAATCTGAACTCTGCCAACAGTCCCTACTTTGCTTGGTTGCCTAGGTCGTCAAATTCAGCCCAACCCTTGACTCGGGCCCAGTTCAAGCCGCTGCGCAGGTGATTTCGTGCCATGCAGGTGTCCCCGTCGATGTCGCAGACTTCGATCACCTAACGGTGGCCCAAAGCTTCGCTGCTTTGCAAAGCGCGGCAGAGGTAATGACTGGAGGAACGATCTGCTCCAGCTCTACGTCATAGGAGATTTTCGCTTGGCCTCAAGGGCTCTAACTACCTCGGCGGCCCCTTCTTGACGGCTGGCGGTAGTCGTCACAATGGGGACGTCGCGTTGACCAAGCTCGATCACGGCCTGGAGTTCGCGAAGTACTGCGTGGACTCCGTTCTGATCTGCCTTGTTTACGACGTAGAGGTCGGCGATTTCCAGAACACCAGCCTTGGCCATTTGGATGCCGTCACCTGCTCCAGGCGCTAGAACAACGATGGTGTCGTCCGCGATTGATGCGATTTCCACCTCTGACTGCCCGGTTCCGACCGTCTCGATCAAGATCCTGTCAAATTCGATCTCAGACAGGATCGCGATCATTGTCCTGGCCGTGGCCGAAAGTCCTCCGAGATGGCCACGACTGGACACTGACCGAATGAAAACTCCGGGATCATCTGAGTGCTCCTGCATACGGATGCGGTCACCGAGGAGCGCACCGCCGGTTATCGGCGATGACGGATCAAAGCAGAGCACTGCCACGCGCTGACCCCGCTTGCGGTACTCGGCGATAAGACATGAAATCAACGTCGACTTTCCGACACCAGGAGGACCTGTCAAGCCAATCACCGTACAGGCGGTTCGGGGGTGGTCCGGTGCAGCCGGAGAGATGACGTCAACCTCAGTGATGGCGTAGTTCTCCGCGCGAGTCATTAGTTGCGCCAGCGCCCTGATATTGCCTTGCCGTGCAGACTCCAAGGTCTGACAGTTCTGGTGCCTCGTCACTCCGTCTCCTTGAGCGGATGTAGGTTCGTTTGTGCCCAACGGGTGATCTCCTGAAGGGAATCCCGAGAGGTAAAGACCCGGAGCACTCCCATTTCAGCGAGCTTGCGTGCGTCTCCAGGTGGAATGACGCCGCCACAGAAGATGGGTATCTCCATCGCGTTATTCTCGGCCAACAGCTCGATTACGCGGGGTACCAGTTCCATGTGAGCGCCCGATAGCAGTGACAGACCGACAGCGTCGGCACCCTCTTCCAAAGTGGTGCGGACGATTTGCTCGGGTGTCTGACGCAATCCGGTGTAGATAACTTCCATGCCGGCATCACGAAGTGCGCGCGCCACAACTTTGGCACCGCGATCGTGGCCATCCAGCCCAGGTTTGGCAACCACCACTCGGACACGATGCACGCGGCCTTCGGCCTTTCCTGCGTCGAAGCTCGGGTTCGGAGCTGTCATGCCGTCACCAGCGGTGTGATCCGCGCCTCGCCGATCCGGGAACGCAGGTCGACGTCGGTGACACCGAGCCCACTCGAGGGTGCTAGGCAAAGTATGCCAACTTTGCCGAGGTGCTCGTTTAGTTGAATCCTGCGTGCGGCTTCTGGTGTCTCTTGAAACGGGTGCACTTCAGACAACATAGGTTGCACTTGGCCGCGCTGGATGAGGCGGTTCGTCTGCCACTGCTCGTACAAATTCGCCCCGTGGCTGCCTACTATTCTTTTCAGGCGCATCCACAAGTAGCGGTTGTCGAACGTGTGTTGGTAACCCGTGCTCGATCCACAGGTGACGATTGTGCCGCCGCGGCGGGCCACGAATACCGAGAGGCCGAAGGTCTCGCGGCCAACGTGCTCGAAGACGATGTTCGGATCCTCTCCGATCTCTCGCCTGATGATCTTGCCCAGCAGTTTTCCTGCCGCGACGGTGGCGTCCGGGTCAGCGGAAATCTCACCGATCTCGCGCCGATCGATGACCAGCTCACAGCCAAGCTTGCGGGCGACCTCGGCTTTTGCGTCCGAGCTGACTATGCCGATTGGTATGCCGCCGCCGTTGCGGACGAATTGCACGGCGTAGCCACCGAGGCCACCCGCCGCGCCCCAAATGAGGACTACATCGCCTTGACGCATGTTGGCACCGCGCTCGCTGACGAGCATCCGGTAGGCCGTTCCCGCGCACAATGGGTTGCTGGCAGCCTCTTCCCAGGTGAGGTGCGCTGCCTTGGGTAGTAATTGACTCGCGCGGACGACCGCATAGTCAGCGAGGCCTCCGAAGTTTGTCTCAAACCCCCATGCTCGCTGCTCGTGGCCGAGCATGCCGTCGTGATGGGTGAGCGGTTCCTGGTCATCGACATGAGCCGTCCCTACGGCGACATGGTCCCCGACCTTCCACTTGCGCACACCGGCCCCGACGCGCACGATCACCCCGGCTGCGTCCGACCCCAGTACGTGGTACGGCTGGTCGTGACGAGAGGCCCAGCCGCCCTGTTTTGCGTAGTGCCGCAGGAAGTTGAAAGTGGGGATCGGCTCGAAGGTAGCGGACCAGATTGTGTTGTAGTTCATCGCCGCTGCCATAACAGCGACCAACACCTCATCAGGAGCAAGTTCCGGCATGGGCACACTGCCGAGGTGAATCGACTTTCGAACGTCTTTGTCCTCGACGCCGGCGAAAATCTGGATGTCTTCTACATCTAGGTAGGCGGCGTTGTATTCAGGTGGGACGGGAAGGCTCTCAAGTACGTCCGGAGAGGCACCCGCGATTACAGCTTCAGAGAGTTCGTTCATTGTCATCCTTGTTCGTCGGTAGGGTGTCGGTACAGGTGATTTTGATACGTCCAGGCAGATCACTGGCGTGCAGAAAAGTCCGCAGATGTGCTCGGATTTCTCGTGCGCTCGGGACATTGCGAGTTGGTCCAGACACACTGAGCACCGCGGTGTCGGTACGGCCCCTCACCAGCTGCACTTCCGCCTCTCGTACCCAAGTGTGGGTTCGGGCGACGCGGGCGACTGCGGAGGCATCAATGAGGCTTCGGGTGCGGATCCACCGACCCTCCCGAGGTCCTAGGTGTCGCATCTCGCCGTCTGCCGCGACGTACCCACAGTCGTCGGTGCAAACCTCGCGGCCGTCGGCGAGATGAACCCAGATCGTGCCCGCTATACAACAGGGCAGTAACTGTTCCGACCGGCCACGCACGGTGAATCTCACACCGTCCGATGGCATCAAGCGCGGAGGGTGGGGAGCGTCGTCGTTACATAGTGTCCCCGCGCGGACGCCAGCACAGATGTACGGGGTCCCCGCGCCGGCTGCTCGGGGCCGGACTTTGCTCGTAGAGCTGACCAAGGATGTTTCTCGGTCTGAAGCGAGATCTGTGACAGCAGTGCGAAAATCGGCAAGAAATATTTCTGCTTCCGCTGCACCCATCAGATCCTGGCGATAGTCGAGCCGCACCCGGCACTGCGGCCAGTGCGCACGGATCTGCAGCGTTCTGGCCAAAGCAGCGTTTGTGTTTGGCGTGAAAAACTCCCACTCCGAACGTAGGCCGGGGATTTCCAGGTCAAGTTGGGCTGGCGGACGGGGAAATGACAGGCCGAGCTCAGTACTGAGCCGAGCGAGGGGTCTGCCGGGCACACCGGACACCAGGTCCACGAACGGGACGCGGCGATAGCGAGCCAAGTGTGTGAGCGCCCGGCGGGCCGAGGCAACGGATTTTTCCGTCGCCATCTGGCGGGAGGTTTCGATGGATACGGGGACCACGTTGGTTTGCAAGCCGGCGACATGTCCGGTGTGTTCGTCACTGACGTCCGAAGCCACAGACAACACCGGATCAATGTTGTCGTAAGCCGTCATTTGTCGAGTGAGCGCTGCGAAAAGCATCGTGAATGTGCTCACCTGCAGGTTTTGAGCGATCGCGCGAAGGGCGGCAACCGCTGAGGGCTCCAGTTCGATTGTCGGCGAGGCAGCAATGGACCGCTGCCCCAGACGGCCGCCCTCGGGAAGTGTCAAGGGCATCCGTTTGTCGATAGCAGTACGCCAAAATTCGATGGCCTCCGCGGTGACTGCCTCCGTGGCAACGGGCGTACTGGGCGCGGCCAGCGGCGTCGGATTCACTTGATGGCCGATTCTCAGTTTCCCCAGATAGTTCGAGAAATCGCGGGCGACAATAAACTTGCTGCGCCCGTCAAAGCCGGCGTGATGAGCCTCGAAGACCATCGAGCAGCGGTTGGGAGCATGGGTTAGAAGTTGGAAACGAATTGGTGCCTCGGTGGCTAGGTCCCAGCGCTTGTCCTGTTCGCGCTGCTTGCACCATTCTCGGACCGCCGCCGACTCGGAGCCGTCTTCGCATGGGATAGTGGCGCGCTCGAAAGAACATGCCTCAAGTGCCGGCAGGACGCACTGGCGCAACTGTCCCCGCACAAGCCGCAGCACCGACCGCAGCGGCTCGTGTCGTTCAAGCACGGCGCGCGCAGCGGCCTCGAGGTGATGCTCGTCAAGTACACCGCGAAAGGTCGCCACGAAATATCCGCCGCCACTAATCGAGGGATCAATCGTGGCTTCGGCCCAGAGTGCGTATTGGCCCGCATCGGCGGGCCTATCGTGCAGGATTGTGGTCATTCGTCACCGCCCTGACTGTGTCGGCGACGCCGCCGGCAGTCATCTGCGATGAGCTCAGCGACTCTCTCACGATTAACCTTCCCGCTGGGGGTCCTGGGCAGTTCGGGCAGTTCCGTCACCGAAACAGGGACCGAAACCTCGGGCAGTACCTTGCGTAGTCGCTTAAGAGCGTTGGCCTCGACTGGGCCGGTGCAGCCCTCACGAAGGACTACTGCGGCGCGCAGGCTGGCATGGCCGGACTTAGTCACCACCATGACCGTCGCCGCTGCAGCGAAGTCGGGAGCTGTTAGCAACTGCGCATCGATTTCTAGGAGATCAACGCGGATTCCCCGCACTTTGATCTGGCTGTCCATTCGGGATAGGAAGCGCAAGCCGCTGTCTGTCAGCTCCACCAGGTCACCGGTACGGAAGGCTCGGGTGTTACCGGCTGGTGAGGGAAGGATGCTGACGTAGCGCTCCACTGTCAGCTCGGGACGCCCCAGATATCCATCCGACAATGGATTTCCGGATACGAGAAGCTCTCCGATGTTCGGAGTTTCTGGAACTTCCGGCGCGATGAGTAGTTCGCATCCCGGCAGGGGTTCGCCGATTGGTGGCAGATTGGGCCAGGCATACGGATCGGGCCCCAGGATGTGCGAGGTCACCATGGCGGATTCGCTTTGTCCGTAGTGGTTGACCAGCCGGCAGCCGGGCATACATGCGAACATTGCGCGAATATCTTCCGAGCACACTACTTGCTCACCGGCGGTATTTACCTCGACCAAGCACAGTTGCGCCAGCATGTCCCGCTGGGCCGTCACTGCCAGCATCTGCAACGCAACGAATGGGACGAACAGCCGCTCGATTCGTTGATCGGAGAGCCATCGAAGCAATTGGGCTGGTTCACGGCGTAGCTTCTCCGGCATGATCGCAAGCGTGCCGCCGCCGCACAGCGTGCCCAATATCTCCTGGAACGAGACGTCGAAATTTAGCGGGGCGAACTGTGCGGTGCGTAGTTCGGGGTGGGGTGAGTGGGATGTTTGCCAATCGACCATTGTGTCGATGCAGAGATGGTTCAGCGCTACGCCCTTCGGCCAGCCGGTCGATCCGGATGTGTAGATGATGTAGACCGGAAGTGCGGCATCGCACGCGACGGCGCGCAGGTCGATCGGTTGGGTTACTCCGGGGGGCAGCCCGATGTCGACCAGCGGGGCGTGGTGGTTCACACGTGATCGCGTGGTGGCGATTAGGGCGCGAGGTGCGCAGTCATCCACCATGAACTGAATCCGTTCCACGGGGTACTCGGGGTCCAACGGGACGTACGTCGCTCCATGCAGCAGCACCCCGAGTAATGCAGCGACTGCACCCGCGCCTCGCGGAAGCGATACCGCAACCCGGTCTCCTACGTTCACGCCGGCCAGCGTCAAGTTGGACGACACCGTTTGCGCCCAAGCTGCCAGTTCTCCGTAGGTGTACGAACGATCGGCGTCGACTACAGCCGTACGCCCCGGATCGTGGGTGACACGGCGAACAAATCCAGTTAAGTGACAATCGGGTGTCGCCGGACCTCCCCACAGTGACTTGAATTTTGGGGCGGTCATGCATCTTCTCCCCGCGGCGCTACCCCTGCTAGTTCTTCATCAACGGCCTCCACGAATTCTTCGATGGTGGGGTTGTTAAAAATTAGATGCAATTCCGCTTGCAGCCCATACTCCCGCTGGATAAGGGCAAGGATTTTCGCGGCCGTGAGCGAATCACCGCCCAAATCGAAGAAATTGTCATCGAGCGTGAGATTTTCTTCGCCGAGAGCCCGTTCCCAGAAACTCGTAATAGTGGTAGCCATCCGTTGTTTGCTCATATTTCTCTGCTCCCCATCCGAGTGGTCAGTTGGCTGCACCCTTGAGTGTGTTTGGGTACGGGATTGACCCGGACTGCTGCTGCTCCGGTTAGATGCGGTCATTTCGATTCGAGCCCTTCTGCCACCGCCCGTTGCATTTGGCCGATGCTGGCCCGAGCCCGTGCTGCTGCGATCATCGAATTCATGACATTGCGGCCCGCGGCCACGTCATCGGTCACAGCACGTAGTTCTGCGCTACAAACCCCGCGCTCGAAGGGACGGCGGCGGCCCGGTACGACACCCGAACGCAGTTGCCTTTCAGTGAGCCACTCCTCTTCTTCGGAACTCTCGGCTTCGACGACGCCGACGACGGGGCCGCGGGTGGCGTAGGCCATGTCGTCAATGCGCGATTCCAGCCAGCCACTGCGCAGACAGTCCAACAAGCCACCATGGGCAGCGATGTCATCTAGCCACCCCGTAGCCTCTGCTTCGATTTCATCGGCGATGCGAGCTATTGCCTCGGACCCGCCGAGGGGGTCGACGTATCTGGCTAGATCGGTTTCCTTCAAGATGATCTGCTGAATCCTCAGCGCAATGCGTGCCGATAGCTGCCCAGGCGTTTGTTCGGCCTCGTCGAAGCCGCACACATGCAGAGACTGCACCCCGCCGAGGACGGCCGCTACGGCCTGAATGGTCGTACGCGCGATGTTGTTGAGCGGTTCGGAGGCGGCGAGAGCGGAGCCGAAAGTATTGACCTGAACACGCATGCGGCTCGACTTCGCGTCAGCAGCGCCGAAGAGGTCCACCATGCGGCGGGCATACATCCTGCGTAGGACACGGAACTTGGCCGCCTCGGCAAGAACCTCCATATGGGTCCCAAAGATGAAGCTGAGCCGGGGTGCGACCTCGTCGACGGTAAACCCCCGCTCCAGCATCCCTTGCAAGTACGTCTCCGCATCAGCGATGCCGAGCGCCACTTCCATTGCTCGGCTCGCACCGGCTTCACGGGCGTGTCCACCCGAGATCGATACCGGATTGACCTTGGGCAAGTTGCGTATGCAGTACTCGATAACGTCTAACGAGAAGCGGAAGCTGTCGTCCAAGTCGAACACGAACGCCTTGCGAGCCGCGTGCTCTTTCAGCATTTCGTTCTGCAAAGTGCCACGTAATAGCGCAGGGTTGACGCCTGATTCTTCGGCAACCACGATCCATAGGGCCAAGATCATCGGTGCGGTCGCATTGATGGTGAAAGAGACTGACACCTGATCCAGCGGTATTCCGTCGAACACTGCGGCCAAGTCGTCGACGGTGGACACCGAGACCCCGGCGCGACCGACCTCACCGGCAGCCGTTGGATCGTCCGGGTCGAGTCCGAGCTGGGTGGGCAGGTCGAAAGCCAACGAAAGACCTGTCTCGCCTTGGTCGAGGAGATAATGGAACCGCCTATTGGTGTCTACGCCGTCGCCAAGCCCAGCCAATTGCCTGATCGTCCATGGCCTAGACACATAGCCCTTGGGATGAATACCTGCCTCATAAGGAAACTCGCCTGGTTTACTCATAATCGTCGCCTTCCAGTTCTGCACGCAGCCGGTCGCCGTAGGCGTCCAACGCATCGGGACTCAACATGTCGTTGTGTTCGCACTCCACTGCGATCTCCGTGACTGGACGAGCGATAAAACGTGTCCAGTCTCTTGAATAACCTGGATCGCGTTCGTGATCGCTTCCCTGGAACACCACAGCGCCGCCCCCGAATAGGTCCGGTGTGTGGCCGTGCCAGAGGTCAGAATTGAATCGGAGATTGCGAACGACGTGGCTGATCATCCAAGCTGGCGGAATAGCTGCGCCGAGTGACGAATGAGTTTCCAGCCATTCCGTGGCCTGCTCGTAAGAGGTCAATTCTTTCAGATCGGGCAGGTCGACGTTCTTGGACACGAAATGCCGCAGGACGTCGGTCTCATTGAAATCCGCGTCTGGCGAGCGTGTCGTACCGGGTTCTACTAGAGCTGCGTCCAACAGTATTAGCCGACGTACGTGCGCCCCTCTCCGTTCCAGCACGGTAGCCATCTGGTGGGCGACGACACCACCGAAGGACCATCCCAGCAGGTCGTAGGGCCCATCGGGCTGGACTGACTGGACGAGGTCGGCATACTCGCCGGCCATTTCGCGGACCGTACGCGGACGTTCGCCGTCGACGGTTTGCTGAATAGCGAATATTGGGCGCTGCACGATGCTTCCCAAGGCGCGGTACGCCCAGCTGACGCCCCCACCAGGGTGTATGCAGAAAAGTGGACGCCCTGGCCCTCGGCACAACTTCACGACCTGAGGTATCTCGTCGGAACTGGACCAGTTGAAGAGTTGTTTGCTCAGGCCCGCTACGGTGGGGGCTTCCATGAGTGCACGGACGCTGATTTCACAGTCGAAGGTTTCCTGCACGGCGGCTACGACACGCATCGCAGAGAGCGAGTTGCCGCCCAGGTCGAAGAAGGAGTCGTCCACGCTGACTCGCGGCAGGTCGAGAACCTTCGTGAAAATGCCGGAGATAATTTCTTCAACCGGAGATGACGGCGCTCTGTGAACGCCGCTGGCGAATTGCGGCTCGGGCAACGCCCATTTGTCCAGCTTGCCGTTGACAGTTAACGGCAACTCGTCGATGACCATCACCACGGCCGGAACCATGTACGCAGGCAATCGCGCGGCAACTCGTTCGCGCAGCGCCCCACCATCGATTCCCGCAGACACCTCGGTAGGTACGACGTAGCCAATCAACTGCTTGCCGGTATCGGTATCACGGGCCACCACTGCCGCACGCTCCACTCCGGTCAAGGCAGCGAGTGTTGCTTCCACTTCACCGATTTCGATGCGGTAACCACGAATCTTCACCTGATCGTCAGAGCGACCCACATACTCCAGCTCGCCGTCGTGATTCCAACGAACCAGATCGCCGGTGCGATACATCCGCGAACCCAAAGGGCCGAGCGGACACGCGACGAATCGCGATGCCGTCAAGCCCGGCCGTCGCACATAACCGCGTGCCACACCCCGCCCCGCGACATACAACTCACCAACCACACCGATCGGAACCCGCCGCAAACCGGAATCCAACACAAACAACGCATCACCCGGCACCGGCGTACCGATAGGAGCTCCATGACCAGGCTTCATGGGCGCACTCATAGAGGCGTAAACGGTGCTTTCGGTAGGACCGTAGGAGTTGATCATTTCTCGGCCTGAAGCCCACCGATCGACAAGTTCGGGCGAGCACGCCTCACCCCCCACAAAAATGGTCCTCAATGCGCTCAGCCGCTGCGGTGACAGCCGGCCGAGGGCGGACGGGGTCTGGGTCAGAACCGAAACACTTTCGTTCACAAGTAGGTCATGAAAGTCGGTGGCAGAGTTGGCCGTGTCCTCAGAGGCTATGACTAAGCGGCCACCGTGCAGCAGAGCGCCCCACATCTCCCACACCGACACATCGAACGAGTACGAATGGAACATCGACCACACCTGTCCTGGCGACAATTCGGACGTCCGTGCGGGTCTGGTGAACAGTTGCGTCACGTTCTGGTGGGTGACCGAGACGCCTTTGGGTGTGCCTGTCGTTCCTGAGGTGTAGATGACATAGGCCGTCAGTTCTGGATGGGGGAATGGAAAGGTGACAGTGGGAGGTTCGACGGTGACCCTGCCCCCGAGGGTCACGACTGCCACTTTGCTCTCATCGACCCGGTGCAATTGCGCTACCGTTGTCACTATTGCTGCTGGTTTGGCGTCTTGTAGAACGAATGCCAGGCGCTCGTCAGGGGTGTTGATGTCGATCGGCAAGTAAGCAGAACCCAGCTTCAGCACCGAAAGTATGGCTATCACAGTGTGTTCCGAACGTGGCAGCAACAGTGCAACAACGTCCTCTACTCCCACCCCACGCCCAGCCAACAAATGAGCCAACTGCGTCGATGTGTCGTCCAACTCCTGATACGTCCACGACCGACCCTCGAACACCACCGCTATGACGTCCGGCCGCACCCTCACCTGCTCGGCGAACAACTCCGGAATCGACACGCCAGCAACGGACTCCGTCACAGCCGACCTGTTACCCAGTACGTCCAGCTGCGTCAGCTCATCCTCACCCAGGATGTCGAACGAAGCCAAAGGACGATCCGGGCCCGCCGCCATCGCAATCAATAGTGTCTGGAGCCATACCAGGATTTGCTTGGCCAACCGCTCGTCGAGGACCGCCATGCGGTATTCCAGCCGCACCCTCAGCTGTGGACCGGGCCAGATCTGTAAGGCGATTGGATAGTGAGTGAACTCGCGACTTGAGGCTATGCGTACGCTCAGTCCGTTTGTCTCGAGCTGCCCGCCGGACATCCTCAGTGGGTAGTTCTCGTAGACGAAGAGGGTGTCGAACAGTTGTTGATGTCCCGCGGCGCGCTGGATATCGGCCAGGGCCACGAACTGGTGGTCTAGCCCATCGTGGTAGTCGTCCCGCAGCATGCCGATCAGTTCAGCCGTGGTCGTCGTCGCGGTCAGGGATGCTCTTACCGGGACGGTGTTGATGAACATGCCCACCGCCGACTCGCTGCCGAACAGTTCTGCTGGCCGCCCCGATACGGTAGTGCCGAAGACGACGTCTCCGCTGCCAGTCAATGCGCCCAGCAGACGGCCCCAGGCGGCCTGTAGCACGATGTTCATGGTCGTGTTTTGCGAGCGAGCCAACTGCTCAACAGAACGCGTGACGTCGATAGGGAGGTCGACTCGCAACAGCGATCGCGCATCAGTGAAGCGATCTCCTGGATCTAACAAGGTCGGCGTTTGAAGTCCCGCCAGCAGCTTCTGCCAATGCCGCCGCGCCGCGCTCCAGTCCTGGGCGGATAGCCACTCGACGTAATTTCGGAAGGTGGGCGCGGGTGCCAGAGTCTCCCGTTCGTAGACGGCGAACATCTCTTTGAGCAGAATCTGGATTGACCAACCGTCCACCACGATGTGATGGACGGATAGCACCAGCGTGTGCTTATTCGTCCCAGTCTGATGAAGGAGAATCCGTAGCGGTGCCTCATCTACGAGGTTGCCGCAGGCGGCGAGCTCTGCATCCAGCAGCCTCTGATCGCACTCGTAGCCGTTAACTACCGTCCACGGTATGTCTGGGCGTGTCGGAATGATCTGCACCGGCTCGGGGAAACCCTCGGAGACGAACCGAGCCATTAGGTTGGGGTGGCGTCCGACGACTGTATGAGCGGCCTCGCGCAAGCGCGGCACGTCGAGTACGCCAGCAATCTCGATACCCAGTTGCACGGTGTACAGCTCTACGGGTTCATTACTGCCGGAACGGCGATGGAAAAGCAGCCCGGTTTGAAGCGGAGTCAGCGGGAGAAGGTCTGCTGGTTCCACGATTTGTGCGAGTTGATCGATCTGCCGCTGATTGACCACCGCCGGCAGGACGTCGGAGGGAGTCAGTCCTCCGCCGCCGTTCTGCACGTACGCCGCAATTCCAGCTAGAACGTCATACCAGCGCGCGTACAGCTCGGTGATATAGGAGCGATCCACCTGTGTGCTCGTCCAACTCCAGGACACGTGTAGTTCTGACTGCGAACCTTCGGCTAGCACGGCTGCATTGATGCCGACTGTGTGCGGCAACAGCATCGAGCGGGAACCAAAGCGTCGAGCATCAGGCGATTCAGTCGGTCCGAGGATCCGCCAATCTTCGAGGGGTGCGTCGAGCTGGCTCACGCTGCGCCGGCCGAGGTAGTTGAAGCCGATGGCGGGATCTACGCCAGACAGATTGTTGGTGCCTAGATACTTGAGAAGACCGTAGGTGATTCCGTCGGGGTGGGCACGCAGCTGTTCCTTGGCGTCCTTTATCCAGATACCCATGTCCGAGCCCCCGGTCAGAACAGTGTCACGGTCCATGGGTACGACGTTCAAAGCGACCGGGTGCTTTGCGGTGAACCATCCGACGGTGTTGGTCAAATCGATCCCACTGCCGATTTCATCGCGACGTCCGTGGCTCTCCACGTCGATGCGGAAAGGGACGTCGAAGTGCTGGTGCTGTTCAGCGAGGGCAGAACCGAGTGCGATGAGCAGCAGATCCTGAACGTTGATGTGCAGAGCCGCAGTCACGTCGGTTACCAGCACTTCGGTTAGCTCCGTGTCGATGCTGACCGACAGATGCTCCACATCGCGCCAGATACCAGGAGTCGGGTGCGGGCTGGGCAGCAGGGTGGCAACGGCTTCAATGCGCTGCCAATGCGGAAGCTGGTCAGTGACTTTCCGCTCGGCAGCGTACTGCGCCAACATCGTTGACCACTCACGGAACGAGGTGCCGCTGGCATCCAGGGTAATTTCTCGCCGCTCGGTGAGGCAGCGCCAACCCGTTGCGAGATCCCTTTGGATGATTCCCCAGGAGACCGCGTCGACCGCGAGGTGGTGGACGATGAGCAACAGCTGGCGGGTGCGCTCAGCCCACAGCCCATGCACCATGGCTCCTCGACGCGGGTCAAGACGGCTCAAGGCATTGGCAAACGTGGTATCGGAGAAGTCCACGACGGGGGTTACACAGTCGGCTGCGCTGATCGAGCCTGTTGGTAGGACGATGCAGTTGTCCGCGTCCTCAGTCGGGGCGTTGTCCACCTGCAACCGGAGCATGGCGTGCCGATCGACCAATGCCTGTAGTAACAACACCACGTCGCTGTACTTCGCCTGCTGCGGCCCCTGGAACAACATGGTTTGGTTGAACTCGTCTGTCGGTGCCGTGAGAGATGCCAGCCACCGCATGATCGGCGTTGCCGTGACGGGCCCAGCCTCAGCCGGCCGAAGGAGAGACTGCTCCGGGACCGAGAGCTGGAGAGCGTGGGCAAGTCGTGCCACGGTTCGCTCCACCAGGATGTCGCGGGGCTTGCAGTACAAACCGACTTGCCGGGCCCGGGACACCACCTGAATGGACGAGATGCTGTCGCCGCCTAGATCGAAGAACGAATCGTCGACTCCAACTTTCTCCACATTCAGTACGCGCGCGTAGATGTCAACCAGGCTCTCCTCGAGTGGAGTAGTCGGTGCTCGGTATTGGTTCGATTGTCCTAGTTGAGGTACCGGAAGCCTCTTTTTGTCAAGCTTGCCGTTACTCGTCATGGGCAATGCATCGAGGACCACGACCGCCGCAAGCGACATATATTCGGGCAGCCACGCGTCGGTCAAGCGGCGCAATTGGTTGCCATCCAACTCGCCCGCCCAGTCTGTGTGGGGAACGACGTAGCCGATCAGCCGTTTGTACCCTGGGTGGTCCTCATGGACGACGACCGCAGCCTGTCCTACTCCGGGGGCCGTCCGGAGCACCGATTCGATCTCACCGATTTCGATGCGGTAACCACGAATCTTCACCTGATCGTCAGAGCGACCCACATACTCCAGCTCGCCGTCGTGATTCCAACGAACCAGATCGCCGGTGCGATACATCCGCGAACCCAAAGGGCCGAGCGGACACGCGACGAATCGCGATGCCGTCAAGCCCGGCCGTCGCACATAACCGCGTGCCACACCCCGCCCCGCGACATACAACTCACCAACCACACCGATCGGAACCCGCCGCAAACCGGAATCCAACACAAACAACGCAGTGCCGGAGCCAGCGGCACCGATCGGCACTGCCCCTGTAGGGACTAGCGGTTCGGTCATCGAAACGTAGACGGTGCACTCGGTCGGGCCATAAGCATTGATCACGGCTCGCTCAGGCGTCACCCATCGCTCGATTAGCTGGGCTGGGCACGTCTCTCCCCCGAGTAGAAGTAGCGCGATCGACGGTAGCCCCTCGGGAGACAGCCGTGCCAACGCCGAGGGTGTCTGGGTCAGCACCGTTACTTCTTCGTTTACGAGCAGGTTATGGAAATCGGAAGGAGAGTAGGCAACCTCTTCGGGAACCACGACCAGCCGTCCCCCGTGCAGAAGCGCGCCGCACATCTCCCAGACCGCGAAGTCGAATGCGTATGAATGGAACAGCGTCCATACGTGGTGGTGGGGTTCCAGAGTGCCGGTGGTCGGGTCCTCGACATTGGCGAGGCGCGCGATGTGGGTAGCGATGAGGTCATTGACGCCGCGGTGGGTGACCGAGACGCCTTTGGGTGTGCCTGTCGTTCCTGAGGTGTAGATGATGTACGCGAGGAGGTCAGCATTCGGCACCGGCAACGTCGTCGTCGGCTGTTCAGCGACCTTGGGATCCTCGACATCTATCAGTGGGACCCCGGACTTACTGACGCGACCAGCGAGGCTCACCGTGGTCAAAATCGCGGCCGGCGCAGCGTCTTGTAGAACGAATGCCAGGCGCTCGTCAGGGGTGTTGATGTCGATCGGCAAGTAAGCAGAACCCAGCTTCAGCACCGAAAGTATGGCTATCACAGTGTGTTCCGAACGTGGCAGCAACAGTGCAACAACGTCCTCTACTCCCACCCCACGCCCAGCCAACAAATGAGCCAACTGCGTCGATGTGTCGTCCAACTCCTGATACGTCCACGACCGACCCTCGAACACCACCGCTATGACGTCCGGCCGCACCCTCACCTGCTCGGCGAACAACTCCGGAATCGACACGCCAGCAACGGACTCCGTCACAGCCGACCTGTTACCCAGTACGTCCAGCTGCGTCAGCTCATCCTCACCCAGGATGTCGAACGAAGCCAAAGGACGATCCGGGCCCGCCGCCATCGCAATCAATAGCTGCTGCCACCGAGCCGCCATGCGCTTTACGGTCTCGGCGTTGAAGATGTCGGTGCGGTACTCGACGATTCCGCTGATCCCATCGGGCTGACCGTCCGCAGTGAACCGCTCGCGCAGGCTGAATGCCAGGTCCATTCGAGCGGCTCCGATGTCGACTGACGCCGTCTCCACGTCGAGACCCGGCACCGAGATGTCGGGGACCGGGTCGTTCTGCCAGGCGAACAGGATTTGGATCAACGGATGGTGAGCCTGCGTACGGACCGGATTGAGGCGCTCGACAAGCGCATCGAACGGCACATCTTGGTTCGCGAACGCGTCCAGGCTCCGCTCCCGTACCTCCTCCAACAAATCACCGAAGTTCATCTCGGCTGAAACCCGCGTACGCAACACCAGCGTGTTGACGAAAAACCCGACCATGCCGTCAAACTCGGTTCGCCCCCGCCCCGCCGTCGGCACCCCGAACGCCACATCCGCGCTCCCGCTCAAACGCGCCAACAGCACCGAAAGCGCCGCCGACATCACCATGAACGTCGTCGCATTGCGTTCCCGCGCGATCCGCTGCGCCAATTCATGGAAATCCGCGGGCAGGTCGACGACGACTCGACCCCCATTCGTGTCGGTCTCCGCCGGGTACGACCGGTCCGTGGGAAGCTCCAACCTGCTGGGTAGATCTTTCAGGGCGTGTTCCCAGAATTTCAACTGCCCGGCGAGCACGCTTTGCGAATCCGCTTCGTCACCCAGCAGAGCGTGTTGCCAAAGCGTGTAGTCGGCGTACTGGACGGGAAGTGGCGACCAGGAAGGCGACTCGCCCGCAGCGCGGACTCCGTAGGCGCTCCATAGGTCACGCAGGAGCGGAGGAAGTGACCCCCCGTCGACTGCAATGTGGTGCATGACCACGACCAGACGATGGTCAGTGGCAGACACGACAAACAGCGCCGCGCGGAAAGGAAGGTCTTCGGCTAGGTCGAAAGCATGCTGACCCCGAACACGCGCTGCGTCGGATATTTGAAGTTCCGTCCAGGTGGTGGCGTCAATGATGTCCCAGTCGAAGTCAGTCTCAGCTGCAAGGACACGCTGCTCCGGCACACCAGCCACCGCTGGAAACACTGTCCGCAGACTCTCGTGCCGCTCCACAACATCAGCGATCGCCGCGCGCAGCGCACAGACATCCAAAGAACCGGTAATCTGAATCAGTAGCGGTATGTTGTACGTCGCCGACTGCCCTTCCATCTGGTGGATGAACCACAGCCGACGCTGAGCGAACGACAACGGCAATCGCTTGGGACGAGCTACTGGGACCCATGCCACGCCGCCACCCGGCGATCCACCCACCAACCGTGCGAACCCCGATACCGTTGAGGCTTCCCAGAGCGCCTTCACGCCGATCGATGAATCAAACGACTCCTGCACGGCCGCGATCACTCGCATCGCCGATAGCGAATTTCCGCCGAGGTCGAAGAACGAGTCGTCCACCCCTACCCGCGGTAGGTCCAGCACACGCGCAAAGATTTCAGCCAAAATTCCCTCAACCAAGGTCGACGGATTTCGGTAGGATCCGCCTGCGAACTCTGGATTCGGCAATGCCTGCTTGTCTAACTTGCCGTTGACCGTAAGCGGTAGGTCATCGACGATCATCACCACTGTGGGGACCATGTACTCCGGTAGGTGCGCGGCCACATCACCACGCACCACAGCACCATTTACTTTTGGACCGGTCTCCGCAGGTACGACGTAGCCGATCAGCTGCTTGCCCGAACTCGAAGACCTCACCACGACCGCGGCGCGCTCCACCCCCGCGACACGGGAAAGAGCAGCCTCGACCTCACCCGGTTCAACACGAAAACCACGGATCTTCACCTGGTCGTCCGAGCGGCCCACATACTCCAGCTCGCCCTCGCGGTTCCACCGCACTACGTCACCCGTCCGGTACATCCGCGAGCCCGGCGGGCCGAGCGGAGAAGCAACAAACCGCGACGCCGTCAGCCCCATGCGTTTCAAGTAGCCCAGGCCGACACCATGACCTGCCACATACAACTCTCCGACTACTCCTACCGGCACGCGGCGGAGACCGGTATTCAATACGAAGAAGGCAAGGTCAGCAAGCGGACCGCCCACGGGACTGACATGGCTGTCGAGGTCAGAAGAAACGATCCTCCGGAACGATGCGTGGACGGTGGTCTCTGTGGTGCCGTACATGTTGATCAGGTGCGGCCAGGAATCCAGCTGATCTAGCCAAGGTCGCAACTTCGACGGTTCGAGAGCTTCGCCTGCGAAGACAATCGCTTCTAGACCGCTCAGCCGAGACTCGCCCGGCCGGCGCATGTCGACTGCCTGCAGAGCATAAAATGCTGACGGTGTCTGACTCAGAACGGATACGTTCTGGTCTCGCAGTAGTTGATGAAAGTCGTTGGCGGACTGGGCAATTTCTCCAGGTACGACAACCAGTCGGCCACCGTGTAGCAGCGCGCCCCACATCTCCCATACCGACACATCGAACGCGTAGGAGTGGAAGAGTGACCACACCTGGTTTGAGGACGGCACGAACCCCGGAGCCGTCGAGCTGAACAATCGCGTGACGCTCGCCTGGGTAACGGCAACCCCTTTGGGGACACCGGTGGTACCGGAGGTGTAGATGATGTACGCGACTTGGCCGGCCTCTGGCGCAGGCAGAGCCGTAACCGGCTGCACGGCAATCGCGTCGTCGTCGACATCCACAACTTCGATACCAAAACAGTCTACCCGGCAAGTCAGTTCGGCAGTGGTCACGAGGGCAGCTGGAGCGGCATCGCCCAAGATGAACGCCACCCGCTCATCGGGGTGCTTGATGTCAATGGGTACATAGGTTGCGCCCAGTTTCAACACTGCCAGGATCGCGATTACTGTCTTGTTGGAACGCGGGAGCATGAGAGCAACAACTTCTCCTCCGCGTACCCCACGAACGGCTAGTAGATGTGCCAGTTGCGTGGAGGCCTCGTCAACTTCCCTGTAAGTCCATACCTGATCCTCGAAAACCATGGCGTGCGCTTCCGGCGCTCGATTCGCCTGTGCTGCAAACAGTTCGGCTATGGATATACTGGCGGCAGTCTGAGAGTGCGCAGAACGATTGCCCAGGCGGTCAAGATGAGTGTGTTCGTTTCTGTCTAGTACGTCGATCGAGATGACTGGCTGGTCGATCACGGCGATCATCTCGGCGATGATTCGCCCAAGCCTGACGATCATGGTCTCGACCGATGCAGCGTCGTAGACATCAGAGCGGTACTCGACCACTCCGTCGATTCCCTGCGGCTCGCCGAACTCGGAGTACCGCTCCCGGAGACTGAAGGTCAAGTCCATCCGGGCCTGTCGAGAAATGGTGGGTACCGCCTCTGCCAGCACCCCCGGCAAGTCCAACTCCGTGGAGATCTGGTTCTGCCATCCGAGCATGACCTGGACCAGTGGGTGATGCGATTGTGACCGAGCAGGTTTGACGAGATCCACCAGCGCGTCGAACGGGACATCCTGGTGGGCCAATGCGTCCAAAACCGCGTCCCGTACTTTTTGCAAGAGGCGACGGAACGTCGAACTGGCAGACACATCAACGCGGAGCACTACTGTGTTGGCGAAGAAACCGACCATCTCCGCAAGATCAGCGTCACGTCGGCCCGTAGTTGGAACACCGAAAGCGACATCGGAGGTGCCGCTTAGTTCGGACAACAGCACCGCCAGCGCCGTCGAAATCACCATGAAGCCGGTAGAACGATGCTCCCGGGCCAACTGTCGCACCTGCTCTTGCATCGACACGGGCCATTCGATGGGGATTCGATTGCCTCGATAGTCGGCCACGACCGGATAAGGGCGGTCGGTTGGGAGCTCAAGCCGCCCCTCGTATCCGGCTAGCGTGTTCTTCCAGTAAAGGAGGTGCCGGCTCAGCGCACTGTCGGGGTCGGACTCGTCGCCGAGCGACTCACGCTGACGGAGCGTGTAATCCCGATATCGCAATGGCAACGGCACCCAGGCAGGCACCTCTACGCCCACATGGGCCCTGTACGCCAGCCCGACGTCGCGTACGAGGGGCGTGAGGGACTGGCCGTCTGACGCGATGTGATGCATCAGGAGCACCAATACATGCTGATCGGCCGATAGTCTGAAGAGCTGCGCTCGGAACGGAATCTCAAAGCTGAGGTCGAATTTGTATCCCACTGCCTGTGCGACTGCATCGTTCAACGCGTCTGTCGACCACCCTGACGCTTCGACTACGTCCCAGCCGAAGTCTGCGTCGGCCGAGCCAAGAACACGCTGCTCCGGCACACCCTCATGGGAGGGGAAAACAGTCCGCAAACTTTCGTGTCGACTCACGACATCGCCGATTGCCCTGCCCAGCGAATGAACACTGAGCTCACCAGTCAGGCGTAAGACCAGAGGAATATTGTAAGTTGACGACAATCCCTCCAACTGGTGGATAAACCACAGCCTACGCTGCGCAAAAGACAACGGGATCAATGCTCAACCCTTTCAGCGCCCAGCAAAACACTTCCTTGCGAACCACTCGGGTGACCACCCTCAGCGTTAGATTCAGACCCGAAATATTTCATCAGCAAGCTACAACAAGTCGACGAGCTCGGCCGACATAAATTCGCGCATCCCGATGGCCCCCGAAACCAAACCGAAGTACCGAGATGTAAGTTCGGGCGAATTGGCAATGGCATGCAGCATGCGCAACCGGGACTTCGTCGGTTGAAGCTTCGCCAGGGCGAGAGTACTCATGTACGGCTCCTCTAGAACAGCTCCTGTCGACAGTGCAAAGTGCACCATCGCCTCATCTACTGCGACCGAGTTCCCGACATCCACCCCGGAAATAGAATCGGTGAGCAGGTCGGCTTGAATCAGCGCATTGGTGATGCCGCGGGCGCTGATCGAGTCAAGGTGGTGAGCCGCATCCCCCGTCAATGCCCAGCCCGGACCGTGCGATTTACGGAAATAGTTGCGTTGGTCCCCCGTACCCCACCACCGATCCACTCGGTCGAGTGCCATAATTTGTTCGTATAAATCCGGCGCTGTCGATTCGATCGCGGACAAGTACGCCCTCTGCGGGTCCCGCCGAACGACCGAGAATTCGCTCTGCGGCAGGTAAGCTGCCACAATTGTCAGGTCGTCATGTGTTGGAATACGGGCTATCCAGCGGCCGACTCGCTCATGGAATCCGAATCCTGTTCGCAAGCCTTGCCAGAAGGTGTAGTACACGCAGCTTGCTATGGGTGCCGATCGGAGGATCGGTGCCTGAACAAGTTCCGCGACCTTTGATCGCATACCGTCGGCCCCAATAACCAATCGAGCAGACACCGATGTGGTCGAATTTCCACTCCGGAGGCGAACTCCGGCGACGCGTTCGTCGTGCCAAATCAATTCTAGGACCGACGTCCGATCCGAGAACTCCGCGCCCGCTGACACGGCAGCTCGAATGAGTAGATCGTCGAGTATGTACCGCCGTGGTGCGTAAGCGGCATTAACACCGTCCTTCGCCGGGGTAGCAGCGATCAGACTCAGTCCATCCACATCGTGACTAATAGTGCCCAAAGGCGGACAACCGGAGGCCACAACATCATCGAGCATCCCCCACTGTGCGAGTCTCACGACCCCAGGGTGCTGGATATACAACGTGGACATGGTGTCCGCCGGAAAGGAGGCCCTATCGACCAGCAGAACACTTCGCCCCTGTCTGGCTAACAGCAGTGCCACCGAAGCGCCGGCACATCGCGCCCCAACAACAACAACGTCGTAATCCATTACCAACCTTCTGGCTTTCTCTGGCGATGACACCGACTTGGTCACGTTCGCCGGTCGGCTCTTTTGCCGGATTTTGGTCCGGAAGCAATCCCCCGGAATCCCAACTTCATTCCGAAGGTAGAACGATTGACCTGCTCGACGAGTCGGAATGGCGGCGGACAAGGTGCGTGAGAGCAGTAGCACAATTTATAAACTCCGCTTGCATCCGTAAACCGATGAACAGACCAGGCCGAAATGGCTGAGCCGGTGCGAAATTGAAGGTTTACAAATGGCGGGCACGGAATGCTCTTTTGGCGCAAAAGGCTCCCGGGCCGTGGGTTCCGTCGGTGCGTCCGACATGTCCCCATCAGAAGTTGTTGTAGTCACCATGGCTGTACTCCCGCATGAACGAAGCTAGTTCTTTGCCTCGCCCGGCGTGGTTCGCGCTGAAGTGGTCCGCCACCCGTCGCCTGGTCTCGAGGTTCTGCTCCTGGCTGAGCTTGAACATGCCATCCGCCGATTCCACCTCAAAACTGAATGCACCCACAGCCGGACCGATCCTTCGGTAGTGGTCCAGCGAACTGTCCATCTCCCACCCGCTGCCGAATTTCTGCTCGTACGTACTGACTGTCAATTGAACGACCTTGAGCGTCTCCTCGAAATCGGCAACAGGTTGCAGCTTTCCTCGGAGATGTACCGAGACGTAGTTCCAGGTCGGTGCTACAGAATCGCGTTGGTAGACACTTGGGGTGACATACCCATGAGGCCCGGTGAAAATAAGTTGGGCATCCGCACCGTCGACGAGCGAGTCCCAGTGGGGATTGGCCCGGTTCATGTGCCCAAACAGTGTCGATCCTTCTAAGTCCTCGCTCTCTGAAGGGGCGCAGGGAGCACAGATGACTGGCAAATGGGTGGCGTACGGGGCCTTGGGGCCGTTTGAGATCAGAGCCGCAAAAGGGTACTGCGCAACCACGCGGCGCAGCCATGTCCGATCACTTGCCTTGTAGATCCGGGGGACGTACATGGTCATCTCCTGAGAATGGATTGGGCGATTTCACCGGATCTGACTGCAGTGTTGGACAGGAGACCAGCAGAAAGTCCATGGCTGTGTTCGGTACTGGCACCGTGCACATAGATACCGGCGCGCACCGCATCCGACGTCGTCACTCGGTAGTCGCGTCCCACGCTGAGCCGTCCCTGCTCGTCGTGCTTACATTCGCGCATCAGGCCCTGGAGTAGCGGTGCCGGGTCACTTGGCCGGTAGCCGGTGGCGTAGACGATCACGTCTGCTTCGATGGTATGGGTCAGACCGGTGGCCGAGGATGTGACCTCGACCCGTACGCCGTCTGTGTCCTCGTCGACGGATGTGACGCGCGAGGTGTTGATCATCCGTAACCGCTGTTTGCCCAGGACCTTCTCCTGGTAGCTCTTGAGATACAGCGACTGTGAAATATCGAGATCGACCACTGAGTAATTGGTGTTGGCGTGGTATTCGAGGAGCCTCTGCTTCTCGTCGGTCGGAGCGGAGAAGAACCGGTCAACTCCCTCCGGATCGAAAATTCCATTCGCATACGGGCTGTCATCGGCGACGCTGTAGCCGTAGCGGGACAGGACGGTGTGCACATTGGCGCGAGGGAAAGTCCGATGAAGGTAGTCAGCAACTTCGGCGGCACTTTGGCCAGAGCCCACGACGACAAAATTTTGAGGGACGTATGTAACTGCGGCTGCTCTGCCCAGCAGTTGGGAGCTGTGCCAGATCCGCTCAGATCTGTTGACACCATCGGGAAGTCGAGGCGTCAAACCCATTCCGATCACGATGTTCCGCGCCCGCTGAACAACGTCATCTGGGCCGACTACATCGACGTACTCCACCACGCCATTCTCGACTACTGGTCGGATGTCTTTGATCTCGGACCCGTACGAGACGTTTGACTGAAATTGGCTAGCTGCCCACTCCAGGTAGTCATGAAACTCCACCCGCAGTGGGTAGAGAGTTTTGCTGTTGATGAACTCAGCAATTCTCTCTTTCTCTCGGAGGTAGGACACAAACGTATACCGACTCATCGGATTGCGCATGGTGGCAAGGTCTTTGAGAAAAGAGACCTGCATGGTCGCATCCTCCATGAGCATCCCACGGTGCCAGCCGAAACGAGGCTGGAGCTCGTAGAACTTCATGCTGAACTTTGCCGGCACCGGTCCGGGCTGGATGGACTCTTGAAGAGCTATCGCGAGAGCGAGGTTGGAGGGTCCAAAACCGACCCCAACAACGTCCGCGACGGACGAGCCTGACTGTGCTCCCATCGAGCTACGACCTAATTTCGTTGTGGTAGGCATCGGCTGGGATGCCCTCAACCGAATTGGTCGTTCCCGGCCGCATAGTTGGTCCGACATTAGTTGTCTGGCTGCGGTTTTCGGCCTGAGCAATGGCGAGTGACTTGGGGCGCAAATCGGTCCAGTGGGTGTCGACGTACTCCAGACAAGCAGTCCGCTTGGCCTCGCCGAACACTCTTGACCAACCGGCCGGGACGTCGATAAAGACCGGCCAGAGAGAGTGCTGCCCCTCCTCGTTGGTGAGAACGAAATAGCTGCCGTCTTCATCGTCGAACGGATTGCTCATGGTCCTCGCTTACTCGGAGAGTTGCAGTACGCCTGCTGTGCATTTCGGTACCAGTCGAGTCTGCCTAGCAGCGAATACGTTGGTCCCCTTTGTGGCACGAAGGGAGTAGGTAATACCTCAGAAAACTACAACTTTGGATGTAGTTTTAGCGAAGACAAGTCCGGGCAGAAACCTTCGTGCACTGCGACAGCTAGGCTCCGGCTGTGTCAGATGGGTGGTCGTATCGGTGTGAGTCGGTCAAGCACGGCACACAGGTAGGTCGTCCTGGGGGCGCGTCGAGTCCCGCAAGAAATGCATGGTTGTGCTTCGTGGAGGCCAGACCGCAGGTCCAAGGTGTCTATCTGCTTCGATTCGCGGTTGGAATTGCCGGCGTATCAGCGACTGCAGGGCCTGTCGGTGTCGGACAATTAGCGGCCGGCGCGTTGACCTGGTGGGCCGTCGTGATATCGACGTACTTGTTCAATGGTGTGACTGACGTCCTTGAGGATGTGGCAAACGCGTCGCAGCGACCGATTGCGCGGGGGGAACTGGCAGTCCGTACAGCCCGGTGGGTCAGCGTGGCTACGGCGATCACAGCCCTGCTGATGGCTGCAGTTGCGGGGCGCGAGATGTGGTGCTGGACCTTCGCCTTCCTGACGCTTGGGTGGGTGTACTCGGCACCGCCACTGGCTGCCAAGCGTTGGAGTTTGTCTTCTTCTGTAGTGATATTCGGCCTCGGCTGGGCAAGTTATGCTGCCGGAGCGGCCGCCGGCGGCGGAGGATTTGGGCGTACGGAACAAGTCTTCTGCGCATCGATGGCAACATGGATGGCGTTGGTGGGAGCGGTCGTGAAGGACCTATCCGATGCCCACGGGGACGCCATTGGTGGGAGGCGCACTCTGGCAGCGCAACGTGGACTCAGCTCTGCACGGCGGCTGGCCATATTCGGAACGACTGTCGTTGGAGTATGCGCACCGATCGCCTCACTGCTATGGGCACCGCTCGCACTGTTCGGAACATTGCCGTTGACTGCTGGAGCTCTCTGGGTGATGGCGCTATGCGCGCGGGCGAACGACTATGACCTGAAGGCACGGCGCTGCGGGTACCGCGCTTTCATGGCCACCCAGTACGCAGCAAACCTCGCGATGCTCGGCACCCTCCTGGTGCGCGCGGTATGAAATTGCGGGCCGCTAGATGCGGCTGCCGAATAGCCTGTGCAACGCGTCCATACGGGACGACGCCCCAAGTTTCAGATAGGCGTTGGACAGATGCCGCTTGACTGTGAGCTCTGAAATATTCAGAGTGCGAGCGATCTGCCGGTTGGTCATCGCGAACGCCACAGCCTCCAAGACTTCAAGCTCCCGGTTGGTCAAAGATGCGTCTGACGCGGCCTCAAGCACTCGAAGTTGCCTGTCCCTCAAATGGCCTCGGGTCTCCTCGTAGCTGAGCATGCCCGTGTGAAGGCGGCCACCGGCAGCAAGGCGAAAAGCGGCGTTGATGCGTCTCCAGACCCCAGGTCGGTGTGTCAAGGGTGCCTCTTTGGCGGCCAGCTCTATTGCAGGCTCAAGGGATGACCACAGAATCTCCACAGCTCGCACGGACTCCGAAGCCGGTATTGCCTGTAGGGCTCGATGCGAGCCGAGCAACCGGGTGTACTCGTCTGGAATCGCCGACCGAGTAGTCGAAGACGTGGGAAGGCCTAATGCATCTACGCACTCGTTGAGGATTGCCAGTGCTTGGCGGCGGCACTGTGACCACACCCCCGGATTGATCCCGAGGGGACTATTCTCGCGTAGCAAAGTGGTTCTGTACGCCGTCACTACCTCTGGAATCGCGGCCCGTAGCGACGCCGCAGCCATTGCGTAAGGCATATGTTCCCCGAACTCCTGTTCCCTAGCCCAGGATACAAGACCATATGGTCCGTTGCCGTGCAATAGCGAGCCATGGATGCGTTGAGGGTTCGACCTACTGTTTCGTGTAGATGAATGTCAGGCTTCGTGAAGGTCTTGACGTCACCGGGTGGGTAGGCGGAGCAGAGCGGTCACTGCTTCCGGAGCAGAATCTATCGTGTTGGCCAATCGTTGCTGTACTGCTCAGAGACCGTCTCGTGGTCACGATAGAGCTGTTTACGTTTGCGCTTCGAGAGGCGGTCGCCGAAAACGATACCGTTGATGTGATCGGTTTCGTGTTGGAAACAACGCCCGAGCGTGCCGCCTGCGTTGAGTTCGATCTGGTTACCGTACTGGTCCTGTCCTCGACAGATAGAGAACTCTGGCCGTGCGAGGTCGGTGTATGCGCCGGGGAGGGACAAGCATCCTTCACCGAAATCGATGAGGTGTCGATCGTTTCCTTCGGCGAGTTCGACTACCGGATTGCAGACGACACCAGTTCGCCGTGTCCCGGTCTCGTCACTGCAATCGTAGATGAACACCGCAAGGTCGATGCCTACCTGCTGAGCGGCGAGGCCGGCACCGTCCGCAGCAGTATTGGTCGCGAACATATCGGCAAGCAGACTTTGCAGATCAGGACCGAAGTCGGTCACCGGTCGAGCCGATGTGTGCAGGACAGGGTCGCCCCATCGGACGATTGGTCGAGCATTGCCGAGGCGCAGAAGTTCAGAGACAGGCATGACTCGTATGCTCCACCCTGGCTACGTTAGAAGCAACCGATGAGGTTTGTTTTGGGCGCGTATCACGTTTTGTGGCCGTCATCATGGTGCGGAGTGGCTCGACGAGAGCATCCGATCGCGCAGGGCCCATGACAAGTGACCGTCTCTATTCCGATTCTTCGCCGGTGTCGATGGCTCCGTCGATGGGTCCGGTCTGGGGGTCTTCGGCTTGGACGGCGCGAAAGTCGGCGCGCGGCATGATGTCTGGATGAAATTGCCATGGTGCGCGGCGTTCTCGTCGGTGTGGTGGCGGTGAGGCCTTTTCGGTGGGCATGTCTGTTTGTTCCTTTCGCTGATGGTCAGTCCGTGTCGATGTCTTCGAGTTGCACGACGAGCCTTTCCCTGACCCTCTGACCTGGTCGCTCGTAGGGGACGAAGTGCGAGTTGACGACTCGGTAGCGGGTGCCCCGTGGGAGGAGGTGGCTCGTGTCGTCGCCCTTGTCCGATGCTCCGAGGTACAGCCCTCGTGTTGTTTGGATCTCGAATACGGCGTCCGTCGGATGGCTGTGTGCGTCGAGTTCGTGGATCGAGTGGCGGGCGCCGGTGAAGCGGTCGAAAGCTATGACCGAGCCGGGTGAGAGGGTCTCGGGTAGCTCGGATGGATGGATGACGGCGTGGGGCAAGCTCACAACGGTGTAGACCAGGTGTCCACGTCCGGACTCACGCTCGTATCGCTGGATTGCGCGGTCGACTCTCTGGATGTGGCGGCGCTGGTCGTCGTCGAGCCGAACTGCATCACCGTTGACATCGGACAATGCGTCGTTGGTGCGTTTCCAATTTTCTGGATCTCCGATCAGTGTGCTCATCGCACGGTGCTGGGCTCGGGGAACGCTCTGCTCGACAGTCCTTTTGGTGGCTGATCGCGCATTGCGCTGGCGGGCGCTGAGGCTTCGACGGAGTTCGATCGCGGCCGGCAGCGAACGTCTTTTTCGTTCGTTCGTGATCGGCGCGGCGGTGTTGCGGGGGAAGGCGCGTTCGAGGTCGCGGCGCGCGCGTGTCAGACCGGGCAGTCCTTCGATGTCGGTATCGAGGCCGCGGGCATGCTCGCGATTCGCGGCTCGGTCGGCGAAGGATGCGTGCGGGAGCACCACCCCTTGCTTCTTCTCCAGCTCTCCGCTGGATCCTCGATCGGGGTCGAACGCGCCCCCGTCTGGGGTGACGCGGTTACGACTACGGCGCGCGGAGGACATCGGACCTCACCCGGAGGGGGTCTTGCGGTCCCGGATACAGAGTCGGTACTGCGGCCCCGCGGGGGGCGGCGGTACCGACTCGACCTGCAGCGCCGCCGAAGTATTCGACAGCGCTGCAGCAAGTGCACGCTCGGCGGACGCCTCCACCGAGCAGTGCGACAGCTTGGGTCATCGTCCCGGCCGGCCGGGCAGGTCGGTTCCGGTTCCTATCGTCCATGCGACATCGACGACGTCGGACAGGGTCCGGCTCAGGTGGCCACAACTCGTGCATACGCCGGGCAGCTTCTGTGAAATCAGATCGAAGAAGTGCTCGTCGCACGCGAGGTGGGCCATGAGCTGTCCGCCGGCGCAGCAATCTTTCATGGCCACCGCCCACCATGCGCCCCGCGGTCCCGCTCCCCCGTCCCTGGGTTCCAGCGCGCAGACGTCGCAGGCCAGCTCGATATGGGTGATCGCGTCGGTTCGGTCGGTGCTCATCGCACAGCCCCCTCTGGTTGTCGACGGGATGTCATGTCAGCTCGCCATGGCGTCGTGCTCGCCGTGCTCGTTGTGGTGATCACTCCGGTGTTCCTCCGACGCCGGTGCGGCATGGTTCTGCTGCCCACTGTCGTGCCCGTGGGGTTCGCCGCCGGTGGCGGCGGTTTCTGCCGGCGGGGTCTGCGTGGGTTCTTTCTTGCTGGTGGCCGGTTTTGCGACTCCCTTCAGTGATGGCCGGACGTAGCCGCCCTTCTTCAGTTGGGCGGTGGTGAAGCCTGCAGCTTTGGCGGCGTCGTAGGCCACGATGAATTCGGCGGTCGAGTCGACATGTTCGGCCTGCGCTTTGGCGACTGCTTCGGCCTTCTGCCGGCTGTTCTCGGCTGCTTCGACAAGGTTGCGCATTGCGGTGAACTGCGGGCCGAGGATCTCGCGGGTGGTTGCATCGGCCTGGTCGGCGGTCTTGGGCATGAGATTCCTTCTTTCATGTTGTGTGCGAGGGACTTTCATTTCCTCTTGGGGAGGAGATTTGTGTGGCCGATCGTGTGGTCAGTTCGCCGGTTCGGTCTCGCCCGCAGTTGTCACCGCGGTGTTGCCGAGACCGCAGAGTTGCGTGGCCGCGACAGCATCACCGCGGGTGATGGGCAAGGCGTATGTCTGCGCCACACGAAGATATTTCGCCGCAAATGCACATGCGAGGTCGTCGTTGCTCGGATGCCACTGAGAAAGCCCACGTTGGGCTCGATGTTCAACTGCCTGCGCGCTGGCGACGATGATGTTGGTCTGTACGTCGCTGACAAAGCGTTGCTGCTGTTCGGGTGCCCATGCAGCAGCACCCAACGCCCACGCCGCGTCCAGCGGGTAGACGTAATCGCTTGCTGCAGCATCTTTCTCAGATGCTGCATCGAATTCGACGGTGACACCGGTGTATGGATCATTCAACACGCCCTGTGCCACAACGCAATTGTCCGTTCCGGCAGCGAATGTGACGGCCTCGAGCTCCGCTGCCAATGCGATGTTCCTGGTGTCGCATCCGTGATCGCTGCCTGGCGGCCGCACGAGAAGTTCCGCCAAGCGCTGACCGTCGGGCCACCTGGCCGTGCTGTCGATATCGTCGACGACGGGCAGGGCGTCGAGAAGGCTCGCAACGGTGATGACGTCGTGGAAGACCTGGGGTGGTGGTGGCGCAGTGTCGGCCTCGTGGTGATCCGTCGTGATCACCACGGCAGCCGCGGCCGCCACAGCGACCATCACGGCTGCGGCAATGGCTGTCCATGCGGTCTGATGTGTCTTCGCCATGATGGCAATCACCTCTTCGGGAGCTGTCGAGTTCGGGGAGGGAAGAAAAAGCAGGACGCAACTGCGCGCAGGCGGATCAGGATGCGACGAGAGTGAGCGCGGTGCCGAGTGCGAGGTACGGGCCCAGCGCGATATGCGACCGTGCAGGCTCGGATCTGATCGCTCGAAGGACCCGCACGACTATCACTCCGACGAAAGCCGTCAGGATCGAGAACACCAGCGCCGCACCGAGGGATGTCCAGCCGACGTAGCCTAGGACCATCGCGAGTGAGACCACCAGTCGCGCATCGCCGATACCGATTCCGCCGCGCAGAAGCACTGCAAGCGCGAAGAACAATATGCCGGCGGCCAGGCCGGCCAGAAGGGCGCGACCGACCGCGCCCCAGGTGCCGTGAACGACACCGGTGAGCAAGATCATTGCTGCAGTTCCGCTGGCGGCCAGATACGCAAGAGCAGTCGGAATCCGTTGCACGCGTTGGTCGATCCACGCAATCCAGGGCACTACCAGAGCCAAGAACAGCATTGCCGCCGGCGGCGCACTCGTCGGAGTACTGACGAAAGCGGAGATGACGCCCCACACGACACCGGAGACGATGACGGGAATTTTCGTCCCCAGCGCCGCCTCGTCGACGGAGATCTCGACCCGTGCACACACCGCGATGACGGTGGTCCGCAGCGCGGCCGACAGAGCTACCCCGACGATCACTGCTATCGCGACAATCGAGACGCGGCCGACAGTCGCAGCAGTTGATGCCTGAGTGCTGGCCCAGGATGCCGACGACGCCTCGATCAAGGCCCATAGGACGCCTGCCGCCAGAGCGACCACGACACTTCTGACGTAGTCGCTACGCAACATCGGCTTCTCGTTCACCATCGGAGCGAGCGGCGTGCACGGCCATCCGGGCACGGTAGCGGACCTTCTTTTTCACCGCTGAGTCGAGATCGATTCCGAGTACGTCGGCCAGGTGCTCGGTTGACCACCGCCGACGGAGCGAAATTCCTACGATCTCGGCTTGCTCTGCAAGAGTGAGCGGCAGTCTCCATTCGCCGCACAGGCGACGGTAGACGGCCGCCTCGTCCACGCCGCGGATGCCTCGGGGCGAATGTGGACGTGCTCGGGGGTCGTCGATTTCGTCATCGTCCCAAGCAAGAGGCGTCGCCCATCCCTGCTCACGGGCTGCATTCCGGACCTGCTCGTCGGGGCCGGGTGTCATGGAGATCTGGTCGTAGACGTCGTTGATGACGGACCAGAGTTCACTGGGGACAACTTGATCCGATGGCAACGTCGAAAGCTTGGGCACCGACAGCCCGGTCAGTTCGGACAGCGCTTGCACCGAGTAGCCCATCGCGACGAGGGCCCGGATCCGTCGCTGAGCTCCGACACCTAAGGTCATCGCCCGTCCCCGGGTGGGGTGGAAGGTGACGTCGAGAATAGCTTTCGAGATGCTTGCGGTGGTCTCGAAGCATTTGTGGTTGGCGACTGTCTCCACATCACTGAGGCTGAGCTTCGTGAGATCGAGGATCATTTGGTCGGGCATACCGCCGAGCCGCAACGACAGCAGGTGGCGGCGGGCGGGTCCGGAGGGTACCGACGAGGCACTCCCGCGGCGGGATGTTCTGTTAGATCCCGCCGCGGGAGTGGAGCGACGTCGCGCACGCGCAGCGTCACTGCCGTCGCTCGTCGGGCCGAAGGAACCACCCCTCGACGTCGTCGAGCGACTCCATGAACCGGTATTCCGGTCAGGATTCATTGTATTGCTATCGGGCACTGCATCACACAGTGCGGGGGAAAGATTGTTTTGCGTACGCGAAACCACGTCGACGTCAGTCATGGTGCATCCCTTTTCAGTTGATGCGGTTGGTCAGACCGCACATCAGATGTTGGGGACACTACCTCGCGGGAGTGCATCGCGTCCAGACCGTCGGGTCGTTTTTCTTCGGTGATGAGAGTTCCTCGGTCGTACAGTCCGCCTGCCGCGACGCCGGTATAGCTATCTGCCTCGGCTCTTGTGCGGCATGCGACGAAGGCCGCGAGCGGGCAGGTCTCGCACGATTCGAGGAGATGCGCTGCAGCGACGGTTGCTTTCCGGCGCCGTTCGAGACGTGGGATCCGTGACTGCAGCAGCTCTGCGACCGCCGTTTCGCGGGCGGCCCAGTTGCTGTCTCGGACACACTGACCGAGCGGCATCGTGAACGATTCTCTGCTCGCGATCGCGCGTAGTTCTGCGCGGCGACCACTGGTGGCTTTCGTTCTCATCCCCGGTCTCCTCGGTGCAGTCGAGCCTGTCGGGCTGAGTAGGCCGAGCGGCCGGCGCTGATCGCGACGGCACCGAGGGCGACGACGACGGCGAGAGCGATGATCAGTCGTCGACCGTCGAGCCCGGCACCGTCCGATGCTGGGATCTGCACCATCGGGGATGCCTCGCTGGCGATCAGAATGGAGTGCTCGACCAGCCAGGCGATTGCCGTCGACCACCACAGGCCTGCGGATCCGAGAGCCATGGTGGCTGCGAGTGGGGCGATCCAGATCAGCGCCATCTGATCGTCGTCGGAGAGGGCTTTGCTGTTGTTGCCGTGTTGGGACATGTGGTTGTTCCTCTTCTGATCGTGTGTGTCGCAGAGTGATTCAGGTGGCGAGGGCAAGGGGGCGACGAACTTGAACAGTCGCGTCGAGAGGAATGTCGAGCACCCCCTCGTCGTCGCCGTCGCCACGCCAGGTCAGCCCGACCATGTCGTCACCCGACTCGTCTCCGTAGATGTCGGGTTCGTTGTCGACGACGACCCAGATCCCGGCGTCCTCGTCGAGGAGAACTAGGTCGCCGGCAACGAGGTCGACCGGAGCAGTGTCTTCGGATTCGCCGTAGCCCTCCCAGTCGTCGACGTCGGTACCGGCGTCGGGGACCACCTGCAGGTGCGGGCGGTCCTTGTGCATCGGAGAGCCCGGGACGCCGGACACGGCTTTTTCTTTCGGCGTCTGCGCGTCGGGCTTGGGCTGGCGAACGGTGGGGGTGTCGAGATTGAGCATTGCCATCGGCGACGATGCGCGACGAGCTGAATCACTGTCCGCGCGCGTCTTTCGCCTGGCGACGGGATCGAGATTGGGATGGTCCGACGCGCGCGCCCAGGGCGCGCCGGAGACGTGATGGAAACGGATCTCTTCGTCGCCGTCCACGGTGCCGCCGGGATCCGGGTCGAGGATCACCAACCGCTCGTGCCGCACTTCGAGAGGACGCAGGCGGTCCAGCACCGCTGCGTCGTCGGCCCCGGGCTCAGTCTTGCGGGGGTCGGGAGTGAAGTAGGTCTGAATTTCGACCGCTTGGTTGTGGTCGTTGACACTGGTCGCCCGCCCACGACATCCGCGCGGGATACCGACTCCAGTGGTTGCCGATTCCCACATCATCAACGCGCCCTGCGGACTCAGACGGCCCATCGATACGCGCTGGCGAAAGTTGTCTCGCATGTCGCCGCCGAAGTACTCGGCATCGGGTCGCTGCGTTCCCAGCACCATGTGGCACTTCGCTGTGCGGCCTTTTCGTCCGATCGACGCCACTTCCTGGAGGGTCTTCGGCTTGGTGGGATCACCCTTACCTTTGATGCTCGAGTACCAGTTGAGCAGGTTGCCTCGGAAGTCGGCGTACTCGTCGATGAACAGAACGACGGGCTCAAAGTCGGCCTCGGTAGCTTCTCCGTTGACGATCAGCGAGTACCGGGTTTCCATGAGATTCCAGAACCGATAGATGACCGCGACCTGGTGCTCCATGTGGCTGGCGACGATCTGTACATTCGGCCAGTCCTGGAAGCCCAAGAACTCGACCCCTTTTCCGTCGACGACCCATACCGGCCAACCGTGCGCGGTGAGCTGTGTCAGCAGGGTGTGTGCGGTGACGGTCTTTCCGGTTCCGGATGCACCGACGAGCATGAAGTGTGGGTCGATCGCCGGCCGCCACACCATGGGGTTGCCGTCCTCGTCCTCGCCGTACGAAATCGCGACCGAGTCGTAGTCGGAGTGCGCGAGGTCGCCGAGATCGGTCGTGGATTCCGCGTCGCCGAGGCCGGCCGGGTTGTAGAGCTTCTTCGGAAAGGTCGGGCGCACCTCGAAACGCACCCAGTCCGTTTCGAGGTTCCAGCGAGCACGCCACCGACCGGGCAGATTGACGCTCACTACTCGTTGTACTCGGGCCCGATAGCCCTCGGACTCGAGTCGATGTCCGACCTCATGGGTGGCTTCGACAGCTACAAGATCCCCGGTGCTCGGGTCCGTCTCGTGTCTGGTGATCTTTCCGGTCGGCCCTAGCAGCGCGAGAATCGTGCGCGTGGCTTTGACGAGTTCGGGCGAGACATGCGTCTCGGAGACGGACCGTGTGTCCGGGACGAGAACGAGACGGCGTTTGCGTGTGTTGTGCTTCTGGATCCGGTACCGGCCCCAGCTCTGCTGGGAGAGCAATTCGACGACGCGGGGCTCCCACTGTTCGTCGAGAAGGAGCGCGGCCGACTGGTAGCGGACGGTGATTCTGCCCGGACGGCCGGGCCACTGGCCGCTCCACCGAGTCGCCGTCAGGACATCACGGGTCGGCGGTGACGCGGTCAGCCGGCAGAGCTGCTCGATCGCACGATCGGTCTCTTCGGCTCGGATCGTGGCGCGATAGCCGTTGTAGCTGACGGCCGCGCCCGCGCCGACGCCGAGTGCTGCTCCACCCCATGCGATCGCTGTGTCGAGGTTCAGGATCGGGCCCAGTGCTGCCGACACGACTCCACCGGCAACGTAGAGCACACAGTTGCGGATCCACGGATTGTTCTGGGGGTCGAGCGAGGGTGCATCACGTAGCGACCGGTATCCGTCGAGGGGTGCCTGAGTCGGGTTGGGTAGCGCGCACATCATGCATCCCGGGTGATCGTGATCAGGATCCCGTCACCGGAAGTTGGGCGCATCGTTGCGGTCAAGGCCACGCTGCGTCGGCCGACTTCGTTGTTGAGATGGGTCGGGTTGTAGTCGAGGGTGAAACGGCACGCGGCGTGAGGCTGGCAGTGCGCAGCGCGGAGAGCCGCATCGACAAGTCTGATCAATCGTTCGTCTTCGGTGTCGACGAGCAGGTTGCTCGAATTCCACTCGACGACGAGCGACCAGACCTCGTCGGTGGTTGCGAGGGTCACGATCCGGTTGGTGGGATCGTCGAGCCTGAGGGTCTCGATCCGAGCGAAGTTCGGCAGCGCTCCTCGATCGATGACAGGACTCAGGGGGCCGGCCGTAGATCGACTGCTCCTCGAACGTGCCCTCGCTACGTGTAGTCGTGTCGGTGCGCTCATGGGGACTCCCTGTCTCGTCGTGCCTTCTCGAGAACAGGTAGATCCAGGTGCGTCGACTTCTGTGACAGCCGCGGTGAATCTTTTTCCGACAACCTTTCATCTCGCGCTGCAGCGCATGCGTTCATGGCCCCATCAGTGGCGCACCGATCGGTCACCAGTGCTCTATCGGTGAGGGTGCGATTGGGGACGGGCAAGTCGCGTTCCGTGTTGCGACTGACCGTCGCGGGAACAGCTATGTGCGCTCGACACCCCTTGACATGGGGGGTACGCTGCAAACGGCGATGCGAAGCGAGTAAGGCTTGCAGCGACCTTCCCACATCCGGGGCATATAACCACCAATTCGCGGCAGCATCGGCGCCTCATCAACTGCTCATCGGATGCGGTTCGATTCCTCTCTTACGCACCCTCGGGCAACGTCCATCCGCCAACCCCAGCGTCGGCGTGACTGCCACGAGATTCGGTATACGCAAGCCACCCCGACCGGCCTGGGGTGGGGCTCCTCCTCGCGGATCCGCGAGCTAAGGGCCGACGGAAGCCGGTTGTCACGTAGCGCGACAGGGCTATGAACGGCGGCACCGATCACGGGAAATAGTGCGTTCCATGTTGCCTGTACAGGGCGATCGGTTCAGTGGCCGGCGACCCTCTCCGGGTCATGTGCGGCGAGGGTCAGAAATCGAGAGTGTCCACACTCCACCCGGCTGCGGTCGGCACTGCCGATACCCACACGGTCGTGGTGGAGTCGACGGGGACCGTGGCATCCGAGGTGACGGCCGATTGCGTTATCTCCGCGACTCGATAGATGCGCTCGGCGGTATCTGCCGGGCATCCGGAGCAGCCGATCGAGACGGTTGCGGTGATTTCGGCGTCTTCTTTCTTCCACTGTTCCCACTGGGCACCGGGGCCTCGCTCGGTCGTTGCAGGGGTGGAGAGTTTTGCAGCGAGGTTGTCGGTGAACCATCGGCGGGCGCGTAGAAACGCGTCGGTCGAGCTCGTGTCGGTGCTGGGGTACCAGGTGAAGGCGGTCGTCAGTGCTTGACGGATTGCGGTCTCCGCGTCTGTGGCGGCGCTGCTGATCGGAGCGGGTACAGCGGTTGTCTCGGTTGGCTGTGTGTTGATTTCGGGTAGCGACGGCGCGGTTGGCGCGCTCGTTGTCTCCGGTGCCGATTCCGGCTCATCGGTGGCGGGTGAGCTGCAGGACCAGGCGATGGTCACCACGGCTACAACGACGAGGAGGACGGCTATAAGACGTCGGCCGGCAAGGGACATCAGATCCTCCGGGCTTTCATTCCAGCCATGAGTGGAGCTTGTTTGACGACGTCTCCGGTGGTGGGGGCGTGGATCATCTGACCGCCGCCGATGTAGATACCGACGTGCCCAGGGCCGTTCGCCTCGAACGATCCGAAGACGAGATCACCGGGCATCGCTTGATCGATCGGGATCTCCGAACCCACTCCCCATTGGGCCTCGGATGTGCGGGGCAGGGTGATGTGCTTGCCCGCGAAGTAGGCGAAACTGGTCAGTCCTGAGCAGTCGAATCCTCCTCGGGAGGGGCCGTTGATATCTCCGCCGCCCCAGACGTAGGGGGTTCCGAGGTACTGGCGTGCAGCCTCGACGACATTGTCTCCGTCAGCTCCGGTCGGCACGAACCGGCCTGTGGAACCTTCGGATGTGTACTGCGCTTGGCCGGCCAGAATCTTCGCCACATAGGGCTGTGTTTGTGTGGTGTAGTCACCGCCGGATGGCATTCCACCGGCTGCGAGCACCGCGGCGGGGCCCGCGTTGTAGGCGGCAATCGTCAGTGCAGTTGGGTCGCCCTTCACTTTTCTCGCGGCGATGGCTGCGGTGATATCTCCGTTGATGGCGCACATGAAGTGGGCTTGTGAGATCACTGCATCTCCGATGGAGTTCGGGTCGGCTCGCCCGTCTCCGTCGTAATCCTTGCCCCACGTTGCCCAGGTTCCCGGCATGAATTGTGCGGGCCCCAACGCTCCGGTGCTCGATACCGGAGCGGACGGGCCGTAGCGGAAACCGTTCTCGGCGGAGAGTTGGGATGCGATCAGGGGAGCACCCACGCCTGGGCACACGGCTCCTGCTTTGCGGATCCACGGCTCGAACTCCGGCGGCACGGATCCGGTTCGGAGATCTCCGCCGGCCGTGCCGAAGCCACAATCGACAGCGGTACCGGCGCCGGTCGGTGAATCAGCGCCGGACGATTGGGGGCTTCCCGCCTGACCGAGTTTGCTCATCGGGTCGATAGCGGTTCCGCCCTGTAAACGGCCGCCTTCCCAGTACTCGAAGTGCAGATGTGGTCCGGTGGAGCCGCCGGCGTTGCCGATGTCGGCGATGTGGTCGCCGACCTTGACCTGTTGTCCCTCCTTGACGAGGACGCCGTTGGGATACATGTGCCCGTACACGGTGGAGACCGGTTTTCCGTCGACGATCGAGTCGAGGACGATCCACATTCCGAAGCCTTGAGCGGGTCCGGCTTTGACCACAGTGCCGTCGAGGGCTGCGTAGATCGGGGTGCCGATCGGGCCCGCGAAGTCGACGCCTTGGTGCATCGTGCCCCACCGCTGCCCGAAGGGGGACGTCATCGTGGTCGTGCCATCGCGGGTCGGCTTGCCGATGGGACCGGACGGGGTCAACGGCGATGCATCATCACCACCGGTACCGGACGAGACCGTGGGGGCACAACCGCTGGAACCTGACGATGTGACGAGTACGACGACCATCAATGGAATGACGACGAGTACACCGAGAGCGGCGATACCGACCGCCAGGGCGAGTTTCCACCATCGACGTGGCGCTTTCGAGTTCGGCGACACCGCTGTCTCAGGCGGGGCCACCAAGGTCATCGCCGTGCGCCTGACGCAGCTCGATGGAGGATTTCCGTCGGATTCGTGGTGGCACCTGGTTGGACGGTCGGTCGGGCACGACGCGGAGCACTCGACGGCCGCGTGGACCGGTCGGGAAGCAGAAGCGGCGAGCCCTCATCGGTGGAGTACTCACGGAATCGTCCGCCTCCAGGGCCGGTCACCGTGGCGCGGCTGGCCCGAACTTCTCGGTTTCCTGGAGTCGACAGTGCGGGAGCGGTGGCCACCGGCCGCTTGATACCGGGTGCGTTCGTTGTCTTGTCGCCGTGAGAGCGGACCGCCGATCGGTCTCCGACGGGGCTGGAGACCGGAGTGTGGGAGTGACCGGAGCCGACGACCGACTGCGTCGGGGGAAGGTCGATGTTGATCGGTTTGCGAAGGCTGGGGTGGGTTTCGGAAGCATTGGTGGTGTCGGTGGCCGCCTGGGTAGCTTTGGCGTCGCTCCGTCGACCGACGACCTTCTTGACGCCCGCGGTTGCAATCTTCCCGGCCGAGTAGACCACGGCAGCAGTTCCAAGTGTGGCTGCGCTGCTGGCGGCTGCCGTCCCGTCGACGAGAGCTTTACTCGCCTTGGCGGTTCGGGCCGTTGCATGGCTGGCTGTCTTGGCCAGTCCCTTTCCACCTTGATAGGCCTGGCGGGCCACTTGTCCGGCGTAGGCAGCTTGGGCGAGGGGGCTGGTCGGTGTCTTGGTCGATATCGCGGTGGGCGCGGCTCCTGGTCTGCTTCCGAGCTTGCGTGCGAGGGCGTCGGAAGCTTTGCGTAGTCCTTTCACTGCGCGGCGGTAGAGAATGATGCCCGCGATCAGAACGATGTCGGTCAGGATGAATTTCATCATCAGCGGAGAGTCGCCGTCTCCTCTGAACAACTGTCCGATCACGATCATGTATCCGACGAGGAACACCACCGCGAAGATAACGATGACCATCGACATCAGCACCGCGGCGAGGGTTTTCCACAATGCTCCGCGGCCGGATCCGGGCAGAATTCCAACGACGGTCACCACAATTCCCTTGACGGCCGATGCGAGGGCGGTGAGTACCGCGAGGATGAGGGTGAACGCCAGAATTGTGGCGAATCCGAGCAGGATGACACCGGCCAGTAGCATCGCGACCCCGGACCCGACCTGTCCCGGTCCGGGGTGATCGGCGAAGTCCTTCATCTGTTTTGCGCCTTCGCCGCCGCAGCCTTTGATGTTGTCTTTGAGGGTGTCTCGTGTGTTGCCGTCTGCTTTTTCGTGGCCGGCGTCCCAGGCTTGAGTGCAACGTTCTCCGTCGGGCGAGCCGTCGATGACTCGGCCGAAGTTCAGCAGTTGGGTGGGTTGCCTGATGAACGTGTCGGCCATCTGTTCCGAGATCTGGTCGATGAGTTCGTCGGAACTCGACGTCGTGTCTCCCTTGTTGGCCAGGCCTGCCGCAAGCTGCACGCCGGCGTCGCGCGCCTGCATGATCAGGCCGTCTTGTCCTGCGACCCGTTCGACTGGATTGGACAGGATCCCCACTGCCGCAGCGGCGATCGCTGCTGCCATCAGGAGTTCGTACACTCCCGTCGTCCACCGTCCGCGAATGACCCACCACGCTCCGATGCCTGCAGCAGCGGTGAGAAGAAGGCCCGTGAGCTGGAACTGATCGGTGACCGTTTGCATGGCATCGCCGATCGAACGGAACGGCGCAGTCAACAATTCGAGCCACTCGAACCGCAAGGCGTAGGTGACGAACCAAATCGCGAAGCCGGTCACCCCGCGGTACACCTCGTACTCGAGCATGATGAAGGTGGAGAACACGGTGTACATCGGGTGCCCGACCGAGCCTTCGTCGATGGACATGAAGTAGTCCCAGACCAGAATTCCGTGAGAGTCACGGACTTCCATCCAGCTGAATGTGCTGTTGGTGGGCAGGGTTTCACCCGGGTCGGCATGAGCCGGTGACGCCAGGGCGATCGCCAGCAGACCGATCATGTGCCAGACAGCGACACCTGTGACGATCGCGCGGCGGATTCGAGATGCCACTACCCACTTGAAGACAGGGCCGAGGAAGCGAGCGAGAACACTGCACCACGACCGCGGGATCCACGACCACAGCACGAGCTCGAGAACCATCTTGACGCCGCCGCCAATCGAACCTGGCCGGCGCACAACTCGTTTCGACATCACCATGTCGCCAACTCCGCAGCGCGCTCGGTAGTCGATTCTTTCGGAGTCGTACTCGCCGCTTGGTATCTCGCTTCCGATGCCGGAAGTAAGACCTTGATGCGGCCGACGTTGCCGGCGGGATCGCGCATGTAGCCCTCTCCGCGGCGATGCGGTGCGACGTATCCGTCTTTGCCTTCGACGGGCGATGTGTTCTCCATCAGCTCTTTGAGCAGTCCGAGATCGTCTTCCCCGACGCCGAGCCACTTCAACGATTTTTGCGCTAGTCGTCGATCCGTCTGCCGGAACACGAGCCGGGTGGGGATGAGCCCTCGCAGCGTCTCGGAGCCGAAGTCTGCTTCGGGGTCGTGCGATCCGAGCATCACCGCGGCGTCGTGTTTGCGGCCGTCTCGAATGAAGTCGATGATGATCTCGACACCTTCGCTCGAGCGCGTCAGGTGATGGCATTCGTCGAGCAGGAAGACCGCGAGGGTGTTGGGGTCCGCGAAGCAAATGCCGCGGGCGATCTGCGCGATGAGGGTGTACATCATTCGCCCTACCCGCTTCTGGAGCGACATCTGCTTGAACAGATGCTCGTTCTCCACTTCTCGCTCCGAGGGCAATTCCAGTGTGTGAGTGCGGAAGACGATGGCTCCTGCGCGTGGATTGAACGGCTCTAGGTCCGGCCGAAACAGCGCTGCTGCATAGGATTTGGTCGCGTAGACCTTCAACTTTCCGGCAAGCTCGGCAGCTCCGTCGAGGGTGCAGTCCTTCTCGAGGTGCGAAACCAGGCCTGGGGTAGTGAAATTGCCGAAGCGAGCGCGGTATTCCGGCTCGAGCACTTGAGACAGCAGTACCCCCAAACGGTCGTCGGGCTGAAGTTGCAACAGCGGCAACAGAATAGACACCGCAACTTCCCCTCCTCGTGCGGGCGAGAACAGCCGAAGAGGGTCCATCGTGACGTCCGGTGCTGCGGTATCGACGACCACCGCGTCGGTGATCGCTTCGGCCCACAGTGCGTATTCGCCCAGAGGGGTCCGGTCGACCACGATGACTTGGCCGCCGCGGTCGACGACCTGGTTACCGGTTGTTTTCAAGTAGCCGGACTTGCCTGATCCCAAGTTGCCACACACTCCCACCGAACCCGAAACGTCACGTGACGCTTTCTTGGCGATGTCGTGGTGCACGACGCCAGTGCGGGCCGAGGAAATGTTGAGTGCGATCAGCGGGCCGTCTCCGTCGCCGAGATCGTTGCGGGTGACCGGTACGTACGCGGCGAAATGTTCGGATGTGGTGATCTGCGCGAACTCGTTGCAGATCGCCGGCGTCGGCACGCCGGGTGTCATTGCCCAGAACAGCTCCTCCTGGAATCCGATCGGTGACTGCAACCTGTAGGTCGAACCCTCGAACTCCTTCGCCAGCTCGCGCTGATATGCGATGGCCGTCTCTTCGTCCGCGGCGGCGACACAGAAGACGGTGGTGGATTGCACTTCCATCTCCATTGCGTCCGCCTCCAGAAGCGCGTTGTATTCCGCGAGGGCGACGGCAGCGTCGTCGAGGACGCTGCCGGTGCTCAATTCGTCTTCTCGCTGGGTGTATTGATCGTTCATCTGCACCAAGGCGCGGCGGTTCTTCTTCAGAACCTCCGATGCAGCGGAGTTCTTGAACCGAATTGCCCAGTCGACATCGACGCCGCCCAGGTTGTCCGCGAGGGTCAGGTACTCCGAGCCTGGAAACAGCGTGCCGCCCGAAGGAGTGGCGGCGAGCACCAGGAAGCACTGATAGCTGGCCGGCGGTGGCGTTACCTCCCACGGCTGGTCGACTTTGAGCACACGCGACAAGGTCGGCGCCTTGGCCCGCCAGCCCGATTCGGGGCGATCGCTTTGAGCCCCTTCGTCGAGCCGCGCGGCAGTGAAGGATCCTCGAGCAGTGCCTGCCGGATGATCTAGAGCGGTGGGCATGTCGGTATCGAGGCCGAGGCCGCGCTGCAGAGCATGTTGGTGCAGCCACACCATCTGGGAGGGGGTTGCGGGGGTCGCATCGTAGAAGGCAGGGATGGCCGCGGCGATCTGCGCGGCCTGAGCTGCGCGGCGTTCTCTCTCCTCGACGGGAATCGACGAGGGCGGCATCCCCAGCAGATCGGCCACCGAGGACCATGCGGCGGACGTTGCGGCCTTGACGGTGTCACCGAAGCCGTGGTTGGCCAGGGGGATGGACAGCCAGTAGATTCGCTGGCCGGGTCGGATCTCCTCCAGGCGGTCGATCGTGGCGTCGCATTCGTCTGCCCACGCGGGATGGAGATCGAGATCGACACCCCGTTCCATGCGCTCGACGATGGTCATTGGGTCCAGACTGACCGCGACACTGAGCAGGAGAGATTCGCCAGGAAGAGCGCGCAGCAACATCTTGTGCATCGCCCGCGCGGTCTGTCGGTCTTCGATCGGCCGGTACCCGTACGGGATTCCGGTCAGGACGTAGTCCGCCCAGACGACTCCGGAGCGGGTCCAGCGCAAGTTCGAGGTGACGAGCCGGTTCGGTTGTTGCATTACGCCTTCTCTCGGGTCGGGGTGGGGGCCGCTGCAGCCATGGCAAGCAGCTGCTGAACGCTGCTCGCCGGTGCCAGGTTGGCGACGCCGAACGCTTCGGCCAGGGCTGGACTCTGCGAGCGCTGGCGTTCGCCGTCCGATCGCGGCCGGGCTGGCGCTGGTGCGATCTTTCGCTCCGGCCGCGGTTGGGTCAGAGGTCTGAATGCTGGTGCGGCCGGCGCTGCGTTGTCGTCGAGCTCCACCGGTGCCGCGGCGTTCTCTACTCGATCGCTGGATGCTCTGATGACTGCTGGTTCACTGATAGCAGCGTCGTGGCTTGGCGGGGTGTCGAGGATGATCACCGACCCCAGTACCGCGTGAGGGCGTTTGATCCGGATCGGCTCGCCATTGATCCTCGACGGTGACATCGCCCCGGTAGCCGCGCGCCCGACACCCCGGACTACTGAGATCGGATTCCGTGCTCCCTGCGGCAGCCTCCCCAACGCCCACAGGGTGCCGCCGGTGACACCGAGGAAGATGACACCGTTGGTGATGACACTGCCCTGCGCCCACAGCGACTGGGTCAGCCACAGCAGTCCGCCTGCAATACCCGCGCCGACGAACTGGGTCAGGGTGTAGGGGCCACCGGGGATCTTTCGGCCGTCTGGCGCTTTGCCGATCAGCTGCGGAAAATTGCGCGCTTTGGTGAACATCTTGACCACGCTCCGCGAGGAGGCCTGCTGTTCGGTCATGGTCGGTCACACTCCTGCGGGGGTCGTTGAATCGAGGTGTTCGTGAGTTGGCCGAGCAGTGTCAGATGAACGCCGCGATCGGATCGGGCACCACGACGACCTCGCTGCTTTGTGGCGAGGCGGAGCCGGGAAGCTCGTCGCCGACACTGTCTTTGACGGCGGTGATGTTCCACATCACCCAGATCAGTGCCCCGCCGACCACGATCGCCACCAGTGTTTTGGCAATGGCGAAGTGACTTTTGAAAGCAATCGCGGCGATGAACCCGGCGACGCCGACGCCCACGAGAGTGCGGATGAGGCCCTGCACCTCCGCACCTTTGTTGTTGGCCCATTCGATGATTCCTTCGGCGACGACGGTCGACGACGGATCGGCCAGGATCGAGGTAATGGTCATTGTTCGTACCTTTCGGATAGGGGGAGCAGAGCGTCAGTTCGGTTGAACGGGCGCTGCGGGAACGGAGGAGGTAGTGCTGGCACCAGTCGAGGTCGGCACCGCAATGGTTGGGGTTGCTGCGCTGAGTCCGGTCGAGTTCGCGAGCAACGGCATCGGGTCGAGCGCGGATACTTCCCACCGGCCACCCCGGGCGATCGCTGTCAGCGGGTATTGCACGGTCGAGGTCTGCGCTCGGTCCGTGGCTGTGACGGTCGCGGTGGCGAGCACCCGTACCGTCGCACCATCTGCCGGGGATCCGGACGCACCCGCCGAGAAGTCGGTGTCCGAGACGAGGTCGGTGATCTGGACACTGGTGTACGGCGCGGGGGTGACGGCACGGATCGGTGTGCCGGGTGAGGTGTAGCGAGAAATTTCTCCGGCACCGGCAACCATTGCCGAGAGGAACTGGCTGATCGACTGGGTGAGCGAGTGATCGAGGCCGACTCGGAATCGGTAGCCGAGTGTGAGGTCACCGCCGGTTGCCGGGGCCGCCACAGCAGCAGGGACTGCTGCAGCCCGCGCGTCGTCTCCCACGAACACGACAGGGACCGAGAAGTATCGACGTTCCGGCTTCGTCGCCGGGTCTGCCCCGATCGGAACCACCGAGACCGACACAACGATCGCGTAGTTCTGGCCGGCCGCCTGTAGCGGTCCTCCTTGCGATGTCGATCCTGTGGGACCCTGATTTCGCGCCGGCGGGTCGATTGCTTTCACGCTCGCGATTCGAGGTTCGGACGCGGTATAGCTCGCCTGAGCCGGAAGCGACATGCCGTCGGTGCGGACGAAGCGCGCGAGGGCTTTCTCGTCTCCTCGCTTGGATTGCAACCACGTCAACACGAAGTCCTGCGCGAGGTCGGTCGCTGCTGCTTCGCGGGCTGTGTCGATGACCGTCTGAGGGTTTGCCTTGCTCTGGATCGGCGTCGTGGACCCGACGCCGGCCAAGACGAGAACCAGTGCCACCACTCCGGAGCCGATCGCCGCGAACAGACCCCACTTCATCGCCTTGGTCGCGACCGCTTGCTTGCCGGCCCACTGATGAAGCTCGGTGGCCGGCGCAGCTTCTGTCGGCTTGTTCGAGCCCTTCTTACGGAGATGGATCTTCATGAGATCTCCTCGTGCCGAGACGGCTCGACCGTGGCGGGTACGAAGCCCTCGTCGACCAATCGCAGAGCGCCTCGACCCCGGGTCGCCATCATCCGTTCGAGCGCTGCCCGCGCCTGCTCGGCCGGCTCACCGAGCACGACCTCGCGGACGCGGCTGGCGATCTCTGCGCTGAGCGGATTGTCGCCGAGTTGCGCCGCGAGGCCGCGGATCTCTTCGGACACCGAGTGCACGCGAGCGGTGTCCGAGAGCAATGCGGCCGACGGATCGTGGTCGTCCATCCGGGGTCCTCCTGTCGGTAGCCCGCCGTGTACGGGCTTCTGAGAACAGGTAGATCCCTTCGCGGGCGGGTCTGTGACAGAGGCGACCGGAAATTTCTCGAACTTTTTTTCACCGCCCCGCTGCGATTCGTCGGGCTGTTATCACCGTCGCCGTGTAACCGCAGGTCACAGCGGTCTATGTCGAACGCGGGGCGCTGCCGTTTTCTGGTTCCGCCGGACCCGGCGGGTATAACAGCTCCGCCTTTTCGAGTAAGAATCCGCAGCTCAGCGGATATAAGGCGCTGTTTGTGTCAGAGGCGATCGAACTTCAGTTGCCTCTATCAGGAGCGCCCCAGTGACCTCGCCGCAGCCTTCCTCGCATTCCTCCACCCCACTCGGATACAGCACATCGCTGTTTACGACGATCAACGCCGAGTGGACCAATCTCTGTGTCGACGCTCTCGCAGGCCGCGAAGTCCGCACGTGGGCCGATCGACACCCCGCATGGTCGTCCGCTCGCTCCGTGGCCGACATCGCTGAGCTTGCCGCTCAGGACAGTGACGCCACCCTGTCCCTTCTGCTCACCGAGCACAGTGCAGGCAGCGCCCTCGCCGGCACAGTTTTGGTCCGGTTGATGCTCCCCAAGCTGGTCCGAATCCATCGCTACGCGCGGCTGGACGGAACCGATCACAGCCGCGAAGAACGTGCCTCGCGTACCATCGCCGCGTTCTACGAGGTGATCGCTTCGCACCGTCCCGGCGGCACTGGGATTGCCGGGGCACTCTCGCTTCGGACGCTGGGTCTGATCACCAAGACCTGCGAATCTGCGGTGGAAACGCCGGCCGAACCCGACCAGCTCCACCGGGTTGCCGACGGATCCGATGACCGCACGACCAGCAATCCGGGGGAGGTATCGGCACGGGAATTGCATTCGGTTCTTGCATGGGCAGTGCAGTCCAAGACCATCACTGCCGACGAGCACTCACTTCTGATCCGTGCATATCTCGTCACCGAAGGTGCCGATCTCGCATCGCTCGCCGTCGAGGAGAACTGCTCACCGGCAGCCCTTCGACAGCGCTTGAGCCGCGCTGTCGCGCGAGTCCGCGACGGAGTAGCAGCACGCACCGGCAACACTCCCTCGCCGGGAAAGCGGACGTTCTTCTACACCCGATCACACCATGAGTCCGCCTTGGCGAGCTGAAGTCCACCTGCACCAACCCCGCTCTCACCTACAAAGGACGCACATCATGACCGCATCTCGTACACGCAAGAGGATCGTTGTCAGCGCAGTCGGGCTCGCCGTCGCTGCCAGCATCGTCGTCATTCCCTCCGCCATTGCCGATCCGCAAGCCGGTGCTCCGGCATGCCCGGACAACATCTTGGTGGCCATACCCGGCACCACGGAAACCAACGAGCAGGCCGATCCGAATGTGCCGGTCGGAATGCTCCGCAACGTCGTGGACCCACTCGACTCCGAGTTCTCATCCCAGGAACTGCAGACATACACAGTTCCCTACGTCGCGACGATCGTGAACGACAAGGCCCAGACCTACGGAACCAGTAAGAAGGAAGCGATCGATCGCGCATCGCAACACATCTCCGAGAAGGCAGCCGAATGCCCGAGCACCAAGTTCGGGCTGACCGGCTTCTCCCAAGGGGCCGACGCCGCGGGAGATCTAGCCAGCAAGATCGGAAACGGCGAGGGCCCGGTGAGCGCCGATCGCATCTTTGCCGTGGGCCTGATGGCCGACCCCGGCCAGAGCCCGACCGCCGGCGTTCAACTCGGAACCAAGACCACCGGCAACGGCTTCGTCGGTGCGCGACCCAAGGGATTCGGAGCTCTCAACAACGTCACCGCCAGCGTGTGCGATCCCGACGACACGTACTGCAACACCCCCGACGACGCCATCGCCACACAGTTCATCGGGCAACTCGGATCGAAGATCGACGCCACCGATCCCGCGTCTTCGGTCGCCGGAGTCGTCACCACGCTTCTCGGTCTCGACGGCCAACCCCTGACCGACACGCTCGGCAAACTGAACACCGCAGTGACCACAGGCAACATGCTCACCGTGCCGCAGCTCGCACTCGACCTCGCCGGCAACGTCTCAACACTGAGCGCAAAGGTCGCAGAAATGACCATCCCCGGGGCAGACATCGCCCCGATGGCCACCACCGTCTCGCAGCTCACCGATGCAATCCACCGCGGTGACATGTTCGCCGTTCCGGCACTGCTGGCGACCCTCACACCCCAAGTCATCAGCTTCGCGAGCCAATTCAGTTCGATGATCGGGACCGTGGTGTCCAAGCTGCCTATCAACGAGTACATCGCGATCGGCACCACCGCAGCGCGGATCTCCACCAACGCCGCGGCCCAGAACTATGTGGCTCTACCGGCCGATCTCGGCAAACTCGTGGGCCAGGTCAACAACGCGGTCCGCAAGACCCTCCGCGCACTCCCCCTCGACGAGTTCCCCCTTTTGAACCGGCTGGCCGATAATCTCACCCCAGGCCGCGTGCTCGACGAGGTGCTCAACTACGCCACCTCGCTCGCCACCGATTCGCACAACTCCTACGCGAACGAACCGATGGCCGACAACGGTCGAACCGGAGCGGACGAGCTCACCAACCTCTTCCGCACCCGCATCACCAACCCCACGGCACAGATTGCTTCGTAGCCGACCCACCTCCCTACTCGAACACAAGGAACCGTCACGATGCTGACAGAGCTGGACGACCCCGACACCGACATCGCTGTCCGCATCGACGTGCACGACGCTGGGGGTACCAAAACGTGGCACCCCCAGCGCGACGGTCATCTCCTCCTGAACGCCGATCCCGCGGCGTCGACGCACCTCGCACACACCCTCGCCGACACCCTCAGCGGCCACTCTCCGCACGTATGGATGATCACTGGCCCGTCCAGAACCCCCACGTTCTCGACCACCGCGGACACCGACCCGGACCCTGTCGACATCATGGATTCCGTTTGGCGATTCACAACCCAACGCAAAACTCTGATCGACAACGGTCAAGCCACAACCCACGACTTCACCCCCGCATACCTCGTCATCGACTCCCTCGAAGGCGTCGTAGACACCCTCCGCCTCACCTGCAACCGCAGTCTCCAACTCCTGTCCGTCCTCGCTCACCGCGGACACCGCGCCAACGTCTACCTCGCCACGATCACCGATCTCAACGCCCCACGCATCTCCGAAGCGTTGCGGAATTTCGCTGAGCCTCGTCTGCGAGACCGGGACTGTCTGAATAACGGTTGATCCGCTGACCTTGCGTGGCGCGGCCTCACGGAACCGGTGCCTGGTCAATCACGCCACGGAACGAAGGTGGGATTCGAGCGTTCTGATCCGTTCCCGGCCTCGGCCGATGTCGTAGCGGGAAGCTCCGTGCGGCAAAGCAAACTCGATGTTCAGTCGACCGCCATACCCATGGACGATGTAAACAGGAAAGGAAAACCCAGCTGGCGCGGGCCGGCAGTCCTCGAGTTTGAGTCCTGCGGGCGATCGCAATGGTGGAACCGTGCCTCCATTGGTGCAACGAACCTCGTTGGGTTCAGGCAACAGCACTGCCATCTTCGCGGCTGTCAGGGCTTCACTTTGGAGGTGGCCGGCGGCGAGATCGATGTGCAATTCCTCATTTAAACTGCGAGCCAGATCCACGATTTCTACGGACTCGGCCGTAGCCCGATAGACGGGGAAGCCGACAATATTTGTTCCCGCGGTGGAATCCACTGCAGGTGTGACGTGAGGCCTGAGGTCCACAATAAAATGGTAGGCGATGTCGGCGAGCCGAACACTTCTCAGATCTGACTCGGTCCGCATGATAGCGGCAGATACTAGGCCGTTTACCGTAACTCCATGGTGACGTCCGAAGTCGATGAGCCCGGTCGTGACTCGCCTGCTCAAACGACAACGCAGTTGGGTCATCGCACGATGTGGCTCGGTATAGCCAGCCGTCGGCGGCCTGTTTAATGCCGACTCTAATGGTTCGTCATTGCCGACATCGGGTGTGTCGATTCCTCTCTCGGAGAACAGCTTTTCCAGCGACTCGGGATAGCCATGAACAACCGCGTCAGGGGTCTTTCCTTCCACAATGTCGGTGTAGAAAGACCACAGATCGCTGAGCAAATCTACAGAATGGCGACCGTCGGCTATGCAGTGGTGGGTTAGTAAAGTCACACTCGCGCAGGCGGAATCGCCGACGACGTGTAGCCCGGAAAGGGCGCGGCCCGCACTGAGGTTCACCCCGCTCAGCGGCTGACCGGGATCCCCTGTGTGCACGCTGAGGCCGGGCAGCGGACCGGATGGTTTGACGATCATATGGTCTCCATCGATCGTCTCCACGTGCGCAGCCAACACAGGATACGAGCGTCGCAATGTCGCAAATGCCGCCGAGAGCCCCGATATGTTCAAATCGCCGCGAGCCCGCACCGAATACCCGATGAAAACTCCCAAGTCGACGTAGAGCGCCTCACTGGGAGCGAGCCCCCGAATAGAGTAATCCACAGTCACCACAAATTCCTGTCACTTAAATTGCTGTTCGATAGGGGACGTGCAGCTCGATGATCACGAGCCCGGCACCACCAGGAGCGTTTCTGATCATGGGATGGCCTCGGGAGATGGCGCGAACGAGCACCAAAACTAGAACTCACGAAGGTTGTCACGTAGATACACCGACGAATATCCCACCCGCGTTCGCCCAATTCGTTGTAAAGCTGGCACGAGGCCGTCGGTAATCTCAGCGATGAATCGGCGGGTGAGCGAGTTCGACCCGGTATAAATCAAGAATCCGTCACCGCCTACCTCGTCGACGATCTCCCCCATGCGCTCCGCTACGTGATCAGGCGTCCCCACCAGTTCGATAGACGGAGCGAGGTAATCAATGGTCAGCTCGCGCAGAGTTTTACCGCTACCGTGCTGCAGGAAGCTCTCCAGTGATGACTGCTCGCCATTGGTTGTCAAGTCTTGCGGAGGTACTTCGTCGAGCGGAAACTGAGAGAAGTCGATGTCGGTGACGAAAGACAGTTGCAAAAGAATGTTTTCGATGGCCCGGTCGCTGGTCATTCTCCGTTTATTCGCGGCCTGAGCCTCATCCATAGTGGCACCGAGTACTGGCATCGCGATGAAGAGAACCTTGATGTCGTCAGGGTCTCGACCGTGTGCCTGCGCCCGGTTACGGACATCGTCACGAAACTCCCGCATCGTCTCCACGGTGTTGACGTTGGCAACAATCGAGTCGGCGTACTTCGCGGCGAAGTCGCGGCCCTTGGGGGATCCGCCAGCTTGGACGAAAACTGGTTGCCCATTGGGTGGGTGCACCGTGTTGAGCGGACCCGCCGAACGGAAATGCTCCCCAGTGTGGTTCACTGCCCGAACAGTGCCGGGCGCAACATAAGTCCCTGACTCGCGGTCACGGACGATGTTGTCTCGATCCCAGGAATTCCATAGATCTCGGACAAGGTCGACGTACTCATGTGCTACCTCGTAGCGCTTGTCGTGCGGCAGCAGACGATCCATGCCGAAGTTGCGCGCGGCCTGATCTTGACCGGTGGTGACGATGTTCCATCCAAAGCGCCCACCAGCGATGTGGTCGACCGTAGAGACAGTGCGTGCCAGCATGTATGGGGGATAGAAGGCCGTCGACATCGTAGCGATTACGCCTATGCGGTCGGTCGCGGCCGCGATCACCGACGCCAACGGCACTGGGTCGTGTTTCGGCACCCACAGGGCGTGTTTCAGGTACGCATCGAAGGATCGCCCGTATGCATCGGGTACCGACACCGTGTCCTCGAACATCATGTAGTCGAATCCTGCGCGCTCTAGCGACTTCGCCATCTCGACATAGAATCGGCCATCCCATGGCTCTTCAGGCGGCGAGAAGTCGCCGGTGAAATCGTTAGCAAAGAAACCGACAAACCAGCCTAGGTGAAATTTTCGTACAGACATCGACGTGCCTCCAAATTTCGTATACGGACGAACTGGGTGGAACGTGAGCGATATAGAATGCACCGAGGACGGAGCAGATCTACCGGCCAGGCAGAAGTCCCACTAATTAGGGTGAGCGAATGGCCGCGATAGCCCCCTCGATGTCTTTGCAGACGATTACGCGAGACCGGGTTGCGGGGGTGATAAATCCTTCGACGGCAGCGTGCTCGATGTAGGAGAGCAAGGGGCGGTAATACTCGTTGTCGTTCAGCAGTACACAGGGTTTATTGTGAAGCCCCAGGTGTGACCACGTAAGGACCTCGAAGAACTCTTCTGCGGTTCCGACACCGCCGGGGAGGGCAATGAATGCGTCACCGAGTTCGGCCATGAGAGCTTTGCGTTGGTGCATGTCATGGACGACGTGTAGTTCTGTCAGTCCATGATGCGCAGCCTCGGGTATCGCAGTGAAGCTCTCAGGGATCACGCCAACGACGGTTCCGCCGGAGTCCAAGGCCGCGTTCGCGAGGGTGCCCATGAGGCCGACTCGGGCGCCACCATAAACGAGGCGCAGCTTCGATCTAGCAATCGCACGCCCCATCCCCTCTGCGAGCTGTCCATATTTGGTCCCGCGCCCTGGCATAGCTCCGCAGAAGACCGTGACGCTCTTGGGGGTCGGGCGGGCCTGTGCCGAGACCGTAGTCGCGGGCATTGGTCGAAGGTTCATCAGTCGAATGACATTCTGTATCCAGGGGCGAGGATCCTGTATGGGTCGAAGCGACGCTTAGCCCGTGCGATGGCCTGCCATCGCGAACCGAAGTGCGTACACCAATCTCCCGGTGACATGGGGACAGCATTGACTGCGTAGGCCACCCCGCCTACATCCCGAGCCTGTTCATAGAGCAGGCGGTTGCTGGCAATCATTCGGGCTTCGGCCCCTGGGGATGCTGTTCGAAGTACGGCCAACATGAAGAATGTGTCGCAGTGAGGAATCGGAATGAACGGTGCGGTGATCGGTGTTGTTGGAATCGGGTAAACCATGATCAGCCCGGAGTTTCCTAGGTCATCCGTCAATGAGGAGCTGGTAGTTTCGATGAACTGCTCGATCTTGTCTGCCGGGATCAGCAGGCTGGCCCATGGATGTGGATAGAACCACTCACCTGTGTGCCGAAGATCAAGCTCCTGATCCGCCATACGGTTGATAAAGTCACCATAATCTACGTCCGAGTTGTATTCGGCGCACGAATCGTATTGGAGCGATGACAACAGCGCATCGTCGTCTGGCCTTCGTGGTGGGGTGAAGTACTTGGCTAGGTCCAGTCGATAACGTAAGTGGCCGTCGGCATCGACACGAATTCGTCCTTGTACATGGTCGAATAGTCTGTTGGACATGGCGCGGAGTTGGTCGCCAAGGAATACGCCGAGGTTGGAATACTGCAATTTGTACTGTCGAACCGACTCGTGAGCAGCGGTCAGACGGATTGTCGCGTTGACGATTACGCCGAATTGACCGAGGCCGCCGCGCACGGCGTCGAAAAGTTCACTGTTCGATACGGCGGAGCATTCCCGAAAATCTCCCGATCCGGTAACTACAGCAAGAGAGTCCACGTTGTCGGTTTGCAAGCCAAAGCCGTGACTCGATCCCCCGAAGCCGCCGACCGAAAGCGTTCCGCCGACGGTGGTCCCGAGATAGTCGGTGAGTACCGGAGGGGTTTGCTGGCGGCTGAGCGTGGCAGCGACCACGTCGCTCCATCGCACACCCGCATCGATCGTGGCCTGCCCCGATCGAACGTCGTGGACGGTGTTGAACCTTTTCATGTCCAGCACGACTCCGCCATCTGCCTGGCATTGCCCGTAAGTCGAGTGTCCGGATCCGCGCACCGCGAGCGATAGGTTCCGCGCCGCGGTGTAGCGCAGGGCTTCCTGCACGTCGGCCACGGTCCGTGGCACGACAACGACGGACGGTTTCGCATGGATGCAGTTTCCGAAATCAGCCCCGGCGGATGTCAGGTGCACGTCGTCGGTGTGCCAGATCCCGCTCATCTGGCGGTCACACCTGGGGCACCGAAGGTTCTTAAAAATATTTCCTGCTGAAGGACGCCGTGCTCGACATACCGGCCACCCATTGATGCCGCCAGTTCGTCGAGCACCTCCGTGGTGAGGTCTCGGTTGGCCAACTCCTCTGGTGTTACGGAATGCGTGGCGCACCAGTCGAGTACACAGTCCAGACCCGCAACCGAGGCTATGAAGTTGTGCTGATCGCCTAGAACCCACGCTTCCGCCAGTTCGGTGAGTAAATTCCTGCCCGTTGAATCTCCCCGTAACATTTGTCGTGCCCTTGCGCACTGCTGGGCAAAGTAGTGTTGCCTATCAGGAATAGGCATAACATTCACGACAGCTGGGAACGGTAGGTTGGATATCGTTTGCGCGAATCGAAGAATGAGCGATATCGAACCGCCCTCCATTACCACCGCTTCGCCGCGATCAACGTACGAGGTCAGTACTTTTATCAGCCGGTCAAAGGCCTCGTCCGGATCGAAGTTGCCCTGATGTATGGTCCGGTTGTCGAGCCAAACGCGGTTGAGCCCTTCCACTTTCGCGTCGAACGCTCGACCACTGGTGACCAGGAGATCGGAGTAACACTGGATACGGTCGGCAACAACAATCGGAGCCGAGTGACTCAATGCCAACTTGCTCGCTTCGGCGCTCTTTCCAATTCCGGTGGCACCGACGATTGCGTATACGCCGGGTTCCCATCGCACCCGATCAAACCTTGCTTGCGTCTGTGCCATGGTTGATTCCTTCATCCCGATTCCTTTCTCTCGCGGGTCGTGCTCAGCCGAGGAAGGAATTGATCGAATTACTCAGGGAACGGGCGTCAAGTCCGTGAATGTGGTCGTGGTCGTCGGGGGTTCCGTAGTGGCGATCTTCCATCTCACGTCGAACGCCCAGGGAGAGCAGCCGATGGGGATGGCTGACGAGACTGGACGAGACTTGGTGCGCCGAGGTGCCTGCCAGATAGGGCTCGACCAACACGACGTTCGGACGGTTCACGGCTTGCACCGCGGCACACAGGCCCGTGGCGTCGAAGGGGCGAATCGTCGCCGCGTAGAGGATGGTTACGTCGAGCATGGAGGTTGCCGACAGCACCGCATCTAAACAGGGCCCGACTGCGAGGACGACTCCGCGGGTGCCGTACTTGATAGGTGTGAACGATGTCCCTCGGACCGCATGGGGGTAACGGTTGACCTGACTCGACAGCCGTAGGTAGACCCGTCCATCGCCTGGTAGCGATTCGAGGAGAAGATCGGCGGCCTCCTGTGGATGGCCTGGCACGTGAACTGTCCAGTTGGGCATCGAATCGATGACGGTGATATCGCCCGGGGTGAAATGGGAGAAGGCGAACTCCGACAAGTCGTAGGAGGCTCCCCAACTGACCAGGACTGCGCCGACATCTTGCTGGGCGAAGTTCAGCTTTATTTGTTCAAGAGGCCGCTCGACGAGAAAGGCGGCGACTGTGTGTACCACGGGTCGCATGCCACACATGGCGAGCCCGCCGGCTACCCCCATCATCAGCTGTTCCCTGATCCCTACGTTGATCACGCGGTTGGGATCTGCGATCGCGGCCGCTTTGAAGAGGTGGGCTCCGATGTCGGCCAGCACAACTACGGCGCGGGGGTCTGTTTCCAATGCACCAGACATGGTCGTTCCGAATGCGGTCCACATGTCAGTGTGGTTGAAGGACTTTGGTTCTTGCGTGTCTGCGGAATTCATGGCGATTCATCTCTGCTGAATGGACGAACGGGCCGATTGCCGAGTCACGGTGGCGACCACCGCGAGCGGTCTGTCGTTGTGATCTCGATTCAGTGCCGCAGCGATCTCCTCATGGTCAGCACCGTTGATGTTGATTGTGTCCCAACCCTCACCGTCGAACCGTTTATCGATTCCATGCGGCCAACCCATACTTGCCGTGCCGTTGTCCAGGACGATGACCGTCAGTTGGTTCAAGCGCGCGCGTCCTGCAAAAGCCATCGCCTCGTGGTTGCTGCCCTCATCGAACTCTCCATCGCCGATGAGCACGAAGACTCTCGGTGCGTGACGATTTTGTATACGGAGTCCCATCGCGACGCCCACTGCGAGCGGCAAGCCATGGCCGAGCGAGCCACCCGACATTTCTACACCCGAGATTTTGGTTCGATCCGGCGCGAAGCCGAGTGGTGAGTTCTTTGTCGCCCAGGTATCGAGGAGCTCTGGTCGGAGGAACCCTTTGGCCGCAAGTACCGCGTAGTAGGCCATCGGGCCGTGACCTTTGGACAGCAAGAAGCGGTCCCTGTCGTCGTCGTCGGGGCTCTCGGGGGATACGTTGAGGATTTCGTCGTAGAGTACCCACAGCACGTCCATCGTCGATGAGGATGAGAACGAGTGCCTTTCGTCTCCCCGCATACGGGAGATCAGAGCAGGCAGATCGTCATAGCTGAATTCGGTTGGCTCTTGTCGCATCGCATTCTCTTCGAAGCGGATAGCAGTAGCTGGGCAGGAACGTGCAGCCGCGCGTACCAGCGAATGGTTGTCTGGGGAAGGTTTGTCCACGAGCAATGTGACTGTGCCGTCGTTACTCTGCTCGAAGACCTCGGGCGCGACGAGCACGCACTGACCGGAGCCGAAACACCTCCGCTCGTTCACGACGACTTTCATGACCGCTCGCTTCTCACCACGTCAGCTGTAGTTCTTCGAGGCCGAGAACAATGCTGGCGGAGCGGAGCCGAACGTCGTGCGAGGGTGAGAGGGCTAGGTCGGGAAAGCGCCTCAGTACCGCCGGCACGGCCGTGCGCAGGGTCATCCGAGCGAGTGAATGCCCAAGACAGAAATGGACGCCATGCCCGAAGGCGAGGTGACCGGCTACTCCCCTGGTGATATCGAGGTCGTCGGGTCTGTCCGTCAGATTGCTGTCGCGATTAGCGGCCAATAGGGACGGGATGACGAAAGATCCTGCCGGAATGGTCACCCCGGCGATTTGCACCTCGGTTACTGCCATGCGCGGTGGCTGCGAATGGGCGACCGACAACCACCGCAATAATTCCTCAATTCCGGAATTGACGCAGTTCGGGTCCTCGATCATCATGGCGGCTTGTTCCGGGTGATGCAAAAGGGCCAGTACACTGAGGCCGATCATGCTTGCTGTGGTCTCGTGTCCACCGAGCATGATCAGACTGATGATGCTGATAAGTTCGTCGGTGCTGAGGTTGTCGCCAATCTTGCGCGCCAGAATTCCCAACAAGTCGTCACCGGGTTGTTCCTGCGCACGGGTAACCAGGGTGGCCATGTATCGACGGTCTTCTCGCTGGGCAACCGCTCGTTGTTCTGCAGATGCCGACAGATCCAGGAGGCGTGCTGTTCGATCTCGCAATTCGTCGCGATCGGCATAGGGCACTCCCAACAGCTCACACAGTACGAGCAAAGAGACTGGTAGCGCGTAACGGTCCATAAGGTCGGCGGGTTGCCCGGCTTGCTCGAGACCATCCAATGCACTGTCCACTATCTCTGCGATGCGCGGCTGCAGGCGACTGAGCCGGTGCACTGAGAACTCCGCAGCAAGGATATGACGCAAGCGGGTGTGGTCGGGGGGATCGAGTCCGATGAGGTTACCGGCGCGCATGGCGGCTAGTTCATCTTCAATCACATCGCCGCCGCTGGGTATTGCGAACATTGGCGTGTGGGCGTTGCTGAACCGGTTTGAGTCTGCGAAGATTCGCCGGACGTCTTCGTAACGGCAGACGAGAAAAGCCGGGGCCCCGTAGAGTTCTCCTACTGGGATAACACCGTCGCGGTCACGGACCTGGGCGAGCTCTTCGGTCGGGTTCAGGCCGTTGCGTCGCATTTCTAAAGGTAAATCAGCCGTTCCGGCCATACCGGAATCCCTTCGATTGTTTGTAGAAGGACGAAGTGGCGCGCCGATGCCGAGGATCGCTGGCGCGTGGATAACTCGGATATCTCAGGCCACCGCTACAGACGCTCGCACGCGATAACCAAGTAGTCGATGCTGCGTTCGCGGAAGCCCTGGAGGAATGGTTCCTCGACACCTGTGCGCAACGCTGCCTGGTTGCGCAGGTCCCAGTACGGGATGGCTTCGTCGGTGTATCGCTGAACGTGATACGGCACCAGACCATTTGCTGCCAGAGTTTGGAAATAAGTACTGCGGGTGTGCATAGCGCACTGATATTCTTCGTCGATCAACCGTGATGCCTCGGAACGCTCAGCAACTACGTCGTTGCGGCACCAGGTGACTGCGACATAGCGGCCGCCGGGGCGCAGCAACCGGGCGAACTCGGTGAACGCCTCCCCTAGGTCGACACACATCGTGGTTTCGTTGGAGACGATGTAATCGAAGGTGTTGTCCTCGAAGGGGGCCTGAACCATGTTTGCGAAGTGGAATTGCACACGGTCCGAGCTCCCGCGTTCACGGGCCAACTTCTCTGCGAACTCGACATGGTGAGCGCAGTAGTTCACCCCGTCTACCCGGCAGCCGAATCGATCAGCGATTGTGAAGGTCGTTCCGCCTCGCCCCGATCCCGCGTCCATGACACGAGAGCTCGGTGAGACCTCCCCTAATGCATCGACGATAAGGTTGATTTCCAGCGACTCCATCCGGTGAAGTTCGCGCAGGATCAGTGACTCCCGCAGCTCCGCAGGTGCAGCGAGTACAGAGTGATCGTAGTCACCGATTCCGTAGTGGTGGTGGTACAAGCCGTCTTCAGTGCCCAGCAGCAGGTTGATATCGTCGGATTTTTTGGCATCCCAGTAGCGGCGCTGCTGTACGTCATGCTGGCCGAGGACTGCCACGTCGAGGTTCGGCATTTCAGGCTCCTTCAAGTTTGTGGTTTCCGGGTGGATGTCTCAGATGCGTTCGGCCGCAATCACTAGGTAGTTCAGTGAACCGTCGCTGTAGCCGCTGAGGAACGCATCCTCAACGCCGGTGCGGAGTTTGCTGTTGTTGCGTAGCTCCCAGTACGGCATAGCTTCGTGTGTGTACTGAGCCACGCGGTACGGAATCAGGCCGTTTGCCGCGAAGGCCTTGAAGTAAGTGCTTCGGCGGTGCATTCGGCATACGTAATGTTCATCGATCTGCCTTGTCGCGTCCGAGCGTGGGTCGACTGCGTCGTTGCGGCACCAGGTGGTCATTACGTAGCGACCGCCCCGTCGCAGTAGGCGGGAGAACTCGGCCATTGCTTCGTACGCGTCGGCGTACATCGTCGTCTCGTTTGAGACCACGAAATCGAAAGTGTGATCAGGAAATGGTGCCTGCAGCATGTTCCCGAGGTGGAATTGAACGCGGCTATCCCAACCGCGTTTGCGTGCGATCTGCTCGGCGAACGCGACGTGATGTTCGCAAAAATTGACGCCGTCGATTCGGCTCTCCGTCGCTCCAGCGAGACGAAAAGATGTTCCCCCGCGACCTGACCCGGCATCCATGCCGCGAGAGTTGGGCGGCAAAGGACCGAGGGCGTCGAGGATCAGTCCGACTTGATCATTCTCCATTCGATGCAACTCTCGCAAAATCGCGTTCTCTCGCTCCTCACCTACGGAATCCAGAATAGAGCGGTCGAAATCGCCAATCGCGTAGTGATGGTGGTAAAGATCATCATCAGCGCCCAGTAGGAGATTGATGTCATCGGTTGTTTTAGCGTCCCAGTGAGCTTTCAACTCACGTTCATAGCTATCGCGCGCATATTGATCTGCCGAGATCATCACAGTCTCCTTCTTCGGTTCTCCCCATCATTTCTGTATCTCAAGTCGACATGTCGAATGAACCATTGCGACCTGCAAGGTCGGCGACTTGATGATGTCTTCGACGCTACTTATCGAAATTAATTGCGGAAATACCTCCACAGCTCTTCGTCGCGAAGCGACAAAACTTTGGCACCGTGCGACAAGTGGGGTCGAAGTCCCCTACGGGGTCCAGTGCAGGTAGGCACCCATCTGCGCCGCCCGTGAGGAGACCATGGAAGCCGCAACCGGCCAACGATCAAGTCCTCGGAGTCGGGCCCTCCAAAGTCGACAACGACTACAGCCACGTCTACCGCGAGAACCCGCAGATCAATCGTCTTATGCCGTGAAGGCGATGCCCCGATCGGCGCGAGTGCGCGCGGACGTGACGGAGTGGCGTGGTAGCTACCGTGGACGGATAGCCGGACCGTCACTACCTCGAGCAAGGTCAAGAATTTTGTCTTGATGAATCCGTCACCCGGTCGTGTACTTGTTGCCCAGCGAGTTCGATCACGTCGACGCGGCGCGCCGGTACGAGAACCTTCGTTCCGGTCTTGACCACTCGGAATTGATCGGTGGATGTGTTCTCGAATTAGCTGGGTTCCGCGTAAAACCTTCTGAATCCCGAAGGCGAGCAACCCTTCAACTCGCGAAATAGCCGAGAAAGTCTCGACTGGTCACTAAGCCCCCACCGCGCACTGATGTCGCCTATCGGTATCTGTTGTAAGCTTGGGTCGATCAAATCGGCAGCGCACCTTTCAATGCGCTCATATGCTATATAAGCGGACAGAGTTCGCTCCTCTCGCTCGAAAGCGCGATGCAGCTGACGAACCGATACATGTAGTTTGCGCGCGAGTAGGTCGGGATTGAGCGTGGGATCAGAAAGATTCTTCTCGATCATCAAGCGCGCCGTCGCTACGAGGCCGGATTGCTGGTCAGGCGGTGCGTGGCCATGGGGCGGGTGCATTCCTTCCCACGCCAGTAATCGAACGGCTGAGATGACATTATGAGCCGTGAACGTGTTCAGCATTCCAATTTCTCTCGAAGTAGAATGTAAAGTATCTGAGAGTATTTTCCCCGTACCTTCAGCGTTTGGCACAACGCGAAGACCTCGACCCGAGGCGGCGTCGAAGTCTTCTCTTGAGCCCACCCTCTGCCGTAACGTGACTACCGCTAAACAGCTGGCACGGGTTACAGTCATTGTATAACTGTAATCGCTATAGTATAGGCCAATGCCTCCACTCTTCAGCGATATTTGGACGCCGTTCTGCGACAGAATTACTTCGCCCGATAAGACGTATTGAATCCTCACGGAGAATCGTGGATCGGCTTCGAGATCAACCTGTCGACGAGTAATTTCTCCTGGTCCGCACCGAATCGACGCTAAGCTGTCCCCATCGACTATTCGCGCAGTGAGTCGTGTCATACACTGTCGTTCAGGCGCGTGACACGCGGTTCCGTACACGGTGTACAGCTCGTGACTACGCTCTTCGCTAGATGCGTGGTCGGAAGTTTTGATCAGAGTTGTGGCATTGCGGTCGTTATGGGCATTGTCTCGGAACCTTTTTGAAGGTTCTCTATCGGTTGCAGCCATTTTCGCCCCCCGGCGCGAATCGTGTTCGGTCTTTAATTTGCTCATGTCCAGAGTCCGGCAGAACCGGCAACATCAACGGCCACAGGCGACGTGCTGTAACGGCTTCGACAGGTCGAGGCGTCGAGGCCGGATGCCCACTCCACGTTACTGCGGCCTGTTGGTGAAGTGATTGGAGTGATCTCTATGTGGTGTAGTCCGCGTTTATTCGAATGTATTCATCGGTGAGGTCGCAACCGAACACTCTCCAGGTGTCGGTGCCGATTCCGAGGTCTACGTTGATCTCGACGGTGGCAGTTGCAAGGTGTTCACGAACCACCTCGACGGTGTCGTGCTGGTCGAGTGACGAGCTCGGATACACATCGATGTCCGCGAATGCGACTCGGATTCTGTCGGGTTCTATGTCCACCTCGTTGCTACATTTTCCGATAGCCATGAGAACTCGACCCCAGTTGGGGTCTTCACCGTGGATCATCGTCTTGACCAAGGGAGAGTTGATGATCGACTTCCCGACCACGCGCGCTTGGCGCTCGCTCGATGCACCCGAGACCGTAGTGACGATCAGCTTGGTCGCACCTTCGCCGTCGCTGGCAATCATTTTCACCAGATCCGTGCACACTTCCTCGAGAGCCTGCTCGAACTCGGTATCGGGTACCGGGCCGGCGGCACCATTGGCGAAGACCGCCGCTGTGTCGCTGGTGGAGGTGTCGGTGTCGATCGAGACCGAGTTGTAGGTGCGGTCGACAACGTCACGAAAGATTCGGTTGAGCGTGTCCTGGGGGACGTCGGCGTCGGTGAAGACAAACGACAGCATGGTCGCCATGTCCGGTTCTATCATCCCGACGCCCTTCGCGATTCCAACGATGGTGCTGGTGCCGACGGCTCGTTCGGAGACCTTGGCGCGGGTGTCGGTGGTCATGATCGCTCGGGCCACCGCGTGCGCGTCGAGTGGTGTTCCCTGGCCGAGCCCGTCGAGTCCGGCGCGGATGGTGTCCATCGGATATTGCACTCCGATGACTCCGGTGGAGGCCATTATCAGGGCATCGGGTTCGATTCCTACGGTTCGTGCGACGGATGCGCGTATCTCGCTGGCGTTGCGGAGCCCTTCCGCGCCGGTCGCGACGTTGGCGTTCTTCGCCAACACGAGGACCCCGCGCGGACTGGTCTGCTCGATCGAGGTCTTGCTCAAGGTGACGCAGGGGCCCGCGAACAGTGACTTCGTGAAAACGACCGACGAGGTGCACGGCCTGTCGGAGATGACCATGGAGAAGTCGTCTTTACCTTCGTCTGCCAGTCCTAAATGGGTTGTCCAGCAGTGAAACCCTTGTGGGGACGCGGCGCTCATGTCTGCCCTTTCTGATCCGTGTGATGTCGAACTCAGGACGCTCTGCACCATGCCAGCAATGCGCGCCGGTCGGGCTTGCCGACAGACGTTTTCGGCCAGTCGGACATCAGAGTGATCTTTCCGATGAGACCGCAGCTGTTCATCACTTCGGTGACGCGAAGGTGGATTCGTCCGAGGTCTGCCCCGGTGGGTGCCAGGCGGCACAGTACTGTCGTCGGTGTGTCTGCTCCTGTGGCCGTTGGGGCGAAGACGACGACCTCGTCGACCTCGTCGAGTGCGGTGATCTCGTCGACCAGGACGCCTGCCGAACAGAGTTGACCGTGGTTGTTTGTCCATACGTCATCGATGCGGCCCAGGACGTTGATGGCACCGTTGTCGTGGACCATCACCGCGTCCCCGCTTCGATACCAGCCGTCCGTGAATGCGCTCTGTGTACGGTCCGGGTGTCCCCAGTAGCCTTCGGCTCGGTGCGCTCGGCGGAATTCGGGCTCGCCCACTCGATAGGTATCTGCGTCGATTCCGTGGATGGGGCGCACTCGCATCTCCACCCCGGGTAGGGGCCGCAGTTCGGCCGCGCTCTGCAACTGTGGCCGCAGATCTGCGCACATGATGCCGCACTCGGTGGCCCCGTAGAGCCTGCGTAGGTGGACCCCGCACCGCTGGTGGATCAGTCGCGCAGTGGTCGGCGTCAGGAGAGCCCCGCCCGTCAGTGCGGTGGTCAGGTGTTCACCCATTCGCTCCGATGCCGCCGGTGACGCTGCGATCGCGTCGTAGTGCGAGGGAAGGGCGCTCATATAGGTACCGTTCCAGTCGCAAATCGCTCTCGCGTGGGCAGAGGCCGGGAGACCGGCGTCGAGGTGCACCGTGGGTGCTCCCGAGAGCAAGCCCGCGAGAACGTGAACGTCCATCCCGTGCGCGAAATCGAGGGGGTGGATGTTGATGATCACATCGTCGGCTGTCAGACCGAGCTGCTGGCACCAGTCGGTGCGGTCGGCGAACAGCGATTCCTCGGTCCAGTACACCCATTTCGGCTCACCACTCGATCCGGATGTTTCGAGGATTCTTCCTCGCACGGTGTCGTGCTCGGTCACGTCGCATTGACGCGTTGGGTTGCAGTATCGGAGCTTTCGGGTTGCTGCATCGAACACGGAGGCCAGTTCGGGCAGGTCGGGGTCGATGTCGTGGTCGGTAATGGCGTGCCAGCGGCGGCCCAGTGCGCTCAGTCGGTCCCATGCTGGATGCCGCGTCCGGCTCGCCAGGTGCACGCCGCCGGCGGCCATCGTTCCCAGTAGTGCTGCAACGAAGTCTGCGGCCCCGGGGTGATGATCGACGACGACCACGTCGCCTTCGTCGATCACCGGTGCCAGTGCATCACGCCATGCCATCGCCGCGGCCGACAGCTCCCCGAACGTCGTATGGCGTCGTCCCTGGTGAAGTGCGTCCTGATCCTGTTGGGGCATGCTGTTCAGTGCGGCGAGGAACCCTCGCGCGTCAGACATTGATCTGTCCTCGGAACAAGTGTCTGACGCTGCCCGGTTCGATCGTTGTCCGCCCGTGCAGAACCTGTTCGTTGTCGAGGACGAGAAGATCACCCGGGGCCCAGTCGTGCGAGTAGAAGCTGGTACTGCCCCGCAGGTAGGAGTCGAGCCGTGCGAAGACGGCCCGGCTGTCTTCTTCGGTCGAGCCCGCCAGACGGACCGACCATCCTGCGGGGGTGGTCCGTTCCTCGGTGAACGGGAGTGCCACGTTCAACCGCGTTGTCCCCGTTGCTGATCGCACTGCAGGTGGAATCGACAGCCAGCGGTGCGCGACGTCGGGAAAGTGGGATTGGTCGGTGACGTAGTACTCCCAATCCACGTCGGTCACCGTGCTCAGGTCCGGTGGGAGTGTTGCATCGAGTAGATCCGATTGCAGACAGAGTTCTGTGCGTCCGGATCCTGTGGGCTGATCGACTGCATTGCAATACAGCGCAATGTATTTGGGACAGGTCCCGACAAGTGTGCCGTCGGTGTGCAGAGGCAGGGCACTGCGCCCGGTGACGACGCGGTCCGGTAGCGGGCTTGCGTCGAGATCGAGCAGACCTGCGCTTCCGGTGCCGAACCGATGTGTGGCGAGAGTCCCGAGCCCCTGCACGAAGACCTCGAAGTCGCTTCTGCCGAAGTCGACGTCGCCGACCAGAGCGAATCCATCCCGGGTGGCCACTGCCGCGAGATCTCCGGGATCGGTGGCCGTCACCGCTGCTCACCGCCGACCGCAACATCGTGGTTTCCCAGAGGGACCTCATCGAGGGTCTGTGCCCGGATTTGGGCACAGACGGCAGCCAGTTGTTCTCCGAGCGCGCCGTCCAACCCTGCTGACAAACCCGCCCCTTGGTGGATTGCGACTTTTCTCCCGAACGCAGTCTCACGGGGCAGTTGGTAGGCCGCGAGCTCGCGGAGGTAGTACTTTTCGATGCCGTCGACGGTCTTCAGCTGAGCGGGGACACTCTGTTGAAGGTGCAGTAGAGCAGGACTCCAGTACGGGTGGTACATGCGCGGCCCTGGGGTGAATTGGCCGGTCACCATCATTCCTGATGCGCTGGCGTCGTCGATACGTTCGTTCAGATCGCCGGCGACTGCGCCCATACCGAAATCGCTTCCGGCGTTGAGCAGATCGCTGCCGAGTCCGGTCACGAGGTCGGCACCACATGCTCGCGCCAACTCGAAGGCCACTGTCACCAGCAGATGCACGGTGATGACTTCTGCATCATCGGATTGAGTGTGCTGCATGCACGGGTAGATCGCCGCTGTCGATTCCTGTGCGGTGACGTCGATGACGTCGAGCGGCAGACCGACGTGGCGCGCTGTTCGAGAGGCACCGTCGATTTCGTCACCCCAGGGTGTGCGGAGGGTCAGTGCACGGACGTCGGCACCGGCCCTCCACAAGTAGGAGGCGAGGAGTCCGGAGTCGACACCACCGGAGAGCAGTAAGCGAATGGGACGACCCGACGATGCGATTTCCGTTGCTGCAGTGCGTAATCCATGGTCGAGCCACCCCATGGCCTGTTCGAGCGAACACCCTGGGACACCGCCCGACGGCGACGATCGGGGGACAGCGCGGTGCACCGACAACTCTCCGTCGGCGGAGCAGACCAGAGTCGTCCCGGGGCGAAGTGCCGTGGTGGTTCCTGCGCGGTGACCGACACTCGCGGCGGTCGCCGCGAATTGCGCTCCCACCGCCCATGTCCGTGCATCATCGGTGCGGGAGAGAAAGACTCGGCATTCGCCGTGCAGCGGCGTCGTGATCATGACTGTTCCGTCGTTGCGGTTCAGAACGGGGCCGGTATGTCCGCCAACACGGCGGATGCGGCCGCTGTGCGAAAAGACGACCCACCCATGATCGGTTGGGGTCATGGGTTGTCTCCGACAATTGTGCGCATCTTCTGTTGGGCCGCATCGCCTGCAGCGAACCCCGCTCGGTGGCCGGCTATTGCTGCAATACGGGCTCGTTCCATGTCGAGCAGCAGATCGTGGTTGACGAACGCCTTGGTGCGGGCAAACGGCACCGATTGGTACTCGGCCAGTGCCTGTGCTCGGGTGCATCCTGCAGCGAGCGGGTCACTATGGGCTGCAACGAGTTCATCGAGGAGGCCGTCGGAGAGTGCGGTGGTACCGAGCCATCGATCGCACCCGATGATCATTCGATTCGCCACGGCAGGCCCTACTCGGCGTTGCAGGAGCGGAGCTCCGAGTATGCAGGAGATACCCAACTTGAGCTCGGGCATACGGAGGTCCGACGTCGACGTTCCGATGCGCCAGTCGGCGCACAGTGCCAACTGAAGACCGATGCCGATGCAGTATTTGTCGATGACTGCCACGGTCGGTTTCGAGATCGACAGAACTGCTCGATACATGTCCACGCAGGCGTCGATCCATCGGTTGACCTCGGAGCCTCCCGTGAAGTCCTTGACTTCGTTGAAGTCACCGCCGACACCGAAGGATCGACCGTCTCCCCCGTACAGAACCAGCCCCTCGACATCCGGGGTGTCCCCTAGCTGCCAGACCAACTCGGTGATGCCGCGCATCTTGTCTGTGGAGAACGTGTTGTGTCCTTCACCGTCGAATTCGATGATCGCCAAGGGGCCGTTGCGAACTGCAGTACCGCCATGGGCTTCGGGCGACCTGGGCCGATCGTGGGGCTCGTGGGTGGCGGAGGGTGAGTGCAGTGTTCTCACGCTTCGACCAGCTCCCCACGCTTTCGGCGGTCTGCGTCGAGGGCGCGGCGTGTGTAGAGACGTTGTCCCCATTGTTCGCTGTGATCGGCGCTGATAGCGGTGCCGTTGCATATTGTGGTGACGATTCGATGGAATTGAGCCAGTGCGGCGGCGGCGGTGCGTTCGCTCAAGCTCGTCTCGGATTCGCCTGGGACGATGTCGAATCGGTCGACTGCGATGATCGGACCGCCATCTACCTTCGGGGTGATGATGTGGCAGGTGGCCCCGAATTGCGTCTGGTTGTCGTCGATCGCGTAGCGATATCCGCCGATCCCTCGGTAGTTCGGGGTCGCCGGGTGGAAGTTCACGGCCAGTTCCCGCACTCGATCGAGTGTGGCCTCGGACAGGATGAAGTCCGATTTGAAGGACAGAAGCAGGTCGCACCCGTGCCACTGATCGAACGATCGAGTTACTGGATCGCCGTAGTCCCAGGCAAACCAGTCGACGTCGGCGAATCTGCGGCGGAGAAAGTCGTGGGCGAGTTCGCCCCACCGTGATCCGTCGGAGATGAGCAGAACAGAGCGGGTGTCTTTCATCGAGTGACAACTCCTTCGGTGAGTGGGAGAGCCCAGCAGTACGCGAATCCGGCACCTGCTTCGTGTAGAAAGGTGTCTGCCTCTTCGTAATCGGCCAGAGCCGAGCTGTATCGGCCGTATTTCGGGGACGTCCGGCCGATGCATCGAGCGGAGCCCTTGTACAGCTCGACGGTCACTGTGCCCGTCACGCGGTGAGCCAGACGGGCGCAGTAAGCATCGAGTGCTGCACGCAGATCGGTGAACCAGTAGCCGTAGTAGACCAACTCTGCGTACTGGTCGGCGATGGACCGCTTGTGGTGGAGCGTCTCTCGGTCCAGTACGAGTGCTTCGAGATCGGTTCGTGCAGCGAGAAGAACTGTTGCAGCGGGTGCTTCGTAGATTCCGCGGCTCTTGAATCCGACGATGCGGCTCTCGAGAATTTCGGTACGCCCGATACCGTTCGCGGCCGCTGTGTCCCCGAGTTCGCTGACCAGGTCGATCAGGTCGAGCTTGCGGCCGTCGAGAGCGACGGGGATGCCTGCTTCGAACTCGATCGTGATCGTTGTTGGACGATCCGGTGCCTGCACCGGCGCGGTCGTGATCTGCCATGCATCGGGCGGTGGAGCGTGGTCGATGAGGTCGAGATCCCCGCACTCGATGCTGGTGCCCCAGATATTGGTGTCGATGCTGTACGGCGTCGTCTTGCTGACACCCACATCGATACCGTGACGATCGGCGTAGGCAATTTCGCTACCGCGGGAGGTCATTTCCCAATCGATGACAGGTGCGAGGATGTCGAGCTCGGGAGCCAACGCCCGCACGGAGGTGTAGAACCGGACCTGATCGTTTCCCTTGCCCGTGGCACCGTGAGCGACTGCGGATGCACCGCGTTCGCGAGCGATGCTGACCAGCCGCTCGGCGATCAACGGTCGAGACAACGGTGCAGCCAGAAGATATTTTCCCTCGTATGCAGCGCCGGCGGCGAGAGCCGGGATTGCATAGTCGTGGAGGAACAGGTCTCGGACGTCTTCGACGATAACTTCCGACGCGCCGGCCGCGGTTGCGCGCTTCGAGACGGCCTCGAGGTCCTCGATTTGGCCGAGGTTCGCGCAGTACGCGATGACCTCGGTCTGATAGCGCTCTTTGAGCCAGTGCACGGCAACGGATGTGTCCAATCCGCCGGAATATGCCAGGACGATGCTCATACCCCGACCTCCATCGCGAGTTCGGGCACGCTCACGCCGCCGACGACGGATCGCGCTGCTCGTAGGCATTCCGCCTTCGCCTCCCAGAGGCGGGTTCTGGCTTGCCGGATTTCGGCGAGTCTGTCGGTCACGTCGGCCAGGCCTTGCTCCTGCTGTTCGGAGACCCGCGTCGGTCCGGTGGATCCGGCAGAGATGTAGCTGCGCAGTGTGTGGAGCGGATCGCATATCTGCTTCATGTCGACCTCACTGATGTCGATGTCGTGTTCCTCGCGGAGGAAAGTGGTGGTGAACGCGACGTTGCGCAGGGTGTGACCGGCTGCGAGGGCGGCGTTGACGAGGTCACCGGTGATGCGGTGGGCTGTGCGGAAAGGAACGTCGAACCGAGAGACCAAGATGTTGGCGATCTCTGTCGCGGTCGAGAAGTTGTCCCAGCACAGGGCTCTGCCGCGAGCACCGTCGAACGCGGTGTGCAGGTTCTGGCGTCGGCACAGGCGAATGGTGTCGAGGTACGTATCGAGGGCGCCCCAGTAAACCGGTTTGTCCTCCTGCAGGTCGCAGCTGTACCCGAGACCGACCGACTTCTCCATCACCAGCAGTTGCACCAGCGCACCCACCGCGCGACCGGACTTCCCTCGCGCCAGTTCTGCAACCACCGGATTCTTCTTCTGCGGCATGATCGAGCTACCGGTCGCGAACGAATCGTGCACTTCGGCGAGAGCGTATTCGTTCGAGCTCCAGGTGACGATCTCTTCCTGCATGCGAGATAGATTCACAGCACCGCTGGCAGCTGCGCCCGCTACTTCGACTGTCCAGTCCCTCGTCGACGTCGCATCGAGCGCATTGACCATCGGTGCATCGAACCCGAGAAGCCGGGAGGTGTAATCGCGGTCCAGGGCGAATGTAGTTCCGGCGAGCGCACACGCGCCGAGCGGATTGATGTTGATGCGCTTCCAGGCATCCATCAGTCGGGAGGCATCACGCAGCAAGGCCTGTGCGTGCGCAGCCTTCCAAAATGCTACCGAAATCGGTTGCGCTGCCTGCGAATGCGTGTAGCCGGGTAGAACTGCTTCTCGTTCCGACTCGGGGCACCCGAGCAGATCCTGCACGAACATGAGCAGTTCTTCGCTGGCATCGAGCAGCCACTCGCGGGTGACCATGCGTGCGTCGGTCTGCACCTGATCGTTTCGGGACCGTGCGGTGTGCATGCGGCCGCCGACGGGTCCGATCCGTTCGATGAGCATGAATTCGGTGTTGAGGTGCACATCTTCTTGTCGGACGTCGAGCTGCAATCCACCGTCGGCTCGGCTGCTCTCCATGTCGAGCAGCCCAGCGAGAAGCGCTTTGGTGTCGGGTTCGGTGTTGATTCCCGCGCGACCGAGCATCAGAACATGAGCGATGTTCTGCCACAGGTCGTGTTCGAGCATTCTGCTGTCTACCGATGCTGTCTCTGTGTAGCGAAGTACATCGTCGGTGATATCGGTGGAGAATCTTCCACCCCAGAGCTTTTCGCTCATTGATCGGTACCCCTCTGTGTGCGTGATGGTTCGGTTTCGGTACAGGAAAGTTCGGGTTAGGGCACGGCAAAGCCAAGACCTGGCGGGATTGGACGGCCCGGGGCGCGGACCCGGGCCAAGGCGTCGTTACACAATCAAGTCAGGTCGGGCTCGGGTCGAGTAGTTGAAAGAGCGAAGGGAGAAGGGCTCGGACGGCGGGGGTGTTTACTCGAAGGCCAGCCGGACGCCGAATCCCACCAGAACAACACCCAGTCCACGCTCGAGCCACGCCCCCAAGCGGCCCTTCTCCAAGAACCGGCGAGCGGACGAGGCAAGAAGTGCGTACGAGGACAGACATATCAGCGCCACCACGAACTCGATCGACATGAGCAGCATGGACCAAACGAAAACGTTCCCGTCGCGCGGAATGAACTGCGGCAGCACCGCCAGGTAGAACGCACCCATTTTCGGATTCAACAGGTCCGCGACGAAACCGGTCATGAACGCTCGCGACCACTTCGGCTGGTGCGCGTTGTAAGTCGCGGCATCGACGTCGGTGAAGCTGCCCTTGCGCTGCCAGATACTCTGAATTCCTAGAAACACCAGGTAGGCGGCACCTGCGATACGTACCGCGTCGAATGCCCCGGGGACGCTGGTGAGCAAGGACGCCAACCCCACGGCCGCAGCGATGCCCCAGGCCATCGACCCCGTCGCCGCACCCAAAGCTACGGCGATGCCGTGACGCACACCGCCGGTAAGCGAGTGCTTGACCGCCAACATGACGTCAGGACCTGGGATTATTCCGAAGACGATAGCGACGGGGAGATAAGCCAGAACGGGGTTGTTCACGGCAAGAACGGTACGACCGCTCCAGCATCGATGCACGTTTCCTAAGTATCGCTGATCTAGGTTTAGTATTTGTGGATGTACAACCACGATCAGCTCGCCACACTTGCCGCGATCTGCGATTCAGGGTCGTTCGAGGGAGCTGCAACGGCGTTGCACATCTCGTCTTCTGCAGTCAGCCAACGCATTACCGCGCTCGAACGAGCGTCGGGGGCCGCGCTGCTACAGCGAACCAGGCCGGTACTACCCACCAGAAACGGGCAAGCCCTGCTCCGACTCGCGCGGCAGATCGAAGTCCTCACCGTCGACGCCGACGCTGAGCTACGCGGCGGCTCAACGACAACGAATACTGCTGCACCGCTGCGCTTTTCACTTGCTATCAATGCCGATTCGGTCTCGACGTGGTTCCAACCGGTGATGAAAGCGATAGCCGTCGACCGACGGATACTGCTGGACCTCCACATCGAAGATCAGGACCATACAGACGCTCTACTGCGTCAAGGCGCGGTCATGGCCGCCGTGACGACCTCACGCACCGCAGCACCTGGCTGTACGGTCGAACCGCTCGGAGCCATGGTCTATTGGCCCGCGTGCGCACCCTCACTCATTCGCGACGCCGACTCCGACGGTTGCGATCCCAGCCGCCTCCCGATGCTGCGATTCGACAAAAAGGACGACCTGCAACACGCCTATCTACGCAAGATCAAGGCGCACCGTGAGCCCCCGATCCACTACCTCCCATCGAACCGCGAATTCCTGACTGCAGCTCGACTCGGACTCGGGTGGGGCGTGCTACCGGAAGGACAAATCGCACGCGACCTCGCCGACGGGACACTCGTTCACCTCGACCCCGACCACAACGTCACCATTCCCCTGTATTGGCAACGATGGCACCTGCCATCCGAAACCCTCGACAGAATCACAGGCTGGGTACGCGATGCTGCACATAACGCATTGATCGACACACCCAAAGAACGAAAAACAGCGAACCGTCCCCCAGGTCATGCGGTGACCGGCGCGGCAACACCGGAACCTGCGTGAGTCCGGCGGTCATCGGTCCAGCTGTGACGGCTAATTGCACACCCTGATTGGACCAAAGTTGCGGCGATGCACGCCGGTCGCATGGTCCGCCGCCGGGTGCGCGCCTAAGGTCGCCGATCGCTGACCGAGCATACGACGCGGGGCGTTGAGCCTCGACCGAATGCTCCACCACGCATCGAAGTATCGATCGGCGCGGATCCCATAGTGTACGAAAAGCAGTGATTGCTGGCAGCACAACTGAAAAACGTCAAAACAGCTACTGCTGCAGCTTTTTTCAGACTGGGAGTACGCACGGCCTGCGGCGGCGCGGGTCTCTGTTCCGTCAGGGTGAGGCGAGTGCCTCGGACAGGTAACGAATCAGTGCCGCCTTGAGCTCGGTCACGAGCTGGTCCTTCTTGTTAGTTTTTTCTGCGGCGATGACGGGCATCATTCCGCGGGTGATCTGCAAGGCCACCAGCGCGTGGAGGTCGATGCGTTCGCTGGACAGGGTCGGTGCGAGTGCGGCCAAGGTCTGGGCGACCCTCTGGGAGAGTTCGCTCTGCAATGGTACGACTGCGGTATACAGGGCAGGCTGGGTATCTGCTCGCGAGAACAGTTGCAGGAAAGCCGGATTGGCCGCATTGAAGGCGACCATATTGTCGACGGCCCGGTCGATGAACTGCGGTAGAGATTCCACGAAGCCGTCCGGTCGCGGATCGACCGCGGCCGATTGGGCGTCGGTCAACTCCACGACGTAGCGTTCCGCCAATGCTGCGGCGATGTCTTCCTTGTTTCTGAAGAACTGGTACAGCGAACCCGGTGACATGCCCGATTTGCTGGCGATAGCGTTCGTGGTCGCTGCGTCGAACCCGACTTCTCCGAACAACTCCTCCGCACCGTCGAGGATCGCAGCGATGCGCTTGAGTCCGCGATCCTGACGCTTGGGTGCAGGAGAGGTAGTTGGCGTCGAGGTATTCGGCATGTGAACTCCAGGCTTTCCGGTAGACAAGACGAGCTTTCGCTCGTATTCTCGCAAATCACGAGCAATCGCTCGTATCCACGGTAGCAGGGGGACCCGCGATGCCCACCCGATTCGCCACAACTCGACCCGGCCTCACCCTCGTAGTGGCCGGCGTCCTCTTCCTCGTGCTCGCAGCAGTCGCTGCCGGTGCGATGAATGCACTGTCCCTGAACAGGTTCGAGGCGACCAACGCCCCGTCTGCGGCAGCCGAGGCGCTGCTCAACGACACCTTTCAGACCGGCACACCCAACATCACCATCCTCGTCACCGCGAAGACCGGCGACGTCGACAGCTCGGCCGTCGCCGCGGACGGGTTACGTCTGACCGAGTTCGTCGACACCTTCCCCGGCATCGACGACACATGGTCCTACTGGACCGAAGAGGTTCCGACCCTCGCCGCCGGGGACGGCAGCTCGGCGCTGATCCAGGCGTGGGCACCGGGCGACGCCACCGAAATCCGGCAACAGGTCCTTCCCGCTCTCGACGAGGCACTCAGCCGGTCGGCTACCTCGAACATCGACATCGCTCTCGGCGGCAGCGACGAGGTGTTCCGCTCCGTCGCAGAACAATCCAGGACCGACTTTCTCCGAGCAGAGCTGATCATCGCCCCGCTGGTGATCGCACTGTTGTGGGCCGTCCTACGGCGGCTCCGTCTCGCCGCAGTGGTCTTCGCAACCGGACTGTTCTCCGTCGTCGGCACCCTGGCCATCATGCGCGTGGTGGCAGCCTTCACCGAAGTATCGACCTTCGCGGCGAACATCGCGCTGGTGATGGGCATTGCACTCGGCGTCGATTACGGACTGTTCCTGATCTACCGCTTCCGAGAGGAAGCCCGCCGCACCGCTGACCTGACGTTGGCCGTGCAGCGAGCAGCGCAGGCAGCCGGACGCACCATCATGTTCTCCGGCGCCACCGTCGCCGCGTCACTGGCCGTTCTGCTGGTCTTCCCGTTCCCGTTCCTGGCCTCGTTCGCCTACGCCGGGATAGCCGTCGTCGCCACCGCCGTGCTCGCCGCTACGGTCGTACTCCCGGCCGCATTGGTGCTGCTCGGGCACCGCGCCTTACGGCGCAAGGAACCGGACACCGACGGAAGTACCGTGTGGCGGCGGATCACCGTGGCCACGACCGGCCGACCTGCAGTGTTCGCGATCGCCGGTGTGGTGATCTTGATACTGCTCGGAGCGCCGGTACTAGGCGTTCGGTTCGGCGCACCGGACGATCGCATCCTGCCGCAGTCGGTTCCGGTCCGCGCCCTGTACGACACCATCCGCGACGACTACGCCAGCGAGGATGCAGACGCAATTCTGCTCGTCGCACCGACCATCGCACCGGACGGCCTCGCTCGGTACGCCTCCGATCTCGCAGCACTGCCCCAGGTGCTACGAGTGGACAGCGCACTGGGCACCGTCGAACCCGACAGGGCGCTCACTGCTCCACCGAACGGCGCCGTCCGTTTCACTCCCGACACCGCAGGCAGCTACCTCTCGGTGGTACCGACTCGCGAATCACTGGACGACAGAGCCGGATTCGTCTCCGCGGTACGGTCGGTGGAGCCTCCCGGCCAGGTACTCGTCGGCGGCTCACCCGCGATGCTCGACGACTACACCGACGGCGTCACCGCCCGGCTCCCGCTCGTGGCCGTGCTCATTGCACTGATCACCTTCGCCATTCTGTTCGTGATGACCGGATCGATCATCGCCCCCATCAAAGCCACCATTCTGAATCTGCTGTCACTGACGGTCATGTTCGGTGTCCTGGTGTGGGGTTTTCAGAACGGCAATCTTGCTGGGCTGCTGGGTTTCACCCCTACCGGTGCCATCGAGCCGAGCATCCCCATCCTGATGTTCTGCATCGCCTACGGCCTGTCGATGGACTACGAAGTCTTCCTGCTCTCGCGCATCAAAGAAGAATTCGACCGTACCGGAGACAATCGCCAATCCATCATCGATGGCATCTCACGCTCCGCACCCGTCGTCACCGCAGCAGCTCTCATCCTGGCCGCATCCTTCGCCACCTACGCCACTTCCGGGGTGACCTTCCTTCAGCAACTCGGAATCGGCATGGCACTGGCGGTCCTGATCGACGCCACCGTCATCCGAGCGATCCTCGTCCCCTCCATCATGGCCCTGACCGGCCGCTGGAACTGGTGGGCACCGCGCCCACTGGCACGCCTGCACCAGCTCATCGGCATCACCGATGCTCCACGCGTCGATACACCTGGTACCGAAGTCGACCCTGGAAGACCCAAAACCCCTGTATGAGCACTGCACTCGCACGCTCCCAGCCACCACATCCCCGCCCCGATCGGAGTACCCCATGCTCGACAGCCGCCATCACCCCCTCTCACGGCTCCTCGCCGCGATTGCGATAACCGTCGCGTCGACCGCCATCTTTCTCGGTGGAACGGCCATCGCCTCCGCGCAGCCGACCCGATCGGACGTGATCGACGTACCGGTGTCCTTCACAGTCCGCAACACCAACGACACAGCCGTCCCGTGCACCGCCGACGGCGGAACCTACACCATCCGTGGCCATCTCACCGCTCCCGCAGAGGGTTTCGGCAACGCCATCACCCTCTACGAACACGGCATCGCAGCCGGCGAATGGTACTGGCGTCTTCCAGTCGAGGGATACCACCACACCTACGAAATGGCCGCTCGCGGACAGACCTCACTGACGATCGACAGACTCGGATACGACACGAGCGACGCTCCGGCAGGCGGGGCCATGTGCGTGGGGTCCCAAGCAACGATGGCCCATCAGATCGTCCAAGCGCTGCGTACCGGCACCTATCAATGGGATGCATCCGGAACGGCCCCCACCTTCGGGCACATCACCCTCGCCGGCCAGTCGAACGGCGGGCAGATCGTCCAGATCGAGGCCTACACCTTCGACGACGTCGACGCTCTCGTCGTCATGGACTGGGCCGATCGCGGACTGACACCCGAGGCCTACGTCAGATTCTTCGCCGCCACACCACGCTGCCTCACCGGAGGCTCGGCATCGGAAAACAATCCCGCCGCCAAGGGCTACACCTTTTACGACCAAGGAACCACTGAATTCGTGACAGGAAACTATGCCGATACCGAACAACAAGTAATCGATACAGCAGCGCCCTATCAGAACCAACACCCGTGCGGCGACATGCTTTCACAAGGCCCCGGAATTCTTCTCGACCTGGCCAAAATGTCGAGCATAGACATTCCAGTTCTCGGCCTCTACGGACAGGACGACGCACGCGTGCAATTCGGTGACGAACATATTGCATCGTTCACCGGAACATCGGACAGAAAGGCGATCACGATTCCTCACGCAGGCCATTACATGGGCCACGCACGGAACGCCGCCATCGTCTTCGACTCGCTCGACCAGTGGCTCGACGCCCGACAACCCCACTGACCGCATCAGATCGGCATCAAATAGCTGAACGCACTATTGCGAGCCTGTGCACTTAACCGTGTGCACAGGCTCACAATAGTGCTCGAATTACTGGCGGTATATCTGCGCTCGAACTGAAATTATATTGTTACGGGAATCACTTTCCGAACATTTGGAATTAACGTGAAAAGAATTGACTTATCGAAAACGTGGCGCTGTACTTGAAACCACGTACCGATCGGTGCGTTTCGCACAAAGCAGAAAATCTGCGACCACCTTCCTGGGGGAAGAAATGACTGTCACCACACCACCGTTCGATATCGCCAGTGAACTGACATTCGATCGCACTGTGCCGCGAAGCCTCGTCCACCGCGCAGCTGTCAGCGAGGTCTTCCTCACCGACGCTGCTGCGACGGGCGAGAACCGATTCGTCGTCGCCGCGCAGCTACCGCGAGGGCATGCCCTCTACAGCGACCGACTCGACGACCGGTACGACCCCATGATCCTCGTGGAGGCATGCAGGCAGGCCTCGATCCTGATCAGTCACCAGTTCTACGGAGTACCCAAGGACTGGGCGTTCGTCTTCCGCAAGGCCTCGGTGTCGGTGACCGACCTCGCTGCCCTCCAGGTCGGGGAAACACCGGGCCGGTTGGTCATCCGAGTCGAATTCGAGAAGCGGTTCCACGTCGAGGGGTACCTGACCGGGGCAGTCGGTAGGTACCAGACCGTTCTCGACGGCGTGCCTGTCGGCGAATTCGTCGGATCCCTGAGCTTCATGCCCAAGCAGATGTTCGCCGAGATGCGCGCGGCCGGGCGGGCAGCGAAGAACACCCCCGATCAGCCGTATACCTCTGCCGCCGTTCCGCTTCCGCCTGCACGCGTTGCCCGGCGGGACTCGAAGAACGTCGTCATCGCCTCCACCGGCACCGAACACCCCGACACGACGTACGAGGTCGTCGTCGACAACAACCACCCGTCGCTCTCCGATCACAAGGTCGACCACGTCTCGGGGATGCTCTTGACCGAAGCGTGCAGGCAGGCATCGGTGTGCGCCGTCCTCGACACCCACTCACTGCCGGAATCGTCGGTCGGTTCCCCGGTGCGCTACGACATCCAGTTCCTCGACTTCGCCGAACACGAGCTTCCTGTCTACTGCCGCTTGATCGACACCGCACCCACCGAGTCCGGGACTGGGATCGTCGCATCTTTCGAACTCGTCCAGGGTGACGTCGTCATCGTCCGCTCGCAGGTCGAGGTGGGATGACGATGTCCGACAACAGTATCGACACCGGTCCCCTCGTTCTCGTCGTCGACTACGGCGGCGTCCTGACCAACCCCATCGCCGACACCATCGCGGCGTTCACCGAGTACATGTCCGTGCAACCGGAGGACCTGATGGGTGCCCTGTTCACCGCGCACGATGACCCGGACGAAACGATCATGGCCCCGCTCGAACGCGGCGAAATCACCGAAGCGGCCTTCCTCGACCGAGTCGGATCGGCACTGGAAACCATGACCGGACGCGCTATCGACCTGTCACAGTTCCGGCCGGCATGGTTCTCCGGCCGGGTCCCCAACTCGGAACTTCTCGACTACTTGCACACGCTGAAATCCGAAGGACGAACTCTGGGACTGTTGACCAACAACGTCCGAGAATGGGAACCCGAGTGGCGAGGAATCGTCCCCACAGGCCTGTTCAGCGTCGAGGTCGTCTCCGCGAACGAAGGTGTCCGCAAACCCGAACCCGAAATCTACCGCCGGACGACCGAACGACTCGGCGTCCCTGCCGCTCGATGCCTGTTCGTCGACGACGACCTACGCAATTGCCAAGCCGCCCGAGCGCACGGAATGCAGATACATCACTTCACCGACACCGCGGGAGCCATCGAGGCAATCGACGCCTGGTTCGGACGCCAGCAGCCGGCCGCGCAACCCACCGCGGACGCGCTCCTCGAGGAGTCCGCATGAGCACCCCCGAACCGCTGCAGTCGGCCCCCGAACGCTGGTGGACGCTGACAGCGGTCTGCCTCGGAACATTCATGCTGTTCTTGGACCTCACCGTCGTCAACGTCGCACTGCCCGCGATACAACGAGACCTCTCGGCCAGCTTCGAGCAGTTGCAATGGGTGATCGACGCCTACGCCCTGGCACTGGCCGCGTTTCTGCTCACCGCCGGCTCGATCGCGGACAGACTGGGCCGCACCCGGATCTTCGCCGTCGGCGCGCTGGCCTTCACCCTCGCGTCCGTGGCTTGCGGTCTCGCTGGGTCAGCAACTCTGCTCAACGCAGCACGTGGAGTTCAAGGCCTCGGCGCGGCCATCATGTACGCCGTCGGCCCAGCGATGATCGCAGCGACGTTCCACGGCCGCCAACGAGGAACCGCCTTCGGCATCTTCGGGGCCACCTCGGGCATCGCCATCGCTGCGGGACCGTTGATCGGAGGCATCCTCACCGAAGTGGACTGGCGATGGGTGTTCTACCTCAATATCCCTGTGGGACTGATCATTCTGGCCGTCGTCGCTCTGAAAGTCCGGGACCACCAGACATCGACCGCGCGCCGCGGTCTCGACCCCCTCGGTCTGGCACTGTTCTCCGCAGGTCTGTTCGCGTTGATCTTTGCAATCATCCGGGCACCCGTCGTGGGATGGACCGACCCACGTACCGCGGTAGCGTTGGCGGTCGGTGTGCTCGCCCTCCTCGGCTTCGCTGTGGTCGAGCGCCGCGTCCGCAATCCCATGCTCGACATGGTCCTGTTCGGAAACCGTTCCTTCAACGGCCTGTCCGCGGCAACGTTTGCGATCAACTTCGCCGTCACGGCCACCATCTTGTTCTCGGTGCTGTGGATGCAAGGCGTGCTGGGCTACTCGGCTATCGAGACCGGATTGAGGTTCCTGCCGCTTACCGGCGTCCTGCTGATATCCGGTGCCGTGGGCGGAATACTGAGCGCCCGGATCTCGACATCGATTCTGATCGGAATCTCGCTGTTGTGCACAGGAATCGGGTTTCTGTTGTTTCGATTCGCGGACGTCGGTGACAGCTGGACGGCGTTGTTACCGGGGTTTGTGATCGCGGGACTCGGTATGGGACTACACAATCCACCCCGTGCGAGCGCGGCAGTGGCTCTCGTTCGGGCCGAAGACTCAGGGATGGGAGCTGGGATCAACGAGACATTCCAGCAGGTCGGTGCGGCATTGGGCGTGGCGGTACTCGGAGCTTTGGCTCATCGCACCATCGAATCCGAACTCGACACCGCGTACGGATCCGCCCTGACTCCGGCCCAGCTCGACGCCACCGTCGACGCCGTGGCCTCCGGGGCCGTCGCGGCGCTGCAAGAGACCGGGCAGGACGTTGGGGTGGCAGCAGAAATCGCGTTCATCTCGGCGCTGCATCAGGTCACGACGATCGCGGGAATCGTCACCCTCATCGGTGCGATCGCGGCATTCACCCTCATCAGACGCAAGGACTTCCTCGTCGACCCCGCGGCAGCAGACCCGCACGCAGCGGCCTCTCCCCTACCCCGCGACGCGCCGTCCACCGGATACGAGGACGTGATCTCGGCCGAACAATCCAGCCTCGCCCCGCCTCGCCCGTCAGGAGTCCGGACATGACCGAGCACACCGTCCTCATCGTCGGCGCGGGCCCCACAGGTCTGACGCTTGCTTGCGAGCTCGCCCGCAGGAACGTCGACCACATGATTATCGACGGCAAGTCGGGGCCCTCGACCGAACCGAAAGCCCTCGTACTCTGGAGTGCCGCCCAGGAGAGCCTGCGCATCCTCGGTGTCGATCCCGCGGTATTCGATGCCGGCGTCACTCTCGACCGAGCGTCGTACTGGTCGAAAGGGTCACAGATCGGCCACGTCGACTTCACCGGCCTCGACCAGCCCGGCCTGCACAAACCACTGTCCCTTCCGCAGCCCCTCGTCGAGGCAGCTCTCCTCGAGCTCTACCAGGCGCTGGGAGGTACGGTCCGCTGGCGGCACAAGTTCCTCGGTGCCCTCGATCCGGACCCTGCCGGGCCCAGCGACGGGGCGAGGGCGTCATTGGTCGGTCCGAGCGGAATCCGCTTCACCACAACAGCAGAGTGGATCGTGGGCACCGACGGTGCACACAGCACCGTGCGGAAAACAGCGGCCATCGACTTCGACGGCGACAGCTACGACGACGCTTTTCTGCTGGTGGACGGCACCCTAGAAACCGATGGGTCGGTCGGGGAGGCTCAGTACCATCTCCACCCGGACGGGGTGACGGTCGTCGTCCCGCTCCCAGGTGGTGGACACCGGGTATTTCTCGGACACCGTCAGTCCGCTTCCCCTGCGCTCATACCGCCGACTCAGATCACCGATCGCGCCAACATCATGCTCGGCCAACGCGGCCTCGGCCGCTTCCGGGTCAGTAATGTGCTTTGGCAGAGCGACTTTCGAGTACACCGGAGACTGTCCTCGCGCTACGTGTCGGGCCGATTCATCCTTGCCGGCGACGCTGCACATATTCACAGTCCTGCGGGAGGTCAAGGTATGAACACCGGAATACAGGACGCGGCGAATCTCGCGTGGAAACTTGCAGCAGTAGCGGTCGACGGAGCCGATGCAGCACTACTCGAAACATATGAACTCGAACGACGACCCGTCGCAGAATCGGTCGCCGCGATGACCGATCTTCAGACGAAACTGTGGACAACTCGTGCTGCCGTTTCGCGGTGGATCCGCGACCGAATCCTCGGAATCCTCTCGGCGACAGGGCTCCTCACCCGGCGTGTCGTTCCTCAACTGGCGCAGATCGATACGGCCTACGGCCCGTCAGTGGCCCGCGGGGGCGGGCGCGGTCGAACCATCTCGCCGGGCAAGTTCCTGCCCCCGCATCCCGTCCAGTTCGACGGAGAGGTCGACAAGTTGCTGCCCGACCTCCTCGATGACCGACGAGTCCTGGCGCTGGCCACCATCACCAGTATCGACGAACTCCGGGCCTTACATGCCATCCTCGACTCGTGGGGGTCGCGGCTGCACGTCGTGGTCGTGGTCCACTCCCCCACCACACTTCTGAGCGCAACTCCCACCGTGATCGACACCCACGAGATCGTTTCGAGCGAGCTCGGACAGGGCGGTGTCGCTGTCGTGCGTCCCGACCGCATAGTGGGCATGACCGGCTCGCTGCAGAACCCTGCAGCCATACGGACCTACCTCACCGCAGTGGCCGGACCCGCGGACACACAGGCAGTCGAACGCGGTCGACCCGAAACGAGCGCCTCCAAGGAGACAGCATCATGACCGACTTCCCACACGTGAACCTCGGAACAGGCCTCGAAGTATCCGCACTCGGATTCGGCGGCATGGCATTGACCTCGATGTACGGCGAATCCGACCCCGACCAAGCACTGAAGACCCTGCATCACGCCGTCAACCTCGGCATCGACTTCATCGACACCGCAGATGTGTACGGCCTCGGGACCAACGAGGAACTGATCGGCAGACTCCTCGCCGACCGTCGCGACGAGGTCACCGTCGCCACCAAATTCGGTATCGATACCTCCGTAACCGAACCCGGCCGCAGAAGCCGCGGAGACAGGGCTTACGTCCGCCAGTGCATCGACAACAGCCTGCGTCGCCTCGACGTGGACGTCGTCGACCTCTACTACCTTCACCGGGTCGACCCACACATCCCGATCGACGACACCATCGGAGCGATGGCCGAGCTCATCGCCGACGGAAAAGTCCGGCACATCGGAGTATCGGAAGTAACCGCCCCCGAACTAGAACGAGCGCACCGGACCCATCCGCTCGCCGCGGTCCAGTCCGAATGGAGCTTGTTCAGCCGCGACGTCGAGAACGCCATCGTCCCGACCGCAGCTCGACTCGGCATCGGATTCGTTCCCTACTCCCCACTGGGACGCGGAATGCTCACCGGAAAAGTGAAACAGGAACAGCTCGGCGACAACGACTTTCGGCGGTATCTACCCCGCTTTCAACTCGACGCATTCGAAACGAACACCGACGCCCTCGCCCCATTGACAGACATCGCGTCACAGCACGGATCCACGCCCGCCCAGATCGCATTGGCGTGGCTACGGGTGAAAGGTACACAGTTCGCGCTGCCCGTCGTTCCGATACCCGGCACTCGGAATGCGGATCGGGTCACCGAAAACGCGGGCTCGGTGCACATCGAACTCACCGCGGACCAGCTCGCCGTCCTCGACACCCTCGCCGACGCCGTCACCGGAACCCGAGCACCCGACATGAGTTGGGTATCAGCCGGCCGCGAATGACACGGGCACAACTGCACGGCACAGCCGCATTCCCGCCCCGTCGATCAGATCGACGGGCGGGAATTGTGCCGCCGGGAACCGGAGCGTCACTGCGCCGAAATGCCCGAATTGCGATGACTCCAACTACGGCCACGACGAAAGCGCCAGTGGCCCAGGGGATCCACGCGGGGTTGGCTCCCAACACGCTTCCCGTGGTCAACAGAAGAGTGACCCACACGGTTGCGGCGACGATATTCAACACCGCGAACCTCGAGAACGACAACGAGGAACCCGCAGCGAGACGTGGCCCCAAGGTCCTCGCGCCTCCGACGAAATGCGTGGTCACTGTCCCGACGCGCGCATCCCCCGAAAACAACTGACGTGCCCGAGCAAGCACCCTGTTGATCAGGCGCGCAAAGCGGCCTGCGCCGGCGATATCAGCGCGACACGATCCACGCCTGATGGACCGAAAGGCCAGCTGAGCCCCTGCTGTCGACGAAGCGATCAGGACGATCGCCGTCACGACGGGATCAAGTTCGCCCAGCCCCACGAGAGCACCGACCGCCAGAACCGTGCCAGTACCCGGGAGGAGAAACCCGACGAGCAAGCCGGATTCCACCAAGAGGATTGCGGCAGCCACGAGCAGAACCATCGGAGCACACCAGGAAGCGATTGAGGCTATGACATCGATGAACAGATCCATCAGATCCCCACGTCCAACGGTGACGGCCGCTGCCATCAAATACGAGTATTAACTCGTAGAATACCATTCGTCTGGATTCGCCGCCTGCGATAGCGTGACTACCGAGACAGAACTGCGGGGCTCAGGTGTGGCCCAGCGCAATAAGCGGCTGCTTCAACACCTACTCGCCTCTGAGCGTTGCCGACACCGATTCCCGTCCGCTTCTGCGGTCGAACGCCGCGAAGCAATCGGCGACAGCGTGCGCCCGATCCAGCGCCGAAGGAAATTCCGCGAGCTGCACATTCCACAATTCGCAGCACACCTCCAGCCGCGGAATGTTGGTTGCGGGGATCCCATGGGCACCGGCGGTCAACGCCGCGATATCTGCGGGCAGGTGGTGCCAACGCGACCGGACACCATGCCGGTGAAAGACCTTGCTCAAAAATGCCGCATGGATCTCCGGATCTGCGCCGCCGAGCGTGTTTCCAGCCAACACATCACTGAGCGCCGCGAGCTCCGTTCCAATGGTCAACGCGTCATGCTGCGCCTTTTCCACCAGCCGTCGACGGTGGTATCCGCTGAGCTGCAGGAATGTTGAATCCGCCCGTTCGAGCTGTGCCGATGTCAAAGGCAGCGCGAGATCCCACACCCTCCCGGATGCACCGTCGATCGCGGCGAGCTCGAAGGCCTCGTGAGCCTCGAACGACGGCCCCGTGGTGTGGACGTCAACAACGACGAGCTGCCGGCCCCTCATCCCCGCAACTCCCCCTGCCACACCGAATCGATACACGGCACACCCACGCCGGCAGTATCGACGTCGAATTCGGTCATCACCGCGGCGAACCTGTCCACGACGTGTCCTACGGCGTCCCCGCTTCCGTCGACGTTCACATCTCCACCGCTCTTGTCTCGCATGATCATTCACCCCCACCGATAGGCCAAGGCCCCTGTTGGCTGTCTCTGTCGATGCACACTAGCGTCAGGACCGGACACCACGAACAGCTCGAATTCTCATCCGCAGGCCAACGGGTCTGCCGTTCAAACGGTTGTCAGCCCTAACTACCAGTGACATCGCCCCCCAACACGAGGACCATCAGAAGCGGCCTGGCCGCAACGACCAGCTCAGCGGGTTCGCGGTTGCACCTCAGGTATCTCCACCCGTCGATTTGAGTCAAGGACGACGAGTTACAGCGGGGGCATGTGCCTGCTGCGACGAACACTCGTGGAGGTTCAGATGGGCGAAATAAAATGCCGACCGTTAATCCTGATCAGGGGGTTCGGCGGCGTCGATGTCGCTGATGATCAGCGTAGTGCGTATCAGGGATACAACGACGGCACGGTCTACCCCACCAAGCGTGGTGACAACTACATCTACGAGGGCTTCCTGCTCCGCGCACTGAAAGCGAAGAGGTACCGCTACACAGACGCGACCAACGTTGTGGGCTACTACGCGCAGAATGTCGAAGGACCCGCCGACACGGGCGAATACGACCCCTCTGATGTAGGCGGCAGCGTTGTCATCGATCCGCGCACGGCCGCGCGCGTTCTCAACGAGGCCACTTCCGGGACGATATGGGTGTACCGATTTTACGACCTCTCGCCGCGGACCCTGGCCCGATACGCGGAAGGGCTGGTCCGCCTCATTTCCCTGATCGAACGGTCGTCAGAACAGCACAACCAGACATTCGACGGCGTCGACGTCATCGCCCACAGCATGGGTGGGCTGGTTATGCGGGAGGCCCTGTTGGCGATGGAAGAGAACGCACACCATTCAGCTCAAAGACTGGTGCATCGCGTCGTCACCCTCGGCACACCGCACCGCGGGATTGCCTTTCAACGCGTGCCCCGCTGGTTGCTCGACCTGCTGCCGGGCGCGCGCGACGCAAGCGACGAACTGGCCTCGTTCTCGCCGTCGAGCACGAGGTTCTTGAAGGTCTTGGACGCGTTTCCGATCCAGCGGATCCTGACTGTCGTCGGCACCAACTACCGCACCTACGGCGCGAGCGGAGCTTCGTTGGCAAATCGGCTGTCCACCCTGTTCGACGGAGGTTCGCTAAGTACGAACCGCAGCGATGGGCTCGTCAAACAGTCCGCCGCGCAGCTTCCCGGCGCGCCCCGCACCTTCGTACACAAGTGCCACGGCGGGGTGGACTCACTGGTGACGTGCAGGGAATCCTACGAGATAGCGATGCGGTTCCTGCACGGGTCGCATCGCATCCAGCTCTGGCTCGACGAGGCAAAAGTCGAGCGGGGACAGGACTGTTTCGGAAAAAGTGAGTTCTACTTCGGGGTGACGATCAAACCGCGGTACGTGGACTTCGAGCTGTTTCACCAAAGCCCGGAGGCGGAGAACTGCTACGGCCCGTTCGACCGTCCGGACCTGCTCGGCGGGCCACCCGACCTGGAAGGTGAACTCAGGAATCCCCTGGACGATGCCGGCGATCGCACCACGGGGTGGGCTGGGCCGGATCGGTTGGTCTGGGAAGGCTGGGTCGATCAGGATGACAAACCTGACACGGACGTGCCGGGTCTGGTCTTCCGCCTCGATGTATACGTCGGCGAGAGAGACAGCTACGGCGTCGGGTTCTCCGACAACGTGATCTTCCGAAAGCAGTATTACGTACAGGTGTTCCCTCGCGCTGGTGGACCGGCCGTGTTCGTGCACACCGGTGAACGGTTTCTCGGCAGCAACGACCCGCAATACGAGGCCGAGCTGGGACTTCTCGCCGACAACACGGCCAACGGCGTGCAACAGCTGGCACGGAACGACGCCGGTGACTGGACGTTTGCCGTCGACGGAACCGGATTCGCAGGAGAATTTCGCATCGCAATCAATGCCGAACAATGATCGGACGACCGGCTGTTCGTACTGGTCGTGGCTGTCCGCTCCTAGACCTCAGTCACGATGACTGCAGGCTGACCCCGATCAAGCACGACTGCATCGTCGTCGAAATGGCCCCGCAGCATACTTAGCGGAACCAGCATCGACCTGCCGATAGCACCCGTAGCGTCGGCAGCTATCGCTCAAACTCAGCGAGTCGGAAACCCTGAAACAACATGGGAGTTCGCAGGTACAGTCGAAAGCCGCTGGGCTCGACGAAGGGTATGTGACGTTGACGATCGATGGCACCGTGCCGGACTTCGCAAACCGCATGACTGCGTTGGGATCTGCACGTTTCATCGGGCTACGTCCCAGCCAGAGCCAAGTTCTCAGCGCATATGCCGCAGAACATTTGGCCACTCCGGACCTGGCAATCGAAATGGGCACCGGCGAGGGCAAGACACTAGTTGCTCTGCTGATCGCTGACTACGCGCTTGATCAAGGCCGCACTGTCGCCTATCTGGCCGGAACACGTCAACTCGCCGAGCGGGTTCGAGCGGAAGCGGAGGAGCTCGGGTTGGAGGTGGTCCTTTTCGCGGGCAAGTCCTACGGCGGGACCACGCTCGACGACTACAACCAGGGTCAGGTCGTCGGCGTAATGAACTACTGGGTCTACTTCAACTCCAGCCCAGTCCCCGAGCCCGCCGACCTCGTTATCTTCGACGATGCTCACCTCGCCGAACAACCGTTGAGTTCTATGCAGACCTTTCGCATCCCCGACGAAAGCGGTGCGGCCAGGTCGCTCTATCGGACGATCTGCGGGTTCGTGATCACATACACATCGTCATACCCCGGACTGCACGCCATGCAGGACGGAACAGCCCGGTCTGGTACTCCGCCAGAACTACTGTCCTTCAAGGACTGGAAGACTCTTGAGGAACGTATACGTAACGCCATTGAAGCATCGCCGTACGTCGAGGCCCAAGAAGCCAAATATGTGTGGCCCACCATCCGAGACCACCTCGGGCATTGCGGGGTACTGATCGGGCCTTCCGGGATCGAGATCCGGCCCTATCATCCGCCGACAACCCTCAACAAGTGGTACTCACGTGCCAAGCAGCGTATCTACCTGTCGGCAACGCTCGGAACCATGGACGACCTGCAACGACGAGTAGGCGGCCGACAGATTATGGCCCTGTCAACCGCCGACCCGTTGAATGCGGCATCCACTGGTGAGCGTCTGTTCGTACTCAACCCCAGCCCAGACGAAGCGCTCGGTCCGAACACACTTGCCTGGGCGCTCGAACAGTCGGCCGAAGCGGGCGGCAGAACGGCGTGGCTGTGCTCGAGCCACGCAGAAGCCGACGCCCTACAGACCAAATTGTTGGCGGAAAAGCTCACTGTATTTAGGCTGAAGCCCAGTGACGACTCCGCATTCGACAGTTGGACTCACGCACCCTCTGGCCACCTCATCGCCGCCGGCCGCTACGACGGTCTCGACCTCGCCGGCGACCTGTGCAAGCTCGTCATCATCACATCGGTACCCCAAGCAAGCAGCGAATTCGAGCGCTTCGTCGTCGCTTATCTCGGTGATGCCAGCTTCATGCGACACCGCGTCGGCCAGCGCGTCACGCAAGCACTCGGCCGCGCCAACCGCGAGCCCTCGGACCGATCGATGTACCTGGGCTTGGACCCACTGTTCGCTCGTGTGCTGGCCGACAACCGTCGTTCGACAATCCATCCCCGACGGCACCCAAGACACCATCAAGGGAGCACTGGAAATCTACGACACCGGCTGGGCCGGCACACGGGAAGCCTGTGACAAGTTCTGGACCGCAGCGACGTCGACCGCGTCACCAGCGTCTACGCGGCCTCGCCGGCGACGACCAGGAAAGAAGACAGGCGGCAGCAGCACCGTATCGAGCGCCGACCTCGAAGTGACCGCCGTCGCTGACATGTGGATCAGCGACCACACAGCAGCGGCACAACACGCACGCGAAGCATCGGACAAACTCGCGGCCGCGGACGAAACCGAACACGCCGCGTTCTGGCGGTACGTCGAAGCCCACGCACACTTCACCGGCGGCACCCCCAAAGACTTCGCAGCGGCCCGTAATGCATTGGAGGATGCCACCCACGACGGACCCCGGACCGCATGGTTCCAGAGGCTTCGTCGCACAATCTCGGACCTCGACGGCTTCACCAATCCCGCAGATGACACCGACCAGCTGTTCCTCGCGTGGGATGAGTGGCGTCGAGAGGCCGGTACCCGACTGGCAAAGGAAATATCGGCCGGACGCGCCTTGCTGGCCGGAACTCACGACGAGCAATGTGCCGGTCTGCTCGCGCTGGCGCGGTTGGCAGCTACCAGCGGTGAACGACCGCCGGACAAGGAACAAAGCGCCACTGACTGTCGATGGACATGGTCGACCACCAAACGCTCCGAACGCCGTGTGTGGGAAGTCAAGACTGTCCCGTCCGGTACCCCACCTCCGTTGAGCCGCACGGACGTCAATCAGCTGCTCGGTCAGATCCGGGTCGAGAAGACCCGCGCACCCAAAACCCATGTCTACGGCTGCCTGTTGACCCCCGCTACGGAGGTTCAGAAGGACGCGCAAGAAGCCGCACGAGACAGCATCGCCTTGATCAACCACGCGGCCGCGCTGCACCTGTACGACCTACTTGCAGATCGACTACAGCAATACGACGCACTGTGTGGAGACGACAGCGCAGCCTCTCGTGGAGATGCCCGCACCAAGGTAGAAACTCGACTGCCCAGCGGACGCTGGCTCGGCACCCTCCTGAGCCCGACACGCGGGAAGCTGCTCACCGGGGCCGAGCTAGACGACCTCTTCCCGAACTGAACGCCACCCAACCTATCTGCGTTGTCCTCGCCGAGGAGGGGGTGCAGAGCCTCAAGGGTTCAGCGCAGAAGAGACCAGTGGGGCGCACCATACCTAACTGATTTCTCGGTGCACGATCTTCACCACAGCCCCAGAGGCAACTGAGCTCGTGGAGGCACGAGGAACAACCAACAGAACTAAAGCAGTCGACGTCGTCGCCACCGTCGACTGCCAGATGATGCCGCCGACGGACCCGTCGGGCAGCATCGTCCTCGGTAGCGAGAATTTGAAAGATGGCAATGCGGTGCACTATCCCGCATGAATGGGTGGCAGAGATTCTGGTCGGATTGTGGAGCGCAAAGTGGCTGCAGACACCCGGAGTACCGACAGTAATAACCGTCGCGGGTCTTGCCATTGCATACAAATTCTTCACAGACCAGCTCGCCCATGATCGCTGTCTCGACAAACAACAGGCCCACCGCGACAGGAAAGAGCGCGACCGCGACCGCAAGATCGGGTTCGCATCGGCATTCGCGCTGGAGGAGAGGCGCATTGCCTACAACCTCCGAGACCTCGACCACGAGTTCCATAGTGGGCGAAGCGTCGACGACGTCGCCCCGTACATCGCCCGATCGCGTGAACTACCCAACGATGCGCGCCGCGCCGTAGACACTTGGGCCGCCCAGGTAGGAAGAGGCAGTTGGTCTGTCGAAACCCGTGGCGCGATAGCTGTCATCCGCAGCCAAGTGCGAGTGCTCGATCGTCGCAAGGAGGAACTGTCAGACACACGCTCGTCACCCGGCGCTGTCCGCCGACACCGAAGTTTCGTCGTGAACTCGACTACCGCGCGTGCCACAACTTTCCTCGATCGACTGACTGCAAAATTCGACATTTGGGATGGCGAGGAACCCGTACCGCAATTCAAGTTCAAACCACACGAACGACGGCCAGCGCCAGTCGGGCAAACGAATGGCATGAGGCAGCTGATGGATTGGATCAAAGACAGAAGCGACGAGTTTCGGGATGAGCTGTCAGCCCGATTCCAGCATGCCCCTCGGCCCTAGAATGCATGCAAGAAATCTTGCCATTGCATCGGCTGCCCCGACATTGAAGTGCACACGACTAGTAACTTGGGCTTCATCGCCGACCACGAATGGAGCGCTGCCCATAATCGCACTCTCTCGATCCTGCATCCGAACCACGCGCGCCGCACCCACAGTTGTCACGACCACGCAGACCCGTTATACGCTCACTTAGCTGTCTTCCATACATTTTTGCGAGAGGGTTTCTTCACTGTGGCCAAGCTAGAAACGATTCAATTGGTCGACGACATCGACGGATCGGTCATCGACGACTCCGGTGAAACGATCGAGTTCGCGGTCCAGGGCGTCGAGTACGTGATCGACTTGAAAGCAAAGAACGCCAGCGAGTTTCACAGAAAGCTCGACTACTACATCAAGCACGCCGCGCGGGTTGGCGGACGCAAACGTAAACCCTTCCCCGCAACCGCGTCGACGCCTTCGACAGCCGGGACACCGGCCAAGCGTGACCCGGCGCAGACTCGCGCAATTCGGCAGTGGGCGGCGGACAACGGTCACGAGATCGGCGATCGAGGCCGCATCCCCACCGACATCGAAGAGGCGTACAACGCCGCACACTGACAGCCCAGGAAACTCACCTGGCACGTCATCGAACGCCGGATCACCGACGCGCTCCGAACGATGTTGGTCACCGGCTCGACTACCCGAAAGGGCGATTCGGATGTGCGCACGATCGGCTCTGCGATCAGCGGGTGCAGCGGCGATACCCAGTCTGCTGCCGACTGACGTAACAGGCCCAAGGCAAAGACCGCGTCCGGTGTCCGGGCGACCACCCCTGAAGGGCTCACACACATCTCTCGTACGCCGACACCGGTGCCCCACGACAACGTGAGCTGGCCCGGCTCGTCGCCCACTACCGGCCGCGGGTAACCGGCGGAGATCAAGGCTTCCCGGAGTCCCCGCCACCGCTGTTCATACCGCCACTGCACCGGCAGCCGCGATCACGGGCCCCGTCAACCGCAGGACGGTGTCGAGATCGCCGCCGTCACCGAAGCCCCCCGGCCCGGCGGTGGTCGTCACGCCGCACACGATGGCCATGACAGCATCGGCAGTGTCCACCGATATCGTCGGCAGCCTGCCGTTGCTGGTCAGAAGGGCCAGGACCGCGGCCCTGAGAGGGTGGTAGGTCGCGGCCCGTGCGACGTCCTCGTAGTGGAGGTCGGTCCACAACACCGCTGCTGCCCTCAGAGACCAATACCGTTTCGCATGAGTGAAGTAGCCGCCGAGCAAGTCCTGAACATCGGCCACAGTGTCTCCTGTAGACGGGCGATGCGCCCGGAGGAACTCGCATTGTCGAGCAGCCTGGTCGACCACTGCATGAACAACAGCGTCCTTCGATGGGAAGTGGAAGTACATGCCCCCTTTGGTCACCCCTGCAGCCTGTATCAGGTCGTTGACCGTGACGCCGCTTCCCCCACATGCGATGGTTCGAGCCGCACCGGTAATCAACGCGTCACGGGTCCGTTGCGCACGTTTCTGCGGAGGACGCGCGCGATGCTCGGCATTCTCCCGCTCCGAAACCTTCTGATCGGCAACCGTCATGTCACACTCTCTCCGGTCCATCGCCACATAGGACTGCCTTCTACTCCGATTCGCACGCGCGGATCCGACCATCTGTCGGCGACCGAAGCACTACCGTCCCTAGGCGAGGAATTTCGCCATTCCAAAGTCGATCGGCTCCAACAGTCCACGATTATGCCTGCGGAGGTGGACACTTCGAGCACCGGCAAATATTCGGGAGTCGGAACATCTGCTGCCGCGTGAGGCGCAATAGGTACGGAAAAATCTCTCCTTTTTCACCACTCACGTTGCGTCAACCGACCCCAAGTTCTGGATCCGAATACTGTTACGAAATGGATATCAGTGGTGTGGCCTCGATTATCGGAGCTCTCGGTATCGGATCCTTTGCGGGCCAGTACCTGATCGGCAGTCAGCAACGCCGTCAACTGCGTAGCGAGGTTCTCCGGCACTTGGCGAGCACCGAACGCACCCGATGGGCAGGGTCGTCGTCCACTGATCCGTCGTTTCAGCACTTCAAGGACAGTGTCCGCGAGCTTGAGACGGCCGCGATCATTGCACGGGTTCCGCGACGGCCACTGCGTTTGTACATCCAACTGGCCACTGTGGCGCGCCTGACGAGCGACGACGACGTAAAGCAGAAAGACGGTCAGGAAGAAGCCGGGGGAATCAACACTGCGCTGGGGCGATGTGTGCGCTTGTCAGCAGCGCAGCTCAGTCGACTGATGTGGTCGCCGTGGCTCGCCAGAGCAGGCATGAAGCGACGGGTAAACGCGATCGAACGAGAAGCTCAAGGCCTCGACGCTGAGGTCCTCGATGCGGTGGACAGGGCCAAGCAGTTTCACACCTACTACTGAAGCTGCAAAGGGGTTGGTAAACCCGAATTGCAGTTCAGGCGATGCATTTTGCGAACTACCTACGCCGGTAGTCGTGTCCTAGCCTGCAGCGATCGCAGCGACGACGTGAGCTGCGGCGATGGTCTCACTTACTGCAGAACACGCTCGTACCAACGCATCCTGCAATACGACCAGCTCCCGGCGGACACTGCGACCGGCCCCGTAGTGGTCGAAGAGATGCTGGAGGGCGTCAGCGTCGATGACGTCGACCGCGCCGAGATTCGGATTTCCCGCGGCCTGGCGGGCCCGCCTACCGATGATCGACCCCAGCGCGGCTGAATTAGCTAAGGCGGGCAGGGTGATTCGCGTGTTCAGGTATTCGCGAGCCTGTTTGTAGTGGGGGCTGTCGATGTAGTCGTTATGGACGGCGACGACACATGCTGCCGGAAGTCGCTCGGCGATCATCCTCAGAGTCAAGCCGAAGAACATTGCGATCCGCGGCTCCGGATCGACGCCGATACCTGGACGACGTATCCACTGGTCCGTGTCATCGAGCACGAGCGTCGGAATCAAGCCACTGCGCGAAATCAGTTCCAGGACCCTGATGGCCTGATCCACGACATCCTCACCTTGCGATGGTTCGTTCACCACGCTGCCGAGCTCGATCGCGAGATTGCCGGCCAACCATGGGAGACCAACCGAGAATTTGACCGGTCGATGTGGGGAACCTCCACGCATTTCCCGAGCAATCTTCTGGACTGCCCGGTTCTCGTCGAGCTGTTTGGCGATGGTGTTGACCAACAGACGCGGGAATTCAGCCGGATCGGAGACGAGGGAGTCGGTCTGAAATCCCATCCTGATCCTCAGTGCTGCAACGTTTTCGGAGTGAAGAGCGTCCATCACGTACTCGGTGATCGAGGACTTACCCGAGCCACTGGCACCGATCAGAGCCACACGCTCACGCCGCCGAACAGCGTCCATGAAGCGCTGCTCGTAGTCACCACTCACGGGGCCAGTGAGGACGTCGAACGGCACATGGACCTGCCACATACGATCCGGATCCGGCGACGGGTCGAAGGCCTTCGAGTCCCGCAATTGACGCAGTAGGGCGTCACTCATTTCTGGTCCTCCGGATCAGCGTGTTCGGTCCGCAGCCATTCCGCCGGCGGAGTCAACTCGTACACCCGCCGCGGCCGCCCGGGACCTGACGAGACTTCGCTGCTCCGGACCAGCCCCTTCTCGTAAAGTTGCTTGAAGACTTGTACAGCACGAGGACGCGTCCACCCCAACGCGGCCAGCAAGTCTTCATCCGATGCGCTGACCGGGCCCCGCACCTTCATTTCGGCCGCCAGCATCGACGCTGGGCGACCCAAAGCCCAGAGCGCATTGTCTCTATCGGCGAGGGCCAGGTAGTTGTCCTCGTACGACCCGGGGTCCTGCAGGAATCCCCGCAGAGCACTTACCAGATCTCGGGGGTTTCGCCCTACCGCATCAGCGAGGGTGCTGGCTTGCGGTTCCATGTCGATTCCCGCGCGGCGAGTGATCAACTTGATGCTTTCCGTTCTCGAGAGCGGGGGTACGTCGACGATCTTCTCGAAGAATGCATCTGCAGGCGGAGTCAGGAGACCTTGACGGTCACTTTCACGCACCGACACCGCCCACAGGTATCCCGTCGCCCACACCTCATCGCGGTACCGCCCGAACAGTGCGTGCCCGGCCGATGCGGTGACGTCGTCGACGATGATCACCGGATACAGCCGCGTCCCAAGCGGAGCAGTGCCGTCGTCGCTTTCTGCTGCCCACCTCCGAAGCGTGGCGTCGATGAACTGCAGGCGAAAGTCACTCAATCGCCGCAGCAAGACGTCGGGCCCGTCACTGTCGACTGCCGGTTCGCCGGTGACCTGTTCTACGACGCGGGCGAGCACGTCACGGCCGTCCGAGATCCCCTCGACCCGAACGAAGCTCATCGGGAAGTCGCCTTCGCGGCGGGCACCGGTGAACGGCTCTCGGCTGTCGAGCTGCAGCTGTCTAAGCAGCGACGTTCGGCCTGTGCCGCGGTCCCCCGTCACCAGAACGTTGAGCTCAGCGTTCAATCCGTCCCATATCGCGGCGAGTTCGTCTCGCCGGCCGACGAACAGTTCGGCGTCGACGGAATTGTCGAGCAGAGGACGTGCGCTGATCTTCATGAGACTTACAGTACTTACTGTAAGTTTCGTTAGCAATACCTTGCGGGCGGTTGACCACGATCGCTACAACAGATCTGGTACGTCCAAGATCGCGACACCAGTTTCTTCACGCCACCGCTCCAGCAGGTCCGCTCGCTCAGACAGGGTGACCGTGGCCTGGACGGTATGACGATGCTCCTCGCCTGCCACCCCCGCTTGCCCGAACAGTGCAATGCACCGCCGGGCATGTTCGAGGTCGTGGCGGGCCCAGTACCGCAGACCCTCGAACCCGGCCTCCCGTAACGCGGCCGCCCACCGCTGCGTCAGCGGATAGTCGGCGGTAGTAAAGATTTCTGCCGTGACTCCGAGCGCGACACCGGTGTTCGCAGTCAGATCAGCGAGCCTGATATCAGCATCCAACGTGATCGTCGACGCTGCACGCGCATCGACCTCGTATCTCGGCACGACCTGTTGGCCACCGAAAATCTCCAGGAGAGTGACCACTTCGTCTTCGGCCAGGTAGCAAGTCCCATCAGGGGCTTCGAGGTCGAACCTGCCGCCGCCATTCGATGAGTACCACCACGGTCCCAGACTGGCCTGATGCGATCGAAACAGCTCGGCCCCAGCCGGGTAGACGCACGACGGAAATCGCTCCGCCAATTCACCGACGGGCTTGGGCTCGAACAGATGAACGACGGCGCGTTCAGCGCTCACGCCGCAAGCCGACTGACCGCAGCCCGGGCAGCGCGAGCAGCCGTAGGAACGTCCCCGTCGAGAAGTGCTTGCCGAGGTGTACGGCCGTCGAGCTCTGGCTGTTCGGTAGTCAGCCACGCGACCGCCAACCATCCACGCGGGTCCTGCCCCGCCCACACACGCAGCACCTCTTGGATGCCGAGAATCGGCTTCGCCGGTTGGGCATCGGTGAAGCCTGCGGCGGCGTAGCCGTATTTGCCGTTGCTGCCGGTCAACCGAAGAACGCGGTTCTCTTTCACAGCCTTGCTCAAGGCAGCACGCGTCCAACCCGCAACGTCGAGGGCCTGACTGGGGGTCAAGATTTCCCCTACGTGCTCACTCCACGCGCGACGCGCCTTGAGGCCGTTGACGATGCCGCCGAGGCCCGCTATTGCATACGCCAGATCACGCTCGTCCGGCGCGCCACTGGCCTCGACCAGCCGGTGCGCCATGACCTCGAAATCCTTCTCGACAGTGGACATACCCTGATCATCCCCGGCTGTTCGCGTCATGTCAACCATGTCAACCTGAATACAGGGATGTGATCGTTAGCGTGCGGGAAGTGTCGTACCTGGCCGGTACGGTCGGGACGCGAAACTCCTGCGACGGGGCAGAGAGTCGAGGTGGGTTGGGAGCGTCTAAATGTCACCGGTGAGCAAGAAACGCAAGGGTGCAGGCAAGGGGTCAGGGCGATCGCGTAGCGGTCCGGGAGCCGCTGCATTGCCAGAATGGGCGCAGCGGGCCGGGTACGTCACACCACCGGTAGCGGGGATCCGTCCCCCTGCGAATCCTGGCGTGACTGCACCGGCAGAAGTGCAGATCATCGACCGGCATTGCCAGATTTGGCAGGCCTACACCGAGGGCGGTTTTTCCGGCACCTGCATTGCTGCGGTGCGTTGCCTGATTCCGGCATTGCGTGACTACGGGATCGAGGCTGAGCCGTTGGTCGTGTACGGGCAGGTGGCGTGGTCGGACGAGCAGTGGGTGGAGCTGGGAAGCCGCACACCGAAATGGGAGTCGGACACATGGTGGACAGGACACCTAGTGTTGTGGATTCCGGCAATGGGCCGGATTGTCGATCCGACCGTCTACCAAGCAAACCGGCGCGGAATGCCGACAACGATCACTCGGGCTCTGGTCTTCTCGATCGGTTCACTAGATCTGATGGAGACAGCGGGAGTGAACAAGGATGGTGCCCTGGTGCAGTACGAACGAGTCATCGGCGCGGACATGAGTTGGTTCGATCGCGATCACGCCGATCGCGAGGCGATCGAAGATGCCCTCCGAATTCTGCGAAGCGCAGTATCCGACTCACTCGGCAGCAAGGCGGACCGAAAATCTGGTTGGATGGAGACCGCGACCCACCCACCATTGGTGGAAGCCTTACGCCTACGAGGCTTGATCTCCGCAACATAATCCGGTAGCTACGCAATCTTCTCAGCGGTAGGCATCTGACCGGTGTGAGATCGCGGTGACCTGCACGATGCGCTGCCCGGCGTCGATCAGATAGAGAACCCGGTAGGTGCCTCTGCGGGCGCTGTAGGCGGGCGAAAGCGGCGGGGCCAGGGGCTTCCCGACCCGCTGCGGATTCTCCAGCAATGCTCCGGTGATGAACTCGTACACCGCAGCGGCGACCTTCTCGGGAAGAGTGTGACTGATAGCGCGAGACGCTGATCGAGCAATCACAAGCCGATACGGCGCTTCAGGCTCACTCACGCGCGGGTAGACCGGCCAGCGACCCGCATGACCTCGGCCAACTCCTTCGCATCGAGACTGTCACCCTCAGGCAGCTCCGCCACGCCCCGAAGATGAGATGTCAGCAGTTCCTGATCCGATAGCACTGCAATGGTCTCCTGCAGCGCATCGAAATCGTCGGCAGCGAGCAACACAGCAGCCCGGTGCCCATTACGGGTGATCTCATACCGGGCGTGGGTTTGTTCTGCATCGTCCACAATCTTGGACAGACGCGCACGCGCATCCGCGACCGGCAAAGTAGTCATGTACATAATTAGAGCGCAAATAGTGCGAGGGTGCAATTGCCGTTCGACGCGACACAGCACTAACTGGTGACCAAAACCCGAAGTTCGCCCATCCGACTTCAGTGCGCGCGGTCAGCGGCGTGGGAATTTCACCACCGCTCTCGGACTCGCTGCAGCCGCCCGAACATGCCGTAGGTCCTAAGATGCATCGTCGAACGGCCCGAATGCCGCTTCGTCCCAATGCCGTTCGAGCGCCGCGTTCCATTCGTCGATATCCGACGCGGAGAACAGATGCATGTTGTGTTCGGTGAGCAAGAACCCGGTGTCGCGCCATGCTTGGAAGTAGGCGGGGTTCTCCCCTGCTTCGCGGGCCTTGTCGATCAGGGAGTCCACGTCCGCCAACAAGTTCTCCTCACTGATCTCCTGCGGCGTGTCAGCAGCTGGGTCGAAGAACAATGGATCGTTCGGCCCGAGATCTCGGCCGAACTTGTCCCGAAACGCCTGTCGCTGCTCTTCGAGAGAGTCGTTGAGCTCCGCACCACCCACCATGTCCTTGCTCCACGACAGAGTGCGCCCACCGTCGGCGTTGGTGCGCCGTTGCACGAACGAGGGATCACCGCTGCGCTCGAGCACCAGCGCAGCGTGCTGCTCACGTGAGACCCCTTGCTGTGCAAGTCGCTTTCGACGTTGCTGGACCTTGCGGGCGCGTTTGTCGCCGGCGGAGGTACGTTTCGATGTCATACCTCCACCGTCTCAGAGATTCTCCAGAACATCCGGTATTCGGCCGATTGCTAACCTTCACGCTATGAGCGCAATCAATCCGAGGGTGGCGTTCGCTGTACCGATGTTTCTCGAAGCGCTGGCCTTGATCGAGTTGGGCCAGCCTCAGCCCGCTGAAGTCCTGGAACATCCGAAGATGATGGCTACCACGATGCTTACTCTGCTCAGTCATGGCGACGACGCGATCTTGGATCTGGGAGATCTTGCGCTCGCGTCGCTTGCCAGGGCTGCGATCGCGCTCTGCGATGCTCCGACTGAATCGGGTGCTGTGGCGACCTACCAACACGCGTTAGACGCGTGGGGTGAGATCAATGCGAACCCATGATCAGAGCGAGACTGGAACAAAATGACCGGCACCATCACACTTGCGGGGGCGTCCTTCGGAACAGCTCGGACAAGCCCTGCAGAGCCATCGTAACCCGATCTACGATTGTCTCGAATTGTTTGTCCGGCTGAAGAGAATTCAGTCCTGCGGCCGACAGCGCAGTCGTAAATTTCGTGCCCTTCATGTGGGCCGAGCCTGCCGATCGGATTCCCTGAAGCTGGCGTAGGGGTCCGACGAGACCATTCGGGTCGGCACCCAAGTTCTCGACGAGTAGCTGTAGGCAGGCAAGCGAAGGACTATTCGTGTCCGCGCCCGAGGACTCTCGAAGAGTCTTGACATCGAGTGCATCCACGATCCCTTTCGACAGAACCATGACACCGTTGTCGCTTTGGCCTTCGGTTGGATTGGTACACAATGCCAAGGCATCGAACGCACGGAGGTCAGCCGGGCCGAGTTGCTTGTACAACGACTCACCGAAGTAGCCAGTGAACGCCTCGATGAGTTCTGCCTTAGCTCGTCTCAGCCGAGCAGGGTCAGGGCGTTCGTCCTCTACCCACTGGCCCGCTAGGTCCCGCACGCTACGTGTGATGGTTATTCCACCGTTCGGCGGGACGTTGTGTGTGAGCCAGTGCTCTCGCTCGGTCTCGGGTAGCCGGATGAGGTGTCCCAGCCACACCTGGACGAGGTTGGCACCGTTGATGTCGACATCGATGGCCCACCGACCGTGGCACGAGACATCGGTCCGCAGCACCGTGTAGCGGTCTGGGTTGTCGCGGTATCGGGTCAGAACATCCGTGTCGAAGAAGACTGGGGTGAGGTAGTTCGCTTCATCGCGCTCGCAACTCAAACGAACCTCGTCGCCGGTCGAGGGGTCGATGTCAACGATGAACGATTGAAACCGCTCAGGCCTTTGCAGATCGTCGGGGTGCTCGCCAGCGGACGCGAACGGCAAAACTGCCTGTTTCCCAACCAACTGCGCTACGAAACCAGGCCCCCGATACGCGTCCCACGCCGTGTAGGCGAACGCTGCGTCTTTGGTGCGAATCTCAAGGTCGATCCGAGCTTCATGCACGCTGTCGTCAGCCCGAGAATGGGCGTGCTGGATCACCAGGCTCATGCTCCGGGCCGCGAGATACTTTCGGAGGTGCCGTGCATTGACTCGAACCTCGTATTCACCAGGATTCGGTCTGACGATCTCGACGACCTCCTCATCGCGGCCCGCGTGATTAGTTCGATACATTGTCTCGTTCGATCGCGTGATCAGGCCCAACCACCATACGAACGACGGCGTGAATTCGATAACGGGTTCTGTGGTTGCCGATGGCACCCAGGACACGTTGACGAACAGATGAAGGTCGTAGCCATCAGGGTTGGAGGTCAAGCCGTCGCGGAAGGCCGGGAGGCGATCAGAGCTGTAACTGGGCTCGCCGAGGTCGTTGATGGACCAATCGGTAGTGGCGAGGAATTTGCGCTGGTCCGATGTCGCCACCAGAAGAGGTTGAAGCGAGCTGTACTTGATTCCGCTCCCTCGATTCCGTAGAACCGAGATCCACTCGGTCGGCTCCGCCTGGATCTCCGAGAGGTAGCTCCTCAGCTGGAGAATCGTGGGCAAAGCCTCATAGCGCTCAAGTGAGCCGGAATTCGGCAGTGGATCGGTCAGCACCCCCTTGATCGTACGGAGGGCAGGCGACCGGGCTGAGAGTCGACTTAGAATGGGCCACCCGTGCTCGCCCGGATGACTAGGGCTGAGCTGCGACATCCAGTCTCGCCAGCGGGAAAATCATGGTCCGCGGCGACTCCGCCTACGGCAACAGCCGCGTCGTACGCGCCTGCATCAAGTTCTCGTTCGTACTGATCAAGAACCGAATCGTCCAACGAGCGATCGCCTCCATCCCTGACACCGCGTGGACGCCCGTGCGCTACCCGGGAGCGGTCCGCGACCCCGACACCGACGGCTGGATCTCCGACGCCGAGGTCGCCGAAACATCGTTCACCGCTTTCTCTTCCACCGCGTATCCTGTTTCTGCACGGTTGATCGTGCGGCGGGTCAAAGACGCCCGCTACCGCGATGCATTGTTTCCGGTGTGGCGGTATCACCCGTTTTTTACCAACAGCACCCTGCCGACGACGACCGCAGATGTCGTCCACCGTGCACACGCGGTCATCGAGACTGTGTTCTCGGATCTGATCGACGGACCGCTCGCGCACATGCCGTCAGGATCGTTTGGCGCGAGCTCTGCCTGGGTGCAGTGCGCAGCGATCGCCCACAACCTGCTGCGCGCCGCCGGAACCGTCTCCGGCGGGCGTCACGCGAAAGCTCGCGGAATAACGCTACGGCGCAAATCGTCAACATTGCCGCGCGTTTCGTGCGGCCACAACGCACACCCACACTGCACCTGCCGCGACACTGGCCGTGGCTCGATGCGTGGCTTCAATTATGGCGCAACATCATTGGCATCAGCCCACCCACACCCGCCTGATCCTCACCCGACCCGCCGACTCGGCCCGAGCAACGACAATCGTGGAAATGCTGGGTAGACCAGCGGACGAAACACGCCCAACCAGTCCCGACCCCACAATTCGGTCATCGACCACAGTGGGTCACCTCAGTCCGTGGATCGAGGGTAAGTAAATGTGATCCTTGCCACTTTCGGAAAATCATGCGACTGTATGAGGCAATCGCCGTTCCCCTGCAGACAGTGTGATGACGGGAAGTGTGCAGTGACCAGTACCGAGTTCGGACGCAGTTTGAACAAGGATTCCGGCCCCACCAACCAGCCACCTCCAGCCAGCGACGCATCCACGTTGAACGTCGCCTTGTACCCGTACACGCCCGAACCGAAATGGTTCGAGTCCACCATCAGAGCCGCGTGGCACAGCGTCCAACCGGATGTCGCTCTCAATTTCGTCTACACCTACGACTGTTACAAAGGCGATCCGCCGTCCACTGTGGACGTTTTTGCCTACGACTGCATCTTCGCTGATCACATGCGTCAGTTCTGTGTCGAGTTCGATATCGACGGCACCGCAGACTTTTACCCGTGGTCTCTCGCATCGCTGAAAACGGAATCCTCGGAGTATCAAGGAATACCGTATTTAGGGTGCATGCAAATTTTGATTCGCCGTCTCACTGACGCAGCACTGGGTGCGCCGGGGATGACTGTCGAAGAATTACACAAAATCCTCGGCGACGGGGATCCGAAAGCAGTCTGGCCCGCGCAGGGTCAAGGCATGCTGTTGGATTTTACTGGGGGAACGACCGTCGCGTGCATGTACGAGCAGGCCGTCATGGAGGAGTCGGGCCAGTTTCCGCTCACTCCCGCCCTTCCCCCCTGTCCAGGACTCGATCAGCAAGGCCTCGCCGACATGCAGGTGCTGCGAAACATCGCCGGGTACGCCCAGGCGACATATCCCGACTCGGGCTACGACCGAATCACGAAATGGAACCAGCGGATCGGTCGAGCCTTCGTAGGCTTGACCGAAATCTTCCACTTCATCGACAACGTCGACGCCTCGACCTATTCAGTCATGCCGCTGAGCTCCGAACCTATCGAAAAAGTGGGGATACCGCTTTATACCGACGCACTTTCCGTCAATGTGGCCATCGCCCAGGAAAAGCGAGCAACGGCTATCCAGCTCGTGAAGTTGATTGCATCGACCAACGTGATGCTCGAGTGCATGTCCCCAACAGGAAAGAAACCGCAATACCTGGTGCCCACCCGGCAATCGCTGATGAATCAGCTCCTGGCCCGGCAACCCAATTCGGCGGTGTACAACATCATGCGCAACATCATTTCCAACGACATGGCCCATCCATTTCGACTTGGGGCCGATTCCCGTACCTGGCTCGACTCGACCAAAGGCTGCATCAAAACTGAAATCCTCGGGCCACCCCCCGCTGGCGTTGCGGAGCATGTCGGCGAAGACAGCGCCGTGTTCAACGACCCCGCGTACGCTTCCACACCTGCAGGGCTACTTCGCCGCCCGTGACAGGAGTCCGTCGCAAAGTCGTAAGCAATGGCTGGTTGTGCCACGTTTGGTCCTCGCCGTTCGGACACGCGGCAATGGAGTATCGCTATGAGATCCATACATGCGGTCCGGTTGCCCACACCACCGCTGTCTGAGTGTCGCGGGGTTTGCGTCGAAATTCGTCGAACACCGTGCAAGCTTTTGGCTAAGGGATTACCCTGCCGAGTTTCACCCGATGCTCGACTACTACATCGAGCACTCGACGCGGGTCGGTGGCCGCATCGTAAGCCCTCCCCCGCTGCTGCATCGATCACCACAGCTGCCCAGGTAACGGCCAAGCGTGATCGGGAGCAGACACAGTCGACGCTGCAGATCGGCGACCTGGACGAACACGTTTGGCACCGTCTGCTAGCCCAATTTTGGATCATCTACGACACAGCGCAAAGGCGTGCGCGCGAAATTAGTGCTCGCGGCGGACAGCGGACCGCACATTTTGAGGTGCAGCCCCCGCAGTGATGCTGCGGATAGCTCTCTCGTTGGGTGCTGCCCGAACAATGGTGCGATCACCCGCAGCCGATGTCGGGACCACCACCACAGGGCGCGCGCTGGCACGTGGAGCCGACGACCCCGCCGGCGGATTCTGATCTTTCGAGGCCGTCACGCCGACGCCCCCTGCTGCTTCTCTATCTGGCGTCGCACTTCGTCGATCGTGCGGGAACTGCCCTCGTAGTTGCCCACCAGCCGAGGATTGGGACGCAAGGCCACCTTGCGACGCCGCGACGCCGTCGCCGGGCTCGCCGAGCCCACCGGTCGATCAGGTTTCTGCTGCTCGTTCACCGTAGCCATGATGTCCTCCTACATCCGAATGATAGCCGTCACGAGCAACACCAGCACAGATCCAGCCAACAGACCCGTCGTGATCCGCAACCGCATCAGCTTGCTCCGAAGCCGCATCTCTGTCACCTGATAAATCGACACCAGTGTCGACGCGATCTCGAACCGGCCCGTCGTCTCATCGACTGTCGAATACTCCTCCAACACCACTTCCGGATTGAGCCCCGACGCGGTATTGGGTGCAATCACGAATGCCGCCATGATTGCCGCCGCACCGGCCAGGGCAGCACCCGCAACCTCCCACACACCGATCCCCGCGGGATTGCGCAACACGATCCCCACCAGAATGCCCGCGAATCCCAGCAGCACACCCCCGCGCTGATCGATGCTCGTCACTCGGCGTTCCTGAGAATCCAGCGTCCGTTCGATGCTCGCGTGCACCATCTCGATTGCCGCCGGATTCAGCTCGACACTCACCGGGTTGAGCTCGGACGCCATCTCTTCGCCAGCAGCGGAGTCCGGTGAAGCATTTTCGCGCCCACCCCGGTCGTTCGATTCCACTGCTAGCGCCCCCTTTTCGACATCAATTTCGGCTGCGCCGAACCTCGTCGGCCACACCGCACCCATCAGCCGGCGCACCATGACACTCACCGCAATATTGTCTCAGCACACCACCGGCAACGTGTGTGAACACCTCTCACTGCGTCCTGCGTCTTCGAGCGGATCGACGGAGCAGACGACGTCTCAGGTCATCAGGATCGGACATGATGTACATCAAGTACAGCAGCGGCAGGTACATCAGTGTCGCCGGCAGCCGGCCGTTGTGTTGCGCGAAAAGTCGGTCACGGACGGGATCAGGTTTGTCGAACCCGTGTGTAGTGTTCCTGCGCAAACGCATGAACTGACTCACTGCGTCATCGAGTGACAGGGATTTGTCCGCTCCACCGGGCAGCTTCAGAATTACCTTCTCCGACCTACGGTAATTCTTGATGAAGAACCCGTCCCCCACTTCGGTCAACGCTTCCACACCAAAAGCCGCGTACGGAAGCAGGACGGACTGAACATCAGCAGGCATACGTTCTCGAACTTGCTGCAGCGCTTTCGCCGCAACCGAGGGCTTGCACAGTGCCGTGAGATCCCATGAAAGCCAGGTCGCCTCGATCAGGTCCATTGCTGACCACATCAGAACTCCGGCTGCGTAGTCGTCGTGCAGCGATAGCAGCGTCGAGGTAACTCGTTGCAGAAGATCCGCAAATTCCATCAACCGGTTCTGCTGCGCATAGGGGAGGTAGTCACCGTCAGCATCTGCGAACAGGCATGGGTTCAGGAGATGCCCGAGAACAGAGTTCATCTGAGCAACCCACCAAGCGACGGCCGCACCCCACGCCTCCGGTGCCGGCGGCTCCTGCCGCTGGGGAAGGCGACCCACTGGTGATCGGGGAAGTACCTGATGCGCTTCGTACGGAACAGGAGACCTCCCGACAATATCTGTGCCGAGAGTGAAAATCACCGCACCCGACACCCTGTTCGCTTGAAACGCCCATACCCATGGAGACCGTGCGGCCAACAACGGACCGAGATGGCTCGCGGGAATCAAGACACTGCTCAGGATCGACGATCCCGACGCGAAAATGGTCTCATCGACGTCGATCGGCCCGCGTCGTATGTCGTCGAGAAGTTCGGGGTCCTGATTCAGACGTAACACGAAACCAGGAAACCTGATCCGACGGTGCGTGGCGTTGCCATAGCGAACAACGTGGACAGCATGCCGGTCGAACGGATGCTCGTCATCGTCGTCCGAAGTTCCGGCCAACTCCCTACTCGCGTCCTGTACTGCCGCGGACAAGGCTCGATCGCTGGCGGTGATGACAGGTAGCTGGAGTCCGTACAGGAACGATCCCACCGCACCCGCGCTCATCTGTCTGATCGCGCGAAGGCGCTCCTCAACGACTCGCCCATGGTCCAGCCTGGAGACGTAAGGGTCTTGCGGGAGGTCGACGAGCTCGTCATCGACGTCCGCTTCCGAACCCGACAGGGTGCGAACGGTCATAAAATCGACACAGTCCATGCTGGCAGCCGGCTCGGTTAACGCCCACACATCGGGCGCGGACGTGTGGGCGACCTCGAACCCCAACTCTTCCAGGTAGGCCTGCACTTGCCCCCCAGCCAATTCCGGTGGCATCGTGACGTTGACAGTCAACCGTTCAGGCATTCCACCAGCCTACAAACCGGTAAGCCTGGAGTGACTCAATTTCGCACCCGAGGAGCGGGGGCGCACGGCTCTAATTTGTGACCAGGACCTGCAGTTCACCAATCCGAACTTCAGTACGCGAAGTCAGCGGCGTGGGTATGACTCCACCGACCGTCCCGTTGGGTGTCGTCGCTGTCCACGTGACGAGCCAATTCGATGTCGCGGAGACCTTGAATGTCCCACCGGGCTCGGTAGTGGACGTCTTGTGATAAACGATATTGCCGCACGTCGGACTTGGAAGCCCTTGTGCAACATCGGTATACGGCGTGAAGGGCAGTAACGCACCTGGGCACACCGACGGCACGGATCCGTCCCCCCAATTGACGACCACGGACGTATTGACCCCTGTAGCAGAAACTATGACACCCGGTCCTGCTGCAGTTCTGGTCACGGGGCCGACTGTCGATTCCCGTGGGTCAGCGACCCAGAACCAGCCGGGTAGACCAACCAGGCCGACAGCACCTGTGTTTGCGGGGTTCGGGGTGATGCCTATTCCGGGCGGATCCAACTGCATTGCCGTAACCGCTTGGCCGACAACGGTCATAACGTCGACCACCGGAGGCGTAGCCGGCACCCCAACGTCCGGAATTTGAACACACGGACCGGCCGCTTCGCAGGACCATGTTGTGCCGTCATCATTAACGACGTTCACTGCCATCGGGGCACCACTATCAGCATTTCGAACAAGCGTCATATTGGCGGCGTCAGTCGACGGAACGAACTCGAGCGGCGGTCCGGACGGCGCGGCGCTCCCACCACCTCCCCCGCCCACAGCAGCTGGCGCGGATCCAGTCGTTCCACCCCCTGACGGCACACTCGTGTACGTACCTTCGACCACAACTGTCGAACCACCCAAGCCTCCGCCGAAGGCACCGCCAGTTCCGGTGCCGATCCCCGGCTGCGCAAATACTGGGTTCGCGTTGAACACTCCAACTAGAAGCACTGATGCGATAACCCCAAGCGGCTTACGCATGACCCACCGCCCTTATGGATTCCAGTTGCCTACTTGCCAAACCGTCGATCATGGTGCGTCGCATGGGGTACCCGAAGAAGTCACTGCATCGGAAACAATGCGCCAGCCTGATGAATCTGGCCACGCCACGTTCTCCAGAGTCGGCTTGCCCAGCTCCCGCCGGACTCGGTCAGGAGGGAGCACACTCGTGCCGTCCGGACGGATCTGGTCATAGTTCGAGCTGTCGATGCAGACTCGCAATGTTGCCGACGCTTCTTCCTTAATTGGGTTCCCGTCAGCATCCTTTGGTGCCTGCAGTTCCGTCACGAATGCATCTGCGACAGTCGCAGCACCCGTGGAGACAATTCCTTGAGATCGGCGCAGGTTCACGTTTGCCTTCAACTGATCGAGGATCTTTCCACTCGCAACAGAGTCCAGCATGTTGATGTCTACAGCAGGATCGCTCTCGACCTTCGCGAGAACGGCGAAGAACTCATTCACCTTTGCTGTTGCCTGCTCGGTCGCCTGTTGTTCCGGGGACTTTTCGACGCCCTCTGGTCCCGTGAGGACCGGCTGCGTGGTGGTCGTTACGGGGGTCGCCTCAATGTCACCGCTCCCGCATGCGACGCTGATGCTTGCAGCGGCTGCTACTGCGAGGATTGCCGCGCCTGTGCGACGTCGTGTGCTGATCATCGTGGACCCCCTACGTTGTTCTGTGCGTTGTACTGCGATAACGATAATGGTGCGGCTGTTTGGACCGTAACGTGCTTACCGGACACTTCAGACACCTCGATTGACGCGACTGCTATCAACTGGCTATTGCTCCGATCCGGTAGAGGGCGTTGCCGCCATTGTGGAATTGCGCGAGGGCGCGCAAGAGTTCGTCGGTTTCGGGTTCTGGGTCGACATCGATGTCGGCGAGGTTCGCGAGCAGTTGGTCGATCAGCTCCTGGGTCTTGCTGATCTCGTCGCTCCCGTGGGTAGCGATGATCGCCAGTCTCCAGAGACCTTCTCGGAACGGTTCGACGGTGACGCCGCGGTTTGCGGTGGTGAGCGCGGCGGAAAGATCTCCGGTCTTTATTTGTCTGGTGGCGAGCTCTTCGAGGGCATCCGCGAGGGTCGAGATCATGTGCTGCTGTAGGTTTCGTGCCCACCCGTAACGGTCTGACCGTGTCCCGGCGAATGGTTGATCGTTTACCAGTTCTGCAGCCGTCCGCAATTCCGCATCGGTGGCGGCGGCCGGAGTGGTGTCGATCAGTTGTTGCCAGTAGTCCCAGTCCGATCGGACATCGGGGTGCAGTCGGTAGCCGGTGCGGCCGGTGCGGTCGCCGTGCTTCGGAAATGCCTGCTCACCGTTCTCTGTCTCTCCCAACCAATTTCGCAGTCTCGAGAGGTAGTTCTGGCGTCGTGTCGCCTTCTTTTTCGGCTGATCCTCCAGAGGGAGTTTGTCGAAATTGTCTGCAGGCCAGATCTTTTTGTCGATGGAGTCGTGTTTGATTCCCGGGTGGATGGAGAGAAGAGCGGCGATCTCGGTTAGGAGTACTTCACGGCCGTCCTTGGGTGGCTCCCCGGTCGGGGTGGTGACTGCTGGTTTCCCGAGAAGATGGAGCCAGAGATGTCCCGGGGCCGGTACGTCACCAGCGACAGGAGCGATGGGTGGGGCCTGGTCGTCGTACCTGATCGCTTCTGGGGATGTCCACTGCGCGGCGTCCGGGCTGTAGGTCGGAACGTTTGTGACGTCGGGGGCGGTCTCCGATGCGGTAGTTCCGTTCAGCAGCAGCTGGTCGGTGGGGTCGATCGTGGTGACGGAGTCGAGGAAGGTCTCAGCGCTTTCGGCGTCGGTGAGGTGTGCGTCGATTTCGGCTGCAGCCCAGGGGTCGTGCATGGACGACTCTGTGGGGATAGCTGGCTGTGTGGCGGTCGCGAGGTAGGCGGTAATGCCTTCATATTGGTCCGGCTCGAGAAATGCTGGCTGGAATGCGAAGCCGCCGTCGGTGTCTCGTTTGACAAGGCTTGCGGTGTTGCGGTCGACGATGTCGAGTGTCCACGCGGCCTGGGTGTTCTCGCTGGCGGTGCTGGCGGTGCTGGCGGCAGCGAACGCCACGCGCGGTGTGGCGGCCAGGATCTGATCGAGTGATTGCTGTTGGTCGGCCGTCAACTGACTCGCGATGAGAACTACTTCGGGGGCGGTCATTTCGCTTGTGTCGTAGATCGAACGGGCCGCTGCAATGCTGTCGATGTGTTGTTCGACGAGGGTGTCTTGGTCACGTTCGGCTTGTCGGGCGAGTCTGGCCAGCACTTCGCCTGGTTGGTCGGTGTGCTCGATTCGACCGTTGCCGAACAGTTCGGGGAGCTCCTGTCCGAAACCGATCAGCGTCAGGTGCAGATTGTCGGCGAGCGGGGATTCGACGAGTTCGAGGGCCAGGGCCTGGAGAGTGCCGCGGGCGTGCTCTGGTGAAGCTGAGACGCCGAGGTAGCCGAGTTCTTCCAGGTTGAGAAGAACTTGGGTTCGGTCGTCTGTGGAACCGAGTGTCACGAGCGTGGGGTACGGGCTGATTGTGGTGGGTGCTGGGGCGATCCGGACGTCGGCGGGGAGGGTCCAGGTGCCGGTCTCTGATCTGAGCCACTGGTCCGGCAGTACGGAGTCATCAAGGATTACTAGCTCCACCGCATCGGGACCGATGAATGCGCCGAGTAATGCCGGCAGTGCGTTGCCCTGTGTCCGAGCGTGTTCGGCGATAGTCCTCAGTGCTTCGTCGAGCCGCGTGAGGACGTTGTTGTCCGCTGCAGAATGAATCTGTTCTTCCACAACTGCTGCAGCGCCCCAGGTTTGAGGGAGGGTCTCGCCTCTGCGGCGATCGTGCTGTTGACGGTGCCGGCGCAGCCCGAAGGCCCCAGCCAGTCCGATGGCCGCTAGGGCTGAGATACCGAGCCACAATGTGCTGTTCTGATCCTCGGAGACATCGCTTGGCTGCGCAGTGGCGGCGATATATACCGGGTCTGTCGTCGATGTATTCAGTGGGATCTGGGTGGCTGGCTGAGTCGGGGCGGGAGCTGCAGCAGGACTGGGTGACGACGTCTGCGCTGGAGCAGGCATTTGAGCGGGTGCCGGCCCGGGTGCCACAACATCTGCGCCCGCGGACTCAGCAGCAGGTTCGGAAGCTGCCACCGGGGCGGGAGCCTCTGCTGGCTCAGGGGCGGCCACCGGAGCAGGCGCTGGCTCAGGAACCGCCGACGGGGCGGGGGCCTCTGCCTGCTCAGGGGCTGCTGGAGCAGGCGCTGGCTCAGGAGCCGCCGCTGTCGGAGCAGGTAGCTGTGACGAAGCGCTGTTGAGTTCGATGCCGAAAATCTTCGCAGCGGCGGCGGCAGCGGCCTGCGCTTCTGCCTGAGCCTGTTCGTCACCGCCCGGAACCATCTCCGCTTGTTCCGGAACGTCGGTGCCACCCAGGAGAGGTGCAGCGGAGGACAGTTCAGGCGCTGCTGCGGGGGCCGGTTCAGGAGCGGCAGCCGGAGCCGGTTCGGGAGCGGCAGCGACCGGGGCCGGTTCAGGAGCGACGGTCGGTTCGGGCACAGCAGCAGGTACAGGAGCGGCAGCAACCGGGGCCGGGTCGGGGGAAGCAACCGGACCCGGTTCGGGCGTGACGGTCTCGGCGGTTTGATCGTTGACGGTGAGCTGCTGGCCGACGTGGATGATTGTCGACGGTGCAGTTCCGTCGGCGTTGATGATTTCTTTGTAGCGGTGTCCGTCACCCAGATGTTGCTCGGCGATGCTCCAGAGACTGTCGCCTTCTCGAACTGTGTAGGCCCCGTCGACGGTTGTGGGTGCGGCGGCGGGGAGCTGAAGTTTCCATCCTGGTTGCAGCCATCCGTCGACGGTCAGGACGTCGGCGTTGAGTTGCTTGATCTCGGTGTATCGAAAGCCATCGCCAAGGTGGCGTTCTGCGAGTTTCCATAGGCTGTCGCCCTGCTGCACCGTGATGGTTTCCCCGTTGATGGGGCGGGCGGGGGCTTCTGCTGGATGCGGTTGGCTTTGTTGCGTTACTTGGATCGGTGCCGAGTGGGCAGGGGCGTCGAAGAGCGGTAGTGCTGTGGCGGTGAGGGGTTGGGCTGTGGCGGTGCCCGCTGTTACCAGCATGAGCGCTCCGCCTATGAGAACGGAGGCGCTTCGCTGCTGGAAGCCGAGGCCTCGGAGTTGAGGTGCTTTGATGCCGCGTAGTGCTGCGACGAGTTCGATGACGGTGCTGAAGGTGAAGGTGGCCCAGGCGAGCCAGCCGATCCAGGTCACGAATCCGAGGAAGAGTGATCCGTCGTCTTGGGTGGTCAGAGCTGTTTTGATCTGGTCGAGATCGGGCAGCGTCGTCGGTATTGGGTTGCCGCGGAATGTCCACAGTGCGAGCGGAATTCCGACGACGAGGACGAGTAGGACGATCAGGTAGAGCAAACCAGTCAAGCGCCGTCGGATGGTGGTCATGCGGGTGTCCTTTCCGATGGCTGCAGGGTGGCCGGGGTCGTGCAGCGTTGCGCCGCGAGCTGTCGAATCACGTCCTCCGTCTTCTCGTGGAGTTCTGCGACTCGTCTGCTCTGCGGTCGATTGGTCATGGTGTGCCGGGGATTCCGAGGTTGGTGCGGTTCAGGTTGACGGTGGCTGTTCCGATGATCTGCTGTGGCCCGACGCCGATCAAACCGAGGACACGGGGTTGGTAGGTCGTTGTGGTGGTGATCAGCAGTGTTGTCGGTCCGGTCTGCACGACGACGCCGGGGATTCCTGCTGCGGCAAGGTATTTGGTGGCTTTGGCTTGGGCTGTCAGCGGGTTGACGACGACGTTGGTACCGCGGACTGCGAGTGGTTCGATGATGGCTTGTCCTGCCCCGCGGGCTGCTTCTTCAGCGACTTGCTCGGCGCGCTGCTTGGCGTAAACTTTGCCGCCGCCGTCGACGACGAGACCCATCATGATCAGCAACGCCATGGCTGTGATGACGCTCCACATGGCGATGGTTCCGGCGTCGTTGTGCGCGTCTCGCCGTGTGCAGGCGGCCACCGCCCGGCGTAGTGCTTCGGTCATCAGGCGCGCTCCCGGTAGGTGTCGACGGGTGAAGTCGCGGTTGCTGTGATGGTCCGTGAGCCCATGACTTGCGGGAATCCGAGTGCGTCGAGGGAGATGACGCACGTGACGGTGGCCGAGACGGAAGCCGTGACGCCGGGGCGAGTTCTGAATCCGCCGAGGTCGGTGTTGACGTTGAGAGCGGAACAGGTGAGCCCTCGTGCTGCCAGGTCGTTTCGCGCGGCTGCTTGCGCATCGGGGGCTGCGGAGAACGCCGTTCGCGCGATGGAGGCGGTACGCGCGGCCTCGTTCGCGGCGTGGACTACTTTCTGGTGCGCTTGCGCGAGAACGCCGAAGGTGACGATCAGTGCGATCAGGAACAGTGTGGCGGGGGCGACGATGACAGTCTGCAGGGCCGATCCTCGGTCGTCGGCTCTGGCTGCGGCTGCCAGCTGGCGCAGTTTGTTCGCGGTGTTCATCTGGTTCCTGGGGCAGTGACTCGTTCAACGGGAAGCGTCTCGCTGACATTGATGTCGAGGGAGAAGAAGGGGATGAGGCGGATGGGTTGTCCGGTGATCTGGACAGTTGCTTCTCGCAAGCCTCGGTTGACGACAATGACGGGTGCTCGAAGGGTCGTCGGGCCGGCGGTGGATGCGAAGGCGTAGCCCGCCGCTGTTCCGGCCGCAGCGCTGCCGAATTGCGATCGCGCTTGTCGTAGAGCTTCTTCACCGGTCGAAATCGCTACGGTCCGTGCGTGAGCGTAGAGAGCTGCCTGGATTGCGATGAGGAAGAGCAGTAGGACGACGCCGAATACCACGACTGTTTCGAGGGCTGCGCCGCGGTCGTCTCGACGTATGCGGGTGAGCCATTCGCGTAGTGGTACATGTGTGTCGGTGAGCAACGCTGGTCCTCCCCTGTCTCGTTGGGCGAGTGGTGGGGTTACTGGATTCGGTTGAGGTAGCGCTGTGCAACCACGGTGATTCCGGCGACGATAGCGATGGCGAGGATGACGAGGCCGGCGGTGATGACGACGGTCTCCATGCTGTAGCCCTTGTCGCTTTTGCGTCCGCCGGCGCGCTCGGTCATCCGGGTATAGGAGAACAGTGCCAATGCGAACAGTGTTGCGGTGGTTGCTGCGATCCGGTTTGCGATTGTGCGCGATGCTGCCATGTGACGTTTCCCTTCGATATGTAAAAGCCCTGGTTATGACGGTTCTGGATGCCGGTCAGACTATCGCCAAGACCGGACACTTCGAGCAGGTGAAGTGCACGGATCGGTGTTTGCACAGCTCAAACTTGGTAGTTGATCGTTGAATGACAACGCATTCGGGTTGTTCGGTCTAGACGCCGCCCATGATGTTCACTCCGGCCGGCACGATCAGCATGATCATGAACAGCACGGCCAAGGTGCCGAGAGGTGCGTCCATCTTCTTCGTTTTGGCTCCTGCTTCGCCTTGTTCTTTCGAGAGCAGGGCACTGCGGAGCGCTCCGGCCCGCGCGGCAAGAGTGTCGGCCACGCTCGCTCCCTGGTCGCCGGTATAGGTCATGATGTCCGCGAGATCTCCCAACTCCGGCAGCGCCAGTTCGGCTGCAAGATTGGACAGAGTAGCCCATGGTGCCTGTCCGGCGAGGGACGCTTTCTGAAGCTCGGCATCCAGACGTAGAAACACCCAGCTATCGCCCACTGCGGCAGCGCGTTCGAGACTTTGGAATGCAGCGACGCCGCCACTTCGGTTCAACGAAACGAAGTCGATGAACGCCGCCAATGCTCGGGTGAATTCGAGTCGGGCACTAGCGGCGCGAGTCTTGACGTCGGCGTCGGGCGCGAAGAATCCCACCAGCGCCAGGACGAGGGAACCGGCTACGGGAAAAGTCAGGGGCACTGCCATGCCGAACAGCGCCAGGAGTGCGATCGAAATCGGCGCGATGATCAGACCTATTGCAGCGGAAAGGATTTTGTCTCCGATGAACTTTTGTGGAGTTTCTCGGAGGATCGCCAGGTCCGCGGTCGGGATCCTGAACCACGCCTGCGATCGCAGCCGCGGGTAGAAGCGGGCACCGACCTTGTAGGACAGGGCATCCGAACCGGTGAGGTCGTCACCGCCGCGGGTGTCGACGGTGTACGGGTCCGGGGCTGCACCGGACAGTCGTTCCATGGCATCGCCGAGTGCTGGGTCGGCCGGCAGTATGCGGAGAACGAGGAGGATCAAGCCGAGAGCGGCGAGAGCGGCAAGGGCGATCGCCCAGAGCTCGAAGTTGTTCATACTGCGCTCCTCTCACGTGCGGTGTTTGCTGCGTCGCGGTCCTTGGTGCCGATGAACCTGGGGTATTTCACTGGCAAGGTGTATCGCTTCATCCACCCGAGCACCAGGCCGAAACCGATGAATTCGAGGAACAGAACGGGCTGGAGGAGGGGCTGTTTGTACGGGTCCATGTAGTTGGTGAACAGGAACAACCCAACGATGACAACGACGGTGATGACGGTGACCCCGCGAGCGGTCGTGCGGGGCCCTTGCCGTTCCGCTTCGGCCGTTCTGCGGTTGCGCACGTTCTCTGCCACCGATTCTGAAAGTCGCTTCAAGGCTGCGGTGAGTCCGGAGCCGCGCAGGCGAGCTGCCTGCCGCAGTGCACCGACCACGTAGTCGCCGGTGGAATCGTCGAGATCGTCTGCGAACCGAAGCAACGCTTCGTCGATCGACACATTGCCACGCAGGCGCGTGATGAGGCTCGTAATTTCCGGACGCAATGCTTGAGGCATTCCCCTGTGCGTTGCGATGATGGCCTGTTCGAGGCCGGATCCTGCTGCGAGCACTCCAGTCAGGTTGCGCACCCATTCTTCGAGGGCATTGAGGCGTTCGATGTCGTCGGCGGCGGCTGACGATCCGAGTAGGTAGGGGACGCCTACTGCTGCGATCGGAATGATGGGGAAGAGTACGAACCATCCACTGAGGAGCCATGCAGCAAGGCCGACGGCAGTTCCGATGGCGAGGAGTAATTTTGTCCGCCGGGCAATCCGCGCACGTGAGGTGCGGTGGCGTGTCGGCGCAGTCGGGTCGCGGCGATCGCGAATTCCGTTGGCAAAAAACCACATCCCGGCGGCAAAGACAAGGACGATACCGACGGCCGTGAACGTGTACATCAGAGCCCACCACCTGTGATCGTGTTGATGGGGATTTGGTTCGGACTGAAACCGCCTGCGTAGAGCTTGCGGAGCAAAGCTGGGGGCAAAGTTCCGTATTCGCCGGTCCCGCCCGGCTTTCCTTCGTAAATTTTGGTTACTGCGGGCATGGCGTTTTCGCCGGCCTCGATATGGATGACCTCGCTGACGAATCGGACCTGACGCCTCTCGCCGGTGTCGGTAAATTCGTAGTCCGTCTGCAGCTGAATGATCAGATTGATGTGGTGTGCCACTTGGCGGTAGGCGTACTCGACCGGCACTCCTGCTTCGAGGGCGCAGGTGACGAGGCGGTCGATCGCGCCGGCGGCATGCTCGGCGTGCGTGGTACTCAGGGAGCCTTTGGCCATCTGCATTGCTTTGAACATGTCGATGATCTCGCCGCCGGCTACCTCTCCGACGATGACACGGTCGAGCTGCATTCGCACGAACTGGTAAAGGATGTCGGACAGCGTCGTCGCGCCGCGTAGCGCTCCGGTCAGCTCGTTTCGTTCGCCGCCGCCGGTGATTGCCTCGGCTGCAACAACATACGGTCTGCGACCGTCGAGTTTGTCGAGGAACAGTTCGTACTCTGTCTCTGCTGTGCCGATCCGTGTTTGCAGGGGAAGGCAGTTGGCGAGCGCACGAAGGTTGGTTGTTTTACCTGATCCCATGGGCCCGGAGATCACGATGGAGGCACCACCGATGACTGCGGCGCTGAGGATCTCGGACAACAGTTGGGGCATAACACCCATTTCGACCATCTTGTCGATGGTCACATCCTTGTGGCGGTGCATGCGGATGGCGATACTGGGATGGCGGACCGAGTAGCCCATCGCGGACAAGCGGATGTCGCCGGGCAGATTGAGGCGGAGGTTGGGGTTGACCTGCGAGAACGGTCGTCCACCACCGGGTGCGCGCTGCGCGAGGTTGGTGAGCCAGTCGTAGAGCTCTTCGTCGCTGTCCGCGATCGGCGGTCGTGCCTGCAGACTCCCGTCGGGGTACATCACAATGACGCTGTCGCCGTTGATGAGGATGTTCTCGACGTTCGGGTCGTCGACGAGCGGCTGAAGTGGGCCGAGTCCGAACAGCGTGTCGAAGACCGCTTTGACCAGCGTCTGTTCCTCTTGGACGCTCAGCTGTTCGTGACCGGTGTCGATCGCGGACTGCACTTCTTTGCTGACGAGATCTATGACGATCTGCCTGCCCGACTCACGCTCCTCGTCCGGGGTCATGGCAGTGACGCCCAGCTCAGGGTTGAGGGCCTGATCTGCTCGTTGGGTCTTACGGAGAGAGAGGATTTCGGATGCTTCTTTGGTCAGTTGCTTGACCAATTGGTGGTTGGTCCTCGCGACGTCCGACCGCTCAGCTGGAAATGGTGATGGCGATGTGAACGGGACCGTCTCGAGTCGCTCGGGTTCCGGGTGGGAGTGGCGACCGTCCTTGCCGGCTGCGGCGAGCAGACCTGCAGATGAGGAGCCGTATTGCCCGCTCCTGTAACGAGTTATCTCGTTGTCGCCATCGTCGAGGATGATCGGATCGGCGGCAAACATCGGTAGGTCGGGTAGGGCTGGTCGCTCGTCGTAGTCGAAGTCGGGGGCGTTGTTGGTCATGCGGGTGTTCTCCCTTTGGCCTTGTCGGCTCGTTACGCGGGCTGTGAGCTGTATGGCGAGTTGGCGATCCATACGGGCTGGTGCGTTTCGTGGAAGCGCTCGATCTTTTGCCAGGTTCCGTCGATTGCGCGTAGATAGCTTGATCGACGTCGCCGCCAATTACTGAGCGAGGCACCTTCGGAAAAAACTTGCGCGTGTACCGGTGATTCGGGAAGGACTGCGATGACGTCGAGGCCGGTCGCCGCGGCGGTCTCGGCTGCGCTGTAGGGCTCGGTACCCCTGACAATGAGGCCGATGCTGGCCGGCGACTTCGTATTCTCCAGATGCTGCTGTAGTGGGCCCAAGCCAGCACGAACCGCTGCCACTGCGGTCCTGGTCGGTCTGAGCATTATGGCGATAACGTCACTGTGACGGATCAGGTCTTGATGTCCGGACCGTAGATTGAGGCGACCGGCGTCGACGAGCAGGTCACCGCCGCCCTGTTTCGACAACAACGCCAGATGTGCCCCCAACGGGCCCCACGTCGACTTCATCGATTCCGTTTGAGCTGCATTGACCAGGCCGGGGACGAACCATCCTTGCGCCTTGGTCGGCTCCTCTGGATCGAACGGCCCGATTCTAACTATTTGGTGCTGGAAGGCTGGGCCTATTCGGCCGTGCCTGTTCGGCTCGACCAGTTGGATGATCGATCGGTCGTGCCGGCGGCGCGCGTGAAAGTACCCGGCCAGCGTCGGGGACGATCCGATCGGATCGGCCTCGATGTACAGCAGCTTGCGGGAGTCTGCGGTGAGAGCGATGCCCAGGCCGGTCGTCGAGACGCCTGGCGAGCCGGAGATCGAGGTCAGGGTGACGAGCATGGCTCAGCGCTCCCGGGAGTCGAGGACGATGGCGACGCGGTTGGTGGCGGCTCGGGCGGCGATCCAGCTGGCCTCGTCTTTCTTGACCAGAACGTCCACTGTCGTCTGTCCGGTCTCGGGGATGTCCTTCACGGCAACGACCTGTGCGTTCGCGGTGACCGGACCCTGCACCGGGGAATCGTCTTGATCTCGGGGAGTGTCGACGATCCGGACGTTGTCGCCTGCGAGCAGTGGCTCTGCGGGAAGTTTGCCGATTGCGACGGTGATGCCGACCAAAGTGTTGTCCCCGCTGGGGATTACGGCGTTGGTGAACGACGATGGGTTCAGTGCCGATCCGCTCAGGAGCGGAACTGCTGCGCTCTGGCCCACGACCGATGCTTTGTCTGTGGCAGGAACGGTCGCGATGGTCGCATCGCTGTTGACCTCTGCGGTTTTGAGGTCGTCGGTGGTGATCGTCTCCCCCTGTGGCACGTCGCGGGCGAGCACCAGAATTGTCGTGGTGGCGCGCATGGCGTTCACCAAAAAGACCGCTCCTACGATTGCGACGGTCATCAAGGCGACTCCCGCGATCCAGTACGACCGTCGACGGCGCACTTTGGTGGTGGATACGACTTCGGTGAAGTCATGGCCCGGCTTAGGAGATGCCTCTCTTGCGCTGCGCGGCTCCCCCACTGTGGCGGTCGATGTCTTTTCTTTGAGATTGCCGAACATGGGCATAGCTCAGTCACTTTCCGTTTGTGTCGTGGCGTCGAGGCCGAGATGTGCTTTGAGGGCAGTTCCGATGAGGTGGCTGCGGGAACGGGCCTTGAACTGGTCTTTCAGTTGATCGATGATCACCCAGTCATCGGCGTACAACCCGACCGTGACTCCCTTCTTCTCCGCCTTACCCTCAGACGGCTTCCCACCTACTCCCCTGGCGCGGAACAGACCTCCGCCGACCTTGCCTCCCGGAAACAGAAGGCTTTCGAGATCGCTGTGGACATCCTCGATAGCAGTGATGACCACCTCGCCGTGGGTTCTCCCTGTCCGTTTGCTCTCCTTCGCCAGACCGTGTGCAACCCCGACAGCAAGATGAACCGTCGACGGCACAATCGTGTCGTCGTGCCCCAATTCAGCTGCACCAGAGGATGTCTCCTCCTCGTTTGAACTCAACTGCACCACCTCCGCTGACATAGCACTTATCGATCCGGCCGGCGGCGGTGGCATGAAGGCTGCCCCGAGCGACTGTCGCGCAGGCGGAGATGTCGGCACGTTCGCACTCTCAGCGCTGTCGGTCCTCACTCACGATCCTTCCGATGTCCCCGTGTACCTGAGTCGCAGGCTTGAGTGCGACGTACGAGATATACCGGGTCTCCCGGACACCGCGAACAGCGTCGATCCGAACCGAACCCTGCAAAACGAACCCCGTGTTCGTCCCGCAAGAGGACCCCATCCCCTCCCCACCAGGACAAAGGCTATCTCCACCTCAACAACAGTGGTGATCAACACGCGGTACATAACATTTCAGTAACAAGGTAGTCGATCGCGCACTCGTTCAGTTCCGAAGCAAACGCGGCGCGGCACCGACCCCTGACGGTCCGTGCCGCAAGCAATGTCCTCTGCAACTTCTACGGGCCGTTGACTGACTCTCAACCGAACTGCACTCGGCGCTGCCTCTTGACTCCAAGACAAGTTGGATTATGATCACTGCCACGTGATCACAACACGATTTTGTTATCGTTTGACACTCATGTCGGACTGATGTGGTTCTCGTGACTCAGTGCTATTTGATTTGATGGCTTTCATGTGTGTCCACAATCTGCCGCCAATGTTTCTTCAACGCAGCGTCGTTCACCGACGATCTTGAACCGATCGCCATGCAGAGCTCACCAGGAAAACCACCACATCTACCTCTTCGGCCGTGGGCACAGTCATAGAACTGATGCCAGAGGGGTGGTGACACACCACCATTTACCTGCAACCATTGAACGATGAGCTTCTCCGACACCGCCACCGCGCCAGGCAGCGGCGTCGCAGCCCGAACGCTCGACGACCTACGATGGCACCGCGAGTTCCATCGTCAGTCCCAGTTTCGCTGGTGGGACACCGAGGCCGCGCTCGTTGCCACCGAATTCACTCGTGGACAGGACCAGTTCCACACAGTGCACGACCTGGCACAACTGGAGCGATGTCGGCTAGCGCTCGCCGACTACACCACGACCTGCCAGCGAGCCCTGGGCCGCGCCCTCAAACAGTCACAACACGTTCTCGACACGCAGAGCTGGACTTTCGCGACTGATGCGCTCCTGCTGTTGCCGTGGACATGCGAGCAGAGCAGCTACCTTGCGACCTGGGCCGACCCGCACGATCCGACAGCTCTGAGCAACCCTCAAGTCCGGCGCATTCAACGTTCCTGTGAGCGCATGATGTTCGGAAATCCCCTCATTCTTAGTTGGGAATTGAGCCACCTGTGGAGCCTCTACCGAGCCGCCGAGACACTGCTCGAAGACACCCTTGTAGATCTCACCGTTGAACTCTCAGAATCAGTCCCTGACGCCACCCTGCTGTGGGCCACCCAAATGGCGTCGAAGATCGGTCTGGAACAACGGATAGCCGAACAGCGAACGACCCGCGGAGAGCCTGGCGATCCCCGCCGCCGACTGCGTCAGAGCTATTCGGATCTACGCTGATTGGAACGCGAACAGTCCCCCGTTGACCTGGCGTCTTATGTGAAATTCGTGCCAGGCTCGCGTCGAACTACGTAGCAATCCTCGCACTCCCCTACCGATACCTCTCCCCTCAACACTTCGCTTGAGCCTTCGCGAAGCCAGCAGAGCCTGCGGATTGGGAGTCGCGGCCATGATCGCAGCTCGAATCGCACGCTGATTCGCACATATCGACGCTTTGTTGATCCGACATAACTACCCACTCTCGATCCCGTTCATCATCCCAGTGCTCTGCTCCCCTACCTCCGTTACCGTCTACCGGGCAATCATCCCAACACAATGGGCGTAGCACTTCGTAGTACTCCTCGCACAGTAAAGCGTTGGTTTCATCGCGTACTAAACCGCGTGTTTGAGGGCGTACAAATACGCTTGTTACACCGTTGGTTAATACGCGTAATACTACGCATGCAATACCGGGTAGAACTCCCCACGTCAACACGCGGGTTAAATACCGTTTTGGTCAGCACATCAATGCCCGTGTTTCTTCACGTGTTAACAAGGGTGTTGATATGCGACTTAACGTGCGTATTGGTACGCTGTTACTAGGGCGCAGCACTACATGTTTTATTGCGCGTGTTTTGCCGCGTAAGAGTGCGAGCATTGATACGCATGGTGTTACGCGACTTAGACCGTGTTGACTGACGTGCGTGACTGGGCGTACTCTCGCGCACACAACCACGCACGACAACCTGCGCATCCGCCCGCACAAGAGCGTGCGGGACAAGTCGAGCCGCTCGCACGTACCGATTCGGCACCGTGAACGCCTCCCGGTCACGCTTCTCCACGGCAGCGCTCGAATAGATGCACGCGGATCCAGGACTCTGGAAGGAAGGTTCTATCGATGGCAATATCAAATTCCCTCGCAGTCACCCAAGGTAAAGGGGGAGTGGGCAAGACGACGGTTGTTGCCAACCTCGCAGGCCTGTTCGCCGCTGCCGGCTACCGTGTTCTCGTCGGGGAGTTCGACCCTCAGGGCAACCTGGCCCGCGATTTCGGTTACGAAAAGCAGTCCGGTGAAGAACTTCTGATGTCGTTGATGTCAGGCGGACAACCCCCGATCATCAAAGACGTCCGACCCGGTCTAGACGTCATTCCCGCTGGTCCTGCGCTCGTCGACGTTGCTGGCATGATGCTCTCCAGGCTCAGCCGCGGGGGCGAATCGCTGGGGCAGATCCTCCACAAAGTCCTTGCCCCGATCGTTCCCGACTACGACATTGTTCTCTTCGATACCCCGCCAGGCGACGTGATCATCGGTGATGCGGTGCTGTACTGCACGTCGTCCGTTCTCATCCCTACTCGCGCCGACGATGGCAGCCTCGACGGCCTCGACCGCGTCGCCGAGCGCTTCGCGCGTGCCCGGGAGCACAATCCGCAACTGAGATTGGCTGGCATGCTTCTGTTTGCGGTCGGCAGTAGGTCACAACGGCTCCAGGACCAGGTGAGGGAAAGTATTACGCAAGCCATTCCTGACACCATTGCCCCCATCTTCGGCACGACAATCCGCTACATGGAGAGCGCCGCTGCCGACGCGCGGCGGCATGGGCTCCTAGCTCACGAACTCGAAGGCGCTACTGCTAGCGCAAAGAAGGCTCGGTTGAAAGCGCTGAGGGACAAGGTGAAACCACCCAGCCTTCTGCTCTCTCGGGATGCAACCGGGTTGGCGGATGACTACGAGGCCCTAGCAGCTGAGGTCTTGCAACGCTTGGCCGAGCTTGCTGCCGAAGCCGATCACGCAGAAGAGGTAGCACCCGCATGAGCACCACTGATCGCAAGAAGCGACCCAGCCTGGCGGACCAATTCGACAAGCCCGCTCCCCGTGGATCTGGCCTCGCCAACATTTTCCCTCGCAATGGAACGGGTTCCCTCGCCAGGCCTGCCGCAGTGGAACCACGCTCGACCGACGTGGCTGCCGAAAGAGCCGTCGACGAGCCGCACGTACAGGCTCCGGACGTGACATCTGCACCGGATGCTCCTGCAGCACCTGCACCAGAGCCTCCGACCGAGGTTGCTACATCTGCCTCGCCCTCCGGGGGCAGCACTGCCGCAACCGAGGACGTAGCCACCACACCCGAAACCGGGGCCGACACCGCTACAGCGGAGCCGTTGGCTGCGATTGTCGGTGATGAAGATGTGCGCCCGATCGCGGTCTACGTTCCCGCGACGGTCAAAGAGGCCTGGAAGACGCGATCTCAGCGGGAGAAGAAGTCCTACGGCGAGATCGTCGAGGATGCCTTCGCCGCGCACACCCCGGAAACCTTGGTTCGCCTCTTCGCCCCTCGCGCCGTCGAATCGCCACGCGGTGGCATGCCGCGTCTGGCCCGCCCGAAGGTCGCGAGCGGGGGAGTGGAGGTGCGTCCACATCTGTGGGTAGCCCAGACCCGATGGATAGACGAGCAGGTAGAAGCAAGTCCGCTCATCCCCTCACGAAGCGCGCTGATTGCTGCGGTCGTTGAGGACTATCTGATCTCTTGATCCGCCGGGCCAGAGCGTCTTGCTCCTGGCTCCCCACCGTGCTCCCCACCATGCTCCCCACTCCGGTGGGGAGCGTTTTTTTGCCTTTGAGCTGCCCTTATCTCCATGCTCCCCATGCTCCCCACATAAAAGAGCCAAGGTCACGCGTATATCGATGAAGGGGCTTGCGCAGCGGGTCGGTTCGACGAGCTGGGGTGTTCGTCGTGTCCGGTGCCGCAGAGACAATGTCGAGAGATTTCGCCACTTCTGTCACAGAGGTAGATCGAGACGGATCTACCTGTCATGTGTGGTGCGAGGGCGGGTACGGACGAGGTGCGGAGGAACATGTGAACGTGGCACGACAGGCAGGCGACACACCGGATGTCGCGGCCTCCCTGTTTCTGTTACCGAATCCGTTTAATGTGATCGCATGGCTGGAAGCAAACCTGGGAGAGAGTCGAAGGGCCCTCGCATACCCGCAATGGTGCGCACGCCCGACACGCAGTATGCGCATTACAAAAACGAGGCCGACGCCCTTGGCCTCGACCTCAGCGACTACTACGTCTATGTCATGGCGCTGCACCATGATCTACCCATGCCGCATTACATCCAAGATCGAATCGATCCCGCACAGTACAAGCTGGGCGCGTGATGACCTACCCCTAGACAGTGAAAAACCCCCCTCGTGCTTGGCGGCGAGAAGGGGGGTCTTCCGGATTCACAAGTGAGCGAATCGCTCCGCTCCAACCACCCACCGGGAACAACCACGAACACGACAGGAGGTGTATTGACATCATAGCTCAGTACCCCTGCCTCGCCGTGATTTGCGCTCCGAACCCAGCGCGCGTCGTACATCTACGTGTCGGCGGTGAGTCGTGACGTCACCGACTCCCAACCGCGGCCACATGTGGTCGATGGACAACATCCGTCCACGCCTCGAGCAGCTCGGCGGCTTCAAAGCCACATCGAGTACCCAGTTTCAGGCGAGATGCCCCGTTCACGACGACCGTCACGCTTCGCTGTCTGTCACCTGGACTCCGGGCCACCACGGTTCTGGAATGGTGCTGCTGCGGTGCCATGGCTGCTCAGCGACGGCCGCAGAAATCGCCGAGCGTCTCGATATCGGTGTGTCCGATCTGTTCGACGAACCCTTGCCGAGTCGGGATCCGAGCGCACCGCGTGTCGGTAGATCCCCGCAGCAACGGGCAGCGGGCAAACGACGTGGGCGTCTGGGGCGTCTGCCTGCTCGGATTGCCGGTCCGATGCCGGAGCCCGAGGTCGAGCACTCTTGGTCGGAAGTTGCGCGCTATCCCTACACCGATGCCGACAGCGTATTGGTGCAGGAGGTCATCCGCGAGGAGTGCACCTCGTGCGGCGTCAAACACAAACGATTCCGGCAGTTGTTCGTCGGTCCGAATCGCACGTACGTCAAACGTAAGCCTGCGGTGTTCACTCCGGTCCTGTTCGCGATGCCGCAGCTGCAAGCGGCGCTGTCGGCCGGCCAGCCGGTGTGGCTGCTCGAGGGCGAAAAGGATGTCGAGACCGCGATGCGTCTCGGTCTGTGCGCGACCACGAATGCCCAGGGTGGCCTGAACTTTCCGCCACAGCTCGCCGAGGTGTTCGCCGGTGCCGCAGTGCGCGTTGTGCTCGATCGTGACGCCGCAGGATACGAGCGCGGCATCGAACTGGCGTCGCTGCTCGGCGCAGTTGATGCCGAGGTACAACTGCTGCTACCCGGCACAACAGATGACAAATCAGACTTCACAGATCACGTCGAGGCCCAGCTGTGGGATCCGGACGATATGTGGAACGGGTTGATTCCCGTCCATGTCGGTGAGGTTGCGGCACATGCTGCGCTGGCCAAGCTGCGCGGCAAGGCCGCCGAGGTCGAAAAGGCGGCTCAGGAAGCGGCTGCGCGTGCCGAGCGCGGGCGAGTATCAGGTCACCAGGATGAGTGCGCAGACGAGATCCGCCTCGCTGGGCGCTGGGCCGTCGAGGCGGAGCGCCTGTTCGAGCCGTTGAGCGAAGCCGTCGATGCGGTGCGTAGTTTCGCTGCCGCTGAGGGCACGAAGTGGTCGCAAGAAGCGGTCGATGCCGCTACCGCTGTGTGGCGTACTGCCCGCACGGCTGCCCGTGCCGCACACGATATTTCGCGCACTCCGATTCCACCGCTGCTGCACGACGAGGACGAGCACGACGCGGTGCCGCCGGCGACCGGATCCAGCCACATCGACGCCGGTGAATCGACACATCCGCTCCCTGACGGACCCCGACTGCACCTGGTCGGGGCGGCCACCCGCGGCGCTCAGATATCTGCACCGACGTATCGGGTCGTAGAGGGAAGCCTCGTCGAAATCGTCACCAACCGAGATGGCGAGCAGACCGCCAAAATGGTGCTCAGCATCGATGCTCGGATCGTGGAGATGGAATACCTCGAATCGCAGGACGACGGCCTCGACGTCGACGCACCGACCCTGCTCGGACGCGAAGATATCGTCGGGCAGCGGGAAGCCAATCCGCCGTCGCCCGAACAGCTTTCCGCTGTCGTCATCGGGTACACCCATCCCGATACGGGCGAGTTCATGCGTATGCGGGTGGACGCACAGGACTATCGGGACTGCACCTGGGCGGATTCTCTTCCCGGGCCGCCGACGTACGACTCCAAACCCTCTGGAATCGCCAAACTTCGCGACGCCCTGAAAGTGGCGGGTGGAGTGACGATTGCCCGGACGGTTCGATTCCGTTCCACCGGTTGGCGTAAGGACCGAAACGACGAGTGGTTCTACGTGCACGCGGGTGGCGCTATCAGTGCTGCCGGTGCCCGTGTTGCGCCGGTTCTGCTCAGTGGACCGCTCTCGCGTTACGACCTGCCGTGCCCGATCGCCGATGCACCTCGATTGCGTGATGCCTTCATGGTCGATTCGGGATCGATGCTGACGCGTCTGCCGGTGCGAATCGCTGCTCCGTTGCTCGGGCACGTCTTTCGCGCGGCCTTGGGACCCAACCCCTGGGTTCTTTCGCTCATTGGTTCGCCCGGTTCGTACAAGACCTCGATCGCGTCGATCGCGATGCATCACTTCGGTGAGCTGTGGGATCGTCGGCGGCCGGCATCGTCGATGTCAGGTAACGGTGACACTCTCAATGCGCTTCGCATCAAACTGAATTCGTCGAAAGATGCGCTGTACTGGGCCGATGATGTCGCTCCCACACGAGACTGGGGGGCTGCACAGAAAGCGCTCGAAGAGTTCGCGCGCATGGTCCACAACGGCGAACAACGGAGCCGTTCCAGTCGCGACGGGTTGAGCATCCTCGACGGCACCGCCCCCCGATCGTCCGCGATGGTGACCTCCGAGGTCATGCCTCGACCAGGGTCCGGCGCTCAGCGCATGTTGGTGGTGCCGTTGCAGTCCGACGAGATCGAACTCGACGAGCTGATTCGACTCGACAGTGAGCAGTCTCGACATGGACGCGCCCTGCTGATGGCCTCGTTCCTGCAGTGGTTGTGCCCCCGCCTCGAGGAACTGCGGGAAAAGGTCTTCAACGAGGGCGCGCACTACGCCGAGGGCTTACGTGAGCAGGGTGAGACCGTGCGCCAGGCCGAAGCGGTCGGTGCAGTGTGGGCAGGGTGGCAGGCGTTCACCGCTTTTCTGCTCGATGTCGGCGCGCTCGATGCCGATGAGGTCGAGCAAGTTCTCGACGTCGTCGACGGCGGATTGCACGACGCGGTCGTCGCTGCGGCCGATCCCGATCTGCCTTCACGTACCGGGGCGCGGGTGCGCGAGCTCCTTGCGCACGCACTGCGTACCGGGTTGGCCTACGTCGACGACGTTCGTACCGGTGAAGCACCCGACCGCCCGCTCGCCGGCCGGTTGGGGTGGCGACGGACGTTGGTCTCGGACTATCAGGACGTCAAGAAGTACCGCGAAGACGCACGCGGGATCCGGTTGGGGTACGTGCTCACCGACCCCGGACCACGCGACGGTGAAGCGCAGCTGTTGATCGAATCGACTGCCCTCGAACAGGTTCTGAAAGCCGCGGCATCGACGATGTCCGATGCTCCACAGATCGATCGAGGCACGGCGCTGCGGGCCCTCTACGACGAGGGAGTTCTGATCGCCGAGGAACGCGCAGGCAAGACACCCCGTTACACCGTCCAACGCACCATCCATTGTGAGGAACGGCGGCAGCGGATGACCGCTCTCCGTCTGTGGGCGATCCTCGGCGACGGCCCCGACGACGGTCAGATCGGCATCTTCGACGCTGATGGCGGACCCGACGATGCACCGGACGGTACGACACCGAGCGACGTTCCGGGTTCGACCTCCGCAGTGGCCGACCTCGCGACGTTGTTCTCGGTATCGAACAGCGACACCTCATCGACGACGGGCAGCTCTCGTGCCAACGACGCGGAAGCTACGTCTGACAACTCCGAACAGGAGGACATTCCAGTGGGAAGCTACCCCGATGCCGAGGGCCATATCGCTGTGGCAGAACATATTTCGCCGAGCGTCCCGTGCGTGAAGTGCGGAGTGGGCTCGGGCCTTCGCTTCGATGGCCACGTTCTGCACGCGCAGTGCTGGTTCGGAAGCACAGCTGCCTCCCGCGCTGCACTGGTTGCCGATACCGCAGCCGCAGCGAAGCCGCCTGCACCCGCCTCCACTGGCCCGCGGCCGTCGAACGAACCTGCTCGTCGAGCTGCTTCCGAGGCCGCCGAGTCGAGTGCTCCTACGGTTGCGCAACCCAGTGCGCCGCTCGAGACCACGCAGCCTCGGCGTTCAGCTCCCGCGAAGACCGCGGCCAACCCGTTCGCTGCCCCTGCCGCCGTCCTGGACGTCGATGGCATTTGGATGCCCGACGGAAGTCGAATCAATTTGCCACAGAACATCTCTCACGTCGGTCATGTCGCCGCGCTGGTGCAGGAGCTGCGTCTGGGCACTCAGACTTCGTCGTGGCAGAGCGAACCGGGACAGATCTGGGTGACCGCGGCGATGACCGAGAAGTTCGGGGTGGATCTGAGCACGCTGAGCGACGATCCGTCGCAGCGACGCAAAGACGTCGGCGAGGCCACTGCCGGCACAGCGTTCGTCACAGATGCAATCGCCGACGGTTGGACCCTGGGCAAGCCCGGTGACCGGCTCGGTGCGTGGACCCGTGTGTGGCGCACCCAGGGCGAGCACCGCGGTGTGTGGGTCGTCCTGGCTGCCGGCATGAACGCCGATCCACGCGATATCCCTATTCTCGGAGACCGACCGTCCCCGAGCAAACTCGCGCGTCGATTGTCGCTGTTCGCCAGCGCGTTGAAGATGCCGTGGGTGATCACCCCGCAGTCCACAGGTTTCGACCTGATGATCTCGACTCGATTCAAGGACCGCGAGCGGATGTTCGGGGCACAGACTCCCGTCGGCCCGGCCACCATCAGCTCCCTCGAGGACGATTACGCATGGTCCCGCAAACCGACCAGCGACGAGACATCGATGATCTACGTCCACGCGTACGACCGAGGAGGCTCGCATGCTGCGGGAATCGCCGGTTTGGAGATGCCGATCGGATCGGCCACTCATCATCCAGACGGGCGAGCGTTCGACAAGAAGCTGCCGGGCTATTGGCGGGTAGAGGTTCCCGAGGCAGGGGACTGGCGCATCCCACATCCATTGATGCCTCTCGGCGGCCGGCCGGGCCTGCTGTGGGTGACCACACCGAGTCTGCAGGTCGCCGGAGAACTCGGCTACGAGCTCGAACCTGTCGAGGCCTACGTGTGGAACGAACATGGCCGAGTACTCGATCCGTGGTACGAGCGAATCCGGGACGCACGAACAGCTTTGGACGTCGACGACGTCGACGCTCAGTTGGCCAGAGATCTGCTCAAGGGCGTCTACACGCGCACGATCGGCCAGATGGGGTCCTCGGTTCATATGACCGGACGAGCAGGTTTCTCGCCTGAGCGACGCCATCACATCATCGCCAAAGCGCGGGCGAACATCACTCGTCGCATCGTCAAGATCGGCACCGTCTCCGACCGGTGGCCGGTGGCCATCACGAACGACACGGTTCTCTACACCAGCAACGATCCGGATCCGATCGCGTCCTGGCCTGGGGAGGACAAGCAGCTCGGTCGAGGGTTCGGCCAATACAAGTGGGAGGGCTCCGCTCGACTCGGCGATCATCTCGAGTTCCTCGTCGGTGGCCGCTACAAGGGCAAGGAAGCGCTGACGATGAACTGGGATGCCACGACAGGCAAGGGGGAATAGCCAATGGCCGGGCGCAAGCATGCTGGCTTCAAAGAGAACCTGGAAGCAGACGAACGCCGACGCAGCTCACTGTTCCAGGGCTTGACGGGCAGGCGTGGTGCCGATGTCTCCGGCAAGGCCGGCACCACCCCTGACATGCGTGGGATGCTCCTCGCCGCGTACGGCCCGGGCACTCGGGGCGGGGTGAACACTGCCGCAGCTGCGCGCGATCTCGGAGTCTCACGTCGTACGGTGGAACGCTGGGTTGCCGCCGAGGGACGCCAGCGAATCTCGAAGCCGAAGGCCGAGACTCTGAGCAAGCTCACCACCAAGTCGCGGCAGGCAGCGACGACGCAACAGGGCCGGCGCGCCGCCATCAAAGCTGTCCGAGAGAGCAAACAGGGCAAGTCGATCGCCAAATACGGTGCGCGCGTACAGATCAAGGGCCGACAAGGCGTCGCCGGTGGGGGAGGGTTCTACATTCGCAATCGTTCCATCCAGATCCCCCCGGATCAGAGTGGTATGTCGCCATCCGATGTCGAGTCGATGTGGTCGGCGTACGAACGCGGCGGCGACAAAGCGCTCTCGAAGTGGCTCAGCGGCTACGCCAGCGATCGGTACGTCGACGGATGGACCTTCGAGAGCATCGACAACATCTCCATCGACCCGGTCTGACCATAAGAGTCTGCGAGTTCAGGTGTTCGGAGTGTCCGGTGCAACCGCTACGGTATCGGTGGAATCGCGCACGGCAGCGCTCTGCAGGAGGGATCAGAAAGACATGTTCGAGACCAAGTCTCAGCAGTGGAAGACCCGCGTCGTTTCTGCGTTGGCGGGTCTGATCCTCGTCAGCATGGCTGTGCAGGCCAAAATGGGATACGGCGTCTTTCTCGGACCACTCCATTAGAGCGACATGAACCCGAAGCGGCCGCGGTGGACCAAACGACAGCTCGAGGTCGCATTCACCGCGTGCTACGGCCCCTTGGTCAACGGTGGTGTCGATATCGACTATGTCGCAGCGGCATTCGGGGTGACTCGCCGTACCGTTCAGCGTTGGCTGCAGGGCTCACCTCGCGCTCGAGCGGCCATTCCCGTCCGCCGGTTGCAGCAACTTCAATTTCCCCTTCCTGAAATCCGACGTGTCGAACAGCAGACCCTCGACAATGCACGAACTGTCTTGACCGGGCTCGATCTTCCCCGTGGCCGCGGTGTCCGCAAGGAATGGCGAGAGCGACGATGGCTGGACCCCCATGTCGTGGCGATCCTCCGTCCCCACGGCTCTCCGGACCTGCGGCAGGTAGCGATCGCCAGAGGCGCACCACGCCCCGTCGCGGCACTACATAAGCGGGGCCCGCTCGATGACTTCGTCACCGTTCCCACCCGTTTCCACGCCGACGCCCTCGTCGGTGAACTGCTCGACCGCGTCGGCCCATGGCGGCTCTATCCGGACGACCGTGTCGTCGAGCTCGGCCGAACCCGCGTGTGGGCCGCATGGGCACCACCGATCGACCTACCCGCTATTGCCCGCGGTGCGGGCCTACTCGACAACTGATCAGCCTCGACCGCCGTACCCACGCTCAGTACTCGTATCCGCACCCATGACTGTCCTGTGTCGCCGCGACGAGAGAATGTCAAAGAAAGAGTGAATCGCGATGAATCGCAACAACAACTGGAACTCAAGCCTGTATATCGCTGCTGTTCCGCTCGGGCTTGCTGCCGCCTACCTAGTCGTGTGTTGGCCTTTCGAGGCATTAGTCTCGGTTCAGAGGCATCTCGGTACCGGATCCGAGGTAGTCACCGAGTCGACCCCGCCGACGATGCCCGGCGCTCAAATTGGCTTCCTAATTCTCTTCTTCGCCGCAGTTGCCGGTCTCGCTCTCGTCGCGGCGGTGCGCCGGTTCATCGAACCGAACGAGACCGAACCGAACAGCTTCCCTGGGACGTGGCGAGCGCGGACGCTGATGAGTGCAGGATTGTTCCCCATCGGCCTGTGCATGGCCTCGTTGCTGTCCCCCGAGGATGCCGAAAACCTTTCGCGCACCAGTGACTACGGCAACCCGGCACAATGGTGGAACAGTGCGCACCTTCTCGTCGCCGGCTTGGCCGAGGAACCGTTCTTCAGTGCGCTTCCGGTCTTGTTGCTCTTCGGGGTCGTCGGACTGGTCTGGCGCGTCCAGCCGTGGATGCTCGGCATCGTCATCGCGAGCTCAGCTCTGTTTCGAGCCTCCATCCATCTGTACCAGGGAACAGGGCAAGCGTTGTCGGCGTTCGTATGGGGCGCTGTGGCCGTCTACGTCTACTATCGACTCCGCAGTCTCACGGGACTCGTTCTGGCCCATACAGCTTGGAATGCATTCGTCATTGCGAACAATGGTGACTACACCGCGGCTCAGATAGTGATCGGCGGGTGTATCGCATTCACCGCCCTGTGGTCGATTTACCGACTGTCGAACACACCCACCCTCAAGCACGCCGATCTAGCACGCCCGACGGCAGCGGCCGGCCACTTTTCGATCACCACCAGCGAAGGACATTGATGAGGAATCTGACAACCATCAAACGTTGCGCGGTGATCGGCAATGCGGTGATCGGTATCAGCGCCTTCACAAAGAGCGGAATATCGTTGTGGCAGCTCGCTACTGCCAGCGGATACCCGGCAACACTGGGATGGGTTCTGCCACTGGTGCTCGACGGAATGGTAATCCTCGCAACACTCATGCTCGTCGTCGACGCCTCACACCGCTGGTTCGCGTGGGCCTTGCTGATTCTCGGGTCGATCGCATCGACGGCCGGCAACATCGTGCACGTCTCGATGGTGGACTACAGCTCGACCTTCACCGTGGCCGCGCTGGCCGCTGCTGCGCCGCCGCTGGTGCTGCTGGTCACCACGCACCTGATGATCCAGCTGGTCCGACTCGAAGCATCAGCTGTAGACGACAGCACCGACCAGCGTCACTCGGCCCCGAACAGCTCCACAGAGGCCGAAACAGCCGTTCTGTGTGTCCACGTCCTGAAACTGGCCAGCGAAGGCCACGAGCACGCTGCAGTGGCCACCAAGACCGGGCTACCCATTGAGGTCGTCGACGCAGTCATCGCAGCCGCCGAGGACGAACTCCAGATCGGCTCTGAGGAGGATCGATACCTCGCCCCGGCATGAGTTCCCCGTCGGTCTACTTCATTCGCGAGCTCAGTTCGTCGAAGAATGCTGCGAGCATCGACGGCGCGTCGGGGCTCTCGAACTCTTTGCCCCCGAACCGATAGACCTCGTATCCCGCTAGCCGGAGACGTCGGTCTTCGGTGACCATCTCGGCGTACAGCTGCGTGCTGGCGCGGCCGTCTTCGTTGGCGTAGTGCTGACGACCGTCGACCTCGATGACGACGCGTTTTCTTGCACTGAAGAGCAGCAAGAAGTCCATGCGTTGGCGTTCGAGGGGACTGCTGCCCTTGCGTTGATACTTGGTGTACGGGTCGTAGTGGAGGTAGACCTGCGGGATCAGAGGGGGAATACCGAAGCCGTGCTCTCCGTATCGACGTGAGTAGACGTCCAAGACCATCCGCTCGGGTTCGTTCTTACCGAGGCTCTCTCGCAGCCGTTTGTACAGTGACCGCCCGACATCGCGATCGTCCGTGTCTGCCATTGCTTGGTGCTCACGCCACCACTGAATCAGCTCCTGAAAGGACAGGCCGGCCTCGGTTATCGGTCTGTCGTAGACCAGGCAGAACTCAGCATTCTTGGTGATCAGGATGTCGTTGCTGACCGCGTCGCGGAGCACCATCTCCGGTTTGGGACCATTGGCCGCGAAAATGAGGTTCTTTGCGGGAGAATCGACACCGCTGGAGCCCTTTTCGTACTCTGCGATCAGCACCGCGAGCCCGTGGTCCGCGACGTCGCATTCTGCAAGCACGCGACGCGCCAGTGCGACGAGCTGGGGGATCTCGAATCCTACGAGGTAACCATCGATCAGCGACCGCTTGGTGTCGGCCTCAACCGGGGTACCTGTACCTGCCCACGTCAGGTCGAGTTCGTCGGGTAGGACCACTTCGAGGGCGGCTCGCGAGAACCCATAGATCAAGGTGTCCTCGATCGCCGACCTGAGCGTTCTGGTCGACACGATCACCCGTCGCGGCGGCTCCTCCGAGAGGCCGGCCGCAAGTGAATCCCAGAAGCTCATCGGTCAGAGGCTCCGCGGGCGGCCATGTTGAGCGGAGCGCTTACCGGCGTCGATGGCCTGGATCCAAACGAACTTCGGCGAGAATCGCCCAGAGCTTGGCGTCGTCGCCGTCGTCTCGGTGATCGGCGATGGCCTGCACGAGGGTGTTGATGACCTCACGAGAGCGTGGATTGAATCCGGCAGCTCGCGCACCAGCCCAGGCCAGGGGGTCGTCGACCACCTTGTCGAGCCTGTCGAGGGCGTGGATACACAGGTCGTGGAACTTGCCGGCACGTTTGTATTGGGCGTCGTCGAGTTCGCCGGTATCGAGCGCTGCTGCTGCTTGCTCGACGTAGACATCGATGATCGCGTTTGCGCGATCGTTGAGCTGCGGATCGAAAGTGAGGGTGTTCCAGAATGCACGCCAATTGGCTGTATCGCCGGCGGTGTTCGAGCGCGGCAGGAGGTTGTCACGAATGATCGCAGCCAGTTCCGGGTCCGTCAGTTCGCTGATCGCTCGGGCGTCGGCGGAATTCGAGGGGAGCGGGGCCGGCGTCTTGCTTCGACGCCATGGCTCGGGCTCGGTCATGTGTGCAGCTTCCCTCTCGAACGTCGCGGTTGGTGCGTTTTTCGTCGGCGGCCCGTGAGATCTGCTCCGGTATTTGTATCACTCGAACAGGACACTTCGGTCTGCTCTTTTGGCCGCTTCGTGAACTTACCGCCCGGCGCACCCGCTGTCCCCGGCACCGGGTGCGCCGGGGACATTTTCGCTTGTCAGGTGCTGTTTTTGTCGGTGTGTCGGGGTAGGTTCGAGTTGTTCTGTTGATCGGGCGGACTGACCATCTGCCCTTGTGTTAGCCCTGGGAGGGTTTCGTCGTGAGCGGTGTGTCGAGCGAGAACGCGGTGTCGGGTAGCGAGATGGTGTGGCGTGAGCGTGTTGCGTGGGCGTATCTCGCTCACGTGGCGCGGGGGCAGGGCTCGTTGGTGCATCTGGCGGTGTCCTTATCGGGCGTGGAGGCTGCAGCCGAGGCTGTGCGGCATCGGGAGGTGTCGGAGGACTTGTTGCGTGCGACGGCTCGCTCGTGGGACTACTCAGGTGCCGAGGCAGACCTCGAGACGGCGGCAACGCTGGGAGCACGATTGGTCACTCCTGCGGACGCTGAGTGGCCGCAGCGGCTGCGGATGGCCGGATGGCTGGAGGGATCGACTCCGGTCGCTCTGTGGGTTCGTGGACAGGGCGCGCTGCCCGGTGCTGATGTGTCGGCGGTGGCGCTCACCGGCACCCGGGCTGCGACCGCTTACGGCGAGCATGTCGCGTCGGAATTTGCCGGGGATCTGGCGATGCGTGGGGTGGCGGTCCTGTCGGGCAGCGGGTTCGGGATCGAGGGAGCGGTGTTGCGGGCAGCGTTGGGGGTCGGTGCAGGACCGGTAGCGGTAATGCCGTGCGGCTTGGATCGGGCGTATCCGTCCGGTCACGCTCGGTTGCTCGAGCGCGTCGCGGAACAGGGTGTGGTGGTGAGCGAGTACTCGTTCGGTGCAGAGCCTCGACGAGAACGATTCAACGGGAGTGGCGCGCTGCTGGCGGCTCTCTCCGATGCGGTAGTGGTGCCCGAGGCCGGGTCACGCGGACGTGCACTGTCTGTGGCCAGGGAAGTGCACAGGCTCGGGCGGGCGGTGTACGCGGTACCAGGGCCGGTCACCTCCGCAGCGTCGAACGGATGCCATACGTTGATCATCGACGGTGTGGCGCGTCTTGCAATGTCGGCTGCTGGCGTGTGTGCTGATCCGAACGTCTCCTGATCGGCTCGACACCGATCCGAAAGTGTGGTCGGGTATGGACGTGAGCCCTAGATGGGCCTCGGAAGCCGACTCCGCTCCCGAGGAGTTAGAGCGAGAGCCTTTGTCGCTCTGATCCTTTCGCTTCTCCCTAGACGTTCGACAACAGGCTCGCCCAGCGAAACACATGGGCGGGCCTGTTGTCTTTCCCCACCGAGCCCCGGCGCACTCGGTGCGGTCCCCGGCACCGAGTGCGCCGGGGACCAAATGTGTTGCGCGTGAGCCGTTCTTGTCGGTGGTCTCGGCTAGATTGTGGGTGTTCTGTTGATCGGGCGGACTGACCATCTGCCCCTGTGCCCTGAAAGGGGTTTGTCCGATGTCCTCTGTTTTTCGTATCTCCTCACCCGCTGATGCTGTTGCCGTGGCCGTGATGCTGGTCCGCTACGTTCCCGAGAACGAAATGGTGGTGTTCACCCCAAACTCGACAGGCGGGGCCGTCATGGCCTGCCCGCTGGGGGAGGAAGCGCCGATCGGTGGTGCCCCGTTGCTGGTGCCCAGCGGTCACCCCGTGCGTGATCTATCCGGACCGCGCGTGGTGGTCGTGTTCGGCAGTGACACACACGCCGATGCGGCATCGATGGCCGTTCTCCACGAGTTCTCGGGCGATGACGTTGCTGTGTTCCAGTTCCACGAGGGACGTGCGCGCCGCTACTTGATGAACGGGGTACTGGCGGGACCGCACGAGGTCGGCGAGGCGGTCGACCTGACGGCTCACCCCTACGTGGTCGGAGCGTTGCTCGAGGGGCAGGTACGTCTGGCCTCTCGCGCCCAAATCCGCGCGGGCTTCGTTGCCGAACAGTTCGGTGCCGAACGCGCCGCGAGTGTGGTGGACATGATGCGGGCTGCACGCGGGGCGTTCCCGGCAGTAGGGCCGATCTCGGCCGCAGAGACCATCCACCGCGAGGTACTCGCCGGGTATCTCGATTCAGGCAACCGCGGAATCGAGATATCGGATTACCACGCTGCGATGCTCGCAGCCGCCGCCTCTGACGTGCGCGTGCGCGATGTGCTGTTCGTTCACTTCACCGAAGCCAACGCCGCAGTCCTCGGCGAACTGTGGCGGCAGGTTGGCGCGGTGTTGCCCGCCAGCGAGGCAGGCCCCGCCTTCGTCCTCGCTTCGCTGAGTTACTGGATCGGACGGGAGGCGGTGCCGGCGCGGGAGGCAATGAACGTTGCCCGTGGGCTCGCCCCCGATCATTCCTTGGGGCAGCTGCTCGAACGCGCATACAACGCGGGAATCAACCCGGCGCTGTGGGAGCAGATTCGGCCCGCTGCGCTCGATGCAGAATCCGAGCGATCCCGTAACGAATGACTTGAATGCGATTGATCCGAAACCGGTTTCGCTGAATACACCATGCATCGGCGAGCCGGTTTCGGTTCGACCGCCCTCGAAAAATTCTCGATTGCAAATTGCAAATTGAGCGCGATCGAATAACAGATGCAACCGCGAAGGCGCGCAGCGCTTCGACCGAGTCCGCGAGTTCTTCGGAACGGCTTGCCGTTTCGCCTGCAGCGGCGGGCGCGCAGCGCCCAGCCCCAGCCC
>NZ_NOZA01000019.1:0-751 GCF_002258465.1 Rhodococcus sp. 05-2256-B1 | reverse complement strand
CAGGCCCGCTACGGTGGGGGCTTCCATGAGTGCACGGACGCTGATTTCACAGTCGAAGGTTTCCTGCACGGCGGCTACGACACGCATCGCAGAGAGCGAGTTGCCGCCCAGGTCGAAGAAGGAGTCGTCCACGCTGACTCGCGGCAGGTCGAGAACCTTCGTGAAAATGCCGGAGATAATTTCTTCAACCGGAGATGACGGCGCTCTGTGAACGCCGCTGGCGAATTGCGGCTCGGGCAACGCCCATTTGTCCAGCTTGCCGTTGACAGTTAACGGCAACTCGTCGATGACCATCACCACGGCCGGAACCATGTACGCAGGCAATCGCGCGGCAACTCGTTCGCGCAGCGCCCCACCATCGATTCCCGCAGACACCTCGGTAGGTACGACGTAGCCAATCAACTGCTTGCCGGTATCGGTATCACGGGCCACCACTGCCGCACGCTCCACTCCGGTCAAGGCAGCGAGTGTTGCTTCCACTTCACCGATTTCGATGCGGTAACCACGAATCTTCACCTGATCGTCAGAGCGACCCACATACTCCAGCTCGCCGTCGTGATTCCAACGAACCAGATCGCCGGTGCGATACATCCGCGAACCCAAAGGGCCGAGCGGACACGCGACGAATCGCGATGCCGTCAAGCCCGGCCGTCGCACATAACCGCGTGCCACACCCCGCCCCGCGACATACAACTCACCAACCACACCGATCGGAACCCGCCGCAAACCGGAATCCAACACAAACAACGCA
>NZ_NOZA01000009.1:0-204602 GCF_002258465.1 Rhodococcus sp. 05-2256-B1 | reverse complement strand
CGTCCTCACGGTCCAACGCCTCGAAAAACCGCACCTTCAACCCAGCACATGCCACGATCCCCGCAACTCCCTCAAATCGAGGGTGTTGCGGGGATCGTTGGAACCCGCCATTCGGAGGGCGGGGCTTTTCCGTTGTGCGTCTGGGATCAGCTGAGACGTTCGAGCACCATGGCCATGCCCATGCCGCCGCCGACGCACATGGTCTCGACGCCGAACGTCTTGTCGTGTGTCGTCAGGTTGTTCAGCAGAGTCGTGGTGATGCGGGCACCGGTCATGCCGAACGGGTGGCCGACCGCGATGGCACCGCCGGAGACGTTGAGCTTGTCCTCTTCGATGCCGAGGTCACGGGCGGAACCGAGGACCTGCACCGCGAAGGCCTCGTTGATCTCGAACAGGTCGATGTCGGAGATCGACATGCCCGCGATCTTCAGCGCCTTGCGGGTGGCCTCGATCGGCCCCAGGCCCATGATCTCGGGAGACGTGCCGGTGACGCCGGTGGAGACGATGCGAGCCAACGGGGTCAGGCCCAGCTCCTTGGCCTTGGTGTCGCTCATGATGACGAGCGCTGCTGCGCCGTCGTTGAGCGGGCATGCGTTACCGGCGGTGATGGTGCCGTTCGGACGGAAGACCGGCTTGAGCTGGCTGATCTTCTCGTACGTGGTGCCAGCGCGAGGGCCGTCGTCGGTGCTGACGACGGTGCCGTCGGGCAGGGTCACCGGGGTGATCTCCCGCTCGAAGAAGCCGGCGTTGATGGCCTCTTCGGCGCGGTTCTGGCTGCGGACGCCCCAGCGGTCCTGATCCTCACGGCTGATGCCGGTGAGCAGGGCGACGTTCTCGGCCGTCTGGCCCATCGCGATGTACGCGTCGGGCAGCTCACCGTTCTCGCGGGGATCGGTCCAGCTGTCCGCGCCCTCTTCCTGCGCCTTCTTGGTGCGGGCCTCGGCGTCGGCGAAGATCGGGTTGTGGCTCTCCGGCAGCGAATCCGAGCTGCCGTGGATGAAGCTGGACACGCTCTCGACACCAGCGGAGATGAACACGTCACCCTCGCCTGCCTTGATCGCGTGCAGCGCCATCCGGGTGGTCTGCAGCGAGGACGAACAGTAGCGCGTGATCGTCGTTCCGGGGAGCGAGTCGTAGCCGAGCTGAACCGCGACGATGCGGGCGAGGTTGTTGCCCTGCATCCCGCCGGGCAGGCCGCAGCCCAGGAGCAGGTCGTCGATGTCCTTCGGGTCGAGCGAGGGCACCTTGGCCAGCGCAGCGGCGACCATCTGAGCGGTGAGGTCGTCGGGACGAATGTCCTTGAGCGACCCCTTCATTGCCCTGCCGATGGGTGAGCGCGCGGTGGCGACGATGACTGCCTCTGGCATGAGATCTCCTTCGATATCGATACTGCTTATCTGCTCTGTTACCGCCGAGTAGGCGATGTCTCCTGATCGAACTTACAACCCCGCCGAACGGCCATCGCCACGACGTAGGAGATCCTCCGCCGCGCTGTCGATCTCGGCGTCGAGCTCGGCAGTTCTACGCCGGAGAAAGCGGTCCACTGCGGCGGTGGCGCGGGGGATGGCTCTGCGTGATTCGGCGGCGGCGGACACCGTCGGCAGTTCGGGCAGTGGACCGCCGTGCCAGACGCCGAGGGCCGAGGCGAGCACCGGCAGAATCTGTTGCGCGGCCAGCTCGTACCCCGCAGCGGACGGGTGGAAGCGGTCCGCCGAGAACATCGTGTCGGGGGCGGCCAGAAACTCGGGTGCCAGCAGATCCGCCAGGGCTACCGGATGCCCGCCGGCACCGAGAGTCCTGGCCGTCTGGGCATGGGCCAGCCGCCGACCCCAATTGCGGACGACGGTACGCAGAGGTTGCGGAATGGCCGTCACGACACCGAGATCGGGGCACGTTCCCACCGCGACGACGCAGCCCTTGGCCGTCAGTCGTTCGACTGCATCGCCCAGCCTGGCCGCTGATGCCGGAATGGAGAATTTCTTGGTGACGTCGTTCGCGCCGATGAAGATCACCGCGGCATCGGGCGGCGGGCCCGCGACGAACATGGCGTCGACCTGACCTTCGAGTCCTTTGGACGTGGCACCGGCAATTGCTTTGGTGCTCAAGCGGATTCGTTGACCGGTTTCCTCGGCCAACCCGCGGGCGAGCAGGACACCCGGGACCTCGTCGGCCACAGTGCAACCCACGCCTGCCGCGGTGGAGTCGCCGAAGATCATCAGATGAATATCTGCTGAACTTCCCATGCGCCACCGCTCGGGTGCCGCGCAGCCGGCGGTGTAAACCCCGTCGGCCTCGGGTGGCTTGGCAATGTTGCGTCCGATGACGCCGCGGGCCGCAGCGGCCTGCCCCATCAGATGTCGGTACGCGGCCCAGGACGCAGTCCCTGCTCCAGAGCCTGCAAGTACCGTCGCGGCGCTCGCTTTCGCGGCGGTACGCCATCCGCTCGCCGTCACAGATCGATCCCTCTCGTCGTGCCCCCGCACCATCGTATGCGGGTGTCGACAGCCGTGGCCGAGAGTCCGATACCTGCATCTGGGAAGATGGAGCAATGCGCATCGCACAGCACATCACCGAACTCATCGGCAACACCCCGTTGGTGAAGTTGTCCTCCGTCATCGGCGACGGCGCCGGCACGGTCGCAGCCAAGATCGAGTACCTCAACCCGGGTGGTTCGTCGAAGGACCGCATCGCCGTCAAGATGATCGACGCTGCCGAGGCCTCGGGCGAGTTGAAGCCCGGCGGCACCATCGTCGAGCCCACGTCCGGTAACACCGGCGTCGGCCTCGCGCTCGTTGCTCAGCAGCGTGGCTACAAGTGTGTGTTCGTGTGCCCCGACAAGGTCGGTGAGGACAAGCGCAACGTGCTGCGTGCCTACGGTGCCGAGGTCGTCGTCTGTCCCACGGCCGTCGCGCCCGAAGACCCCAACAGCTACTACAGCGTCTCCGACCGACTCGTCCGCGAGATCGAGGGAGCGTGGAAGCCGAACCAGTACGCCAACCCGGCCGGCCCGGCCAGCCACTACGAGACCACCGGGCCCGAGATCTGGGCCGACACCGACGGCAAGATCACGCACTTCGTCGCAGGCGTCGGCACCGGCGGCACCATCTCCGGCACCGGCAAGTACCTCAAGGAGGTCTCCGGCGGCAAGGTCAAGGTCATCGGCGTCGACCCCGAGGGATCGGTGTACTCCGGTGGCACGGGACGTCCGTACCTGGTCGAGGGTGTCGGCGAGGACTTCTGGCCGACCGCCTACGACCCGTCCATCCCGGACGAGATCATCGCCGTGTCCGACAACGACTCGTTCGACATGACTCGTCGCCTCGCCCGCGAGGAAGGCCTGCTGGTCGGCGGCTCGTGCGGCATGGCTGCTGTCGCGGCCATTCAGGTTGCCGAACGCGAAGGCCCCGACGCGTTGGTCGTCGTATTGCTGCCCGACGGTGGCCGCGGCTACCTGGCGAAGATCTTCAACGACTCGTGGATGTCCTCGTACGGATTCCTGCGTTCGCGGTTGGACGGCACCACCGAGGAGACCTCGGTCGGCGCAGTGCTGCGCGGCAAGTCCGGTGCCCTGCCCGATCTGGTGCACACCCACCCGTCCGAGACCGTGCGTGACGCCATCGAGATTCTGCGCGAGTACGGCGTCTCGCAGATGCCCGTCGTCGGAGCCGAGCCGCCCGTCATGGCAGGCGAGGTCGCCGGCAGCGTCACCGAACGCGATCTGCTCAGCGCCGTGTTCGAGGGTCGCGCAGCGTTGGCCGACCCGGTAGCCAAGCACATGAGTGAGCCGTTCCCGCTGATCGGTGCCGGCGAAACCGTCTCCGACGCCACCAAGGCCCTCGGGGAGTCCGATGCGCTGATGGTCGTCGAAGAGGGTAAGCCCGTCGGCGTCATCACCCGCCACGATCTGCTCGGTTTCCTCAGTAAGGGTGCCTAGGCATGTGAGTGGAACTTCGTAGCAGGCTACGAGGTTCCGCTCACAAGCGGCGCAGCCGCCTTATCGGAAAGCGCTGGAGCCCGTCAGCGCCTGCCCGATCACGAGTTGATGGACCTCGGATGTGCCCTCGTAGGTGAGGACGGATTCGAGGTTGTTGGCATGCCGAAGTACGGGGTATTCCAACGTGATTCCGTTGGCGGCCAGGATGGTTCGGCATTCACGAGCGATCTTGATGGCCTCGCGCACGTTGTTGAGCTTGCCGAGTGACACTCGCTCGCCCGGCAGTTCGCCCTTGTCCTTGAGCCGGCCCAGATGCAGCGCGAGCAGTTGACCCTTGCCGAGTTCGAGCGCCATGTTCGCGAGCTTGGCCTGGGTGAGCTGGTATCCGGCCAGCGGCTTGTCGAACACCGCGCGGGTCTTGGAGTACTCGACGGCCGATTCGATGCAGTCCCGCGCCGCGCCCATCGCTCCGAACACGATGCCGAACCGGGCCTCGTTGAGGCAGCTCAACGGTCCGCTCAGGCCGCGGGCCTCGGGCAGCATCGCGTCGGCAGGAAGCCGGACGTCGTCGAACACCAGCTCGCCCGTGATCGACGCGCGCAGAGACAGCTTCTTCTTCACCGTGTTGGCGGTGAATCCGGGGGTGTCCGTGGGGACGACGAAACCCCTGACCTTGTCGTCGGTCTGAGCCCACACGACGGCGACGTCGGCGACCGGACCGTTGGTGATCCACATCTTGCTGCCGTTGAGAATCCAGTCGTCACCGTCGCGCTTGGCTCGGGTGAGCATGCCGCCGGGGTTGGACCCGAAGTCGGCCTCGGTGAGACCGAAGCAGCCGATGAGCGAACCCTCGGCCATCCCCGGCAGCCACTGCTGCTTCTGTTCCTCGGACCCGTACTTCCAGATCGCGAACATCGCCAGCGAGCCCTGCACCGAGACCAATGAGCGGATGCCGGAATCGATGGCTTCGAGTTCGAGGCAGGCCAGCCCGTACGCCGTCGCCGATGTTCCGGCGCAGCCGTAGCCCTCGAGGTGCATGCCGAGCAGGCCGAGCGAGCCCAGCTCCTTGGCAAGTTCACGCGCGGGAACGGTGCCCTCGTCGAACCAGTCGGCGATGTGGGGTCGGATGCGTTCGTTGCCGAACTTGCGGACTGTGTCCCGGATCTGACGTTCTTCGTCGTCGAGGAGGGAATCGATCGCGAACAGTTCGTCGACGCTCTGGGAGTTGGCCACGGTGCCTCTTTCCGCTGGGGGTTGTCTTCGCAGGTTACCCACGCCCCTGCCGGGCGACGCAGGCCGATTAGTGTGGAGGCCATGAGTGAGCAGCGCAGCAAGGCAGACAACACCTCCTGGCAGGGCTTTTCCACGAAGGCGGTCCACGCGGGTTACGAGCCCGATCCACTGACCGGCGCGGTCAACGTGCCGATCTACGCCAGCTCCACCTTCGCGCAAGACGGGGTCGGCGGAATGCGTAGCGGATTCGAGTACGCGCGTACCGGCAACCCGACGCGTCGGCCGCTCGAGGCCAACCTCGCAGCCATCGAATCCGGTACCTACGGTCGCGCTTTCTCGTCGGGCATGGCCGCTACCGACTGCATGCTGCGGTCGGCGCTGCGTCCCGGTGACCACCTCGTCATTCCCAACGACGCCTACGGCGGCACGTACCGATTGATCGACAAGGTCTTCACCCAGTGGGGCATCGAGTACTCCGTGGCCGCGGTCTCGAACGTCGACGAGGTCCGCGCCGCGATGCGTCCGAACACCAAGCTGGTGTGGGTCGAGACGCCCACCAACCCGTTGCTCAACGTCGGTGACATCGAGGCGCTCGCGGGCGTCGCGCACGAGGGCGGGGCCAAGCTGGTCGTCGACAACACGTTCGCGTCTCCCTATCTGCAGCAGCCGTTGTCCCTCGGTGCCGACGTGGTGCTGCACTCGACGACCAAGTACATCGGTGGTCACTCCGACGTCGTCGGCGGCGCTCTGGTGACCGACAGCGAAGAGCTCGATACCGCGTTCGCATTCCTGCAGAACGGTGCCGGGGGCGTTCCCGGACCGTTCGACGCATTCCTGACGTTGCGTGGCATCAAGACCCTCGCGTTGCGGATGGAACGGCACAGCGACAACGCGGAGAAGATCGTCGAATTCCTCGACGGGCATCCGGCCATCTCGCAGGTCATCTACCCCGGCCTCGAGTCGCACCCGTCTCACGCGGTGGCCGCGAAGCAGATGCGACGGTTCGGCGGCATGGTCTCCGTGCGGCTGGCCGGCGGCAAGCAGGCCGCTCTCGATTTCTGCGCGAAGACGGAAATCTTCACTCTCGCAGAGTCTTTGGGCGGCGTCGAGTCGCTCATCGAGCACCCCGGCGCGATGACGCACGCGTCGACTGCCGGTTCGCTGCTCGAGGTCCCGGACGACCTGGTGCGTCTGTCCGTCGGTATCGAGGACGGTGCCGATCTGGTGGGCGACGTCGAGCAAGCACTGGCATGATCGTCGCACTGATCGACTCGGGGTTGGGAATGCTCCCGACGGCTGCTCGCCTGCGTGAGTCGCGTCCCGAGCTCGATCTGGTGCTGATGATGGATCCCGACAACGCTCCGTGGGGTCCGAAGCCGGATGCGTGGGTGATCGAGCGGGTGGTCGGTACCGCTCGACATGCCGTCGAACTCGGTGCCGAGGTCGTGGTGCTGCCGTGCAACACGGCCAGTGTGACGGCGTTGAGCCAGGTGCGGGCTGCGCTCGGTGATGCGATCCCCGTGGTGGGGACGGTCCCGGCGATCAAGCCCGCAGCGGCGGTCAGTGATCGGATCGCGATCTGGGCGACGGCGGCCACGACGGCAAGTGCGTACCAGGCCCGGTTGATCGACGAATTCGCCTCTCGTCGGACGGTGACCAGCGTGGCCTGCCACGGCCTGGCCGATTCGATCGATCGCGGAGACTCGACCGGAATACGTGCGGCCATCGACGCTGCGGTGGCCGCCACTCCCGACGACGTCGAGTCCATCGTGTTGGGGTGCACCCACTACCCGTTGGTGCTGGACGAGATCGTCGCGCGTCTGCCGGACGGCGTGACGATGTTCGACAGCGCGGCGGCCGTGGCCAATCAGACGGTGCGGCGCGCGGACGAGGTCGGTTCGGCGCGGGCCGGCACCGGATCGGTCTCGGTGTGGCTGAGCGGCATCGAAGGCGTACTGCCGGAGAGTGCACATCGTTACCGCGAGGCGACGGTGCTACTCGACGGTGCGCGGGCCCGGTAGTTCCGCGCCGCCGGGGAATGCCCGGTGGGTTCGTGCGTTGTCTTTCACTGAGGTAACGGTTGTTGCAGTGGAGGGAATGAGCACATGGTCGGTGTCGACACGCGGGACGTACAGGGCAGAGCAGCGGCGCGGATTCCGCATCGGTATGCCTTCTGGGTGGTCGGCGTCGCCTTCATCGTCCTCATGGCGTCCTCGGCTGCACCGTCGCCGCTGTACCCGGTGTACCAGCAGTCGTGGGGGTTCAGTGCGATCAGTCTCACGGTCGTCTTCGCCGTCTATGCGCTGGCGCTGCTGCTGACTCTGCTCACGGTCGGAAGTCTGTCGGACCACATCGGACGCAGACCGATCCTGGTCGCGTCACTGCTGCTGCTGATCGTCAGTCTGGTGTTGTTCATCGTCGCCGACAGTGTTCCGGTATTGATCGCTGCTCGCGTCGTGCAGGGAATCGCCGCAGGCGCGGCGACGGGGGCCATGAGTGCGGCCATCATCGATCTGCAGCCCACCGTGTCGACCGGCCCGCTGCTCAACAGCGTCGCCCCCTCCTTCGGTCTGGCGGCAGGCGCGATCGGGGCCGGGTTGCTGGTGCAGTTGGCGCCGGCACCCGAAATTCTCGTGTTCGCCCTGTTGATCGCCGCTGCGGCAGTACTGGCCGTGGCCCTGCTGTTCGTGCCGGAGACGTCGGCGATGCGCGGCTTCGATTCCCGACGTCACCTGGCGTCGACCCTGCTGCCGCGAGCCTCGCTGCCGAAGTCGGTGCGGGCACCGTTCGTGGTCATTGCTCCTGCCCTGTTCGCGACCTGGTCGCTCGGCGGGTTCCACCTCTCGCTGGGCCCGTCGATCATCGGCACCGTCTTCGGTATCGACAACCACATCGTGGGCGGCCTGGAGATCTTCTCGCTGTTCGCCTCGGGCTCGGTAGCAGCTGTCGTCGTGCGCAACGGGCTTCCTCGCACGGTGATGATGATCGGCGCGTCAGTGCTCGCAAGCGGCGTCGCGCTGACCTTGGTGTCGGTCGAAATCGGCTCGGTCGCGCTGTATTTCGTCGGCGCTGTCGTCGCAGGATCGGGCTGGGGAGCAACGTTTCTCGGTGCGATGCGCACGCTCGGTTCGTTGGTCCCCGCTGCGGAGCGAGGTGGCGTGTTCGCCACGACATTCGTCATCAGCTACCTCGCCTTCAGCCTGCCTGCGGTGATCGCCGGTCTCGCCGTGCACCGGCTCGGATTGAGCACCACGGTCGAGGTGTACGGGGCGTTCGTCATTGCTCTTGCATTGATCTCGGTCGTGGGGTTCTCGGTTGTACAGCGACGAAATCGATAGCGCAGCAATCACTCCTCGATCTCCCCTCCCGAGGACGGGCACCATGTACTGCCCAATCGGATAGTCCGGCAGCGGTGTTGGAACGGTTCTGCCCTGCAGGTGTTCCGATCTCCTCTCGGTGCGGCCATGGTGGTCATCAGTGAGACGCCGATCACACACCCCAGGCGTTTCCTGACCACACTCACCGAGGAGACACCGATGGCAATCGAGCTCAATCAGATCTGGGAATTCCCCATCAAGGAGTTTCACCCGCTGCCCCGCGCCAAGCTGGGGGTCGGCGCTCACGACATGATCGGCGTCGAGGCGAAGGAACTCGGATTCAAGCGTGCCCTGCTCGTCACCACCGGACTGCGCGGATCCGGGATCATCGAGGAACTGATCGGCAAGATCGAATACCAGGGCGTCGAGGTGGTTCTCTACGACAAGGTCGAGTCGAACCCCAAGGACTACAACGTCATGGACGGTGCCGCGCTCTACCAGAAGGAGAAGTGCGACAGCGTCATCTCCGTCGGTGGCGGCTCCAGCCACGACGCGGCCAAGGGCATCCGCGTCGTCGTTGCCCACGACGGCCGCAACATCAACGAGTTCGAGGGATTCTCCAAGTCCACGAACAAGCAGAACCCACCGCATATCGCCGTATCGACCACCGCCGGAACGGGTTCGGAGACGTCCTGGGCGTACGTCATCACCGACACCTCGGACATGGAGAAGCCGCACAAGTGGCTTGCCTTCGACGAGGCGTCGACACCGACTCTGGCACTGGACGATCCGCTGCTCTACTACACCTGCCCCCAGCAATGGACCGCGTTCTGTGGCTTCGACGTTCTGGCACACGGTGCCGAGCCGTACGTGTCGCGTCTCGATTTCGCGCCGTCGCTGGGCAACGCGATCTACTCGATCGGCCTGGTGTCCAAGCACCTTCGCGAGGCCGTCTACGACCCGGGCAACCTGAAGGCTCGCGAGGGCATGATGAACGCCCAGTACATCGCCACGCAGGCGTTCAACTCCGGCGGACTCGGTGTCATCCACTCGATTTCCCACGCGATCAGTGCGTTCTACGACAGTGCTCACGGCCTCAACAACGCCATCGCTCTGCCGCGCGTGTGGGAGTACAACCTGCCCTCACGCTACGAGCGCTATGCGGAGATCGCCGTGGCCATGGGCGTCGACACGAAGAACATGACCACCGTCCAGGCGGCCGACGCGGCAGTCGAAGCCGCCATCCGGCTCGCGAAGGACGTCGGCATTCCCGACAACTTCGGGTCGATCCGTTCCGCGACGTACGACAAGAACCGGATGAACACCGGCAAGTACGCCGGTAAGGGCGACGTGATCAAGGGTGACGAGAAGTCGGTACTCAAGATCTCCGAGCACATCCAGGAAGACTGGTGCACCCCGGGTAACCCCCGCGAGGTCACCGTCGAATCGATGATTCCGGTCGTCTCGCACGCGATCAACGAGTCGTACTAACCGCCACCCATGTGAGTGGAACTTCGTAGCAGGGTACGAAGTTCCGCTCACATGCGGCGCAGCCGCTCTTCGAAGGGAAACACATGACCTCGCTGTCGACAGTGCGTAGCGACGACACCGACACCGTTCGATTCACCGACGCTGCCGATCTGCGGAGGGCGCTCGCCGAGCAGGACTACATCGCCGACGACGACCTCGCCACCGTGGTGCATCTGGCGACAGCGCTCGATCGCCCGCTGCTGCTCGAAGGGCCGGCGGGTGTGGGAAAGACAGAGCTCGCCAAATCGCTTGCTGCGGCGAGCGGCCGCAAGCTGGTGCGCCTGCAGTGCTACGAGGGCCTCGACGACAACCGGGCCCTGTACGAGTGGGATTACGCCAAACAGCTTCTGCACGTGCAGATGCTGCGTGAACACATCGGTGCGCTGACGCAGCACGTCACCGACATCGACGACGCCTCGAAGATGCTCGCCGCCAAAGACTTCGGCCTGTATTCCGAGCCGTTCCTGTCGGTGCGTCCGCTGCTGGAATCGATCCTGTCCGAGGAGCCGGTGGTTCTTCTCGTCGACGAGGTCGACCGCACCGAGGAATCCATGGAGGCGCTGCTGCTCGAGGTGCTCGCCGAGAAGCAGGTGACCATCCCCGAGGTGGGCACCTTCACCGCACGAAGTGATCCTTGGGTGATATTGACCTCCAACGACACTCGCGAGCTGTCCTCCGCCCTCAAACGCCGCTGCCTACACTTTCATCTCGACTACCCCTCTGCCGAACGGGAACGGGAGATCGTCACCGCCCGCGCTCCGGAGGTACCCGATCGGGTCGCAGCCGACATCGTGGCGCTGGCAACCGAACTGCGGGCGCTGCCGCTGCGCAAGAGCCCATCGATCTCCGAGGTCATCGACGCGGCTCGTATCGCGTCGGTCCTCGGCCACACGGAGGACACCCGCAAGTATCTGCTCGCCGCGCTGGTCAAATACTCCTCGGACATGAAGATCGCGATGGCAGGCCCGGCGACGGAGACAGCCTCTGCAGCACCATCTCTCGGAGCCGTCGTCAACACGACCGCGACGGCGTTCCGGGGTCATGGTGGACGGGACAAGGGCGGCATCGGGATTCGACGATGACTGCGGTCGAGCCGTTCGCTCCGTCGGTGGTACTCGACGTGCTGTCGGCAGTGTTCGGCCGGACGCTGCGGCGGTTCGGAGTGGCGGCGTCGCCGGCCGAGGTCATCGAAGTCCGACGAGTGCTCGGGCTCCTGGGGGCACGTGACCTGACGGTTCTGCGCGCGGCATTACGCGCCACGTGCGCGAAGTACGATCACGAACAGCAGGGATTCGATCTCGCGTTCGACTCGCTGTTCGCAGTCGGCTCGAACACTGTTGTCCACGAACACACTTCGCCGGTAGGCGCGCAGGTGGCGGGTGGCCTCCCGACCGATCTCGACGTGGGAGCCGACCAGGAGGCGGCGAAGTACGCCGAATACAACGAGCGTGCCGTCGAGATCGGAGATCTGCTCGACGCCCCCGAGGCCGACAAGGGCTTCAATCCGCACAAGGACGACGACGACATCAGTCTGTCGTCGGAGGATCACGATCTGTCCATCGATACCGATGGCGACATGGGTCGACGGGGCGTGACCTACACCGTCGATCTGGAGCGTTCCGGTTCGACGGCTGCAGGGGAGTTGGCGTCGAGCACGAGCGGAGCGGTTGCAGGGCAACTGAACTGGGAGGATCCGGCAAGTATCCTGGCATGGTTCGATGCCTACGATCCCAGTAGCGTGTACGGCGATGGCGGAGATTCCGGGCCGCTGAGCGCGGCGATGTTGGACAGGATCACCGATGCCGTCGAAGCCTTCGTCGCAGCTCTGGGTGAGTTGACCGGGACGATGTCGTCACCGGTGCCGGTCGACGGCGCAGGGCGGGGGATCGACAGCCATGCCGAGATCGAGCGCGCAAGTCACGAAGTGTTGCGGCACATGCGCGGGACTCCTCGGCCGCGGCCTCGCGAACACTCTCGGGGCCCACTGGACATGCGTCGCACGGTTCGGTCGAGCTTGCGCACGGACGGCATTCCGTTTCGGTTGGTCACCAGGACGCCGGTTCCGGACAAGGTTCGATTGTTGGTGCTGGCGGACGTCTCGTTGTCCGTTCGCCCGATCACCGCATTCACGCTCAGACTTGCCCAGGCGATGCACTCGCGTGCGCACCGCTGCACTGTGATGGGCTTCGTCGATTCTCCGGTGGACGTGACGACGACCTTGCTCGGGAGTACGGGCGACGGTGCTCTGGCTGCAGTTCTCGCAGATGCGCGATTGGACCTCGAAGCGAGCAGCGATTACGGCAAGACCTTCGCGGACCTGCTGGACTCGCACGGGGAGGTGTTGAACAAGCGCACCGCGGTGATCATCGTGGGGGACGGTCGGTGCAACGGACGGCCGCCCGGACTCGATGCGTTGGAGAAGATTCGCTCCAAGGTGCACCGCATCGCCTGGATCACTCCCGAAGCTCGTCGCTACTGGGCGCAGGCCGCGTGCTCGATGGAGGAGTACGAACAATTCTGCGACCAGGTGGTCGTGGCGCGAGACGGGGAACAGTTGTCGGCGCACGCCGCCGATCTGGGGCATGCGCTGTCCTGACCCCGACCCATCACACCACGTACCTGCCCGATCGGGTAGGTAGGAACCTGGCCCGGTGCTGGTGGGAACGGACCGACTGTGCTCGTAAGGTTGTAACCTGAATCACAGGTCCGGATCGTGTTCGGATCGAAGGACAGCGAGGGTGTGAACGGTGGACCAGGCAGCTACTGCGAACGTCGGCAAGGCGCTGCACGATCTCGATACTCGGCGCAGCCGAGCCGAGACGCCACGTGTCCTCAAGTTCCATGCGCCCGAGATCGTGTTCGGTCCGGATTCGCTCGGAGAGGTCGCGCATGCGACGCGTCGTCTCGGTGGGGTACGGCCGATGCTTGTCACGGACGCCGGCTTGATCGAGAGTGGCTGGGCCGGGCAGCTCGTCGACCTCCTTCTTGCGCAGGGGCTGGAGCCCCAGGTCTGGAGCGCACTGACGCCCAATCCCAAGGACGTCGAAATCGAGGCCGGCCACGGTTACTACGCGGACTTCGGCTGCGACGTGTTGGTGGCGATCGGCGGAGGGTCGGTGATGGATGCGGCGAAAGGGATTGCCGTCCTCGCCGGCAACGGCGGTCGAATCCTCGACTACGAGGGGGTGGATCGGGCCACCCGGCCGATCCCGCCTCTGGTGATGGTGCCCACGACATCCGGCACCGGCGCCGACGTCTCGCAGTTCTGCATCGTCACCGATACCGCACGCTCGACGAAGATCACCATTCTCGGCCGAGCCCTGGTCCCGGACATCACGGTGATCGACCCGATGTTGCTCACCACGATGCCCGAATGGCTGAACGCCGCAACCGGTTTGGATGCCCTGACGCACGGGATAGAGGCATTCGTGTCGTTGGGCCACAACCAGCTCACCGACCATCATGCGCTCCGAGCCATCACCATGGTGATGTCACAGTTGGCTCGCACCATCGACGAGCCGACCGACATGGTTGCACGAGGGTCGATGGCGCAGGCGAGTCTGGAAGCCGGCCTGGCATTCACGAACGCGATACTCGGTGCAACGCACGCGATGAGCCACCAGGTGGGCGGGCTGCTCGATCTCCCGCACGGCGTGATCAACGGCGTGCTGCTGCCACACGTCATTCGTTTCAACGCTGCCGAGGATCCGTTGCCGTACGTGGCCATCGCGACGAGTCTCGGGCTACCCGAGGGCAGGGCCAGGCCGGAGGAGGCCGCCATGGCCGTGGCCGATCGAGTGGACCGCCTCGCTCGTCAGGTCGGTGTTCCCGCCGGCCTGGCCGAGATCGGCGTCAGCGAGTCCGATCTCGATGTGTTGGCCACCAACGCATTACGCGATGCCTGCATGTCCACCAACCCGCGCTCGGCCACGCACCGCGAGATGGTCGATCTGTTCAGGACCGCACTGTGACAACCGGACCCGACCTCTCGTTGCTGACGGGACTGCGTTCGGGCAAGAACACGTTCTACCCCCAGTATCGCGGCGCGGCAGAACGTTTGGAACGCGTTGTCTATGCGCTGGAACTGATCTCGCGAGCACTGGTGCGCACGGTCGACGGTCCGGAAACGCTGGTGTGCGCTGTGGCCGAGGCCGCACGAGCCCATCTGAGTGCGCGCTGGGTCGTGTTCGCTCTCGCCGACGGGGCGTTCCCCGACGCCGGTCCTCGCAGATTGGTACTCGGACCCGACGCCACACCGTTTCTGGTCGACAACGTCGAAGGGCCACCGTTGCCGGACGACGTCGTCGACTGCCTCGAGTCGATCCGACAGTCGACGTGCGGCGACGGGCTGACCCCGGTGATCTCCGCCCATCACGCCTTCGTGCCGATCGCGTACGACGGGGGTGTCGTGGGCGCTTTTGCAGCGTGGACCGGTGAGCAACGTGTGCTGGACGCCACCGACGCCGCGGTGCTCAGCATCCTGGCCAGCCAAACTGCGGTGGCCCTGCAGAATTCGGCTCTGTTCCAGAGCCGAAGACAACTCCTCGAGCGCACCGAGAATGCCTACGCCGAGGCGAATCGAACAGCGGCCGACCTCGCCGCCCGCAATGCCGAACTCCTGCTGACACAAAGACAATTGGGTGCCGCACATCGGCATCAGGTGCTCGACGACGAACGCCATCGCATCGCGCGCGAACTGCACGACAGCGTGACCCAGGCCGTGTTGTCGGCCGGTATGCAGATCGAGGTATGTCGCAGCGACATCTCGGCGGAAGAGCGCAGTGACAGGCTGGATCTGGCCAAGGATCTGACGCGTCGGGCAGTGGATCAGCTGCGGTCGGCGATCTACGCGCTCAATCACCCTCAGGACGCCGACCGAACGTCGCTTCCCGAAATGCTCGAACAGCTTTCGGTGGTCCACATGCCCGACGAGTTGCAGGTCTCGCTGCGGGTGGAGGGAACTCCCGTCGAGTTGAGCAGCGAATGCGAGCATGCTTTGCTCCGCATCGCCGGAGAGGCGTTGTTCAACACTGCAGTGCACGGTCATGCATCCCGGGCCATTCTTCGATTGAGCTATTCGCTCGATCAGGTACAGCTGTCGATTGCCGATGACGGTGACGGCGATCCGGCGCACTTGCGCATGATGCTGCACATGGCCGAGTCCACCGACGTCGACGGCCGCCACCGCGGGTTGGCGAACATGGCGGCGCGCGCCCGCGAACACGGCGGGGTCTTCGAGATCCGCCGTGCCCGCACCGGGGGCGTGCGAGTGGCAGTGCGTATACCGCTCGACCCGAATTCCACGAAGGGCACAGCATGAGCGTCACAGCGGTACGAGACGGTTCGCCTCAGGCGGCACCGCCCACCGTTCGCATCGTCCTGGTCGACGACCACGCGATCCTGCGCGACGGGTTGCGTTCGGTGCTCGAGCGTGAATCGGATCTGACGATCGTGGGTGAGGCGTCGACCCGAGAGGAGGGGTTGGCCGTCGTCGCTCGGGTCGAACCCGACATCGTGCTGATGGACCTCAAGCTCTCTGCCAGCTCCGATTACGAGGGTCTTGCCCTGTGTGCGCAGTTGTCGAAGGCGCACAACGGGATCGGTCTGCTCGTCCTGACGACGTTTCTCGACGATCGTCTGGTGGTGGAGGCCGTTCATGCCGGTGCCCGGGGATACGTGGTCAAGGACGTCGACACCACAGAGTTGGTTCGTGCGATCCGCGCGGTGTCGCGCGGGGAGAGCGCGTTCGATTCCCGGAGCGCGTCGGCGGTCGTGCGTTCCCTCAACGGCACACCGAGCAGCATCGAGCGGCTGACCGAGAGGGAGCTCGAAGTGCTCCGGCTACTGGCGACTGGGCTGTCCAACAACATGATCGGAAGTCGGCTGTTCATCTCGGCGACCACGGTCAAATTCCACGTCAGCAACATCATGCGCAAGCTCGCGGTGTCTCGACGCGCCGAGGCCGTCTACGCCGCGAGTAAACAGGGATTGATCTGAGCGGTGAGCCTTCGGGCGCAGAGTGCAAAGTAGACGGCACTCGGCGTCCTGTCGGGAGCGTCTTCGCGGTGCAGGCTACGGATTACACATACCAGTGATATCCACGCCGAGGAGCACCCATGACGACTGTTCAGGACGACACGCGGCCACACGACGCTCCTGCCGACCGCCCGACGGAGCTCACCGTTCTGGGGGCCTGCGGGCAGGACTGTCCGGATTCGTGCTCGATGGTGGTGACCGTCGAGGACGGAGTGGCGACAAGCGTCAGCGGTAGCAAAACGAACCCGTACACCAACGGTGGCCTCTGCGTGAAAGTGGACAACTATCTCGACAAGGTTTACAGCCCGGAACGAGTGCTGTACCCGCTCAAGCGATCCGGACCGAAAGGCTCGGGCCGCTTCGAGAGAATCTCGTGGGACGAGGCGGTCGCGACCATCGCCGAGAAATTCACCGCCATCGCCGAGGAATTCGGCCCCGAGGCGATCATGCCGTGCAACTACCTCGGCACCCAGGGAATCACGCAGGGTCTGAACGTGGGGGATGCGTTCTTCAATCGACTCGGGGCGACGGTTGCCGAGCGCACCTACTGCGATGCCGGCTCGTGCACCGCGTACGCGATGACGGTGGGCGACACGGCAGGCGTCGACCCCGAGAGTTTCGTCCACTCCAAGTTCATTCTGATCTGGGCGTCGAACATCATGAGCACCAACCTGCACCTGTGGCCGTACATAGCCGAGGCGAAGAAACGCGGGGCCAAGGTGGTGGTGATCGATCCGATCAAGACCAGAACCGCCAAGGCCGCGAGCTGGTACATCCCCATTCGTCCGGGCACCGACGGCGCTCTCGCCCTGGCGATGATGCATGTGATCATCGACGAGGGATTGACCGACGCGGACTACATCGAACGCTTCACCATCGGTTTCGACGAATTGGCCGAGCGGGTGCAGCAGTACACCCCGCAATGGGCGTCCGAGGAGACGGGCATTCCCGTCGAGGACATCTACACGCTCGCAAGGGAATACGCACAGAGTCAGCCCTCCGTCATTCGGATCGGCGTCGCCATCGAGCGCAGTGCCGGTGGCGGGCAGAGCGTCCGAGCCATCTCCTGTCTACCGTCGTTGGTGGGAGCATGGCGTAAGCCCGGCGGCGGCATCCTGCAGCTGCCGCTGTGGGCGTTTCCGGTGAACTGGCCCGAGTTTCTGCAGACGGATCTGCAGACTCCGGGTACACGCGTCATCAATCTGTATCAGCTGGGTGAGGCGCTGACCGGCGGGTTGAATTTGGATACGCCCCTCAAGGGATTGATGGTGTACAACTCCAACCCGGTGGTGGTGTGTCCCGATCAGAAGCGCATGATCGACGGGCTCAGCCGAGAGGATCTGTTCACAGTCGTCAGCGACCACTTCATCACCGACACAGCCGATTACGCCGATATCATCTTGCCCGCCACGACACAGCTGGAACAGGACGACATCAACTTTTCCTGGGGCCACCTGTTCGTCACGTACAACAACCGGTCGATCGAGCCCCTCGGGGAGGCCGTCCCCAATACCGAGATGTTTCGCCGATTGGCCGCCGCGATGGGCTTCACCGAACCGGTGTTCTCCCGAACCGATGAGGAACTCCTCGCCCTCTCCTACGACTGGAATGCCCCGGCAATGGAGGGCATCACGATCGACTCGCTCAAGAAGCTCGGGTGGCAGCGACTCAACCTTCCCGGTCCCGACGAGTACGCACCGCACGCAGAGGGCAATTTCCGGACGCCGTCCGGCAAAACGGAGTTTCTGTCCTCGGCGGCGGCGGGCGGCAACTTCGTGCTGCCGCTGTTCCGGCAGGGATCGAACGATCACCAGCCGGGACAACCGGTGGATCCGCTCCCGCACTACATCCCGCCGCGCGAGTCGTCGAGGACCAATCCCGGACTGGCAGAGAAGTATCCACTCAATCTGCTCACGCCCAAGTCACACGCGTACCTGAATTCGAGCTTCGGGAATCTCGACATGCACCGCAAAGTGCAGAAGGAGCCGACGCTGCTGGTCAACCCTGTCGACGGCGAACGGCGGGGAATCGCTTCGGGTGACGTGGTGCGAGTCTTCAACGATCGCGGCGAATTCACCGTCGTTGCCAAACTCGACAAGTCGGTCATGCAGGGTGTCACCGTCTGTGCGATGGGTGCATGGCGCAAGAACATGCTGTCGCTGTCGACCCCGGCGTCGCTCAATCCGACGGTGTTCGCCGACCTCGGGAACGCTCCGACCTTCTCCGACACCCTCGTCGAGGTCGCCGCGCTCGACGCCTGACAACTCTTTCTCCTACTACGAACATGAGGATTTCGATATGGCCTACGTCGTGACCGAAGCGTGCATCGACCTACTCGACAAGGCATGCACCGAGGAGTGCCCCGTCGACTGCATCTACGAGGGCGCTCGGATGATGTACATCAATCCCGACGAGTGCGTCGACTGCGGCAAGTGCATGCCCGCCTGTCCCAACGACGCCATCTTCTGGGAGCACAAGATCCCGGAGGAACAGAAGCAATTCGTCGACATCGCCGTCGAATTCTGTGAGGACGCAGATGCTTCCGGCGGTGCGGAAGATCTCGGCCCGGTTGGGCACGACCATCCCTCGATCGACGAAGTGGCGAAGAAGTGAGTGCCGCAACGGTTTCCGAGAGTGATCTGATCATCGTCGGTGCCGGACCTGCCGGGCTGTACGGTGCGTACTACGCGGGTTTCCGGGGCATGACGGTCACCGTGATCGACGCTCTGCCCCATCCGGGCGGGCAATTGGCGGCCCTGTACCCCGAGAAGAAGATATTCGACGTCGCCGGGTTTCCGGCGATCAAGGCGCAACATCTGGTCGACGCATTGGTCGAACAGGCGGATCAGGCGAAGCCGACGTACCTCATGGGGCACGTGGCGACCGAACTCGAAGAATCCGAGAACTTCGTGCGGGTCACGACGGACAAGGGAGAGACCGTCGTCGGCAAGGCCGTTCTCGTGGCCGCAGGTATCGGTAAGTTCACGCCGAGGCCATTGCCGGCCGGAGCCGAGTTCCACGACCGAGGCCTACGGTATTTCGTGCCGAAACTCGATGATCTCGCCGGCGAACGGGTGATGATCGTCGGCGGCGGAGACTCGGCAGTCGACTGGGCGTTGAGCCTGGAGCCGATCGCGAAATCGGTGGTACTGGTGCACCGGCGCAACGACTTTCGGGCCCACGCTCACAGCCTCGGTTTGCTGGAGCGGTCCGGTGTCGATGTCCTCACGCCGTTCGAGGTGGAGGAAATCCTGGGCGTGGACTCCGTCGAATCGGTGACGATCGTCGACGGCACCGGAGTCGACCGTCGACAGCTCGAGGTATCGAGTGTTGTTGCCGCACTGGGGTTCAAGGCCGCACTCGGCCCCATCGCCACGTGGGGACTGGACAAGTACCAGCGCGATATCGCCGTCGGACGGACGATGCGCACCAGCCGAAGGCGAGTCTTCGCGGCGGGCGACGTCGCCGGACACGAAGACAAGGTCAAGTTGATCGCAGTCGGGTTCGCCGAGGCCGCGACAGCGGTGAATCACATCGCCCCGCTGGTCGACGGTTCGGCAGCGATCGTGCCCGGCCACTCGAGTGACTCGCTCCACTGACGAGAGACCCGTAGGAGCTCAGTTTCACCGACGAGGACCGTGAGCAGTGCCGACCTCGGGCTGCTCACGGTCGCTCGGCCACATCGGGCGAGTGACCGCTCGCGGGTCGTCGGACTGCGCGCACGCGGCCGCGCGGTACTGACGCGGGCTCATCCCGTACTGCTCGCGAAAGGCGCGGCTGAACACCGCGGAGTCCGCGAAACCCCATCGCCGACTGATCTGGCCGAGCGAGCGGTTCACCGCGACGCTGGCGATGATCTCGCGTCGGCAGCGCTCGAGCCGTTTGACCCGAATGCTGCGCGCCACCGTGGTGCCACTGGCCGCGAACAGACGGTGCAGTTGGCGAGTGGAGACGAGCATGGCCGACGCGACCGTGCTCGGCGATAGATCCGAGTCTGCGAGGTGCTCGTCGATGTAGCGCTGCGCCGTCCGAACCAGGGCGGTGCCGGGGGAGTCCAGCGCCGGGCTGTTGGTGGTGTTCCTCGCGATGACGCTGACCAGATCTCCGACCTCGTCTGCGATGGCCTGCGCGCCCGCGTTACCCAGCGTCGACCGGGTCGACCCCAGGTCGTGCAGAAATCGGCTGAGGAGGCCGCTGAAACCGGCCGAGCCGTCGAATGCCATGGCCGTCAGGTCGCTGGATTCACGCTCGTCGAGTCGCAGCATGTGACGGGGCCAGGTGAATACTTCGAGCTCCCATTGATCATCGTCGGGGTGACCGTCGATGATCCAGTCGAAGGGACGAGACGTGTCGTAGATGGCGAAGTCGCCGCGGGAGAGCACGCATTCGCGTCCGTCCTGCACCACGATCGCGCGGCCTCGACGGATCATACCGATCTGAACGTATTCGATTCGGTCCTTCTCGATGAGCGAGTCGGTTCGCGCGATGCGTTGAGTCGTCGATTGGACAGTCGACACCTGCAGGTGCGCGAGAGACATCGATCGGACGGCTCCGGTGAATCGGCTGTCCGCCACGTCGGCTACGTCCAGGGCGACGAAGTGCTCGTTCAACATGTCGGACCAGTCGCCGCGGCTGGTCGTTCGAGTCGGAATGGAAAATCCGGATCGAGACAGCATGGGGACCCCTTGTCGTAGACGCTCACGGCGATGCAGGAGCTTTCTTCGAGATTAACCCGCAATGTTTCCGGTTGATTCACTGTTCGTAACTTTGCCGGAAAGTCGTGAGGCAGGGTCGTGCGCTGGTCGCTGCACGTCAACTACCGGGCGCGCGCGGTCAAGTGTGAGGCACTGCCGTCCGCGATTCTGGTGTTCGACCGAGTGAAAGGACTACTCCGTGGTTGATCCCGTTCGAGCAGTGCGCACGCATCCGACCGACCTCGATTCGGGGACGGTGGACACTCGGGGGCGGGCACTTCGGGATCTCCGTATTTCGGTCACCGACCGGTGCAACTTTCGCTGTGTCTACTGCATGCCCCGGGCAGAGTTCGGTCCCGATCACCGATTCCTCGACACCGGCAGGCTGCTGTCCTTCGGCGAGATCGAGAGAGTGGCGCGGGCCGCGGCCACGATCGGCATCCGGAAGATCCGTCTGACGGGTGGTGAACCGTTGCTGCGGGCTGGAATCGCCACGCTGATCGAACGATTGAGCGCCATCGACGGCGTCGATCTTGCGATGACCACGAACGGGTCGTTGCTCGCAGCCCACGCCGCATCGTTGTACGCGGCCGGTCTGAAGCGCGTCACCGTCAGCCTGGATTCGATCGACCCGACGACGTTCGCGCGGATGAGCGACACGCGCGTACCCGTCCGGACCGTGCTCGACGGCATCGACGCGGCAGTTCGCGCCGGGATGTCACCCGTCAAGGTGAATGTGGTGGTGCGACGGGGCGTGAACGGTGATTCGATTCTCGACCTTGCCGAACGGTTCCGAGGGACCGGCATCGTCGTGCGGTTCATCGAGTACATGGATGTAGGGGCGACGAACCGGTGGGAAATGGCGCAGGTGATGGACTTCGACTCGATTGTCGACATCATCGGGGCAGCCCATCCGCTCGAGCGGATCGAGTCGATGTACGAAGGCGAGGTCGCGACGCGCTATCGGTATCGCGACGGGAGCGGAGAAATCGGGGTGATCGGTTCGGTGTCGAAACCGTTCTGCGGCAGCTGTACTCGGGCCAGGCTGTCGGCGGACGGGCAGGTGTACACGTGCCTGTTCGCTTCAGCGGGAACCGATCTGCGCGCGCTGCTGCGTTCGGGGGCATCGCAGGATGCTCTCGTGGCGCGGTTGTCGGCGCTCTGGAACAGCCGTGACGATCGATACTCCGAACTGCGAGCGGGATCGGGGGACACCCCGGCCGGCGAGCGGATCGAGATGTCCTACATCGGCGGATGAGGCGGACCGTAAACTCGGTTACCCGTTCGGTCGACGAACACCGTTGTGCCATAGCAGATCTCGGATTGGCAGCCCGAGTGCGGGCGGTACCCATCGGATCTGCGGTCGGCGCAGTTCTCGCCGAGGATGTCGTTGCCGAGCGCGTTCTGCCGGCGTTCGACAATTCTGCAGTCGACGGGTTCGCTGTGCGCCGTACCGATGTGATCGGTTCCCGACGACTGCCGGCCACACTGACCGTCTCGGCGCGTAGCGTTGCCGGACGGTCGAGTACCGAGCTGAGCGTGGCACCGGGTGAGTGCGTACAAATCATGACCGGTGCAGTACTTCCGCGAGGGGCCGATCTGGTGGTGCCTGTCGAACAGACCAGCGGATTCGTGACGTCGTTCGGTTCCGATACGGTGACCATCTGTTCGAGTGCTTCCAAGAGCAACATCCGCCGTCGTGCTTCGGATTTCGATGCCGGTGACGTGGCCATCAGGGCCGGTACGGTGCTGACTCCCGCTCAGGTCGGACTGCTTGCGGCACTCGGACGAACGCTTGTCAGGATCGGTTCGGCATTGACCGTGGCTGTGTTGTCCACCGGATCCGAAATCCGCTGTGCTGAAGAAACTCCGACGCTCGGCGAGTGTTTCGACGCCAACTCTCCGATGATCGCAGCCGATCTGCTGCGGTGTGGTGTCGATGTGCACCTCGAATCGGCGGTATCCGACGATGTGGAGGCGTGCAGAGCGGCCCTTGCCCGCTGCGCTGCGGTAGCCGACGTCATCGTCACGACCGGCGGAATCAGCGCAGGAACCGAGGAAGTCGTCCGGCTTGCGCTGGCGGATCACGACGTCACCTTCGCCTCGGTTGCGGTCAGGCCGGGAAAACCGCAAGGCTGCGGACGATTCGATGAAATACCGATCATCTGCCTGCCCGGAAATCCGGTGAGTGCGCTGATCTCGTACGAACTGTTCGTCCGGCCGGTCGTGGCATCCGCTCTGCAGGATCCGGCGGCGGAGCGAACGGTGAGAACTGTGCGGGTCCGCGGCGACGTGACCTCGGCGTCGAGCACACCTCGGGTTCTGTTGGGATTCATCGACGGCGCGGATGCCGAGGTCACGCAGTCACATTCGATGAGAGCATTGGCAGCCGCGAACGGAATGGTCGTCGTTCCCCCATGCGACTCACTCCCACAGGCAACAGGGCAATATCCCGCGTGGACCTTCGATTCACGTACGGCATCGAGACCGGGCCGGTACGTATGACCGCCACTGCCGCTTCCCCGGCTGCCACCGACCCGCGGCACGCTGCCAAATCGACCACGTAATCCCGTTCGACCACGCCAATCCACTCGGCGGCTGGACCACCGTCAACAACTTCCAATGCCTCTGCGAATACCACCACAGCGTCAAAACCGCCGGCTACACATCCCCACCCAACCCAGACGATCCGGCATCATCGCCTACGCCGAACCACCCGACAACCCGACACCCGAACCGAGCGACGAGGAAGCCGACACAGCACCACCGTTCTAGTACCCCCGCGGATCCCATGCCTGGAGTATCGAGACTGTTCAAACGAGTTGTGGTGCCGTCGTCTTGTCGATCACGAGCCAACCGCCGTGGTAGGTCGAGGTCTCGAAGGGCTGCCCCGTCGATAGTCCCAGCTCGGCCAGCGCCGTCTCGTCGAACGTGCGGATGTGTCCGTGGCAGACGGTGGTCTCGGTCTCGAACGGTACCGCGATGACGACGCGGCAGCGCGCCACCCGGAGTGCCTCCGCGACGATGGCAGAGCCCGTTTCGGCATCGACGTGTTCGAGCAGGTGCAGAGCGGTCACGGTATCGACACTGTTGTCGTCGAACGGGATTCGGGCTGCATCGAACACTGCCGTGTCGAGTCTCGCGCCGAGGTGCGGAGCGACAGTCGCGAGCAAATCCATGGTTCCCGCTGACTGGTCGGTCGCGGTGACCGAACAACCCTGCATAGCCAGCCGCAACGGGAAGAAGCCGAAGCACGAACCCAGATCGAGTACCGAACCGCGGACCGCCGCGGCGGCACGCTCGTGCACAGGAGCGAACTCTGCGCGACCGGAGAGGAGGTCATCCAACGAGTTTCGGTAGTACGTCGTCCATGCCTCGACCGGATCGGCGATAGTGGTGCGCACGATGCCGACCAGTACGTGCTCGAACTCGCTCTGGGACAGCCCGATGTGGCGCGCCTGTTCGGTGATGAGCGGAACGAGGCATTCGCCGATCTCGTGCGCAGCGAGGCAGTGGTTCACCTGGACCGTCGATCCTGCACGCACGGCGTCGAATCGAAGCCCGGGAGTGTGCCGGACGACGACGTTCTCATGAGCCCACACCCCGTCGGGTCCGGGGGCCAATGCATCGATCTCGGTCATGAAAGTCTTCTTCTGTCGTTTCTGCAGCGATCGTCCGTTCCGGTGAGCGTTCCACAGCGAAGTGCGCCACAAGGCGCATCGACCGCTGGTCGGTCCGCTCGGACGCCGCTCACCCCGCAGGCCGGACGGGCCGGTACCTACCCATCTGGACGGTTGATCGCGACGGCCGACCAGTTCCTGCGCCATGACCCGTCGGAAACCTCGATGGCCGTTAGCGTGGTGATCCTGAACACAGTCGATCGGATTGTGGCCGAACAGATTTCGTAGGAGGAATCAGATGTCGAAGAAGAGTGAGAACGCTGTGGTCGGTACGTCGGTTGTCGAGTCCGATCTGGTGGAGGAGTCGTTGGTGGAGGAAGTCTCGATCGACGGTATGTGCGGCGTGTACTGATCATGACTACTGCTGTGCAGGACGCGCTCGATCTGGACGTGCGGTGGGTGTTGCATCCGCAGGTGGCGTTGCGCCCGGAGTCGTTCGGGGCGTTGCTGTACCACTTCGGGACCCGCAAGCTGTCGTTTCTGAAGAACCGCACGATCGTGGCGATCATCGAGTCCCTTCCCGACCACCGGGATATGCGGTCGGCGATCGCGGCCGCAGGGATCAGCGATTCGGCATCGGCTCCCTACGTGAGAGCGCTCGAGACGTTGGCGGACTCGAACATGATCACTCGCCCGTAGAACCTGACCCATTCGTAGAAGAGGACGGCCCCTATGACTTCCACCCTCGAAAGACCAGCTCCGGTAGGGAGATTGGTCGATCAGTTCGAGCTCGGTCTCGATGCTCCGATTTGTTTGACGTGGGAGTTGACCTACGCCTGCAATCTGTCGTGTGTGCATTGTCTGTCGTCGTCGGGTCGTCGTGACCCGCGCGAACTGAGTACCGAGCAGTGCAAGTCGATCATCGACGAGTTGCAGAAGATGCAGGTGTTCTACGTCAACATCGGTGGCGGTGAGCCGACGGTCCGGTCGGACTTCTGGGAACTCGTCGACTATGCGACGGCGCATCAGGTGGGGGTGAAGTTCTCCACCAACGGGGTCAAGATCGACAGACAAGTCGCCGCGCGTCTCGCGGCGTCGGATTACGTCGATGTGCAGATTTCCATCGACGGGGCGACGGCGGAGGTCAACGACGCGGTGCGTGGTCCGGGGTCGTTCGATATGGCGTGCCGGGCGTTGGAGAATCTGAAGGAGGCCGGGTTCCGGGATGCGAAGATCTCCGTCGTCGTCACCCGGCACAACGTGAGCCAGCTCGACGACTTCAAGGCTCTGGCCGACAAATACGCTGCGACACTGCGTATCACGCGGTTGCGGCCGTCGGGTCGCGGTGCGGATGTCTGGGACGATCTGCATCCCACGGCGGGTCAGCAGCGCGAGCTGTACAACTGGCTCGTTGCGAACGGTGAGGGTGTGTTGACGGGGGATTCGTTCTTCCACCTCTCGGCGTTCGGTGACGCTCTGCCGGGGTTGAACCTGTGTGGTGCGGGGCGGGTGGTGTGTCTGATCGATCCGATCGGTGATGTCTATGCGTGCCCGTTCGCCATTCACGAGAACTTCCTCGCCGGCAACATCGTCCGAGACGCCAAGGACGGTATGGGCGGATTCCAAACCGTCTGGCAGACCTCGGAGTTGTTCCAGGAGTTGCGCTCACCGCAGACCTCGGGTGCGTGCACCAAGTGTGCTCATTTCGATGCGTGCCGGGGTGGGTGCATGGCGGCGAAGTTCTTCACCGGTCTGCCGATGGATGGCCCGGATCCCGAATGCGTGATCGGCAACGGTGAGATGGCGTTGGCGGCGGCGGGGGAGATCCCGAAGTCGAGTGTCGATCATTCGCGTACCGGTCAGCGTAAGACTCCACGTAAGTCGGTGCCGTTGACGTTGATGATGCGTCCACCGACGAAGATCTGCGACGAAAATCCGCTCGCGGGAATGGAACAGGAAGCGTAGTGATGGCGAAGAGTGCGTGGTTCGAGACCGTTGCCGAGGCGCAGCGGCGGGCGAAGAAGCGTCTACCGAAGTCGGTGTATGCCGCGCTGGTGGCCGGCTCCGAACGCGGCATCACGGTCGACGACAACATGTCGGCGTTCGGCGAGTTGGGTTTCGCTCCGCATGTGGCGGGGTTGTCGGACAAGCGGGACTTGTCGACGACGGTGATGGGGCAGCCGCTGTCGTTTCCGGTGATGATTTCCCCGACGGGTGTGCAGGCCGTGCACCCCGACGGTGAGGTTGCGGTGGCGAGAGCTGCTGCGGCGCGGGGTATTCCGATCGGATTGTCCTCGTTCGCGAGTAAGTCCGTGGAGGAGGTCGCGGCGGCGAATCCGCAGACGTTCTTCCAGATGTACTGGGTCGGTTCGCGGGAGATCTTGTTGCAGCGGATGGAGCGGGCTCGTGCGGCGGGGGCGGTGGGGTTGATCATGACGTTGGATTGGTCGTTCTCCAACGGCCGCGACTGGGGTAGCCCGTCGATTCCGGAGAAGATGGACCTCAAGGCGATGGTTCAGTTCGCTCCGGAGGGTGTCATGCGTCCGAAGTGGTTGTGGGAGTTCGCGAAGACCGGCAAGATCCCGGATTTGACGACCCCGAACCTGACCCCACCGACCGGTGGTCCGGCTCCGACGTTCTTCGGGGCGTATGGGGAGTGGATGGGGACTCCGTTGCCGACGTGGGAGGACGTGGCGTGGTTGCGTGAGCAGTGGGGTGGGCCGTTCATGCTCAAGGGTGTGATGCGGGTCGATGATGCGAAGCGGGCTGTCGATGCCGGTGTTACGGCGATTTCGGTGTCCAATCATGGTGGTAACAATCTCGATGGGACGCCGGCTCCGATTCGGGCGTTGCCGGCGATCGCGGAGGCGGTCGGTGATCAGGTCGAGATCACCCTCGACGGTGGTATCAGGCGGGGTAGTGATGTGGTGAAGGCCTTGGCGTTGGGTGCTCGGGCGGTGTTGATCGGTCGGGCGTACCTGTGGGGTCTGTCGGCCGGCGGTCAGGCCGGGGTGGAGAACGTGCTCGACATCCTGCGTGGGGGAGTCGATTCCGCGGTGTTGGGACTCGGGCACACCTCGGTGCACGATCTGTCACCGTCGGATGTGGTGATGCCCGCCGGATTCGACCGGAAGCTGGGTGTGTGACCGACTGGTTCGAGACTGTCGCCGAAGCGCAACGGCGAGCGCGTAAGCGACTTCCGGCATCGGTGTATTCGGCACTGATGGCGGGGTCCGAACGTGGTCTGACGGCGGGCGACAACACCGCTGCCTTCACCGAGCTCGGGTTCGCCCCACACGTGGCCGACCTGTCGGATTCGCGGGAGTTGTCGACGACACTGATGGGGCAACCGCTGTCATTCCCGGTGATGATCTCCCCGACGGGTGTGCAAGCCGTGCACCCCGACGGTGAGGTCGCGGTCGCGAGGGCTGCGGCGGCGCGCGGTGTGTCGATGGGTTTGTCGTTGTTCGCGAGCAAGCCGATCGAGGAGGTCGTCGCAGCGAATCCGCAGACGTTCTTTCAGGTGCATTGGGTGGGTTCGCGGCAGTTGTTGGCGCACATGCTCGATCGTGCACGTGCTGCGGGGGCGGTCGGGCTGATCGTGACGATGGATTGGTCGTTCTCGGAGGGCCGCGATTGGGGGAGTCCGGTGATACCGGAACGCCTCGACGCCAGGGCAATATTCCGGTTGGCACCCGAAGTCTTGGCCCGTCCACGGTGGCTGGCGCAGTGGGCGCGGTCGGGGACATTTCCGGATTTGACGGCACCGAATCTTGCTGCGCCCGGGAAATCGGCGCCGACGTTCTTCGCCGCGTATCGGGAGTGGATGTCCACCCCGCTGCCGTCATGGGAGGACATCGCCTGGCTACGTCAGCAGTGGGACGGTCCGTTCATGCTCAAAGGTGTGTCGCGGGGCGACGATGCGTTGCGGGCTGTCGATGCCGGCGTCACGGCGGTGTCGGTGTCCAATCACGGGGGCAACAATCTCGACGGTTCGCCGGCGTCGATCAGGGTGTTGCCGGCGATTGCCGAGGCGGTGGGCGATCAGGTGGAGGTCACCCTCGACGGCGGGATTCGGCGGGGCAGTGACGTGGCGAAAGCACTGGCGTTGGGTGCTCGGGCGGTGCTGATCGGGCGGGCGTATCTGTGGGGTCTGGCCGCGAACGGTCAGGCCGGAGTAGAGAACGTGCTCGACATTCTGCGCGGTGGCTTGGATTCGGCGGTCCTCGGCCTCGGACACTCGTCGGTGCACACCCTCGAACCGACCGACGTCGTTGCACCGCATGACTTCACCCGTGCGAATCAGCTCCCCGGTTTGGAATATCCGACGCCGATCGGAGTCCGGGATACGGAACCGAGGAGCTGATTCGATCGACAGCCCAGCGCAGCTGACGCTCAGGCCCTGCTGAATCCGTCGAGCATGCCGGTGTACAGCTTGGGCGGCGGAGGTGCGAACTCTCCACGCTTACCGGTCCCGAGTCCCAGGGTGACGAGGGATTGCACGAACAACGTTCCCGCTGCGACCCCGTCGACGACGGGCACTCCGATTTCGGACGAGATGTGTCGGCAGAGATCGGCCATACCCGCGCAGCCGAGGACCACGGCATCACTACCGTCCGTCTCTACCGCGATGCGGCAGGCCTCGGTGACGATCTTGCGAGCGTCGGGGTCGGTTTCGAGATCGAGGACGGGCAGGTCGCACGCATGGATGCCGAGGCACTGCCGTCCGAAGCCGTAATGGTCGGCCAAATCCTGTGCCCGTCCGATCGTGCGCGCGAGCGTGGTGACGACGCTGAAACCGCGGCCGAGAAAACTCGCGGCATGCATGGCCGCTTCCGCGATCCCGATGACGGGCCCCGATGCGAGCTCGCGGGCCGCGTCGATGCCGGGGTCGCCGAAACAGGCGATGACGTAGCCGTCGACCCCGGCGGCCTCGCCGCGGGCGATCTCGGCGAGAATGCCTGGGACACTGAGGGCTTCGTCGACGTGGCTTTCGATCGACACCGGTCCCATGGATGGGCTGACCGCATCGACGACCGTGCCCGGGCCGACTACGGCCCGGGCACAGTCACCGATCGTTGCGGTCATCGAACTCGTGGTGTTCGGATTGATGACCTTGATGAGCACGTGCGAGATCCTATGCTTTCACTGGAGTGTCGAAGTTGGTGACGGCCAGCTTGGTCCGCGTTGCGAGGTAGAAGTACATCGCGAATCCGATGCCGCACCCGATGAACCAGCTGTACTTGGACGCCGTCGACATTCCGGCGATCTGCATGCCGTCGATGGCTCCGTTGAACAGCACGGTGAACATAGCCACCAGCGCGCCGACGATGGTGGAGTACACCGCAGCCGGGTTGTATCCCTTGGAGTACCAGTACAGACCCGTCGTCGACATCGAGAACAGCTCGTCGACGACGACCTTCTGCTTGCGGACGAGGTAGTAGTCGGCGATCAGAATGCCGAACAGTGGTCCGATGAATGCGCCCAGAGTTTCGAGGGTCAGGTGGATGACGTCGGGGTTGTTGTACAGGTTCCACGGGGTGATCAGCACCGAGCCGATGGCGGCGATCATTCCGCCTGCGCGCCAGCTGATGCGCTGCGGGCTGACGTTGGAGAAGTCGAACGCGGGGGAGATGAAGTTCGCGACGATGTTGATGCCGATGGTGGCGATCGTGAATGTCAGTGCACCGAGAACGATGGCGAACGTGCTGTCGATTCGAGCGACGGTCTCGACCGGGTCGGTGATCAGCTCACCGAACACCGGAAGCGTCAACGACGCCGTGACGACCACCAGGATGGAGAAGACCAGGAAGTTGACCGGGAGGCCGAGGAAGTTGCCCTTCTTCACCGCGGAGTAGGACTTGCCGTAGCGGGAGAAGTCGCCGAAGTTGAGCATGGGGCCGGAGAAGTACGAGACCACGAGGGCGATGGCTCCGAGCATCACCGGAATCGAACTCAGACCCGTGTGCTCGACATCTTGGAGGTTGAGATCGATTGCGCCCCAGCCTGCTTTCCAGATCAGGTAGCCACACAGTATGAACATCACGACGTAGACGGCGGGCCCGCAGAAGTCGATGAACTTGCGGATCGATTCCATGCCGCGCCAGAAGACCGCTGCCTGAACGACCCAGAGGAACAGGAAGCTGGCCCAACCTAGCAGGGACAGACCGGCGAAGCCGTAGTCGGCGGTGACGGCATACGGGGCCAGTGACGGGAACAGCTTGATCAACACGATGTCGAGGGCTGCCGATGCCAGGAACGTCTGGATGCCGTACCAGGCCACGGCGATCAGACCGCGAATGATGGCGGGGATGTTGGCACCGAGGACGCCGAACACGCTGCGGCAGATGACCGGGTAGGGCACCCCGGAGACCTGGCTCGGCTTGGCGACGAGGTTGCAGAAGAAGTACACGATGGTGATGCCGACGAGCAGCGAGATCAGCACCTGCCAGCTCGCCAACCCGAGTGCGAAGAGGCTGCCTGCCGTGACGTAGCCACCCACCGAGTGCACGTCGGACATCCAGAAAGCGAACAGGTTGTAGGAGGTCCAGGTCTGCTTCTTCAGCGGAGCGAGGTCTTCGTTGGTCAGCCGTGGGTCGTAACTGTCCTTGATCAGGCCTCCACCGACGGGGTGGCCCGCGGCTTCCACGAGATCTCCCGATTGGGCGGGACCGTGCGCTGTATCTGTCATCGATGCTCCTGACGGCCGGGCAATGAATGGAACGAGTGAATGGGGAAAAGCTAGCGGCGAAGTATTGCGCCCTCGTGACGTGAGCGATATATCTTCAGCCCGGCGTTTCCGTGGGTGGATCGGCAAACAATCCGTGATCGTTCGACAATGTCGAAATGACCGAATTGAGACGCGTGTGATGGTGCTGGGCAGCGCGCAACAGTGCGTCGGAGTCGCGATCGAGGAAGGCGGCGATCATGTCGGCGTGGTCGTCGTGCAGTGACACCCGATCGGATCCGGCGACATGCACCATCGGTTGCACGGGTTCGGTGATGTTCCAGGCGGATTCGAGCATGTGCAGGAGTCGGTGCATCCGCGACGGCCGGGTCAGCGACAGGTGGAATTCGCGAGAGAGGCGGTGGTACTCGCGTGAGTCGTCCTCGGTCAACGAGGCCTCGAGCTGCCGGTTGATCTCGATCAGGTGCGCGCGATCGGCATCGGTGGCCTGTTCTACCGCGATCGGGAGTGCAGCAGTTTCGAGAACCTCACGCACGATGTACATTTCGCGCAGTTCTGCCGCTGTCAGCTGCGCCACCCGGTAGCCGAGATTTGGTCGATGGTCGACCAATCCCTCGCCGATCAGAGTCTTCAGGGATTCTCGTACCGGATTGCGGCTCACGCCGAACAATTCCGCGACCTCGTCTATCGGAATGGGTGTATTCGGAGGAGCGTCACCGGCCAGGATGACGCGTCGGAGCTCGTCCAGAATTGTCGGCTGCGGGCCACCCGGTGCCGATATGGACAATTGCGAGAGCAATATCGACCGACGGCGGGGTGGCACGAATCGAAGATTATCGGCCGTGTGTTTCGTCCGCGTGACGGCTCGGTTCCGTCCGATAGCATCTGCACTCATGGCCACTGACACGCTCGGTACCCAGTACTGGCCGGACATCGTCGGACCGAAGCTTCTCGTGGTTCCGGTCGGCTCGCTCGAGCAACACGGGCCGCACCTACCTCTCGATACCGATACCCGCATCGCCGACGCCGTCGCGCGAACGGTTCCGAACGCTCTCGTGGCACCCGCGGTGGCGTACGGTTCCAGCGGCGAGCACGAGGGCTTCGGCGGCACCGTGTCCATCGGGTCCGCCGCGCTCGAGGCGCTGTTGGTGGAATACGGGCGCTCCGCGTGCCGGTGGGCAGAGAGGATCGTCTTCGTCAACGGCCACGGCGGCAACGGTCCCACCCTGCGCTCGGCGGTGACGCTGTTGCGTTACGAGGGGCGCGACGTCGTATGGTTCCCGTGCTCGGTGCCGGGAGCGGATGCGCATGCCGGACGCACCGAAACATCGCTGCTGCTGCATCTTTCGGCCGACGTGGTCGACATGACGAAAGCGGCACCGGGAAACACCACCGAGATCGCGGCTCTACTGCCCGAGCTGCGCGCCGGCGGCCTGGCGCCCGTCACGGCCAACGGTGTGCTCGGCGATCCCCTCGGGGCCACCGCCGAGGAGGGACGGCTCATTTTCGAGCAACTGCGGGAACGCGTGCTGGGTGCGGTGCAGAGATGGAGTCCGTCCCCGCACGGCGTCATCGTGTGAGCGATCGCGGTACAGAACCGGCGGAAAGCCTGTTCGAGGCCTCGAACAGAAACGGGGAGCAGGTATGTTCCGACCGATTTACCGGGTGGCCGACACACCGACCGTTTGTCCGCTTACGATGCCCTGATGGGTGAAGGTCGGTTGCCTGACGGCTTCGGGGTGCGAGTGGATCCACGCGTACGCACATTCTCCGAGGGACGCGTTCTGATCGGTGGTTCACCGATGCGGATGCTCACGTTGGCACCGACGGCCGCGGCAATGATCGGTGACGGTTTCATCGAGGTGACCGATTCGCAGTCCGCCCTCGTGGCGCGCAAATTGCTCGACTCGGGGGTGGGCAACCCGCGGCCCATGTCCATCCCGTCGCCCAGTGATGTCACCGTCGTGGTGCCGCTGAAGAACAACGAGGCCGGGCTCGCGCGGCTGATCACGGCGATGCACGGCATGCACGTGATCATCGTCGACGACGGATCCGACGTCCCGGTGGCGGTTCCTGCCGTGTCGTGGAGCGTGGGCAGCGTGACGGTGCTGCGGCACGAGACCTCACGCGGGCCGGCGGCCGCACGTAATACTGGACTACGTTGCGCTACAACGGATTTCGTTGCTTTTCTGGACTCGGACGTGGTGCCGCGCAAGGGCTGGCTCGAGGTGATGCTCGGGCACTTCTCGGATCCGGCGGTGGGCCTGGTGGCACCCCGAATCGTCGCGCTGGAGCCCGAGGGCAGCGCACTGGCCCGCTACGAGCACGCCCGCTCCTCGCTCGACCTCGGACGCAAGGAAGCGGCGGTGCGCGCAGGGAGCGCGGTGTCGTACGTACCCAGTGCCGCCATGTTGCTTCGCCGGTCTGCCGCGGTGGAATGCCACGGGTTCGACGAGTCGATGCACGTGGCCGAGGACGTCGATCTGTGCTGGCGTCTGCAGGAGGCGGGCTGGCGACTGCGCTACGAGCCCGTGGCCCACGTGGCGCACGAGCACCGCGTCGCCTTCGTCGAATGGTTCGCCCGCAAACTGTTCTACGGCACCGGTGCCACGCCGTTGTCCGCGCGTCATCCGGGCATGGTGCCACCGATCGCGATGTCGCCGTGGACGTTGGTGACGTGTCTGCTCGCCGCCAGTCTGACGCGTATCGGATTGCTCGGCGCTCTGGCCAGTTTCGGGGTCACGGTCGTCCGGCTGCGCAAGATGTTCGTCGGTCTCGATCAGCCCACCCGCATCGCGGCCGTTCTCGCTGCCGAGGGTTTCGTGGCGGGGTTGTGGCAACTTGCCTCGGCGCTGTGTCGACATTATTGGCCGATCACGTTGCTCGCGGTGTTGTTGTCCAGCCGTATCCGGAAGATCGCGCTCGGTATGGCTGTGGCAGAAGCGTGTTCGGATTGGTACAAGCATCGTGAACTGGGCGGGCTCGATCCGGTTCGATACATCTTCTTCAAACGCGCCGACGACATCGCGTACGGAACCGGGCTGTGGAGCGGTGCGCTGTCGGCTCGTTCCATCGAGGCGTTGAAGCCCCGCCTGGACGGCTGACCCGTGCGCCGGGAAAGCCGGGCAGACGACGAGGGAAGTCCACTCGACGCCGACGTCATCGTCGTCGGAGGTGGGTCGTGCGGCTGTGTCGTCGCCGCGCGACTGAGCGAGAATCCCGACCGCTCAGTTTTGCTGCTCGAAGCCGGGCCGGCATCTGCGGGGGTCGACGACATTCCGCGCAGCCTGGGCGACTCGACGACGCTCCCCATCGGTCCGGACAGCCGGTGGGTGAGCCGCTACACCGCCGAACTCACCCGCGACGTCACGCGCACGGTGACGCGAGGCCGAGTGCTCGGTGGATCCGGTGCCGTCAACGGTGGCTACTTCGTCCGGGCGATCCCCGCCGACTTCGAGGCGTGGCCACAGTCGAACTGGTCGTTCGATCAGGTGCTGCCGTCTTTTCGTCGTTCCGAGACCGATCTCGACGTCGATGCCGCCGGCGGTACCGGCGTCGACCGTCGATGGCACGGATCGGACGGGCCGATGCCGATCACCCGACCACCCGCGCGGGCCTGGCATCGGCTGACGGCCGCGTTCGTGGACTCGGCGACGAACGCCGGGATCGGCTATCGCGAGGACCTGAACGCTCCCGATGCGGGGGCGGGCGGAGTCGGTGCTGTTCCCTCGAACGTTCTGGGCGGGCTGAGGGTGAGCGCGGCCCGGGCATACCTCCTGCCGAATGCCGACCGGACGAACCTTCGTGTTCAGGGTGATACGACAGTGGTGTCGTTGAAGTTCAACGGCAGCAGGGTGATCGGAGTCGAGATCGTCGTCGGCGGAGTGCGCAGTATCGTCCGAGCCGATACCGTGATCGTGGCGGCCGGGTCCGTGCACACGCCCGCGCTGCTGATGCGGTCGGGTATCGGTGACCCCGAAAATCTTGTCCCGCTGGGTATCTCGATGGTGGTTGCCAGTCCGGGTGTGGGTCGCGGATTCTCCGACCACCCCGAGGTCGCCGTTCCCGTCGTTCCGAAACGTTCCCCCGAACATTGCCCCGATGATCGGTTGTCGTCTCCGCTCGAGGCGGTGCTGCATGCGGGCGACGTGGAAATCCGGCCGTACACGAGGCGGTTCGACGAATTGATACCCGGACTGGACGTGGGGCCGCACTCGTTCGGCGTCGGTCTGATGCGTTCGACCGCGCGAGGACGCATCGTGTTGCGCACGGCGGACGCGTTCACTCCTCCCGCGGTGAACTACCACTACCTCGAATCGGAACAGGACCGTCGGGCGATGCGAGACGGGGTCGAACTCGCCGTGGATCTGCTCCGATCCCCGGCCATGGCGTCGGCCGTGGACGTTCCCGCCATCGCCGATCCGCTCGCGCCACTCGGTACGTCGTTGCACCTGTCCGGGAGCGCCCGAATGGGGCCCGAATCGGATCCGGGGTCGGTTCTGGACGACCATTGTCGGGTGCGTGGGGTCGACGGCGTGTACGTCATCGACACCTCGGCGTTCCCGGTAGTGCCCAGCAGAGGGCCCCACGCAACGGCCGTCATGTTCGCCGAGCGGGCCGCGGCGCTGATCGATCGGCACGATCGCGGCGCGTAAGGCGTAGCGTTCGTGGTCTGGGGACCGTTCAGGTTCCCCAACAGATGGGTTTCTGCCATGTCGGACAAATCGCCCCGCAACACGATGACCAAGAAATCCGGCAAATCACTCAAGGACAAGCGCGCCGACAAGCGAGCGAAGTCGAGTGGAGACACCAGCAACGACATCATCACCTCCGCCGTCAAGAAGAAGTAGCCGGTCGTCGTCGACGGGACCGGCCCCGGTCGCACCCGTCGACAGCGGCTGTATCCTTGCCTGTGAGCTGGGTTACAACGATGTGGACAGGTCACGGAGGAAGCGTCGAATGGCAAGCCGATCGGACAGTGGCGGCAACCCCTGGGTCGCAGTGCGCCCCGGTGAGGATGTCACTGTGCTGGCGCGCCAAATGTCCAGTGCCCATCAATCTTTCGTCGACGACATCCGTACACACGGCTCGGCGGTGCGGTCCGTCGTACTCGACTCGTGGATGCGAAGTAGAACCAAGGGTGTCGACCCGGACGGCGGTAGTCAGGCACCGGCCCTGAGTGGGCCGGACCTCGACCGCTACCGCAACGGGCATCCGATGGCACTCATCCGCCCGGTGATTCGCAAACTGCTCGTCGAGGACGCCTCCGACACCGGTCTGCTCGTCGCAATCTCGGACGCGGAGGGCCGCCTGTTGTGGGTCGAGGGCGATTCCTCGGCCAAGGACCGCGCGCTGACGATGGATTTCGCCGAGGGCGTCGACTGGAGCGAGGAGAGCAAGGGGACCAACGCGCCGGGAACGGCACTCGCCGTCGATCACAGCGTGCAGATCTTCGCGTCCGAGCACTTCTCGCGATCGGTCCACGAATGGAGTTGCTCGGCAGCACCGGTGCATCACCCCACCAGCGGCCACATCCTCGGAGCCATCGACATCACCGGCGGGCCGCGGGTGGCCGTACCCGAGGTGCTCTCGCTGGTGCGGGCCACCGTCGCAGCCGCCGAGTCCGAATTACGCCTGCACCTGTTGAACTCACCGAAATCGTTGGGCGATACCGCTCCTCGTCTCGAGGTCCTCGGATCCGGCCGGCCCGGAGTGGTACGCGGCTCGGGTCGAACGCCTCTCTCACAGCGGCACGCCGAGATTCTCCTGTTGCTCGGCGATCATCCGGAGGGGCTCAGTTCGGACCATCTCGCCGTCCTGCTCGACGAGCAGGAACTCGATTCGGTGACCATCCGCGCAGAGATGTCGCGGCTGCGTAAGTCTTTCGGTACCGCAGGCCTCGCATCCCGGCCGTACCGATTGGTCGGCGAGTTGTCCTCCGATGTCGGCGACATCCGACGTGCCCTGGACCGCGGCGACGTCGAGGCGGCTCTGCGGATCTACACCGGACCGGTGTTGCCCGGCTCGTCCGCACCCGGCATCGAGGAGATTCGCGAAGAATTGCGGTCTCGTATGCAGGCTGCACTGTTGCGGCTGGGGGATCCGGTGTTGCTCGCCCAGTGGACCTCCTCCATTCACGGTCGATCCGACGTGATCGCATGGGAGGCCTATCGCGCCACGCTGAGCCGCGATTCCGCACTCTACGGCCAGGTCAGCGCACGTATCGACCTGCTCGACCGCGATCTCGGAGTCTGACGCACCCGTCGCGGCGGTGCCGTCGGAGTGACGGCAACGTAGTTGCAACGTTGCACCCCCTAGTGTCCTGAATCACACACCGCATCAGCAGTGCAGCACGTGTCGATCAGGAGGATTTTCAATGTCCGTCTATGCCCGTCCAGGTACCGCCGATTCCGTCATGTCGTTCCAGTCGCGCTACGACAACTGGATCGGCGGCGAATGGGTGCCACCGGTCAAGGGCCAGTACTTCGAGAACCCGACTCCGGTCACCGGTGAGAACTTCTGCGAGGTCGCCCGTTCCACGTCCGAGGACATCGAACTCGCCCTCGATGCCGCGCACGCCGCCGCTCCCGCCTGGGGCAAGACGTCCGCGGCCGAACGCGCCGTGATCCTCAACAAGATCGCCGACCGCATCGCCGAGAACCTCGAGTCGATCGCTCTGGCCGAGTCCTGGGACAACGGCAAGCCGATCCGCGAGACCCTCAACGCCGACATCCCCCTCGCGGTGGATCACTTCCGGTACTTCGCCGGCTGCATCCGTGCGCAGGAAGGCTCACTGTCCGAGATCGACAGCGACACAGTCGCTTACCACTTCCACGAGCCGCTGGGCGTCGTCGGACAGATCATTCCGTGGAACTTCCCCATTCTCATGGCCGTCTGGAAGCTCGCGCCCGCGCTCGCTGCCGGTAACGCAGTGGTGCTCAAGCCCGCCGAGCAGACTCCCGCCTCGATCCTGCACCTGATCTCGATCATCGGCGACCTCCTGCCCCCGGGCGTGCTCAACATCGTCAACGGATTCGGTGTGGAGGCAGGAAAGCCGCTGGCGTCGAGCCCGCGCATCGCCAAGATCGCCTTCACCGGCGAGACCACCACCGGCCGCCTGATCATGCAGTACGCGTCGCAGAACCTGATCCCGGTCACGCTCGAACTCGGTGGCAAGAGCCCCAACGTCTTCTTCTCCGACGTGCTCCAGGCCAACGACGACTACCAGGACAAGGCCCTCGAAGGCTTCACGATGTTCGCCCTGAACCAGGGCGAGGTGTGCACCTGCCCGTCGCGTTCGTTGATCCAGGCTGACATCTTCGACGAGTTCCTCGCACTGGCCGCGATCCGCACGAAGGCTGTGCGGCAGGGTGATCCGCTCGACACCGAGACCATGATCGGTGCCCAGGCGTCCAACGATCAGCTCGAGAAGATCCTCTCGTACATCGAGATCGGCAAGGGCGAGGGCGCACAGGTCGTCACCGGCGGCGAACGCGCACAGCTCGGCGGCGACCTCAACGGTGGTTACTACGTGCAGCCGACGATCTTCACGGGCAAGAACGACATGCGCATCTTCCAGGAAGAGATCTTCGGACCGGTCGTGTCGGTGACGTCGTTCAAGGACTACGACGACGCCATCGACATCGCCAACGACACCCTCTACGGACTGGGCGCAGGCGTCTGGTCCCGCGACGGCGGCGTTGCCTACCGGGCGGGCCGCGACATCAAGGCCGGCCGAGTGTGGACCAACACCTACCACCAGTACCCCGCGCACGCCGCGTTCGGCGGCTACAAGCAGTCGGGTATCGGTCGCGAAAACCACAAGATGATGCTCGATCACTACCAGCAGACCAAGAACCTGCTCGTGAGCTACGCCCAGAAGGCGCAGGGCTTCTTCTGATGGAGAACGCTCGGCCGCCCGCGCGGCTGAAGACAACCGCCGAGGCGATGGATCTTCTCCGTCGCCTCGGCGGTATGCACGGCGAACTGATGATGCATCAGTCCGGCGGATGCTGTGACGGCTCGTCGCCGATGTGTTATCCCGCAGGCGAATTCATCGTCGGCGATCGCGACGTTCTGCTCGGGTACATCGACCTCAGGCTCGGAGTGGGCGAGATCGCCCAGGACCTCCCCGAGGGTGTCGACGGCGTACCGGTGTGGATCTCGGGTTCGCAGTTCCAAGCGTGGAAACACACCCAACTCGTACTCGACGTGGTGCCGGGCCGCGGCGGCGGATTCTCGCTCGAATCGCCCGAAGGCGTGCGGTTCCTGAGCCGTGGGCGCGCGTACACCCCGGAGGAGAACGAACTTCTCGCCGCGCATCCACCTCTCGTCGGAGTCGACTGGGAAGAGGGCCGACGACCGCCGGTACCCGACGACCCACTCGTGGTCGCCGAGGCCGTCGACGCCTGTCCCGTGCCGGGAATGCTCCAGGGCTGAGTGCATACGGCAGTGGTGCGGCTCCGCTTCCGGGTCGTTCCGCGGGCTACACTCCCGTGTGCCCCAGGCGGCACATAGCCGCACCACTGCGCGCAGCGCATACAGTGCGAACGATGAAGAGCTCATCGAAAACCGACGCGGCCGACGGCGGCGACAGCCTGCGCACCGTGGTGATCGCGTTCGTCGCCAACCTCGGTGTAGCCATTGCCAAGACGTTCGCGGCGGTGTTCACCGGGTCTGCGTCGATGGTCGCCGAGGCCGCTCACTCCTGGGCCGATACCGGTAACGAGATCTTCCTGCTCGTCGCCAATCGCCGCGGGGCGCGCGGGCCCGACGATCGGCGGCCGCTCGGGTACGGCCGGGAGACGTACTTCTGGTCGACGCTCGCGGCCATCGGTTTGTTCGTCGCCGGTGCGGCGGTCTCGGTATGGCACGGCATCACCTCGTTGCTCGCCGGCGAGTCGAGCAGTGAGAACTACCTCGTCGCCTACGTCGTGCTCGCCATCGCCTTTCTGCTCGAGGGCGTGTCCTTCCTGCAGTCGGTACGGCAAATACGCGGCGAGGCAGCGCAATACGACAAGGACTTTCTCGATTACGCGTTGGAGACCTCGGATCCGACGCTGCGGGCAGTGTTCGCGGAGGACAGCGCGGCTCTGATCGGCATCGTGATCGCCGGTGCGGGAATCGGTTTGCACCAGCTCACCGGTTCGGCGGCGTTCGACGCCATCGGCTCGATTCTGGTGGGCGTTCTACTCGGGATCGTGGCGTTCGTGCTGATCGATCGAAACCGCCGATTCCTTACCGGGGAGCCAGGATCGAGAGCATTATGGAACGCGGTAGTGCAGCGAATCGAGCTACTCCCCGAGGTGGCGTCGGTCCGGTTCGTTCGCATCGAGTTCGTCGGTCCCAAACAGATCTACGTGGTGGCGAGTGTCGATCTCGTCGGTGACTTCGCAGAGTCACGCATCGCGCACACGCTCCGGCGGCTGGAGCGTGAGCTGGAAACCAACAGAGCTGTGGTGGACGCAGTACTGACAGTCGCAGAACCGGACGAGGGAGATATCGGTGACGTGAATGCGGTTGCACAGCAGCCGTAATTCGCCCGTCATTCACCGATGACACCCCGCTTACATCACGGACCTATCGTGAACCGGTTCGCGCGCCCCACACACCCGAATGGGCGTCCCCTCGCGAGGGACCTGGTACGAGAGGCTTGCAATGTCCGTGAAAGATCCACAGTCGCCTCACCCGAAATCCGGCTCCTACGAGGGCACACAGTCGCACGTCGAGGGCGGTGACTACCTGGCCAAGAGAACCTTGAAGAAGGGGACCGCCGGGTGGGTACTTCTCGCGGGCCTCGGTGTCAGCTACGTCATCTCCGGTGACTACTCGGGCTGGAACCTCGGTCTCGCCGAGGGCGGCTTCGGTGGTCTGCTCATCGCGGCGATCATCATCGCGGGCATGTATCTGGCCATGGTCCTCGGAATGGCCGAGATGTCCTCGGCACTGCCCGCTGCGGGCGGCGGCTACACCTTCGCCCGCCGTGCTCTCGGACCGTGGGGCGGGTTCGCCACCGGCACAGCCATTCTCATCGAGTACGCCATCGCTCCCGCCGCTATCGCCACGTTCATCGGCGCGTACGTCGAATCGCTCGGACTGTTCGGGATCACCGACGGGTGGTGGGTGTACCTGGTGGTCTATGCCGTGTTCATCGGAATCCACCTCTCCGGCGCAGGCGAAGCCCTCAAGATCATGTTCGTCATCACCGCTGTCGCCTTGGTCGGACTCATCGTGTTCGCGATCGCTGCCCTCGGACAATTCGATGCGAGCAACCTGACCGACATCGCGCCGACCGACGCAGCCGGAGCCTCGGGATTCCTGCCGTTCGGCTACCTCGGCATCTGGGCGGCTGTGCCGTTCGCCATCTGGTTCTTCCTCGCCATCGAGGGCGTGCCGCTGGCCGCCGAGGAGGCCAAGGATCCGACCAAGAACGTCCCGCGCGGCATCATCGCCGCCATGGGCGTACTGCTCGTCACCGGTGCCGTCGTGCTGTTCCTGGTGACCGGAGCGGGCGGGGCCGACGCCGTCAAGGAATCGGGAAACCCGTTGGTCGAGGCGCTCGGTGACGGAACTGCGAGCAAGATCGTCAACTACATCGGCCTGGCCGGACTGGTCGCGTCCTTCTTCTCGATCATGTACGCGTACTCGCGTCAGCTCTTCGCGCTGTCCCGTGCCGGCTACCTGCCGAAGACGCTGTCCATCACCAACTCTCGCAAAGCCCCTACGCTCGCGCTGATCGTGCCCGGCGTCATCGGATTCCTGCTCTCGCTGACCGGTCAGGGCGGAATGTTGCTGAACATGGCCGTATTCGGTGCGGCACTGAGCTACGTTCTGATGATGGTCAGCCACATCGTGCTTCGCCGCAACGAGCCGAACATGGAACGGCCGTACCGAACCCCCGGGGGCGTTGTGACCACCGGATTCGCGTTGATCATCGCGGCACTCGCCGTCGTCGCCACCTTCGTCGTCGATTCCACTGCGGCACTGTGGTGTCTGGCAGTGTTCGTCGCGTTCATGGCCTACTTCGGCATCTACAGCAGACATCATCTGGTCGCCAACTCGCCCGACGAGGAGTTCGCCGCACTGGCCGAGGCCGAGGCCGAACTGGAATGACGATCTACACCCAGCAGGTATCCGGGACCACCTACACGTTCGACGGTCTGGTCGACCTGATGGCCAAAGCGACACCGCTGCGATCGGGTGACGAATTGGCCGGCTGCGCGGCCGAATCCGATGCCGAACGGGCTGCCGCGCAGTGGGCGTTGTCCGAGGTCTCCCTCGATGTCTTCCTGCACGATCTGCTCGTTCCGTACGAAACCGACGAGGTCACCAGGCTCATCATCGATTCGCACGACCGCATCGCGTTCGGGGCCATCTCACACCTGACCGTGGGAGGTCTTCGGGATTGGCTGCTGCAGGTGACCGCGGGGCCCGATGCGGCCGCGACACTACGATCGGTCGCGGCCGGATTGACACCCGAGATGGTCGCGGCGGTCAGCAAGATCATGCGGAACCAGGATCTGATCGCGGTGTCTCGGGCCGCGCAGGTGACGTCGGCGTTCCGGACGACGATCGGCCTACCCGGGACTCTCACCACGCGTCTGCAACCCAACCACCCGACCGACGACCCGCGTGGCATCGCCGCGGCCACACTCGACGGGCTGCTCCTCGGGTCGGGTGACGCGGTTATCGGAATCAATCCCGCGACCGACTCACCTCAGGCCACCGCCGATCTGCTGCATCTGCTCGACGAGATTCGGCAGCGTTTCGAGATCCCGACACAGTCGTGCGTCCTCTCTCATGTGACGACGACGATGGAATTGATCGACAAAGGAGTTCCAGTCGATCTGGTGTTCCAGTCCATCGCGGGAACCGAGGGTGCCAATTCGAGCTTCGGAGTGAACATTCCGTTGCTGCGCGAGGCCAACGAGGCCGGCAGATCGTTGCACCGCGGAACCGTCGGGAACAACGTCATGTATCTCGAGACGGGCCAGGGTTCGGCGCTGTCGGCAGGCGCGCACATCGGTACCGGCGACCGGCCCGTCGATCAGCAGACCCTCGAAACGCGTGCGTACGCGGTGGCCCGCGATCTCGAGCCGCTGCTGATCAACACCGTCGTCGGATTCATCGGGCCGGAGTACCTGTACGACGGCAAGCAGATCATCAGGGCAGGCCTCGAAGACCACTTCTGCGGCAAGCTTCTCGGACTGCCGATGGGAGTGGACGTCTGCTACACCAATCACGCCGAGGCCGATCAGGACGACATGGACACGTTGCTGACGTTGCTCGGTGCGGCCGGCGTCGCGTTCGTCATCGCAGTGCCGGGAGCCGATGACGTCATGCTCGGCTACCAGTCCTTGAGCTTCCACGATGTGCTCTACGTGCGACAGGTCCTCGGTCTGCGGCCCGCACCGGAATTCGAGTCGTGGCTCTCGCGGCTGGGGATGGCGGACGCCGACGGTCGAGTCCTCGACGTCGATGCCGCGGGATCGCCGCTGCGGGCCTTGATGAGTGCGCGATGAGCACGCCTGCGGAACGACCGGAAGCGGCAGGAGTGGAGCCTGCGGAACGACCGGATTTGGGAGTGGAGCCTGCGGAACGACCGGAGGCAGAGTTCTGGGGTGAGTTGCGGGCGAGTACCCAAGCTCGGATCGGTCTGGGGCGTATCGGCGATTCGTTGCCGACGACGCGGGTGCTCGAGTTTCGCTCGGCGCACGCCGCGGCCCGAGATGCGGTGCACATGCCACTCGAGGTCGACCAGTTCGTACGTCGGGTGGAGCAGGTGGGGCTCGGTACACCGTCGGTGGTGACGTCGTTGGCGACGAGCCGGGCCGAGTATCTGCGTCGTCCGGACCTGGGTCGTCAGCCGAAGGATTTGTCGGCGATTGCACATTCGGAGGACGAGATAGGCATCGTGCTGAGCGACGGATTGTCTCCCCGGGCCCTGGCGGATCACGGTGTCGCCATGGTGGAAGCACTGAAAACCGAACTTGCCGAGCGGTATTCTATTGCTGCACCGGTCATTGCGACCGAGGCCCGAGTGGCGCTCGGTGATCACATCGCGGCGGCGATGGGCGTGCGGACGGTACTGGTTCTCATCGGGGAGCGACCCGGCCTGTCCGTCGCGGACAGTCTCGGCATCTACTTGACGCACCTCCCCAAGCCCGGCCGTACCGACGCCGATCGCAACTGCATCTCCAACATCCACCCGCCCGAGGGGCAGGGGTACGCGCAGTCGGCCCGCATCGTGGCAGGTCTGCTGGCCGGAGCCAGGAAGCTCGGACGGTCCGGCGTCGCGCTCAAGGACACGTCGCGCGCCGAGGTGCTCGAGGCTGCGGACGTCATCACACTCGAGTAGGACCCCCATTCGGGGGTGGCCGGCCGTGACCGGCGTCACTACCGTGAGGCTCATGGACAGTTACGCCCGCGGCGATTCGGACACAGCGATACTCGACGACACGATCGGCCGAAACCTGCATCGCACTGTCGAGCGGCACGCCGAACGCGATGCCCTCGTCGATGTCGCATCGGGCAGGCGGTGGACCTACTCGGAGTTCGCGGCGGACGTCGAGTTGTTGGCGGCGGGGCTCCTCGTGGCCGGAGTGCAAGTAGGCGATCGAGTAGGGATCTGGGCACCGAACTGCCCCGAATGGACGCTGGCGCAATATGCGACGGCGGAGATCGGGGCAATTCTGGTCAACATCAATCCGGCGTACCGCTCGCACGAGCTGCAGTTCGTGCTGAGACAGGCGGGTGTCTCGGTGCTGTTGTCGGCCACCGAGTTCAAAGGGTCCGACTACACGGCCATGATCGACGACGTGCGACCGGAGGTGACAACTCTGCGCGAGGTCCTCTTCATCGGAAGCATTCAGTGGGAAGCAATGACCGATCGAGGGCACCGAGCGTTGGCGAAGACTCCGCGGATGGTCGCCGACGTGTCGAGCACACTTCGCCCGGACGACGCGATCAACATCCAATACACCTCGGGTACAACGGGTTTCCCGAAGGGTGCGACGCTCAGTCATCGAAACATACTGAACAACGGCTTCTTCGTCGGCGAGCTCTGCCATTACACCGAGAACGACAGGGTCTGCATTCCGGTGCCGTTCTACCATTGCTTCGGCATGGTGATGGGCAATCTCGCGTGCACGTCGCACGGAGCAACGATGGTCATCCCCGGTCCCGCGTTCGACCCGGTGGCGACGTTGACGGCCGTGGCCGATGAGAAGTGCACCTCGCTCTACGGCGTACCGACCATGTTCATCGCCGAGTTGGCACTGGAGAACATCGGCGCATTCGATCTGAGCAGCCTGCGTACCGGAATCATGGCCGGATCACCCTGTCCCACAGAGGTGATGAAGCAGGTCATCGAACGCATGGGAATGGCAGAGGTGTCCATCTGCTACGGCATGACCGAGACGTCGCCGGTATCGCTGCAGACTCGCAGCGACGACTCGATAGAGCAGCGAGTGTCCACTGTCGGTCGTGTGGGTCCGCATCTGGAGGTGAAGATCGTCGACCCCGTTCTCGGTGAGACACTGCCGCGAGGCGAGGCGGGTGAACTGTGCACCCGTGGCTACTCGGTGATGATCGGTTACTGGGAGCAGCCCGACAAGACCGCAGAGGCGATCGACAGCGACGGGTGGATGCACACCGGCGACATCGGGGTCATGGACGGTGACGGCTACGTCGCGATCACCGGGCGCATCAAGGACATGGTGATTCGCGGCGGCGAGAACATCTATCCCCGCGAGGTCGAGGAATTTCTCTACACCCACCCCGACATCCTCGACGCTCAGGTCATCGGTGTGCCCGACGAGAAGTACGGCGAGGAATTGATGGCGTGGATACAGCTCAGAGACGGTGCCGCACCACTGGATTCGGACGCGGTGCGGCAGTTCTGCGACGGTCGCCTCGCGCATTACAAGATTCCGCGCTACGTGCACATCGTCGACGAGTTCCCGATGACCGTCACCGGCAAGGTGCGCAAGGTCGAGATGCGTGAACGCTCGCTCGGATTGATCTGAACCCAGCCGTTGGGCTGACATACTGACGTCCATGACCAGTGCGCTGTGGACGCCCACCGATACCGATGTCGAGCACGCTCGGGTCACCGAGTTCACCCGGTTCGTCGAGGAGCGCCACGAGGTGACGCTGCCCGACTACGCAGCGTTGTGGCGGTGGTCGATCGACGACATCGAATCGTTCTGGAAAGCCGTGTGGGACTACTTCGACATTCGCTCCACCATCGAGCCGGCGTCGGTCCTCGAGGGCCACGGTATGCCGGGGGCGCAGTGGTTCCCGGGTGTCGAGCTGAATTACGTCGATCAGGTCGTCCGGCACGCTCGAGGAGATCGAGCCGCCATCGTTCATGCCTCCGAGGACGGTTCGACCCGGACCGTCACGTGGTCCGAGATGATCGCCCAGGCCGGTGCGTTGGCGGGCACCCTGTCCGACGCGGGCGTCCGACGCGGCGACCGCGTCGTCGGATACCTGCCGAACGTGCCCGAGGCGGTCATCGCCTTCCTGGCGACAGCAAGTCTGGGCGCGGTGTGGGCTGCGTGCGGGCAGGACTACTCGGCGGCGGCAGCACTCGACAGATTGGGACAGCTCGATCCCGCGGCGTTGATCACCGCGTCCGGGTACGTCTACGGAGGGGCCTTCCGCGACAAAGATGCGGACGTGAACACTCTCGCAGAGGGATTGCCGACGGTACGCACGGTGGTCACGATCGGCGACGCTGCCGGGACTGTGGGAAGCGCGGGGACTGTGGGAACCGCGGGGATTAGGCTGAATTGGGCGGACGCGACCGCGACACCGCGCGAGCTCGCTCCGGTCGCAGTGCCGTTCGATCACCCGTTGTGGGTCGTGTTCTCGTCGGGGACGACGGGACGACCCAAGGGGATCGTGCACGGCCATGGTGGCGTGCTGCTCGAGCATCTCAAATCCGTTGCACTGCACTCGGACCTAGGACCCGACGATGTGTTCTTCTGGTACACGAGCCCGAGCTGGATGATGTGGAATTTCCAGGTGGCCGGTCTGCTCGTCGGGGCCACGATCGTGTGCACCGACGGAAATCCAGCGTTCCCGAGAACGGATGCGCTGTGGGGCATTGCGGCCGCGCAGGGCGTGACGTACCTCGGTACCAGCCCCGGGTACGTCCTCGCGTGCATCAAGGCGGACGCACACCCCGGTGCCGATCACGATCTCTCGAGCCTGCGCGCCATCGGGATCACCGGGCCTGCGATGCCCGCGACGTCGTCGATCTGGTTGTCGGAGAAGGTCGGAGCCCACGTACCGGTGTTCTCGATCTCCGGTGGTACCGATGTGGTGTCGGCGTTCGCCGGGGGAGTGCGGACCGTGCCTGTCTGGGCGGGCGAGTTGTCGGTTCCGTTCCTGGGCGTTGCGCTCGATGCCTACGACGAGGCAGGCAACTCGGTGCACGGCGCAGTGGGCGAACTGGTCGTCACCGAACCGATGCCGTCCATGCCGGTGCGGTTCTGGAACGATCCCGACGGAACCCGTTATCGGGACGCGTATTTCGATACCTATCCGGGCATCTGGCGGCACGGCGACTGGATCACCGTGACCGAACGCGGCAGCGTCGTCGTGCACGGTCGTTCCGATGCGACGCTGAACCGCAACGGGATTCGAATGGGAAGCGCCGACATCTATCAGGCCGTCGAATCTCTCGACGAGGTCACCGAGGCCCTGGTGCTCGGCATGGAACAGCCCGACGGGGGATACTGGATGCCGCTGTTCGTGGTGGTCCCGGACGGGCTCACCACGGAGCTACGCGAGCGCATCGTTGCCGTCATCAGGACACAGGCATCCCCGCGGCACGTTCCCGACGACATCGTCGCAGCGCCCGCGATCCCGCACACGCGGACCGGTAAGAAGCTCGAAGTGCCGCTCAAGAAAATGTTCCAGGGTGCTGCCGAGACAACTGCTCTCGACACCAGTGCCGTCGACGATCCGGAGGCGGTGCGGTGGTTCGCAGATCGCGCGGCGGAGTATCAGCGAGTCCAGCGCGCGAGGTAGGCCTTCTCCTCGGGCGCTATCCGGCGCAGAGTCTCCGCCCCGACGTCGACAATCGCCATGCGAGTGGTCGCCACCACCGCAGGCGGCGAATCCGGGGCCGCGCCCGCTGCCCGTACCTCGTAGCCGATGGTGAAATCGACCGCACGTACCTTCTCGAACCAGAGTGTGACGTCGAGCGGACCGTCCGAGTGCCGAAGCGGCTTCTTGTACGCGATGGTGACGTTCGCGATCAACGCACTCTTGATCAGGCTTTCGTTGGCCTCGCCCTCGCTGAGCAGCCATTCGATGCGCGCCTCTTCGAGCAGAGTGACCATCCGGGCGTGATTGATGTGCGCGAATGCGTCCATGTCCGACCACCGCACCGTGACGGTCGCGTGATATCCGACGGGGTCGATCCGATCTGTCTGCATCGCCACAGGCTCTGTCTTCATTGCTAGAGGATGGCATGCGCGCCTGCGTCGGGGGCGACGCTCTAGAGTCCCAGGAGTGATTATCGCCAATGTCGCACTGGATGATTCCGGCGTGCTCTTCGACATCGAACTCGTGGGCTCGACCATCGGGTCCATCACCCCGGCCGGTCGCGATCGCACCCGCGGCGTCGAGGTCGTCGACGGGGCGGGGGGAGTGGCCCTGCCGGGTTTCGTGGACAGTCATGTTCATCTGACGCAATGGGCAGCGGCGCGGCGGCGTATCGACGTCGGGCCGGCCTCGTCGGCGGCCGATGCGGCGGCACTGGTGTTCCCCTATGCGCGCACAGCAGGCGATTCCGTAGTGCGCGCCAACGGCTTTCGGGACGCGCAGTGGCCCGACGAACCACACAAGGACCTGCTCGAGAACGCGCTGCCCGGTGTGCGTGTGGCGTTGACGAGCATGGACCTGCACACGCTGTGGCTGAGTCCGGCGCTGCTGCGCGATCTCGGTATCGACCATCCCACCGGAGTGCTTCGTGACGTCGACGGTCTCGAGGCCGTCATGGCGCTGGAGGCCTTGGAGGACCCGGCCGAGTTGGACCGAGCGGTGCTCGACGCCACCGCGGCACTGGCGGTCCGCGGAGTGACCGGCGTCGTCGATTTCGAGTTCGCGGACAACCGGACGGTCTGGGATCGACGCCTGTCGGCCGGATCTCCCGCAGTGCGCGTCGACACCACGGTGTGGCCGCAGTGGCTCGACGAAGCGCTCGATCGTGGGGAGCGCACCGGCGACGTCTCGGCCGTCTCGGACATGATTCGGCGCGGACCGCTGAAGGTCATGCTCGACGGCTCGCTGAACACCAGAACGGCCTGCTGTCACGATCGCTACCCGGGCGTCGACGGTGACAACGCCTACGGACTGTTGCTCGAGACCCACGACGGACTGTTCGAGCTCGTCTCTCGCGCAGCTCGCGGCGGAATCACCTCTGCTGTCCATGCGATCGGTGACCGGGCGAACGGTGTTGCGCTCGATGCGTTCGAGCGGGCGGGTTGCGGAGGTCGTATCGAACACGCGCAGCAGCTCGTCCCCGAAGACATCGCACGCTTCGCGGCGCTGGGCGTTGCGGCGTCGGTGCAGCCGCAGCACGCCATGGCCGACCGCGACATCGCCGAGGATCTGTGGGCAGGTCGGCGCTCGGTGGCCTACGGCTACGGGTCGCTCCATCGAAGCGGTGCCACGCTGCTCTTCGGCTCCGACGCTCCGGTGAGTCCACCGGAGCCATTGGCAGGCGTTGCGGCGGCGGTATTCCGAACCGACGACGACCGGCCGCCGTGGCATGCCGAGGAATCGGTTCCTCTCGACGCGGCACTACAGGCGGCGAGCGGCGACCGCGCTGCGCTCCGCGTCGGGGACGTCGCGGACATCGTCGTTCTCGAGGAGCACCCGGTGCATCGCTCGGCGCACGATCTGGCGGAGACGGAGATCAGGGCAACGGTCTGTGCAGGCACGCTGACACACGCAGCTGCGGTATAGCACCCGGCTCGGCGGGACCCGAATGCCGTCGAGGTTCGGTCCGATCGCGGACATGAAAACTTACTCATGTCGCCTTCATCGTCGTCTCACGCACCGGAGGGAGTGTGGCGGTGTGAAGTTCGCACCCAAGATTGCAGTCCTGGCGGCTGTGGTGATCGTGCCGGTAGGCGTCGCGCTCGCGAGCACCGTGCTGGCCGACACCCCTCAGCCACCGAGCTTCGAGCCGCGCGTCACCGTCGGAGTCGCGACGTCGAGCGGTGCACCTCAGACGTCGGGCGCAGCCAGATCGACGACTGCTGCCCCGTCGACAACCGCAGCCCCACCGGCGACCGCAGCCCCACCGGCGACCGCCGCCCCACCCATCACCGCAGGCGCTCCTACCGACACGGGGCCGTCGGTCGGGAATGCTCCAGCCGTTCCACCATCAGCACCGCAATCCATCGTCGTGCCGGCCCCGCCGCCCGTGGTGGTTCTGCCGGACGGGGATGATGACGACGACGTCGGCAACCAGGACGATGTGGGTGGCGACGACGATGCGGAAGATGACGACGGGTGAACTCGACCGAAAAGGTGATCGACGGAAGCAACGCCCGCACCGAGGTGCTCGCGCCGACGGGACTCGAGCCCGAGCCTGCGATTCGTCGCCCCCGGGTGGGAAGCCGAGTTCCGGCACGGGTGCGCATCCTCGGCTGGCTGTTGTTCGTCATGGCGTTGGCAATGCTGGCCGTCGGCGTTGCAGTGCGAACGATCCTCCTCGCGGACGTCGAGCGAGACACCGCAGTGGCGCTCGAGCAGGAGATCAGCGAGTTCAGCGAGTTCGCGGCGACCGGCCGTGACCCGGACGACGGTCTGCCGTTCGGCAATGTGGCAGATCTGCTCCAGTTGCACCTGCAGCGTCAATACCCGGACGACGACGAGATCTTGTTCGGATACACCGATCGACTCCTGCGTCAGGAGCGCGGCGGTCCGGGGGATCTGGTCGCCGACGCCGCTGTCGTATCGGCCATCGTGGACTCACCCGACAGCGTGGGATCGACACCGACCTCGGAGGGAGCAGTCGCCTGGGCGAAACAGGTGGCCGAACCTTCCGGCGGGGGCCAGGCCGGGACGTTCGCTATCGGAATCCTGGTCGACCGTGAGCGCGCAGACGTGTCCAACACCATTCGTGTAGTTGTCGGGGTATCGCTCATGGCACTTCTGTTCACCGGCGGTATCGCTTGGGTGGTGGCCGGGCAGATTCTTGCGCCCGTACGTCTCGTTCGCCGGACCGCGGCCCAGATCACCACCGACGATCTGTCCAGGCGGATCGAGGTGGAGGGCCGCGACGACGTCGCCGAGCTCGCGGACACGTTCAACGACATGCTCGACCGGCTGGAGTCCGCGTTCGCCGCGCAGCGACAATTCGTGGACGACGCGAGCCATGAGCTACGTACGCCGATCACGATCGTCAGTGGGCATCTGGAACTGATGGGTGAGGACCCACACGAGCGTGAAGAGACGGTTCGGCTCGTCACCGACGAGTTGGACCGGATGAACCGGATCGTGGAGGACCTGTTGATCCTTGCCAAAGCCGAGCGGCCGGATTTCGTCCGCAAGCAACCGGTCGATCTCGAGATCCTCACGCGCGACATCGACGCCAAGGTGCGAGCGCTCGCCGACCGCGATTGGATCCTGGGGCACGTCGGTACGGGCTCGGTGCGGGTCGATCCGCAGCGAGTCACGCAGGCAGTGCTTCAGCTGGCGCAGAATGCGGTGTCGCACACCCGGACCGGTGACCGGATCGTCGTGGGCTCGGAGCTTGCCCTGGACCGAGTTCGGTTGTGGGTGAGCGACACCGGGCCCGGTGTGTCCAGCGTGGATGCGTCGACCATCTTCGAACGGTTCGCCCGCGGAAGCAGTGGCTCGCGTCGCTCGGACAGTGGCGGCGCAGGGCTGGGGCTGAGCATCGTGCGAGCAATTGCCGACGGGCACCACGGTGCCGCGACGCTCGACAGTCGACCCGGTGCGGGTGCGACCTTCGGATTGGACCTGCCGGCACGATGAGAGACCGACGATGAGCCGAATATTGATCGCCGAGGACAACGTCCGCATCTCGTCCTTCATCGAAAAGGGTTTACGGGCCAACGGTTTCACCACGACCACCGTGGCCGACGGCATCTCCGCGATCGATTATGCGACGACCGGAGACTTCGATCTCGTCGTTCTGGATCTGGGCCTGCCGGGCAAGGACGGGTTCGAGGTGATCGAATCGCTACGAGGCGCCGGTGTCGGTATTCCTGTGATCATCCTGACGGCCCGGGACTCGGTGCGCGACACCGTGACCGGCCTCGAAGGGGGAGCGGACGACTACATGACCAAGCCGTTCCGGTTCGAGGAGCTGCTTGCACGTGTTCGACTGCGGCTGCGTGGCGGTGACCGAGAGCCCTCGGTCTCCGTTCTGGAATCAGGCTCTCTGGCTGTGGATCTGCACACCAGACGTGCCGTGGTGAACGGTGTGGTGGTGTCGCTGACATCGCGCGAGTTCGTTCTGCTCGAGATGTTTCTGCGTCACCCACGGCAGGTCCTCTCTCGTGAGCAGATCCTCAGTCACGTATGGGGATACGATTTCGACCCCGGCTCCAACGTCGTCGACGTCTACGTTCGTATGCTGCGCAAGAAGATCGGCTCCGATCGAATCGAGACGGTGCGCGGGATGGGGTACCGCCTGGCCTGAGCAGAACCGCTCATGAAAGAACGCTCATGGACTGTTCATCGGCGTTTCATCGGTCGGCTCCAGACTGGTAATCATGAACACGGTCAGCTTCAGGACGCAGCCACCTCCCCTTCCGCAACCGATGCGGGCGTGGCGCTTTCGCGATCTGTGGACCCGCCGGGTGGTTCAGCTCGTCGTCAGTTCGGTTGCACTGCTGGTGCTGTTGGCCGTGCTCGCCGGCGCGGCGCAAGGGTTGCCGAGCGCGGGACGGACGACGCTCGTCGTCTTCTCGGCAGCTGTCGCCCTCTGGGTGTTCACCAAGATCGACGACACCTACGTCGCACTCGGTGCCGCACTGGCTCTGGTACTGACAGGTGTGGTCAGCACCGACGCCTTGTTCGACACTCTGGGCGAAGAGACCATCTGGCTTCTCATCGCGGCGTTCATCATCGCCGCTGGAGTTCGCGAGTCCGGTTTGGCAACGCGCGCAGCGGTGTTCATCGTCAGCGGTGCGGGCAGCGTACGCCAGCTCGCCCATTTGGTGACGTCTGCACTGATCGTGACCGCATTCGCAATTCCTGCCACCTCGGGTCGTGCGGCACTTGCGCTGCCGGTGTTCGTGGCGTTGGCGCAGGCGCTCGCCGAGCGCAAGCGGGTGGTGCGGGCGTTGGCAATCCTGTTTCCCACCGTCATCCTGCTGTCCGCTGTGGCGACCCTCATCGGCGCGGGGGCACATCTGATCACCAGCCAGGTGCTCGAAAGTGCGACGGGCACCGGCATCAGCTTCACCGCGTGGTTGTTGCTCGGTGTGCCGCTGGCCGTGGTCAGTAGCCACTGTGCGGCCGAACTCGTACTGCTGCTGTTCACCGATCGTGAGGATCGCCGAATCCCACTGGCGGTAAACGTATCCGACATGGCGTCGCGGCTTCCCACCCCGGTGACGGGACCGCTGACCATCGCGGAGAACCGGGCCGCGACGTTGCTGGCCGTCGTCATCGTGCTGTGGTGCTCGGAACCGCTGCACGGCGTGCACCCCGCCATCATCGCCCTGCTCGGTGCACTGATCTCCACCTCTCCGCGTTTCGGTACCACCGATTTCGGCAAGGCGCTGTCGACGGTGCCGTGGTCGCTGCTGCTGTTCATGGCGGCGACGCTGGCCCTCGGGACCGCGCTGACGACGTCCGGTGCGGCAGGGTGGCTCTCGGACGGGCTGTTCACGGTGGTCCCGATCGGATCGGCACCGCCCTGGGTGTTCATTGCAGTGGTGATCGTTCTGTCCGTCGCGTCACATCTTCTCATCCAATCTCGCTCGGCCCGTTCGTCCGTGCTGGTTCCACTCGTCGTCACCACGGCTGTGGCGCTCGGCATCGATCCAGTGGCCGCGGCCTTCGCCTCGACGGCTGCGGCAGGCTTCTGCCACACCATGCCGTCCTCGGCGAAGCCAGTGGCGATCTTCGCCAAAGCCGAAGGTGTGGATACATATTCACCGAAGGACCTGCTGCGGCTGTCCGCGTTCCTCGCGCCGCTGACCGCAGTGACCGTGCTGTTCTTCGCCGTCGCCGTGTGGCCTCTGCTCGGCACTCCCATCTCCTGATCTCCGACTTCCGACAAGGACACGATCACCATGCCCTCTTCAACTCCTCTCCGCTTCGTCGTCGCCCCGTCCGGGTTCAAGGAATCCCTCGGTGCCGACGAGGTCGCAGTGGCTATCGGTGCAGGTATCCGCCGGGTGGTGCCCGGTGCCATCGTCAGCTCGGTTCCCCTGGTCGACGGGGGTGAAGGGTCTGCCCGCGCACTTGCCGGTGCCACCCTGGGAAAGGTGATCGACGCCGTCGTGACCGGGCCGGTCGGCACGCCGGTGGCGTCCCATTTCGCTCTCCTGGGAACCGACGGGCCGATCACAGCGGTCGTGGAGATGGCAGCGGCGGCCGGCCTGTCGCTGGTTCCGCGAGATATGCGTGACCCGACGATCACCACGAGCCGCGGAGTCGGTGAGCTCATCCGCGCCGCCCTCGATTACGGTGCCGAACGAATTCTTTTGGGCTGCGGTGATTCCGGTACTTCGGACGGCGGCGCAGGTTTGCTCCAAGCGCTCGGAGTGCGACTCCTCGATGCCGAAGGCCTCGAATTGGGTGACGGCGGAGGCGAGTTGGTCCGTCTCGATCACATCGATGTGTCCGGTCTCGATCCACGTCTGACTCCGGGAAGCGGTGTGGAGATCAGGGTCGCATGCAATCCGCACAACATTCTGTGTGGACCGGGGGGAGTCGCCCGGGTCTTCGCACCGCAGAAGGGTGCCACTCCGGGGCAAGTGGAGGTTCTGTCGGCTGCGATGGACCGCTGGGCCGAGGTGCTCGAGCGTGACGTGTCGACACGGCCCTCGGGCCTGAACCTGCGCACCGGGCCGGGCACGGGGGCGTCCGGCGGGATGGGTGCCGGCGTGGCTGCAGTCCTGCGAGCAGAGCTCCTACCGCGCTTCGAGGTGATGCTCGATCATGTCGATCTCGACAGCCTCATCGCGACGGCCGATCTGGTGTTGACCGCCGAGGGTTCCATCGACAAGCAGACGCCGAAGGGCAAGATCCCTACGGAGGTCGCGCGCCGAGCGAAGCTCCACGGCAAACCAGTGGTGGCGCTCGCGGGCACCATCGGTCTCGATGCCCGGGCCAATTACGACTCGGGTATCGACGCCTTCGCAGGCATTCTGCCCTCGCCGGTCGAACTGGTCGAAGCGCTCGAACGAGGTGCCGAGTTTCTGACCGATGCCACGGAGCGAGCGATGAGATTGATTCTGATCGGAGCGACGTTGGGTCGCTGAGAGGGCCGTATCGACGAAGCCCCTCCGCGATCTCGTGCAGGAGATCGTCGATTCGACGCGCGAGATATGCGGACGGTGCCCGGCACAGCATCGTCTATCGAGCGGCACGTCCTGGCCGAGTTCGTCGGTGACGTGAACCTGTCGGTCCGGCCGAGTAGCGTGACGTCGATGACGTCTTTCACCGATCCACGCGTGCGAGAGTTTCTGTCGGCAGGTACCCGCACCGGAAAGGTCGGCTACCTTGCTTCGGACGGACGGCCCCTGGTCGCCCCGATCTGGTTCGTCGTCGAGGACGATTCCATCGTGTTCAACACCGGAGCCGATACCGCCAAGGGGCGAGCGATCCGCAGGGACCCTCGGATCGTGTTGACCGTCGATCTCGAAGAGCCGCCGTACGGGTTCGTGCAGGTGCAGGGCGTTGCCTCGATCGACGAGGATCCCCGAGAACTGGTGCGTACGGCCACCGAGATCGGAGCGCGGTACATGGGCCGCGACAGAGGGGAGGAGTTCGGCAGACGCAATGGAGTTCCGGGCGAATTGATCGTTCGTTTGGTACCTACCAAGGTGATTGCCGCTTTCGACATGACGGCGTGACAACCGACGAACTCCGCGCGTGAGGGCCTGTAGATTGGCCGGGTGCCGAATCCAGCCACCGGTTCTGCACGTACGGGGGCGGGTGCTCTCGACGCGTGCTGGGCATGTAACGGTCCGGCCCATCTCGACGGATAAGTACTGAAAGGTAACTTCCGAGTTGTTCATGGTGAGAAAATAGAGATCGACGTAGTCAGCTTGCTCGATGTGTTCGGTGCCCATCGTTGTCCGCCGCTTCGGCGGCCGGTGGGGGCGCGTGTGATTGTGGGAAAGAGAGGAATCGATTGGACCCGCTAGGTGTGGAAGGTGCTGGAGACGACGACACGGGAGTCGACAGTCGGCAGCATCCCTCGTTCCCACTGTCACCGGCCCAATTGGGGATGTGGTTCGCGCAGCACGTGGACCCCTCGGTACCCGCCAACATCGCGCAGTACGTCGAGCTGCGCGGTGATCTCGACGTCGAACTGTTGCGGCGCGCATCGTCGCGCGCAGCCCTCGAACTGCAGTCCGGTTTCGTCCGTATCACCGAGATCGACGCGGAGCCACGACAGATCGTCGACCCCACCCTGGACGACTCGCTCGGACTGGTGGATCTGCGCGGCGAGAACGACCCTCGCGCGGCCGCCCTCGAGTGGATGCACGCCGATTACAGCGCTCCGATCGACATTCTTCGCGATCGACTGATCGCCGCCACCGTCTTGCGTATCGAGGACGATGTCTGGTTCTGGTACGAGCGCGTGCACCACGTCGTTCTCGACGGCTTCGGTGCCGTGACCTTCATGAACCGCGCTGCGGAGTTGTACACGTCCGAGGTCGAGGGCACCGAACCGACGAAGAACCTGGCCTCGGATCTGACCAAGGTCTACGACATCGAGATGTCCTACCGCGATTCGAGCCGCTTTCAGGCCGATCGCGAATACTGGGCGTCGCGGATCGACGGAATCGACGGAGTCACCACCCTCGCCGGACACACCGCTCCGCCGGCCCCGAAGAGTCAGATCGACAGCACCGCTCTGTCTACCGACACGATGAGCAGTCTCGATGCCCTGCGCGCCGAGACCGACACGACGATGGCGACCATCGTCATCGCCGCGTTCGCGGCGTATCTGGCCCAGATGACCGGCCGCGAGGACGTCGTGCTGTCACTGCCGGTGACTGCGCGAACCACCGCGGTTCTGCGCCGCTCCGGCGGCATGGTGTCCAACGTGGTGCCGCTGCGGTTCGACGTCTCGGGCGACACCACCGTCGAAACGATGCTGGCGCGCGTCAACGCCGAAGTCTCCGGTGCACTGCGCCACCAGCGGTACCGGCACGAGGACATTCGCCGCGACGCCGGCGGCGCAAGCGGTCAAGCTGCGTTCTTCGGTCCCTGGGTCAACATCATGCTGTTCTTCGGCGAGGTGCGCCTGGGATCGATGGTCGGCGGGATCAACATCCTCTCCACCGGCCTCATCGAGGACTTCGGACTGAACCTCTACACGAGCGTCGCCGGGGCCACGACCCACATCGACTTCGAGTCCAACCCCAACCTCTACGGCCCCGATCAGTCCGGCCGCAATCACGAGCGGTTCGTCGACTTCCTCGGCCGTTTCGTGGCAGCAGCCCCGACGGACCTCGTCTGGGACCTGGCTCTGACCGACGGATCCGAGCGCGCACTGGTCGTCTCCGAGTGGAACCACACCGAACACGAGACCACGCCCAGCACTCTGCTCACCGCATTCGAGGCTGCTGCGGCAGCTCGTCCCGACGCCACGGCTCTGGTGTACGAGGGCGACGTCCTGACTTACGGAGAACTGTCGGCGCGGGTGAACGGCCTCGCTCGCCATCTGATCGACATGGGCGTCGGCCCGGAGACTCTCGTCGGATTGTCCATTCGACGCTCGTTCGATCTCGTGGTCGGCATGTACGCCATCGTGGCGGCAGGCGGAGCGTGGGTACCGATCGACCCGGATCATCCTGCCGAACGCACGGCCTACATCCTCGATTCCGCGCAGCCGCGGTGCGTACTGATCTCGTCGCGTGACGACGTGTCGCTGCCCGAGGGCACCGAGACGGTCGCCGTCGATCTGGCCGACCTGTCCGCCCGGTCGTCCGCTCCGGTCGGAGACGCGGAACGGATTGCGCCGCTTCGTGTTTCGAACACCGCGTACGTCATCTACACCTCCGGCTCCACCGGCCGCCCGAAGGGCGTCGCCGTGGAGCACGCCGCCATCCACAATCAGATGGAGTGGATGCTGGCGGAGTATCCGATGGATACCACCGACGTCTATCTGCAGAAGACGGCGACGACGTTCGACGTCTCGCTGTGGGGTTTCTTCCTGCCGCTGCGAGTGGGCGCGACGATGGTGCTCGCCACCCCCGACGGGCATCGCGACTCGGTCTATGTGGCGAACAGGATCGCCGAGCATCGCGTCACGGTCACCGACTTCGTGCCCTCGATGCTGACTGTGTTCGTCGCCAACGCGCCGGCCAACACCTGTGCTTCGCTGCGTCACGTCTTCGTGATCGGCGAGGCGCTTCCGGTCGAGACGGCAGCAGCATTCCGATCCGTCTGCGCCGCAGGACTGCACAACCTCTACGGTCCCACCGAGGCGGCGGTCTCGGTGACGTACCACGAGAGCAGCCCACAGGACACGCGAACCGTCCCGATCGGTGTGCCCGAGTGGAACACCCGCGCCTTCGTACTGGACAGCCGGCTGCGACCCACTCCGGTGGGAGAAGCGGGCGAGCTCTACCTCGCGGGCGTCCAGCTGGCGCGGGGCTACGTGGGTCGCCCCGACCTGAGCTCGGATCGGTTCGTGGCCAACCCCTTCGGCGACGCCGGAGAGCGGATGTATCGCACCGGCGACCTCGTTCGGTGGCGCAGCGACGGAGTGCTGGACTACATCGGACGCACTGACTTCCAGGTGAAGTTCCGTGGCCAGCGCATCGAGCTGGGCGAGATCGAAACCGTGCTGCTCGCACACGAATCCATCTCGCAGGCAGTGACATTGGTCGTGCAGACGGTCACCGGTGACCAACTCGTCGCCTACGTCGTCGCCGGGCCGGGGAAGTCCATCGACTCCGCCGAGGCCATCGAATTCGCCGGGCATGCGCTGCCGTCCTACATGGTTCCCGCAGCAGTGGTCGTGCTCGATGCACTGCCGCTCAACACCAGCGGAAAGCTCGATCGAAAAGCGTTGCCGGAGCCGGTGTTCACCAGCGCCAAGAAGTACCGAGCACCGCAGAGCCGCGCGGAATACGTCGTCGCCGGAATCTACGAGGACCTGCTCGGCGCGTCCAAGGTCGGTCTGGACGAGGACTTCTTCGAGCTCGGCGGCAACTCGCTGATCGCCACACAGTTGGTGACACGAGTCGGCGGCGCACTCGGAGTACGCCTGGGAGTGCGCGAGCTGTTCGAGGCCCCCACCGTCGGCGCACTGGCTGCCCGGGCCGAGTCGGCTGCCGGCCGCGGATCCGACACCCCGATCCTCGAATCCCGGGAACGCCCCGAGCGCATCCCACTCTCGCCCGCACAGCAACGCATGTGGTTCCTCAACCGGTTCGATCCGGCCACTGCGGTGTACAACCTGCCGTTCTCGGTCCATCTGAGCGGTCCACTCGACGTGAGTGCCCTGTCGGCCGCATTCGCGGACGTCGTGGAACGACACGAGACGCTGCGCACTGTGTACCCGGAAGTGGACGGATCGCCCGAGCAGGTCGTGCTCAACGCGGCCAGGACACCGGCCACGATCACCCCGATCCGCATCGAACGGCACGAGCTCGGTGGCCGACTGCACGAGTTGGTGGCCAAGGGCTTCGACGTCACGATCGACACGCCGTTCCGAATCGCGCTGTTCGAGATGTCGCCCACCGAGTACGAACTGGCGATGGTCCTGCACCACATCGCTGCCGACGGAGCCTCTTTCGGACCGTTGGCGCGCGACGTCCTGCTGGCCTACTCGAGCCGGATACAGGGCCGCGCTCCCGAGTGGACGCCGCTCGAGGTCCAGTACGCCGACTACGCGCTCTGGCAGCGTGCGGTACTCGGTCCCGAAACCGATCCGCATTCGCTCGCTGCACGCGAAATCGCCTATTGGAGTGCCACACTCGAGGATCTACCCGATCAGCTGGCGCTGCCGTCGAGTAGGCCCCGCCCCGCCGTGTCGTCCAACGCAGGCAGCAAGCTGCGCATCGAGATTCCGGCCCGGTTGCACAGTGCTCTGGCCGATCTCGCCCGCGCGAACAACTCGTCGCTGTTCATGGTGATGCAGTCGGCGTACGCGCTGTTGCTGGCTCGACTGAGCGGCACCACCGACATCGCCATCGGCGCGCCGGTGGCCGGTCGCGGTGAGCCTGCACTCGACGACCTCGTCGGAATGTTCGTCAACACGTTGGTACTTCGTACCGATGTCGATCCGGCACTGTCGTTCGAGCAGCTGCTCGCTCGCGTCCGCGACACGGACCTGTCGGCGTTCGCGCATGCCGACGTTCCGTTCGAGCGCCTGGTCGAGGTTCTCAATCCGGTCCGCTCGACATCACGGCACCCGTTGTTCCAGGTGGCGCTCTCCCTGGAATCGGCCATGTCTCGTGAACTCACCGTCGGCGGGCTCCGCGCCGTGGCCGCCGAATTCGACGTCCCGATAGCGAAATTCGACCTCCAGCTCTGGCTCACCGAGCACCAGGTCGACGGAACTGCCGCTGGTATCGATGCGGTGTTCGAGTACGCGACCGATCTGTTCGACGCAGATCTGGTCGACAGCTTCGCGCGGCGCTTCCTCGGAATTCTGGACGCAGTCACCACCGACGCGTCGGTTCCGGTCGGCGACGTCGACATCGTGGACGCCGCCGAATACGAGTCCGTCGTGTCCACCTGGAACGTGTCCGGGCCGGACGTCTCTCGCGACGTGACGTTGATCGACCTGCTCGACGCTGCGGCCTCGGCACAGCCGGACGGAGCGGCCGTGCGCTTCGGCGACACGTCGCTGACGTACGCCGAGTTCGATGCTCGGACCAATCGCCTTGCCCGCGTACTGATCTCGCACGGCGTCGGCCCCGAGAGCCTCGTCGCGGTCGCCCTACCGAGGTCGGCGGAACTCGTCGTCGCGCTGGTCGCGGTCGTGAAAGCCGGTGGCGGTTACCTCCCCGTCGATCCGAGCTACCCGCTGGACCGCGTCGAGTACATGCTCGACGATGCGCGTCCGACATCGATTCTCTTCTCGGGAACGGACCCGATCGAGCTGCCCGCGGACGTCGAATCTCGTATCGGCGCAACGTTCGTCGACATCGACACGGTCGATCTGTCGTCGATCTCGGACGCACCGGTGACCGACACCGATCGCATTCGCCCGCTTCGCCCCACCAACGTCGCGTACGTCATCTACACCTCGGGGTCGACCGGTCGCCCCAAGGGTGTTCTGGTGCCGCACCGCAACGTGGTTCGGCTGCTCGCGAACACCGATGCGGTCTACGGCTTCGGAGCCGACGACGTGTGGACGATGTTCCATTCCTACGCGTTCGACTTCTCGGTGTGGGAACTGTGGGGTCCGTTGCTGTACGGCGGCACTCTGGTGGTCGTCGACTACTTCACCTCGCGCTCACCCGAAGCGTTCCATCAGCTGCTCGTGGACGAACGAGTGACGGTGCTCAACCAGACTCCGTCGGCGTTCTACCAACTGTCCGAGGCCGATCGCACGGCGGCCTCGACCGGCGGCGAGCTGTCTCTGCGCTACGTGATCTTCGGCGGCGAGGCGCTCGAACAGCGTCGATTGAGCGGCTGGTTCGAGCGGCACGGCGATCGTGCACCGCAGCTGATCAACATGTACGGCATCACCGAGACCACGGTGCACGTGTCGTATCAAGCGTTGGGCTCCGCGTCCGTCGCAACGACCGCATCGGTGGTCGGCAAGCCGATCGCAGGGCTGCGCGTCTACGTTCTCGATACCCGGCTCCATCCGGTCCCGGTCGGGGTGCCCGGCGAGATGTACGTTGCCGGTGGACAATTGGCGCGCGGATACCTGGGACGCGCACCGCTCACCGCGGTGCGGTTCGTGGCCGATCCGTTCGCCTCCGGCCCCGATGCCGGGTCGTTGCTCTACCGCACCGGCGATCTGGCGCAGTGGAACGCATCGGGCGAGCTCGAATATCTGGGGCGCTCCGACGATCAGGTCAAAGTGCGCGGCTTCCGAATCGAGTTGGGTGAGGTCGAGGCCGCGGTCACCGCGCACCCCGCCGTCACCCAGGCCGCCGTCGTCGTCCGTGAGGATTCGCCCGGGGCGGCCCGGTTGGTCGCCTACGTGGTCTCGGCGGTGGCGAACGGTCGGCCGACCCTCGACCTCGAGGATCTGCGAACCGGTATCGCCGAACTGTTGCCGGAGTACATGGTTCCGTCGGCGTTCGTTGCACTGGAGACGATTCCGTTGACGGTCAACGGAAAGCTGGACCGGCGCGCACTGCCTGCGCCGGTGTTCGAGGTGCGAGATTTCCGCGCACCGACGACACCGATCGAAGAGATCGTCGCCGACGTCTTCGCCGAGGTCCTCGGCGTCGAGAGAGTAGGACTGGACGACGACGTCTTCGAGCTCGGCGGTAACTCGCTGATCGCCACCCAGGTGGTCTCGCGGCTCGGAGTGGCACTCGACGCCACCGTGCCGGTGCGCATGCTGTTCGAGGCGTCGACGGTTGCACTGCTCGCGGTGCGCGTCGAACAGGCCGCGGGGGAGGGCGGCCGGACTGCACTGGTCGCGACCGTCCGGCCGGAGCGCATCCCGTTGTCGCTTGCGCAGCAACGCATGTGGTTCCTCAACCGGTTCGACGTCGACTCCGCCGCATACAACATTCCGTTCGCGCTGAAGCTGACCGGCGACCTGGATGTCGCGGCACTGCAGGTCGCCATCATGGATGTGATCGACCGGCACGAGTCGCTGCGCACCGTCTATCCCGACACCGCCCACGGACCGCAGCAGTCCATTCTCGACGCCGCTCAGACGGTGCCGAACCTGATGCCGATTCCGACCTCGGCAGCCGACATTCAGCGACAGGTCTTCGCGCTCGCGTCGACGACGTTCGACGTCACCGTCAACGTTCCGATCCAGGCCCGACTGTTCGAGATCGGCCCACGCGAACACGTGATCGCCATGGTGGTGCACCACATCTCGGCCGACGGATGGTCGATGGGACCGCTGGCCCGAGACATCATGATCGCCTACGCCTCGCGCACCGCGTGGGAGAACCCGGCCTGGATGCCGTTGGAAGTGCAGTATGCCGACTACAGCCTGTGGCAGCGTTCGGTTCTGGGCTCCGAGGACGATCCGCAGTCGCTGATCTCCGGTCAGGTGAACTACTGGGCCGACATCCTCGCCGGCCTACCCGACCAGCTCGATCTGCCGACCGACCGGCCGCGCCCCAGTCGCCAGTCCTACCAGGGCTCCTCCATCGGATTCGACGTGCCTGCCGATGTGCACCAGGGCCTGTCCGCCCTGGCTCACACCCACAACGCATCGCTGTTCATGGTCGTCCACGCCGCACTGGCCGTGCTTCTGGCCCGGCTGTCCGGCACCGAGGACATCGCCATCGGTACTCCGGTCGCCGGCCGCGGTGACGCAGCGCTCGACGACGTGGTCGGCATGTTCGTCAACACGCTCGTTCTGCGCACCGACATCGACTCCGGACGCACGTTCTCCGAACAGATCGGCCGCGCGCGCGAAGTCGCGCTCGGAGCTTTCGGCCACGCCGATCTACCGTTCGAGCGTCTGGTCGAGGTCCTCAACCCGTCGCGGTCGCAAGCTCGACACCCGCTGTTCCAGGTCATGCTCTCGTTCGAGAACCTCACCCGAACACACGTCGACCTGCCGGGCCTGTCGGTGGACAGCGTCGCCCTCGATGCCGAAATCGCCAAGTTCGACCTGCAGCTCACCGTGACCGAGTCGATCGGACTGGACGGCCGCGGACAGGGCATGGCCGCCGAACTGACCTACGCGACAGATCTTTTCGATGCCGAGACCGTTCGCGGGTTCGCCGACCGGTTCGTACGGATGCTCACGGCCGTGGTGGCCGATTCGTCGGTGGCCGTCGGAGACATCGATCTGCTCGACGACGGCGAGCACGACCGCGTGGTGGCGGAATGGAACGACACCGAACACGAGGTCCCCGCCGACATCACTCTGGTGGACCTGTTCGACCGACAGGTCGCCCTGACCCCGGACGCAACTGCGCTGGTCTTCGAGGGTGAGCGGCTGACGTACGCCGAGTTCGATGCACGCGCCAACCGTCTTGCGCGCCATCTGGTCTCGCTGGGCGTCGGGCCCGACACGTTGGTCGGCCTCGCGATCGCCCGCAGCCTCGACCTGTTCGTCGGCATGTACGCGATCGTCAAGGCCGGGGCCGGATACGTGCCGATCGACCCGACCCAACCGGCGGATCGCAACGACTACATCGTGGCCACCGCGGCACCGATCCGGGTGTTGTCCACCGTGCGCGATCACGTCGAATTCCCCGACGTCGACACGATCGACATCGACACGCTCGATACTTCTAACCTGTCGTCGGAACCGTTGCGCGACAACGACCGACGCGCCCCACTGCGTTCGCGGAATCTCGCGTATGTCATCTTCACATCGGGTTCGACGGGCCGTCCCAAGGGTGTCGGGGTGTCGCACGACGCGATCGTCAACCGACTGCTGTGGATGCAGGGCGAATACGCCCTGACTCCGCGCGACGTGGTGCTGCAGAAGACGCCGTCCACGTTCGACGTGTCGGTGTGGGAGTTCTTCTGGGCGCTCCAGGTCGGTGCCTCGGTGGTGATCGCCGTTCCCGACGGTCACCGAGATCCCATCTACTTGCTCGATGTCATTGCACGCGAACGTGTCTCGGTGGTGCACTTCGTGCCGTCGATGATGTCGGTGTTCGTGCCCGAAGTCGAGCGGCGTCGCAGCGCGGGAGCCTCGCTCCGACTGATGTTCGCCTCCGGCGAGGCGCTACCGCCCACCACCGCTCGCGCACTGCGGCGTGCGGTCGCATCGGTGGAACTGCACAACCTGTACGGACCGACCGAGGCTGCCGTGGACGTGACGTACCATGCGGTCACGGATTCGGATTCCGACGTCATGCCGATCGGTGCTCCGGTCTGGAACACTGCTGTCTACGTGCTGGATTCGCGACTGCATCCCACCCCGGTCGGTGTTGCAGGTGAGCTCTATCTCGCCGGCACCCAGCTCGCGCGTGGCTATGTGGGACGCCCCGACCTGACCGCGGACAGGTTCGTCGCTCACCCGTTCGCCGATGGCGGCGCGCGGCTGTACCGCACCGGCGACGTCGTGCGCTGGAATCGCGACGGCGAGCTCGAATACGTCGGGCGTTCCGACTTCCAGGTCAAGTTGCGCGGCCTGCGCATCGAACTGGGTGAGATCGAAACGGCGCTGCTCGCGCAGCGGTCGGTCTCTCAAGCCGTTGTCGTGGTCCGCCGCGACCAACTCGTCGGATACGTGGTTCCTTCGGGGGTGTCGGTCGACACCGGAGCCGTTCTGTCGGCGCTACGCGGCCGTCTGGCGGAGTACATGGTGCCGTCGACACTGATCGTGCTGCCCGAGTTCCCGCTCGGTGCCAGCGGAAAGCTCGACCGAAAAGCGTTGCCCGACCCCGCATTCGAGGTCACCGAGTACCGCGAACCGACCAACGACATCGAACGCACCGTCGCCGAGGTGTACGCCCAGGTGCTGGGCGTCGAGCGCGTGGGTCTCGACGACGACTTCTTCGAGCTGGGCGGAAACTCGCTCATCGCAACGCAACTCGTGTCCCGACTCGGCGTCGCGCTGGACACCCGGATCGCCGTTCGCGAGCTGTTCGACGCGTCCTCGGTGGCCGACCTCGCAGCCAGACTGGGCACCCTGGTCGCCACCGGCAGCAGGCCGCCGCTGGTACCGCAGCAGCGTCCGCAGCACATTCCGCTGTCGCTGGCGCAACAGCGGATGTGGTTCCTCAACAAGTTCGACGTCGAATCGGCGGCCAACAACATCCCGATCGCCGTCCGGTTGTCCGGTCTGCTCGACCGCCGGGCCATGCAGATTGCGGTCGCGGACGTCGTCGCCAGGCACGAGTCTCTACGGACGGTGTTCCCGGAGACCGACGGCACGGCTCATCAGGTGATCGTCGACGCGCAGTCGGCCACACCGGAATTGACGCCGATCGAAATTTCCGCGCATCAGGTGGCCGATGCCATGCGCGAGCTGGCGACGACAGGATTCGACCTGTCGAAGGACCTCCCGTTCCGTACCCGGTTGTTCGAGGTGAGCCCCACCGAGCACCTGCTGGTGTTCGTGGTGCACCACATCGCCGCCGATGGTTTCTCGCTCGGCCCGCTCACTCGCGACGTCATGAACGCCTATGCGGCGCGGTCGATGAACCAGGAGCCGTACTGGACTCCGCTTCCGGTCGACTACGCCGACTACAGCCTGTGGCAGCGCGAGGTGCTGGGCTCCGAGGACGACCCCACATCCGTGGTCTCGCAGCAGATCGACTTCTGGACGACGACGTTGGCCGGTCTGCCGGATCAGCTCGATGTGCCCTCCGACCGTCCCCGGCCGGCAGTGGCATCGAACAGCGGTGCGCTGGTGCGTTTCTCGATCGACGGAGAACTGCATCGCGCTCTGATCGAGGCGTCCCGACGTGAGAACGCGTCGCTGTTCATGCTGGTGCACACCAGCCTCGCGGTACTGCTGTCGCGGCTGTCCGGCGAGACCGACATCGCGATCGGCACACCGGTCGCGGGCCGCGGTGAGGCGGCGCTCGACGACCTGATCGGCATGTTCGTCAACACCCTCGTGCTCCGAACGGAGATCGACACCGCGCGCAGGTTCGACCAGGTGCTCGCCGATGCTCGCGAGACCGACCTGTCGGCGCTGGCACACGTGGACGTTCCGTTCGAGCGTCTGGTGGAGATCCTCAACCCGGTACGTTCCACGGCACGTCATCCCCTCGTGCAGGTGGTGCTCGCGTTCCAGAACCTGGGGCAGAAGGATCTCGAACTACCGGGACTGTCGGTCTCGGGCGTCGACTTCGAGACCCTGGTTGCACTGTTCGACCTGCAGTTCACGTTCGTCGAATCGTTCGGACCCAGTGGCGCGGCGCAGGGTATGACGTTCGATGTCACCTACGCCACCGACCTGTTCGACGAGTCCACGGTGGTCACCCTGGGTGAGCGCCTGATCAAGGTCCTCGAATCCGTCGCCGACAACCTCTCGACCGTCGTGGGCGACATCGAACTGCTCGACGACGTCGAGTACAAGCGCGTGCTCGACGACTGGAACGACACCGACCACGACGTCGACCGGTCGCAGACGCTGGCCTCCCTCGGGCGGTCGGTCGAATCCGACGGAACCGCACTGGTATTCGGTGACGAGTCGGTGTCCTACGGCGAGTTCGACGCACGGGTGGCTCGTCTTGCGCGGTACCTCGTCGATCGTGGTGTCGGGCCCGAGACCACCGTGGCGATCGCTGCCCGTCGTTCGGTGGAGCTCCTCGTCGGAATTCACGCGATCGTCGCGGCGGGCGGTGCCTACGTACCGATCGACCCGGATCAGCCTGCCGAGCGAATCGCGCACATTCTGCGCACCGCGGCACCGGTGTGCGTACTGAGCACGTCACGAGACTCGGTGGATGCCGACGGGCTCGACGTGATCGACATCGACGTTCTCGACCTGTCCGGGGTCTCCGATGCACCGATCACCGACGCGGACCGAATCGGTGCACTGGCCCCGACGAACACCGCATACGTCATCTTCACGTCCGGGTCGACCGGGCAGCCGAAGGGCGTGGCCGTCACACACGAGGCAATCGTCAACCGTCTGCTGTGGATGCAGTCGGAATACGAGCTCGTCGCCGACGATGTCGTGTTGCAGAAGACCCCCGTCACGTTCGACGTGTCGGTGTGGGAACTGTTCTGGCCGTTGCAGATCGGGGCGACGCTGGTCATCGCGAAGCCGGACGGGCACCGAGACCCGCAGTACCTGCTCGAGACCATCGAGGCGCAGTCGGTCACGACGGCACACTTCGTGCCGTCGTTGCTCGAGGTCTTCGTCTCCGTCGTCGCAGCCGAGTCGTCGTCCGCAGCCGCGTCGCTGCGGACTCTGTTCGCCTCCGGTGAGGCGCTGCCCGCCGAGGTCGGCGAACGCGTCCGACGCGTCCTGCCGGGCGTGGCGCTGCACAACCTCTACGGACCCACCGAAGCGGCTGTCGACGTCACCTATCACGAGGTGTCCGAGGCGGACGTCGACCTGGTTCCGATCGGTGTTCCGGTGTGGAACACCAGAACGTACGTCCTCGACTCCCGACTGTCCCCGGTTGCTCCCGGGGTCGCAGGTGAGCTCTATCTCGCCGGAGTCCAACTGGCCCGCGGCTACCTCGGTCGAGTAGATCTGACAGCAGATCGATTCCTGCCGGATCCGTTCGGCGAACCGGGTTCTCGCATGTACCGCACCGGCGATCTGGTGCGCTGGCGGGAGTCCTCGTCTCACACCGGGCGTCTGGAGTACTTGGGCCGCACAGACTTCCAGGTCAAGTTGCGTGGTCTGCGCATCGAACTCGGGGAGATCGAGACCGTGCTGCGCCGGCACCCGTCGGTGGAGTCGGCCGTGGTGCTGGTTCGGCAGACGGCCGTCGCCGGAGATCAACTGGTCGCCTATGTGGTCCCCGCCTCCGGTGCGACCGTCGACGTGGCCGACCTGACGGCGTTCGCCGCCCGCTCGCTCGCCGGGTACATGGTTCCGGCTGCGACCGTCGTGCTCGACGCACTTCCGCTGACCGCCAACGGCAAGCTCGACCGGCGCGCGCTCCCGGCACCGGATATCGAGCAGCGTGCCTTCCGCGCTCCGACGACCACGTCGGAAATCGTGGTGTCGCAGGTGTTTCGCGACGTGCTCGGCGTCGATGTCGTCGGAGCCGACGACGAGTTCTTCGCTCTCGGCGGTAACTCGCTCGTGGCGACCAGGGTGGCGTCGCGCATCGGTGCCGCGACGGACACCACGGTCAGTGTTCGGACCATCTTCGAGGCGTCGACGGTGGCGGCTCTGGCGGCGAAGCTGGACGAACTCTCGGGATCGGGACGAAAGATTCCTCTCGTGCGCACCGAGTTGCCGGACTTCGTTCCGCTGTCGCTCGCCCAGCGCCGGATGTGGTTCCTCAACCGTTTCGACGTCGATTCGGCAACGGAGAATCTGCCCGTCGCCATCGAACTGATCGGTGACCTCGACGTCGTCGCGCTGCGCTCTGCCGTGGCCGACGTCATCGAACGGCACGAATCGCTGCGCACCGTCTACCCCGAGGTGGACGGGGTGGCGTCTCAGGTCATCGTCCCCGCAGCGCAGGTAGCTCCGGAGCTGGCACCGACGAAGGTCACCGCCGACGACGTCACCGCCGCCCTGGCCGAGTTCTTCGTGCAGGGTTTCGACGTCACGGCCGCACCCCCACTCCGTGCCATCCTGCTCGAGCTCGACTCGAACCGGTATGTGCTGGCCTTGGCCACACATCACATTGCCGCAGACGGTTTCTCGATCGGACCGATGACTCGCGACCTCATGATCGCGTACGCGGCCCGGAGTGCAGGAAGCGAACCGGGTTGGGCACCGCTCGCGGTTCGCTACGCCGACTACACCCTGTGGCAGCAGACCGTGCTCGGTTCCGAGAGCGATCCCGATTCACCGGTGTCCGGCCAGATCCGACATTGGACGCGAACGCTGTCGGGACTGCCGGACGAGAGCACGTTCCCCGGCGACCGAGTGCGTCCCGATCGGTCGTCCTACCGCGGCGGCAACATTCGGTTGACGCTCGATGCGCAGACGCATGCGCGTCTCGGTGCGGTAGCCCGCGCCAATCAGAGCTCACTGTTCATGGTGTTGCACTCTGCTCTCGCGGTGTTGCTCTCCCGGTTGTCGGGCGAAACCGACATCGCCATCGGTACTCCGGTCGCCGGTCGCGGTGAGGCGGCACTCGACGACGTCATCGGTATGTTCGTCAACACCCTCGTGCTGCGCACCGAGATCGATCCCGGTGCTGCCTTCACCGAACTGCTCGCCCGGACGCGCAACACCGATCTGTCGGCGTTCGCGCACGCGGAGGTGCCGTTCGAGCGACTCGTCGAAGTACTCGACCCACCGAGGTCGGCCGCGCGGCATCCGCTGATCCAGGTGATGCTCACCGTGCAGAACATGGAGCAGACCGAACTCGAGCTCCCGGGCCTGACCGTGCGCGGAGTCGATCTCGACGTCGAGACGGCGAAGTTCGACATCCAGTTCACGTTCACCGAGAACCAGGCGGACGGCAGCTCGGCCATCGACGTGACATTCGCCCGTGATCTCTACGACGAGGACACAGCCCGCGCTTGCGGTGAGCGCCTGATCCGCGTGCTGGAGTCGGTCGGTACCGATGCCGAGCAGCCCGTCGGGGACATCCCGGTGATGGATACGGCCGAGCGCGATCACGTTCTCGCCCTTGCTCAGGACGCACCGGCGGTCGCGGATTCTGCCGACTCCATCGTCTCCCTGTTCGCGGCCAGGGTCGCGGAGAACCCGGACGCTGCCGCCGTCGTCTTCGACGGTCGCTCGCGCACGTACGGAGACATCGACACCGAGTCGACGGCACTGGCGAGAGTTCTTGTCGCACAGGGTGTCGGCCGCGAATCCGCGGTCGCAGTCGTACTGCCTCGCACGGCCGATCTCGTGGTGGCGCTGCTCGCGGTGCTCAAGGCCGGAGGTGCATACGTACCGATCGATCCGTCGTACCCGGCCGATCGCATCGAGTTCGTGCTCGCCGACTCGCGTCCCGCCGCGGTACTGACCTGGACCGGCGTCGAGGTCGCGCTACCGCCGGAACTGCCCAGGGTCGACATGGACACCCCAGCGGACGAGTCCCGGTTCGCGACGGACGTTCTGCCGACGGTGACGGCCGCAGAAGCTGCGTACGTCATCTACACCTCGGGTTCGACCGGCACCCCCAAGGGCGTCGTCGTCCCGCACCGCAACGTCGTCCGCCTGCTGGCGAACACCCAGCGGCACTTCGATTTCGGCCCCGCCGACGTCTGGACTCTGTTCCACTCGTACGCGTTCGACTTCTCCGTGTGGGAACTGTGGGGCCCGCTCACCACGGGTGGCACCGTCGTCGTGGTCGACTACTTCACGTCGAGGTCGCCGGAAGCGCTGCGCGAGTTGTTGATTCGCGAACGCGTGACCGTGCTCAACCAGACCCCGTCTGCTTTCTACCAGTTCGATCAGGCCGACCGCACGGCATCGGGTGCTGCCGAGTACACACTGCGCTACGTCGTCTTCGGCGGAGAAGCGTTGGAGCTGCGTCGATTGAGCGGTTGGTTCGATCGGCACGGCGATCGTTCCCCACAGTTGGTCAACATGTACGGCATCACCGAAACCACCGTCCACGTCTCGCATCGGGCGCTCGATGCGCAGGCTGCCGCGGACCCATCGGGGTCACTGGTGGGTCGGGCGATCTCCGGGTTGTCCGTGTACGTGTTGGATGCGCGACTCGGCCTCGTGCCGGCGGGTGTCCCGGGAGAGATGTACGTCTCGGGCGGTCAGGTGGCGCGGGGATACCTGGGTCGGCCGGACCTGACGGCGACACGATTCGTGGCAGATCCCTTCGCAGGCGACGGTTCCGTGCTTTATCGCACCGGCGACGTCGCCCGGTGGTCGCCCACCGGTGAGCTCGAATTCGTCGGTCGCGCAGACGATCAGGTCAAGATCCGCGGCTTCCGCATCGAACTGGGCGAAGTCGAATCGTCGGTTCTGTCGGCTCCGGCCGTCGGACAGGCCGCGGTGATCGTGCGCGAGGACGCTCCCGGTGCCGCGCGCCTTGTTGCTTACCTGGTGCCCGCAACCGGTTCCACGATCGACGTCGACGCCGTCCGTGCGTCGGTGGCCGAGCAGCTCCCCGAGTACATGGTCCCGTCGGCGTTCGTGGTGCTCGACGCAATTCCGTTGACCACCAACGGAAAGCTGGACCGGCGAGCGTTGCCCGAACCGGCCGCACGAACCCGTGAGTTCAGGCAACCGACGACTCCGATCGAGTCCATGGTCGCCGAGGTGTTCGCCGACGTCCTCGGTCTCGACCGGGTCGGTCTCGACGACGACTTCTTCGAACTCGGCGGCAACTCTTTGGTGGCCACCCAGGTGGTGTCCCGACTCGGTGCCTCCGCCGACACGACGGTCCCGGTTCGGGCATTGTTCGAGGCCCCGACGGTCGCGGCACTCGCCGCGAGGGTCGAGCAGGGCTCGGGCGCGCGGCCGGCGCTGGTGCCAGGGCCTCGTCCCGATCGAGTTCCACTGTCGCTCGCGCAGCAGCGGATGTGGTTCCTCAACCGGTTCGACTCGGACTCGACGGCGTACAACATCCCGTTCGCTCTGCGCCTGAGCGGCGTCCTGAACGTCGGCGCGTTGCAGAGCGCGGTCTCGGACGTCATCGAGCGGCACGAGACACTGCGATCGGTGTACCCGGATTCGCCCGAGGGACCGCATCAGGTGGTCGTGCCGATGTCCCAGGTGCCGACGACTCTCGACGTGATCGACACCGACGCGGAATCGGTGACCGCTCGGGTGCTGGAGCTGCTGGCGTCGACGTTCGACGTGACCGCAGAGGTTCCGTTGAAGACCTCGCTGTTCCGAGTCTCCGACACCGAGTTCGTGCTGGCGATGGTGGTCCATCACATCAGCGCCGACGGTCTGTCGATGATGCCGTTGTCGACCGACGTCATGACGGCCTATGCCGCCCGTACCCGGCATTCCGATCCCGCATGGGCTCCGCTGCCGGTGCAGTACGCCGACTACGCGCTCTGGCAACGCGACGTTCTCGGCTCCGAGGGCGACGCCGAATCGATTGCAGCGCAACAGATCCGATACTGGTCTGCCGCGCTGTCGGAGTTGCCCGAGCAGATCGAGCTACCTCTCGATCGCCCGCGTCCGGCGAGCCAGACGTTCCGCGGCAATCGCATCGATTTCCGAATCGACGTCGACGCGCACGCGCGTCTCGCGGAACTGGCACGTGCGCACAACGCGACCGTCTTCATGGCCGTGCATGCGGCCTTCGCAGTGCTGCTCTCGCGGATCTCGGGGTCCTCGGACATCGTCGTGGGTACACCCATCGCAGGTCGCGGCGAGGCCGAGATCGAGAATCTCGTCGGCATGTTCGTCAACACCCTGGTGTTGCGACTCGATGTTCCGGGCGAGGCGACCTTCGATGATCTCCTCGACGCCGCACGTGAAACCGATCTGCAGGCGTTTGCCAACTCGGACATCCCGTTCGAGCGGCTCGTCGATGTGGTCAACCCCACGCGCTCGACGGCTCGGCACCCGCTGTTCCAGGTCGGCTTCTCGTTCCAGAACTTCGCTCGCCGCGAGTTCGAGCTCGACGGGTTGGAAATCTCGGCGCTCGACACCGAGACCGGCAACTCACAGTTCGATCTGCATCTGATCGTGTCCGATGCCCAGCAGGGCGACGGCGCGGCAGGTGGCTTCGATGCCCTGCTGACCTACGCGACGGATCTGTTCGACGAGAGCACCGCCCGTTCACTCGTGGCCCGCTTCGAGGCCGTGCTGGCCGCCGTCGTGGCGTCGCCGTCGACACCCATCGGCGATCTCGACGTGCTGCTGGACGGCGAGCGATCTGCGATCGTCGAGGACTGGAACGACACGGTTCACGATTTCGGTGCCGTGGAACACACGACCCTTCCAGATCTGTTCGGTGCAGCCGCCGAACGCGACCGCGCTGCAGTCGCACTCGTCCACGACGACGGCGTGGTGACGTACGGAGAGTTCGCCGAGCGGGTCTCGCAGCTCGCGCGTCACCTGATCGGCATGGGTGTCGGGCCGGAAGTGCCTGTCGGCCTTGCCATTCGGCGCTCGGTCGATCTTCTCGTCGGCATGTACGCCATCTCGACGGCAGGCGGGGCGTACGTTCCGATCGATCCGGACCAGCCGGCCGAGCGCAACGCGTTGGTCCTCGAAACAGCCGCTCCTGCGTGCATTCTGATCTCCGGCGATGTGGGTGCCGAGATCACCGATGCTGCTCCGATCGTGGATCTGGCCCGGTTCGACGCCGATGCCTACTCGGGTGGTCCGGTGGACGCGTCCGAACGCACCGGTGCGCTCACCGCAGCCAACACCGCGTACGTCATCTTCACGTCCGGATCGACCGGTCGTCCGAAGGGCGTTGCGGTCTCGCACGGTGCCGTCGTCAACCAGCTGAACTGGCTGCGTGCGGAGTACGCACTCGACGAGACCGACGCAGCGCTGCTCAAGACCGCAGCGACGTTCGACCTGTCGGTGTGGGAGTTCTGGTCGCAGCTGACCTCCGGCGGACGGCTCGTCGTGGCCGAGGCCGACGGTCATCGTGACCCCGACTACCTGCTGGAGCTGATTCGCACGCGGTCGGTGACGACACTGCACCTGGTGCCGTCGATGCTGTCGATGCTCGGCACCGTCGCCGCGGGCGAGGTATCGCCGAGCCTGCGGCGGGTGCTGGCGATCGGTGAGGCACTGCCCGCTGCCGTTGCACAGGAGTTCCGCAAGCGGAACGGATCGACCGACCTGCACAACCTGTACGGGCCGACCGAGGCAGCGGTGTCGGTGACCGCGCACGCGGTGACGGACGCCGATACGACCGCGGTGCCGATCGGTGTTCCCGAGGCGAACACGACGGTGTTCGTGTTGGACTCGCGGTTGCATCCGGTGCCTGCGGGTGTCAGCGGCGAGCTCTACCTGGCCGGCGCGCAGCTGGCGCGCGGCTACTTCGGGCGCGCGGACCTGACGTCGGAGCGATTTGTCGCCAATCCGTTCGACGCGAACGGTTCTCGGATGTACCGCACCGGCGACCTGGTGCGCTGGCGGGTGCCCGTCGTCGACGGAACGCCGGCCCCGGCGCACCTCGAGTACATCGATCGGGCCGACTTCCAGGTGAAGATTCGCGGATTCCGCATCGAGCTCGGTGAGATCGAAGCGGCCCTGCGGTCGCAGCCGGCAGTGGCAGATTCGGCCGTCGTGGTGCACAGCGGCGAGTCCATGGGTGACCAGTTGGTGGCCTACGTCGTCGGCCGGGCCGGGGAGGTCGTCGATGTCGCGCACGTCGAATCCGAACTCTCGCATCTCGTTCCGTCGTACATGGTGCCTGCGGCATTCGTGGTGCTCGAAGCGTTACCGCTCAATGCCAACGGAAAGCTGGACCGAAAGGCGCTGCCCGCGCCGCACTTCGAGGCCACCGAGTTCCGCGCACCGGTCACCCCGATCGAGGAGATCGTCGCGACGACCGTTGCCGAACTGCTCGGGCTGGACCGCGCGGGGCTGGACGACGACTTCTTCGCCCTCGGCGGAAACTCGTTGATCGCAACCCAACTGGTCTCGCGCCTCGGCCAGGCTCTCGACGCGCAGATTCCCGTGCGATCGGTGTTCGCGGCGTCCACGGTGGCGGGCCTCGCTGCACACATCGCGCCGCTCGTCGGCGGCGGTGCCCGTCGGGAACTGACGGTTCGCGAGCGTCCCGATCGACTACCCCTGTCGATCGCCCAGGAACGGATGTGGACGATCAACCGCATCGACCCGGGTTCGTCCGCGTACAACATCCCCGTCGCGGTGCGGTTGACCGGTGCCCTCGACATCGCCTCGCTCCGCGGCGCGTTCGACGATGTGCTCGGTCGCCACGAGATTCTGCGGACGGCCTACCCCGATTCGGTCGACGGCCCGGTGCAGCAGATCGGTGGCGTAGCCGACGTCGGGGTGGAGCTCGAACCCGAACAGGTGGCACCGGACGCCGTGGTGTCCCGCCTGACGGACGTCCTCGGTGCGGGATTCGACGTGACGAAGACCGTCCCGGTCCGGGCTGCGCTGCTGCAGGTCGGCGACGACGAACACGTCCTCGCCGTGGTGGCTCACCACATCGCCGCCGACGGGTTCTCGATGGGGCCGTTGATCCGCGATGTCATGGTCGCCTACACCGCTCGGGTGGCGGGGGAGATGCCGTCGTGGGCACCGCTGCCGGTGCAGTACGCCGATTTCGCGCTGTGGCAGCGTGACGTACTCGGCCGCGAGGACGACCCGGACAGTCCGCTGGCGAAGCAGCTGGCCTACTGGACCGCCGAGCTGGCGGGAGCGCCGGAACAACTGGCACTGCCGCTCGATCGCCCACGGCCACCTCGACCGACCATGGAAGGCGCGTCGTACGGCTTCACGTTCGGTTCCGACGTGGCGTCGGCCATAGAGAAGATCGCCCGCGAGCATGCGGCGACGACGTTCATGGTGGTGCACAGCGCGTTCGCGGTTCTGCTGGGCCGGTTGAGCAACTCGTCGGACATCAGCATCGGCACCCCGACCGCAGGACGCGGCGAGGAGCAATTGGACGACCTGGTCGGCATGTTCGTCAACACGTTGGTGCTGCGCACGCAGATCGACCCGAACGGCACGTTCCTGGACCTGGTGCGTCAGGCGAAGGACAAGGACCTGGCGGCGTTCGGCCACGCGGACGTTCCGTTCGAGCGGCTGGTCGATGCGCTCGGCCGCGCTCGGTCGAGCGCCTACACACCGCTGTTCCAGGCGATGTTGACGTTCCAGAACCATGCGACGGGCACGTTCGAGTTGCCGGGCCTGCAGGTGCAGGCGCTGCCGGCAGGCGACGATCAGGCGAAGTTCGACCTTCAGCTGACCGCTGTCGAGAACTTCGACGAGACCGGAGCGCTGCAGGACATCGAGGCGACGTTCACCTACGCGACGTCGATCTTCGACGAATCGACGATAGCGACGTTCGCCGAGCGGCTGTCGAAGATTCTGCGGACGGTCGTCTCCGATCCCGAGGTGGTGCTGCGATCCATCGACATCCTCACGGACGAGGAGAAGGCCGAGTTCGCGCCGCGCGCCAAGCCGAAGACGGTCGACGACCTACCGCAGTTGATTGCCGACGCAGCGGCGACCGCGCCCGATGCGGTGGCGCTCGAGCACGAATCGACGAGTGTCGATTTTGCGGCCCTGAACGCCAAATTGACGCAGATGTCGGCGACGATGGGCGCGGCGATGAAGCCTCAGGCTCTGGTGACGGTCACGCTGTCCGCACTGATTCCGGGCATCTTGCCCGCCCTCGGTGCAGAGGGGTTGTCGACCGCTCTGGCATCGTTGATCCAACGGGCGGAGTCGGTGATCGCGTCGTCGTGACGAAAGCCGAGCTCGCCGGTTGTGCACGTGGATCGATCAGGAGGAAAAGTTAGATGGCGGTTGGACGTCGACGCGAGGCAGCATTGACGGTCGAGGACCTTCCGCGCTTGGTTCGGAGCGTCGCTGCGGTCGAACCGGACCGCGTGGCGCTCGCGCACCTCGGCACGGAGTTGACCTACGCCCGGTTGGACGAGGAGATCACCACCCTCGACACGGCCATGGGTGGGGTTCTCGGCCCGGACGCGCTGGTCCCGGTCGTGCTGTCCAACACCGTTCCCGGCCTCATCGAGGCCACCGACGGTGGTCTCGACGCCGTGGTCTCGTCGGTGGTCTCCGATGCCGCGACGGTTCTCGGTGACGACGACTCGGCGTCGAGCCCGGCCGAACCCGAGGCAACCACCCTCTACACCCTGTTCGCCGATCAGGCCGAGCGGACACCGGACGCGCCCGCGCTCGTGTTCGGCGGCGAGAGTCGGTCCTATTCCGAGTTCGCAGAGTCGGTCGAACGCCTCGCCCGGGTTCTGATCGAGCGGGGAGTCGGCCCGGATTCGACGGTGGGGCTGTCGATCCGCCGCTCGTTCGATCTGCTGGTGGGTATGTACGCCATCTCGGCAGCCGGTGGTGCCTACGTTCCGTTGGACCCCGAGCACCCGGTGGATCGACTCGCCTACGTCCTCGATACCGCGCGACCGGTTCTGGTGCTCACGACATCGGAGGACCTGCCGCAGTTGCCGGACGGCACGCAGACTCTGCTCGTCGATGCCGTCGACGTCTCCGGCGTGACTGCAGGGCGCATCACCGATGCGGACCGGCTCGGCACCCTCGGCGAAGACGACCTCGCGTACGTCATCTTCACGTCCGGTTCGACCGGGCGGCCGAAGGGCGTGGCGGTGGGCCACCGCGCGATCGTCGCCAATATTTCCTGGCGGCAGCGGGAATACACGATGACCCCGGCCGACGTCGTCTTGCAGAAGACGCCGTTCACGTTCGACGTGTCGGTCTGGGAGTTCTTCTGGCCGTTGCAGATCGGCGCGACACTGGTGATCGCCGAGCCCGACGGGCACCGCGACCCCGCCTATCTCGCCCGCGTCATCGCTGAACACGGCGTGACGGTGACCCACTTCGTACCGTCGATGCTGTCGGTCTACGTTGCCGAACCCACCGCAGCACAGGCCGATTCGCTTCGCATGGTGTTCGCCTCCGGTGAGGCGCTGCCGGCGCGAACCGTCAACGCGTTCCACGCGATCTCCGGTGCCGAGTTGCACAACCTGTACGGTCCCACCGAAGCAGCCGTCGACGTCACGTACTACCGAACCCAGCAGGTGGAGGACGGCTCGGTACCGATCGGTGCTGCCGTCGACGACACCGACCTCTACGTGCTCGACGAGGGTCTGCGGCGCTCACCCCGGGGAGTCGAGGGAGAGCTCTATCTCGCGGGCGTGCAGCTCGCTCGCGGATACCTCGGACGCACGGACCTGACGTCCGATCGATTCGTCGCCGACCCGTTCGGTGAGCCGGGGGACCGGATGTACCGCACCGGCGACCTGGTGCGCCGACGCGCCGACGGCCAGATCGAGTACATCGGCCGCACCGACTTCCAGGTCAAACTGCGTGGCCTCCGTATCGAACTCGGCGAGATCGAGCAAGCGCTGCTCGCCGAGCCGCAGGTGACCCAGGCTGCGGTACTCGTTCACGCCGACCGATCGCAGGCCCAGTTGGGTGAGCAGCTCGTCGGCTATGTCGTGAGCACCGAGCCCGATATCGATCACGACGGCCTGGCGGATGCGGTGCGCCGGCGCATGCCCGAGTACATGGTGCCGTCGGTGTTCGTCGTGCTGGACGAATTCCCCCTGAACGCCAGCGGCAAGCTGGACCGAAAAGCCTTGCCTGCGCCCGATTTCGCCTCGCTCGTACGCGAGTATCGCGCCCCGGGCACCGACACCGAAACTGCTCTGGCGGCAATTTTCGAGACGGTTCTCGGTATCGACCGTATCGGCGTGGACGACGACTTCTTCGTTCTCGGCGGAAACTCGCTCAACGCCACCCGCGTGATCGCGCGAGTCAACGCGGAACTGGGCACAGCAGTGGATGTGCGGTCGTTCTTCGACGCACCGACTGTCGCCGAACTCGCCGCGGCCGTCGATGCCGCAGGCTCGACGCACGCGCGACCTCCGTTGGTGGCACAGCAGCGGCCCGAACGTGTGCCGCTGTCGCTGGCCCAGCAACGGATGTGGTTCCTCAACCGATTCGAGCCGGACTCGGCAGTCAACAACATCCCGGTCGCCATCGCGTTGAGCGGTGAACTCGATTTCACCGCCCTGCAGGCGGCCTTGATCGACGTGTTGGACCGGCACGAGTCGCTGCGGACGGTCTACCCGGATCACGACGGCATCGGCTTCCAGCAAGTACTCGAATCCGATGCGGTGGCAGTGGAATTGGAGCGCGCGACGGCAACCGATGCCGACGTTCCCGCCGTGCTGCTCGAGTTCGCGCTCAGGCCCTTCGATCTGGCGGTACAGCTGCCCTTCCGGGCGGTGCTTCTCGAGACGGCCGCGACCGAGCACGTGCTCGCGTTCGTGGTGCACCACATCGCGGCCGACGGATTCTCGATGGGCCCGCTGACCCGAGACGTGGTGGCCGCATACGTGGCGCGCACCAACGGGCAGCAACCGCAGTGGACTCCGCTCGAGGTGCAGTATGCCGACTTCACGCTGTGGCAGAGGGCCGTCCTCGGCAGCGAGGACGATCCGGAATCTCTGATCTCGGCGCAGGAGAACTACTGGCGGCACCGACTCGGCGGCGCACCCGACCAGTTGGAGCTACCCACCGACCGTCCCCGCCCGGCGGTCGCCACGACCAACGGCGGCACGCACACGTTCGAGATCGACGCCGAACTGGTCCGCGCGCTGGAGAAGCTCGGAAGAGACCACAACGCAACGACATTCATGGTCGTGCACGCCGCGCTGGCCGTGTTGTTGGCCAAGCTCGCGGCCGCCGACGACATCAGTATCGGTACGCCGGTCGCCGGCCGTGGAGACGCGGCCCTCGACGACGTCGTCGGCATGTTCGTCAACACACTGGTGCTGCGCACCGAAGTCGATCCACGGACGTCGTTCGACGATCTGGTGCGCGAGATCCGGGAGGTGGACCTCGCTGCGTTCTCGCACGCCGACGTGCCCTTCGAGCGTCTGGTGGATGCAATGGCCCCGGCTCGCTCGCAGGCACGCCACCCGCTGTTCCAGGTGATGTTGACGTTCCAGAACCTGGATCGAACCTCGGTCGAGCTCCCCGGCCTGACCATCGCAGCGGTCGACTACGAGGCAGACCTGGCAAAGTTCGATCTGCAGGTGACGCTGTGGGATTCGGCACCGGCCGGCTCCGAGCCCGCGGGCCTGACCGTCGCCCTGACCTATGCCGCGGACCTGTTCGACAAATCGACGATGGCCCGATTCGGAGAACGGTTCGTTCGTGTTCTTCGTGCGATCACCGCAGCGCCCGCTGCAGCCGTCGGAGAGATCGACCTGCTCGACTCGGTCGAGCGGGAGTCGGTGCTGACGTTCGGTTCGGGACCGGCGCACGAGATCACCAGCGGAACAACGTTGGTGGGGCAGTTCGATGGTCGCGTCGAGCAGACCCCCGACGCGCAGGCCCTGGTGTTCGAGGACGTTCGGCTGACGTACGCCGAGCTCGATGCGCGCGCGAACCGCCTGGCGCGGTACCTGGTGTCGGTGGGTGTCGGGACCGATTCGACGGTCGGCCTCGCAGTCGGCCGCAGTATCGAGTTGTTCGTCGGTATGTACGCGATCGTCAAGGCCGGTGCTGCGTACGTACCCATCGATCCGGCTCAGCCGTCGGAGCGCAACGAGTACATCGTGAGCACGGCCTCGCCGGTACGGGTGCTCTCGAGCACCCGAGACCACGTCGAGTTCCCGGGTGTGGAGACGGTGGACATCGACACCGTGGACGTGTCCGAATTCTCGTCGGCACCGGTGACCGATGCGGAGCGGACGGCACCGCTGCGGGCAGAGAACCTCGCATACGTCATCTTCACCTCGGGTTCGACGGGTCGGCCGAAGGGCGTCGGCGTATCGCACGCGGCGATCGTCAACCGGTTGTCGTGGATGCAGCACGAGTACCCCCTCGGTCCGCAGGACGTGGTGTTGCAGAAGACACCGGCTACGTTCGACGTGTCGGTGTGGGAGTTCTTCTGGGCCTTCCAGGTCGGCGCATCGGTGGTCGTCGCGGTTCCCGAGGGTCATCGTGATCCGTCGTACCTGCTCGATGTCATTGCACGCGAACATGTCTCGGTAGTGCACTTCGTGCCGTCGATGATGTCGGTGTTCACGCCGGAGGCGTTGCGTAGGCCCGACGCGGGAGCGTCGCTGCGTACGGTGTTCGCCTCGGGGGAGGCGCTTGCGCCTGCTACTGCACAGTCGCTGCGCCGCGCACTCCCACAGGTGTCGGTGCACAACCTGTACGGCCCGACCGAAGCTGCTGTCGACGTGACCTATCACGCGGTCTCCGACGCGGACACAGCCGTGGTGCCGATCGGTTCACCGGTGTGGAACACCGATGTGCGCGTTCTGGATTCGTCGTTGCGGCCGGTTCCGGTCGGGGTGTCGGGAGAGCTCTATCTCTCGGGTGTCCAGCTCGCCAGGGGATACGTGAGCCGACCCGATCTGACCGCGGATCGCTTCGTTGCCGATCCGTTCGCGGTCGACGGTGCGCGGATGTACCGAACCGGCGACGTGGTGCGGTGGCTGCCCGCCGGTGAGTTGGAGTACGTGGGCCGGTCCGACTTCCAGGTGAAGTTGCGTGGTCTCCGTATCGAACTCGGCGAAATCGAATCGGCTCTGTTGGATCTTCCCGAGATCGCTCAGGCCGTGGTGCTCGTGCGACGAGAACAACTGGTTGCCTACGTCGTCCCCACCGAAGGCCCGGTCGATCTGGACCGGGTACGCACCGCGCTACGTGGACGTCTGGCCGAGTACATGGTGCCGACCACCGTCGTGGAGTTGGCCGAGTTCCCTCTCGGCGGAAGTGGCAAGCTCGATCGAAACGCGCTGCCCGATCCGGAATTCGAGGCAACGCCCTACCGAGCACCGTCCGATCCGGTCGAAGAGATCGTCGCGAACGTGTTCGGCGCGGTCCTCGGACTCGACCGAGTCGGTGTGGACGACGACTTCTTCGCGCTCGGCGGCAATTCGCTCGTCGCCACTCAGGTCGCCGCACGACTCGGTGCCGAGCTGGGCACGACGGTGCCCGTCCGAACGATGTTCGAGGCAGGCACGGTGGCAGCCTTGGCTGCTGCGTTGGAAAGCCACGTCGGCCACGGAGTCTCCGCGCCTCTGGTACCGCAGGAACGCCCCGAACGAATTCCTCTCTCTCTCGCCCAGCAGCGGATGTGGTTCCTCAACCGATTCGAGCCCGAATCGGCGGTCAACAACATCCCCGTGGCGATCCGGCTCACCGGAGCACTCGACACTGCGGCCCTGAACGCAGCGGTCGTCGACGTTCTCGACCGGCACGAAGCACTCCGCACCGTCTACCCGAGTGTGGACGGAGCGGGGCATCAGGTGATCCTGCCTGCCGAATCGGTGGCACCGGACCTGACCCCCACCACACCGTCCGCCGACGGTGCGGTGGCCGACCTGATCGCGTTCGCCTCCGAAGGATTCGACGTCACCCAGTCGATTCCCCTGCGCGCGAAACTGTTCCAGGTCACCGACGACGAGTACGTGCTGGTCGTCGTGGTTCATCACATCAGCGCAGACGGGTGGTCCATGGGACCGCTGACCCGCGACGTGATGACGGCTTACCTCGCTCGTGTGGCCGGCGACGCTCCGCAGTGGACGCCGCTGGCGGTGCAGTACGCCGACTTCGCGCTGTGGCAGCGCGCCGTGCTCGGCGACGACGCGGATCCGAGCAGCCTGATGGCAGCACAGGCGGACTACTGGCGTTCGGCCCTGGCGGACCTGCCCAGTGAGCTGACCCTGCCGTACGACCGGCCGCGTCCTGCGGTGCAGTCGTACTCGGGCGGGCGGTTCCAGTTCGACATCGATGCGGATCTGCGTGCCTCGCTCGACGATCTGGCCCGGTCGACCGGAACCACCCTGTTCATGGTGCTCCACGGTGCTCTCGCGCTGTTCCTGGCTCGCATGTCCACCTCGGACGACGTTGCGGTGGGTACCGCCGTCGCAGGCCGCGGCGAGGCCGTCCTGGACGACGTCATCGGTATGTTCGTCAACACCCTGGTGCTCCGCACCTCGGTCGATCGAAGCAAGGGATTCACCGACCTCCTCGGCCACGTCCGGGACGTCGACCTCGATGCATTCGCACACGCGGACATCCCCTTCGAGCGGCTCGTCGATCTGCTCGAACCCGAGCGCACGACGGCCAGGCACCCGCTGTTCCAGGTGGCGATCGCGTTCGAGAACCTGCCGCCGAGCGAATTCCACCTACCCGATCTGACGGTCTCGGCGGTCGACGTCGAGGTCGACACCGCCAAGTTCGACCTGTCGCTGACGCTGCACGAGAAGGCCGACGGCACCGGTCTGTCCGCCGGTTTCCTCTACGCGCGAGACCTGTTCGACGAGAACACGATCGAGGTGTTCTCGCGACGTTTCCGCTGGCTGCTCGAAGCGATCGTGGCGACACCGAACACCCCGGTGGGCGATCTGTCCATCCTCTACGACGACGAATACGACCGGCTCACCCACGTCCACGGTGACGACGTGTTGGCCGGCGGCACTCTGGCCGAGATCTTCGCTGCCGGAGCCGCACTCGACCCGTCGGCGACCGCGATTCGCTACGAGGGCCGCTCGATCTCGTACGCCGAACTCGATGCGACGTCCTCGCAGCTCGCCCGGGTGCTCATCGAGCGCGGGGCCGGCCCCGAATCCGTTGTGGCTCTGGGATTCCAGCGCTCCTACTTCATGGTGCTCGCGGTCTGGGCAGTGGCGAAATCGGGGGCCGCGCACCTACCCGTCGACCCGACGTATCCGCAGGATCGCGTCGCCCACATGGTCTCGGACTCCGAGGCCCTACTGGGCCTGACCACCCGGGCACACTCGGATCGGCTCGCCGGCGGACAGCAGGACCTGACCTGGCTGAGCGTCGACGACGACGAGTTCGTGGCCGAGGTCCGCACCCGCTCTGCCGAGCCGGTCACCGACGCCGACCGCCTGCGACCCGTCACGTTCCAGAACCCCGCCTACGTCATCTACACCTCGGGCTCGACGGGCAAGCCGAAGGGCGTCGTCGTCACGCACGCCGGACTCGGCGGCGTCCTCGACGCAGCAACCGATCTCTATCACCTGAAACCGGCCTCGCGGTTCCTCCACGTCTGCTCGCCGAACTTCGATCCGTCGGTTCTGGAGTGGATGGCGGCGTTCTCCGTCGGCGCGACGTTGGTGGTGGTACCGGCATCGATTCTCGGCGGCACCGAACTGGCCGAATTGTTGAAGGCGGAGAGGGTCACTCACACGATCATCACGCCCGCGGTGCTCGGCACGATGGATCCCCACGGGATCGATTCGCTCGAGGTGCTCTCGGTGGGCGGCGACGTGACCACTCCCGAACTCCTCGCCCGGTGGGCAGGGGACCGGAAGTACTTCAACGGGTACGGACCGACCGAGACCACGATCATCTCCAGCTTCGCCGAGTTGACGCCCGGCGAGCCGATCACCATCGGTCGACCGATTCACGGCATGTCCGTGCTCATCCTCGATTCCAGGCTCGAACCGGTTTCGACCGGTGTCGCGGGTGACCTGTATCTGTCGGGCGGTGCGCTCGCTCGCGGTTATCTCGGTAGGCCGAGTCTGTCCTCCGAGCGCTTCGTGGCCAATCCGTACGGCATCGACGGCGCACGGATGTACCGCACCGGCGACGTCGTGCGATGGACGGACGACCTGCAGCTGCAGTTCGTCGGCCGCACCGACTTCCAGGTCAAGGTGCGCGGGTTCCGTATCGAGCTCGGCGAGATCGACTCCGCGCTCACCGCTGTTCCCGAGGTCGACTTCGCCGTCACACTCGGACACGAACTGCCCTCGGGTGTCACCACTCTCGTGTCCTACGTGTTGCCGGCGCGTGGTTCGGTCGTCGACGTCGACGAGCTGACCGCCTTCGTCGGAAAATCATTGCCCGCCTACATGATCCCGTCGTCGATCATCGTTCTCGACACCGTTCCACTGACCCCGGTGGGCAAGTTGGATCGCGCCGCGCTTCCCGCGCCCGTGTTCGAGGCCCGGGAATTCCGCGCACCCACCACCGCGGTCGAAGAGATCGTCGCCGGAGTGTTCGCCGACGTCCTGCACCTCGAGCGAGTGGGACTGGACGACGACTTCTTCGCCCTGGGCGGTAACTCGTTGATCGCCACCCAGGTGGTCTCGCGGCTCGGCGCGGCCCTGGACACGGTGGTCCCGGTGCGGGCGCTGTTCGAGAGCTCGACCGTGGCCGCACTGGTGGCGCACGTGGAGAGCGCTGTCGGTTCGGGGGGACGAGCTGCACTCGTGGCGGGTCCGCGTCCCGAGCACCCGCCGCTCTCGCCTGCGCAGCAGCGGTACTGGTTCCTCAACCAGTTCGACACGACGTCGTCGGTGGACAACATTCCGTTCGCCGTGCGGTTGTCGGGTGAGCTCGACGTCGCTGCGCTGCAGTCGGCGGTGCGCGATGTCGTCGAGCGCCACGAGTCTCTTCGTACCCGGTACCCGGACTCGGCACAGGGCCCGTTCCAGCAGGTGTTGTCGGCGTCCGAGGTACCGATGGACCTCGCCGTCCGAGACGTGGCCGGTGCGAACGTCGTCACCGCCGTGACCGAATTCTTCACGCGTGGCTTCGACGTCACCGTCGAGGTACCGGTCGACGCGCGCGTGTTCCGCGTCGACGAGAACGAGCACGTCCTGGCCTTCGTCGTCCACCACGTGTCGGCCGACGGCGCGTCGATGGGCCCGCTGGCCGTCGACGTCATGACCGCATACACCGCGAGATCTGCAGGGACGGTTCCGGACTGGGAGCCACTCGAGGTGCAGTACGTCGACTTCGCGCTGTGGCAGCGAACCGTACTCGGCACCGAATCGGATCCCGATTCGGTTGCAGCGCAGCAGGTGTCGTTCTGGAAGGATACGCTCGCCGAGCTGCCGGATCAGCTGGTGCTGCCCACCGATCGCCCGCGCCCGCCGGCGCAGAGTTTCCGTGGCGATGCCGTGCGGTTCACCGTCGACGCCGGCACGCACGCTGCTCTCGCCGAACTCGGACGTACCGAGCAGGCAACGTTGTTCATGGTGGTGCACTCGGCATTCGCCGTGTTGCTCGCACGCCTGTCCGGTTCCGAGGACATCGCGGTCGGAACGCCCATCGCCGGCCGCGGTGAGCGGGCTCTGGACTCGATGATCGGTATGTTCGTCAACACCCTGGTCTTCCGGTCGTCGGTCGAATCGTCGATGACCTTCCGCCAGTTGCTCGCTCAGGCCCGAGAGCGGGACCTGGCCGCGTTCGCGCACTCCGACGTTCCGTTCGAGCGTCTCGTGGAGGTGCTGAACCCGGTGCGGTCGACGGCACGCAACCCGTTGTTCCAGGTAGGCCTGTCCTTCCAGAACCTTGCCGAGTCGACGTTCGAGCTGCCGGGTCTGACGGTGAGTGCCGTCGAGGCGGATGCGGTGACCGCGAAAACCGATCTGCAACTGTCGATCTCGGATCGCTACGCCCCGGACGGCTCGCCCGCGGAACTGTCGGCCGAATTCAGTTATGCCACCGATCTTTTCGATCGCGCGACGGTCGAAGGTTTTGCCGACCGGTTCGTTGGCCTCCTCGCTGCCGTGGCCGCGGACCCGTCGGCCGTCGTCGGCGATCTCGAGCTGCTCTCGCCCGAGGAACGCACCCGGATCGTCCGCACCTGGAACGACACCGATCACGATGTCGATGCGTCGCAGTCGCTGGTATCGCTGTTCGATCGACAGGTGCAGGCGCAGCCCGACGCGGTCGCGGTGGTCCATGCCGGTCAGTCACTGTCGTACGGCGAGTTCGATCGTCGAATCAACCGGTTGGCCCGCGTCCTGATCGGTGCCGGTGTCGGCCCGCAGGTGACGGTTGCTCTGGCTATCAGGCGCTCGGTGGATCTGCTCGTCGCGATGTATGCCGTCGCCAAGGCGGGCGGGGCGTACGTGCCCATCGATCCGGATCAGCCGGCGGACCGCAATGCCTACATCCTGGAGGTAGCTGCTCCCGCTCTGGTCCTGAGTACTGCGCGGGACGGTGTCGATGTCGACTCGGTTCCGGTGCTGTTGGTCGACACCGATCCTCGAGTGCTCGACGCAGAGGTCTCGGACGCGCCCGTCACCGACAGTGAGCGCACCTCGCCGCTGCGGCCTGCGAACACCGCGTACGTCATCTTCACGTCCGGATCCACCGGCCGCCCCAAGGGTGTCGCGGTGAGTCATGCCGCCATCGTCAATCAGCTGCTGTGGCAGAGCGCCGATTACGGACTGGGCAGTACCGACCGAGTACTGCTCAAGACCGCGGCCACCTTCGATCTGTCCGTGTGGGAGTTCTGGGTCGCCACCGTCTCCGGTGGTGCGATCGTCGTGGCCGACGCCGAGGGCCACCGCGATCCCGCCTACCTCGTCGATCTGATGAACCGGGAATCGGTGACGACACTGCACACCGTGCCGTCCGTGCTCGACGCGCTGGTCACGGCGTCGGCGGGCACCCTGCCCGAACCCCTGACGCGGATCCTGGCGATCGGCGAAGCACTGCCGGTCGCCACGGCCGAGCGCGCGCTGCGCAGTTCGGCTGCGCGACTGGACAACTTGTACGGACCGACCGAGGCCGCGGTCTCGGTGACTTCGCATCGGGTGACGACCGTCGACGGCACCACGGTTCCGATCGGTGGCCCGGAGTGGAACACCCGTGTCTACGTGCTGGATTCGCGTCTGGCTCCCGTTCCGGTCGGCGTCGCAGGTGAGCTCTACCTCGCGGGTGCGCAGCTGGCCGACGGGTACTTCGCGCGGCCGGATCTGAGCGCCGAGCGATTCGTCGCGGACCCGTTCACCCCCGGCGGCCGCCTGTACCGCACCGGTGACCTCGTATCCTGGCGCGCCGACGGCGAATTGGAGTACGTCGGGCGCACCGACTTCCAGGTGAAGATTCGCGGTTTCCGTATCGAGCTCGGCGACATCGATGCCGCTCTCGGATCGCTCGACGAGATTCGCGACGTCGCCGTGATCGCTCTCGCGGACACGGGATCAGGCGCGCGGCTCGTGGCCTACCTCGTGCCCGCCGATGGGGTGACGCTGGATCAGGACGGCATCCGTCGTGCACTCGCCGAACGTCTGCCGTCGTACATGATCCCGGCGGCCTTCGTCGTGCTCGAGGCTCTTCCTCGCGGCGTCAACGGAAAGCTGGATCGACAGGCGCTCCCCGAACCGCAGTTCGAGACAGCCGAATTCCGCGCGCCGACCAATCCGGTGGAAGAGGCCGTCGCGGCGGTCTTCGCCGAGGTGCTCGCTGTCGAGCGCGTGGGTCTGGACGACGACTTCTTCGCGCTCGGCGGTAACTCGCTCATCGCCACTCAGGTGGTCTCCCGGCTGGGGGCGGCGCTCGATACTCAGGTGCCTGTCCGCTCGATCTTCGAGTCTCCGACGGTGCAGTCGCTCGCACGTGCGATCGAGTCCGAGGTGGGTACCGGTGCGCGCCGGGCACTGACGGCTCGAACACGACCGGACTCGGTGCCGCTGTCGATGGCTCAGCAGCGCATGTGGTTCCTGAGCCAATTCGATCCGACCTCCGCCGTGAACAACATCCCGGTCGCAATTCGGTTGTCCGGCAGCATCGATGTCGATGCACTCACCAACGCCGTGCACGACGTGCTGGCGAGGCACGAAATTCTGCGCACCGTGTACCCGGAGGTCGACGGACGAGGCCATCAGGTGGTACTCGGTACCGCGGAGGCCGGCGTGACGGTTGTCGTCGACGACGTCGACGAGAGTTCGATCGAGCAGGCCCTGCGCGACTTCGTGTCCGCGGGATTCGACGTGACCCGAGCTGTTCCGGTCCGAATCCGGATCCTGCGGGTCAGCGAGACCGAGCACGTACTGGCCTTCGTCGCCCACCACATCGCCGCGGACGGGTTCTCGATGGGACCCCTGACGCGCGACGTCATGGTGGCCTACACCGCCCGTGCCGCGGGGGAGAACCCGCAGTGGGCACCACTTCCGGTGCAGTACGCGGACTACGCGTTGTGGCAACGCGAGGTACTCGGTTCCGAGGACGACCCCGATTCGCCGTTGGCGAAGCAGCTCGCCTACTGGACTTCGGCTCTGGCCGGTGCCCCAGCACAGCTCGATCTCGCGACCGACCGGCCGCGTCCGGCGGTGGCGTCGTATCGCGGTGCGGCATACAACTTCTCGATCGACGAGGCTCTGCAGTCGAACATCGCTCGCGCGGCCCGCGCCAACAACGCCACGAACTTCATGGTGGTCCACACCGCGCTGGCGGTGCTCCTCGGCGCGATGGCGGGTACCGACGACGTGACGATCGGGACCCCGGTCGCCGGCCGCGGTGACGCCGATCTGGACGAGCTCGTCGGCATGTTCGTCAACACGCTCGCCCTGCGTACCGCGGTGCACCCCGCGGCAACGTTGCGCGAGCAACTCGCCGCAGTTCGCGAGGCCGACCTGGGAGCCTTCGGGCACGCCGACGTGCCGTTCGAGCGGCTCGTCGACGAGCTGGCCCCGGACCGCTCACAGGCTCGCCACCCGATCTTCCAGGTCATGCTGACGTTCCAGAACCTGAACCGCCAGACGTTGGCCCTGCCGGGGTTGAGTGTCGAGGGCATCGACCTGGGTAGCGCGTTCGCGAAATTCGACCTGCAGGTGACGCTCTGGGAGAACACGGACGACCGCGGTGCTCCCGCCGGAATCGACGTGCAGTTCGACTACGCCACAGATCTATTCGAAGAATCCAGCATGGCCTCCCTCGGGCGACGGCTCGTCCGGGTACTGCACGCGCTGACCGACACACCGGACGGGGTCGTCGGCGACATCGACATCCTCGAGGAGGGCGAACGTACCCGCGTCCTCGAGGATTGGAACGCCACCGCGCACGAGGTGGATCCCGGCGCAACTCTGGTGTCGCTGTTCGAGACCCGAGTTGTCGAGTCCCCGGACAACACCGCCACGAGCTTCCTCGACGATCGGGTGACGTACCGCGAATTCTCCGAACGGGTCAACGCGCTCGCGCGTCTGCTCATCGCCGAGGGAGTCGGCCCGGAAACCGTGGTGGCGACGGCCATGCGCCGCTCCATCGACATGCTGGCGGGTATCTACGCCGTGCTCGCCGCCGGTGGTGCCTACGTTCCGGTCGACCCGGATCTACCGGCCGAACGAATCGGCTACATCCTGGACACGGCGGCACCGGTGGTGCTGCTCACGACCGAGCGCGACGGTACAGATCTCGTGACCGACGCCGCCAGAATCCTGGTCGACACCGTCGACACGACAGGTCTGTCCACGGCACCGGTGACCGATGCCGAGCGAACCGCACCGCTGCGACCGGCGGACACCGCGTACGTCATCTTCACCTCCGGCTCCACCGGTCGCCCCAAAGGCGTTGCGGTCAGCCACGAGGCCATCGTCAACCGTCTGCTGTGGATGCAGGCCGAATACCGTCTCACCGAGCAGGACAAGGTGTTGCAGAAGACGCCGGTCACGTTCGACGTGTCGGTGTGGGAGCTGTTCTGGCCGTTGCAGATCGGTGCCGAACTCGTCATCGCGGTGCCCGACGGCCACCGAGATCCGGCATATCTGGTGCGCACCGTTGCCGAACGCGGCGTCACGGTCGCGCACTTCGTGCCGTCGTTGCTGGCCGTGTTCGCCGCTGCGGACGGTGTGTCGAACTGCACCGGCCTGCGTGCGGTGTTCGCCTCCGGTGAGGCATTGCCTGCATCGGTTGCCTCGGCCCTGCGCACTGCTCTGCCCGCAACCGAGCTGCACAACCTCTACGGCCCGACCGAGGCCGCTGTCGACGTTACGTATCACCATGTCCTGCCGTCGGACACCGTGTCGGTTCCCATCGGTGCACCGGTGTGGAACACGAGGGTGACCGTGCTCGATGCGCGACTGCACCCCGTTCCCGTCGGGGTGCCCGGGGAGCTGTATCTCGCCGGGCGTCAACTGGCCCGCGGATACCTCGGCCGCCCGGACCTGACTGCCGACAGGTTCGTCGCCGACCCGCACGGCAGTGCCGGCTCGCGGATGTATCGCACCGGAGACCTGGTGCGCTGGAGGCGCGACGGTGAACTCGAGTACCTCGGCCGCACCGACTTCCAGGTCAAACTCCGAGGCCTGCGGATCGAGCTCGGCGAAATCGAAGCCGCGTTGACTGCAGATCCGTCGGTCGACCAAGCCGTCGTTCTCGTGCGCCGGACGCCGTCGGCAGGTGAACTACTGGTCGGCTACGTCGTTCCTGTCGCCGGGGAGACTATCGACTCCACAGCGGTCACCGCCTCGGTTGCGAACCTTGTTCCCGAATACATGGTTCCGGCCGGGCTCATCGTGCTCGATGCCCTGCCACTCGGGCCGAACGGCAAGCTGGACCGCAGAGCACTACCCGAACCGGAATTCGGCAGCGATGCCGAATTCCGTACCGCGACAACCGACACCGAACGCATCATTGCCGAGGTCTTCGCAGACGTCCTCGGCCTCGACGCCGTCGGGGTCGACGATTCGTTCTTCGCGCTCGGCGGCGACAGCATCGTCTCGATTCAGCTCGTCTCTCGCGCCAAGGCCAGGGGAATTCAGTTCGGGCCGCGAGATGTGTTCGAGCGCAAGACCGTTGCCGGTCTCGCCGAGGTCGCCGTGATCGTCGGTGAGGGCAGCGACGCGGTCGTGCTCGAGGAACTCGACGGCGGCGGTGTCGGTTGGCTGCCGCTACCCCCGTTCGGTGTAGCGATGATCGAGCGCGGCGGCGGGTGGTCACGCTTCCATCAGGCCGTCACACTGGAGCTGCCGCTCGGTATCGACCGAGCCGGGATTCTCGCCACGGTGACCGCAGTGGTCGATCGACACGACGTGCTGCGGTCGACCCTGGTGCACGACGACCGCGGCTGGGGTCTCGATGTTGCGGGCGCCGGTACCGTCGACGTGGATACACTGCTCACCCGGGCCGATACCGATTCGGCTGCAACAGTATTCGACGATGCGGTGGGAACGCTCGACCCCACGGCCGGTCGCATGCTCGCCCTCGTCTGGGTCGATCGAGGACCCGAGGTGCCGGGCACGCTGACCGTGGCGGCGCACCACCTCGTGATCGACGGAGTGTCGTGGCGAATCCTGGTCCCCGACTTCGTCTCCGCCTGGGCTCAGGTGTCGGGGGGAGTGACCCCGACCCTCCCCGAGGTCGGGACCTCGATGCGGCGTTGGACCCATGCACTGGTCGACGCGGCAGCGAGCGAGGCGCGGCTGGCCGAATTGCCGCTGTGGCGTTCGATCGCCGACACCGAGGACCCCGTGCTGGGCAACCGCCCCTTCGATCCCGCGGTCGATGTCGTGGCGACGCTCGAACGGGTGAACATCGAACTGACACCCGACGTCACGCGCACCTTGCTGACCACCGTTCCGGAGATCTTCCGCGGCGGAGTGGGCGACGGGTTGCTGGCCGGGCTCGCTCTGGCCGTCACGAGACTGCGGTCCGAGCGCGGCATCACTGCACCGGCAACACTGGTGCAGCTCGAAGGCCACGGCCGCGAGGAAGCGGTGGTTCCCGGAGCTGATCTGGGACGTACCGTCGGCTGGCTGACCAGCCTGTTCCCCGTTCGCCTCGACCTGACCGGGATCGACGTCGATGCTGCGTTCGCGGGAGGGTCGCAGCTCGGCGATGCAGTGAAGGCAGTCAAGGAGCAGATGCTGGCGCTGCCCGATCGAGGCATGGGCTGGGGACTGCTCCGCTACCTGAACTCGGAGACCGCTGCGGAACTGGCCGAACTCGGCACCGGACAGATCAGCTTCAACTACCTGGGCCGGGTCGACGCCGGCGAGGTCCCGGACGAGATGAAGTCGCTCGGCTGGTTGCCGGCCGCCGACGGTGAGCTCTCCGCGCCCGGTGACGCCGACATGGCCGCGAACAAGACCGTCGACATCAACGCGATCGTGCTCGACACCGACGAGGGCGGGGTCCTGAGCGCCAGCTTCGCGTTCCCGACCGGAGCCGTGTCCGCGGACACGGTCGAGCGTCTCGCCGGGCTGTGGTCCGAGGCGTTGACGGCGCTGGCCTCGTACGCCGAGGTACCCGGCTCGGGCGGCCTGACCCCGTCGGACGTGCCTCTGGTGGCGCTGTCGCAGGCCGACATCGCGTCGTTCGAGGCGCGTTACCCACAGCTGACCGACATCTGGTCGCTGTCACCGTTGCAGCAAGGACTGCTGTTCCACGCGTTGTTCGCCGACGCGTCGATCGACGTCTACACCATGCAGGTCGTACTCGACCTGGCCGGCGAGGTGGACGCCGAACGGTTGCATCACGCTGCCCAGACACTGCTGGACCGGTACGACAATCTGCGTACCTCGTTCACCGCGACCGCAGACGGCGAGACGGTGCAGATCGTCCATCAGGACGTCGTGTTGCCCTGGACCACGATGGACCTGTCGCACCTCGACGAGCCGGAACGTGGCACAGCAGTCGCCGATGCCCTGGCGGCCGAGCAACGACGGCATTTCGACGTCTCCACTGCACCGCTGCTGCGTTTCGTCCTCGTGCGAATCACCCCGACCACCTACAAGCTCGCGATGACCAACCATCACGTGCTCCTCGACGGGTGGTCTCTGCCGCTGGTGATGAAGGAACTGTTGTACCTGTACGCCGCTCGTGGTTCCACCTCGTCGATGCCGAGGGTTCGCTCGTATCGCTCCTACCTGGCATGGCTGAACCGACAGGACCCGGCCGTGTCTCTCGGTGCGTGGACCACCGCGCTGGCCGGAGTCGAGGAGCCGACGTTCGTCGCACCGCCGAGTGTCGGACGAGAGATCTCCGCCCGCTCGGCAGAGACGGAGCGATTCGTCGATCCCGAGACCACCGCGTCGCTCGTGGCGCTCGGTGGCAGGCTCGGCGTCACCGTCAACACGCTGGTGCAAGCGGCCTACGGCCTGCTGATCGCACACATCACCGGCCGCACCGATGTCGTGTTCGGTGCCACGGTCTCCGGCCGTCCCGCTGCTCTTCCAGGCGTCGAGTCCATGATCGGCCTGTTCATCAACACCATCCCGGTGCGCGTTCGATTCGATCCGGCCGACACTGTCGAGAACTACCTGGTCCGGATTCAGGGAGAACAAGCAGACCTGCTCGACCACCATCACATGGGACTCGTCGACATCCAACGGGCGATCGGAATGGGGAATCTGTTCGACACCCTCACCATCTTCGAGTCCTACCCGGTGGACGAAGCCGAGCTGACGCAGCAAGCGGCAGCGATCGACGGAATGACCGTCGAGTCGGTGAGCTCGAACGACAACACTCACTACCCACTGACGTTGTTGGTCGTGGCCGAGGATCGAATCTCGTTCACGCTCAAGTACATCAGCGATCTGTTCGACGCTGCGTACGTCGAATCGATCCTGTCCCGTCTCGTCGGTGTTCTCGAAACCTTCGTCTCCGACACCACGACGGCGGTCGGCGATATCGATCTGCTCGGCTCGGAAGAACGAACCCGCGTGATCGACACCTGGAACGACACCGCGCACGAGGTCGACGCCGGCATCATGTTGACCGCGCCGTTCCGGGCTCGGGTTGCGGCGAACCCGGACGCCACGGCCGTGCTGTACGAGGGCGCCGCAGTGACCTACGCCGAGTTCTCGGTGCGGGTCAACCGTCTTGCCCGACACCTGATTTCGCTCGGCGTCGGCCCGCAATCGCTCGTCGCTCTCGGCATGAGGCGAGGCATCGACCTGATGGTCGGCATGTACGCCGTCCTCGAAGCCGGCGGCGCATACGTACCCATCGATCCGGACCACCCGGCCGAGCGCATCGAGTACATCCTCGACACCGCGGTGCCGGTCGCCGTTCTCTCGACCAGTCACGATCGGACGGGACTGCCGGAACGGTTCCCGATTCTCGAACTGGACACCCTCGATCTCGCGTCCTACCCGGCAGACGCCGTGGCCGACGCCGACCGACTGGCACCGGTACGCCCGGAGAACACCGCCTACGTCATCTTCACGTCCGGGTCGACCGGGCGACCCAAGGGCGTCGCGGTGCCGCACCGCGCGATCGTCAACGAGATGGCGTGGATGATCGACCAGTACTCGCTCGACGAGAACGACGTCTACCTGCAGAAGACGGCGACGACGTTCGACGTGTCACTGTGGGGCTTCTTCCTCCCACTCCAGGTCGGTGCGAGCGTCGTTCTCGCGACCCCCGACGGCCACCGCGACCCGGCGTACGTCGCGGAGCGCATCGCCCGGCACGGCGTCACCGTCACGGACTTCGTGCCGTCGATGCTCACGGTGTTCGCCGCGTACGCCACCGAGGAGCAGTGCCGGTCGTTGCGACACGTCTACGTGGTGGGTGAGGCACTGCCGCCGGAGACGGTGACGGACTTCCGCGCGATCACCTCTGCCAGGATCCACAACCTGTACGGCCCCACCGAAGCCGCAGTGAGTGTGACGTACTGGGAGACGTCTGCCGACGAGGGCGCGACCGTCCCGATCGGGGCGCCGGAGTGGAACACCCAGGCCTACGTTCTCGACGGCAGACTGCATCCGGTCGCCGCAGGGACCGCGGGTGAGCTGTATCTCGCGGGGACGCAGCTCGCCGACGGATACCTCGGGCGCGTCGACCTGACGATGGACCGCTTCGTCGCGAACCCGTTCTCGGCTGCCGGCGAGCGCATGTATCGCACCGGAGACCTCGTCCGATGGCGATCGGGGCCGGGCGCTGCAGGAGTCCTGGAGTACATCGGGCGCACCGACTTCCAGGTCAAGTTCCGTGGCCAGCGGATCGAGCTCGGTGAGATCGAGACCGCACTGCTGGCCCATCCCGACGTCAACCAGGCCACGGCCGTGGTGGCGACCACCGGTGCCGGCGACCAGCTCGTCGGATACGTGGTGCCTGCGCCGGGTGGAACGCTGGACCCGGCCGAGGTACGCACCTTTGTCGGCGGCGCTCTGCCGAAGTACATGGTGCCGGCGACGGTGATGGTGCTCGCGGAATTCCCGCTGAACACCAGCGGCAAGCTGGATCGAAAAGCACTGCCGGAGCCGGTGTTCGAGGTTCGCGAGTTCCGTGCTCCCGCAACGCCGGTCGAGGAGATCGTGGCGGAGATCTACGCGGAGCTGCTCGGCGTGCAGCGGGTCGGATCGGACGACGACTTCTTCGATCTCGGTGGTAACTCGCTGATCGCCACGAGAGTGGCGGCACGGGTGTCGGCTGCGCTCGGGAAGAAGGTCGGTGTCCGAGACCTGTTCGAGGCCTCGACGGTCTCGGCACTCGCAGCGCGCGCCGAATCACGCATCGACGACGCGAACGATATTCCGCTGCGTCGCCGACCGGCCGGACAGACCGTTCCGTTGTCGCTCGCGCAACAGCGCATGTGGGTACTGAACCGACTCGACCCCGAGTCCGGGGCCTACAATATGCCGCTGGCGCTCCGTCTGCGAGGCGAGCTGGATGTCGCGGCACTGCAGGCAGCCGTGTCCAGCACCGTGGAACGCCACGAGGCATTGCGCACGCGCTACCCGGAAGATGCGAACGGTTCGCCGTACCAGGAGTTCGTCGACGCCGGATCGGTCGTACCCGATCTGACTCCGATCGACGCGACCGACGACTCCGACACCGCCGAACGGATTCGCGCACTCGTCTACGAGGGCTTCGACGTCACCGTCGCACCCCCGGTCCGGGGAGCACTGTTCCGCTTCGGCCCGGACGAGTACATCTTCGTCATCGTGATGCACCACATCAGCGGAGACGGCGCATCGATGGCACCACTGGCCCGTGACGTCATGACTGCGTACCTCGCTGCCGCGTCGGGAACCGACTACACGCCCGAACCGCTGACGGTGCAGTACGCGGACTTTGCGGTATGGCAGCGGCAGGTGCTGGGCTCGGACAGCGACCCCACGTCGATTCTGTCGCAGCAGTTGGCCTTCTGGGCGGACGAGCTCAGCGGGATCACCCCGGTCGTGTCGTTGCCGTGGGATCGGCCGCGGGCGGCTACCGCCAACCTGCGCGGAGCCAGTGTGAGTGTCGAGCTGGACGAGTCGGTACACACCGGGCTCGCCGCGATCGCCCGCGAGAACAACGCGACCCTGTTCATGGTGTTGCACGCCGTCCTCGGGGTGCTGTTGTCTCGGATGAGCGGCTCCCGCAGCTTCGCCGTCGGCACGCCCATCGCCGGGCGCGGGCACGAGGCGCTCGACGGACTGGTGGGCATGTTCGTCAACACGTTGGCGCTGCGCACGGACGTGGACCCGGATGCGACGTTCGCAGAGCTGCTGACCGCTCTACGCGAGACCGACCTGCGGGCCTTCGCGAATTCGGACGTCCCGTTCGAGCGGGTCGTCGACACGATCGCACCGGACCGGAACGCCGGGTACACCCCGCTGTTCCAGACGGTTCTGTCGGTGGAGCCCCACGGCGAGGCGCGCTTCGAGCTGCCGAACCTGGTGGTCGAACCCGTCAGCGGCTTCGAGCCGACGGCGAAATTCGACCTGCAGGTCACGGTGGAGACCCAGCACGCCGACGGGAACAGCGGCACCGGAACCCTGAACGTCGAATGGGTGTATGCCGCCGATCTGTTCGACGAGTCCACGGTCGCGTCGCTGGCGGAACGATTCGCACGCATCGCCGGTGCAGTGGCGACAACACCAGCGGTCGTCGTCGGCGACATCGACGTTCTCGACGCCGCCGAGCGGGCGGCACTGACCGAGACCCCGCAGACCGCTGACTCCACTGCGGCACCGGTTCGGTCGGACCTGACCTTGCCGCAGGTACTCACCTCGACGGTGGACGCAGATCCCGATGCGCCCGCGTTGTCGTCGGACGGAGTCGAGTCCACCTACCGTCAGCTCGACGAGCAGTCCTCACGTATGGCTCGGGTACTGATCGAACGTGGCGTCCGAACCGGAGTCGTGGTCGGCGTCTTCGTCACCGACGCTGTTGCGGCAGTCGTGACGCAGTGGGCGGTGGCCAAGGCAGGCGGAGCCGTGGCTCCGATCGCCCCGTCGAACTCCTCCGACGTTCTGCAGCGAACAGGCGCGTCCGTCCTCGTCCTGGACGGTGACGATGCGCCGAGCTGGGCCGGGTCCGTCACGACCATCCACCTCGGGCATCCGGACGTCGTCGACGCCATTGCCGCGAGTTCTGGGCGGCCGGTGACGTATTCGGACCGAACGGCGGTTCTGGGACCCGACAGCCCAGCGTTGGTCGTGGTCGACGACGGCACCGTGATCGACCACGGAACACTCGCTGCACTGGCGACGAACGCAGTGGCGGAGTGGGCAGTGGCCTTCGATTCGCGGCTGGCCGTCCCCACCCGGTTCGATTCCGGTGCAGCAGTTCTGGCCGGTGTGGTCGCCGTGACGGCAGGTGCAGCCCTGGTGACCGATCGGGCGGAGTCCGCCGAGGACGCCGCCGACATCGTGTCCGCAGAATGGGTCACCCATGCGTTCCTTGCCTCAGCAGATGCTGCCGCGGTCGATCGACTGCAACCCGAGGACATCGAGGACCTCGTTGCGATCGTGTCGGTCGACGGTGACGGTGCCGAGATGAGCGGTGTCGACATTCCGGTGCATCGTCTGCCCGGGTCGATAGGAACCGCCGCCCGATAAGGTGAGGCGAACTGCAACGCTCGCCGCGTCGTGGACGATGAACGGTCGGATCGGCCGACGCGTCGTCCACGACCGAGCGCGGGGCAACACTGGTGAGGAGTCATAGTTCAGATGAGTTCGGATGGATCGACCGGCACACCGTCCGAGTCGGGCGGCCGAGTGGGTGGACGGTCGAGCCGCCCCAGGCCTACCCGTGCACGACCCACCCGACAGCGACCGGCCCGTACGGTCGCGCTGCCGACTCTGCTCGCCGCGGCGGTGGAAAAGAACCCGGACGGTATAGCGGTGGAGTGCGGCACCCGGTCGCTCACCTATCGGGAGATCGACTCCCGGTCGTCCGGGCTGGCCCGGCTGCTCATCGAACGCGGGGTCGGCCCCGAGGATTTCGTGGCACTGGCACTGACCCGTTCGATCGAATCTGTCACGGCCGTGTGGGCCGTGGCGAAGACCGGTGCTGCATTCGTGCCCATCGACCCCAACTACCCAGCCGCCCGCATCACGCACATGGTGAACGACTCCGGCGTGCGAATGGGTGTCACTGCAACACAATTCGAAGAATCGATGCCGACGTCGGTGTCGTGGATCAGCCTCGACTCGTCCGACACCGAAGGTGCACTCCAGGGGTTGTCCGACGATCCCGTCGTGGCGGACGACCGACGGGCACCGATTCGCCCGTCCACGCTCGCGTACGTCATCTACACCTCCGGCTCGACCGGTCTGCCGAAGGGCGTCGCCGTCTCCCACGCCGGGCTGGCACCGCTGACCTCCACTCAGGTCGAGATCTACGGGCTGGACTCCGATTCGCGCACACTGCATTTCGCGTCCCCCAGCTTCGATGCGTCCGTGCTGGAGCTACTGATGGCTGTGGGCGCAGGTTCGACGATGGTCATCGTCCCGCCCGGCGTCTACGGCGGTTCCGATCTGGGTGACATGCTCCGCAGCCACCGCGTCAGCCATGCGTTCATCACCCCGGCGGCGCTGGCCTCACTCGATCCGGCAGAGGTGCCCGACATGCGAGTGCTCGCGATCGGCGGCGAGGCCTTCACCTCGGAACTGATGTCGAAGTGGGCACCGGGCAGACGTTTTCACAACGTCTACGGCCCCACCGAAGCGTCGATGGTGTGCAACATCTCGCCGCCCTTGAACGCGGGCGAAGCCGTGCTGCTCGGGCCGTCCACCAAGGACATGGGCTACCACGTGCTCGACGACCGTTTGCGGCAGGTGCCCGCCGGGGTGCCGGGGGAGCTGTATCTGACCGGTGCCGGCCTTGCGCGGGGATACCATCGACGATTCGCGCTGACCGCAGCGCGTTTTGTCGCCAATCCGTATGCAACCGAGGGTAACTCGGAGCAGAGCCGACTGTACCGCACCGGTGACCTGGTGCGCTGGCGGGAAGTGGCGTCCGGACGGGCCATCGAATACCTGGGCCGCAACGACTTTCAGGTCCAGATCCGAGGCTTCAGAATCGAACTCGGTGAAATCGACGCCGTTCTCACCGCGCAGGACGGGGTCGATTTCGCGGTGACCCTCGGTCACCGCAGTCCCACCGGCGCAACCGTTCTCGCAGCGTACGTACTGCCGGTGGCAGGGACCGACGTCGACCTGGACCGGGTGCTGGACGAGGCCGGGCGGAGTCTGCCTGCGCACATGGTGCCCTCGGTGATCACACGGATCGATTCGATCCCGCTGACTCCCACCGGCAAGCTGGACCGAGACGCACTGCCGGAACCGGTGTTCGAGGCCGCGGAGTTCCGGCCCCCGTCGACCACTACCGAACATGTGGTGGCCGATATCTTCGTCGAGCTGCTCGGGGTCGAACGGGTCGGCCTGGACGACGACTTCTTCGCGCTCGGGGGTAACTCCCTGATCGCCACACAGCTCGCGGCTCGATTGGGTTCGGCTCTGGGCGTCCACGTTCCGGCGCGCTCGGTGTTCGAGTCCTCCACCGTCGAGGCCTTGGCGCAGGCCGCCGATTCGGCGGACGGTCCGGTTCGAGCTGCGCTGGACACGTCGAGGCAGCGGCCCGAGCGCATCCCGCTGTCGTCTGCACAGCAGCGCATGTGGTTCCTCAACCGCCTCGACACCGATTCCGCCCTCAACAACGTGCCGGTCGCTCTGTTGCTCCGCGGAGAACTCGATGTCGACGCGCTGCAGGCCGCCGTGGGGGACGTGGTCGGTCGACACGAATCGTTGCGCACCGTGTATCCGGAGATCGACGGTGTCGGGTATCAACAGGTGCGGGACGAGGCCGAGACGCACGTCGGGATGGACGTGGTCCGCATCGCTCGTGACGACGCGCTCGCTGCGGTCACACAGTTCTTCACCCGGGGATTCGACGTCACCGTCGAGATCCCGTTTCGTGTCCGGCTGTTCCACATCACGGACCCCGCCGGTGCAGCACCCGAGTACGTGCTGGCCTTCGTTGCCCACCACATATCGGCGGACGGGCTCTCGATGGCCCCGCTGTCCCGCGACGTCATGACGGCCTACCTCGCGCGGCACGGCGGATCGGCACCGCAGTGGGCACCGCTGCCGGTCCAGTACGTCGACTACACACTCTGGCAACTCGACATGCTCGGCTCCGAATCGGATCCGAAGTCTGTGGCCCGCAAGCAGATCGACTATTGGCGTCGCACGCTCGACGGCCTCCCCGAGCAGTTGGATCTGCCCTCCGACCGGCCGCGCCCGCGGGTCGCATCGGGACAGGGGGCGGTGACGGCGTTCGAGATCGACGCTGCACTGCACACCCGCGTACTTGAGTGTGCACGCGAGCACGACGCCACCGCGTTCATGGTGGTGCACGCAGCGTTGGCGGTGCTGCTGGCCACGTTGTCCGGGACGTCCGACATCGCCGTGGGAGCACCGGTGGGTGGTCGCGGCGACGCACGGTTGGACGACCTGGTGGGCATGTTCGTCAACACGGTGGTCCTGCGAACGCAGATCGCTCGAGGCGCCTCGTTCGGTGCGGTACTCGATGCCGTACGTACCTCCGACCTGGAGGCATTCGACAATGTGGACGTACCCTTCGAGCGTCTTGTCGAGGTACTCGATCCGGTGCGATCGCAAGGGCGGCACCCGCTGGTCCAGGTAGCGCTGTTCTTCCAGAACTTCTCCCAGGGTTCGTTCGAGCTCCCCGATCTGGGCGTCGAGGCATTCGGGTCCGGGGCGGCGTCGGCAAAGTTCGATCTCCAGGTGACGCTCACCGAACTCGGAGACGGCGCAGGTCTGGCCGGCGAGCTGATGTACGCGACGGATCTGTTCGACGAGTCGACGGTGGCGTCGTTCGGGCGAAGGTTGGTGGCTGTACTCGAGGCGGTGACCGCTCGTCCGGATGGCGTGGTCGGTGATATCGACGTTCTCGATTCGGCCGAGCGTGAACGAATCATGGTGCGCGGCAACGGCGACGAGGTGGCCATCGAATCCGCCGAGGTGTTGTTGGACGGCTTCGATCGGGTGGTGGCCGACACGCCCGACGCGGTCGCGGTGGTGTTCGGCGAACGGTCGCTGACGTATCGGGAGTTCTCGGCTCGGGTGGACGCGACTGCGCAGCTGTTGCAGGAGCACGGTGCCGGGCCAGGTGTTCTGGTGGGGCTCGCGATGCGGCGGTCCGTCGAGTTGGTCGTCGGCATGTATGCGGTGCTGCGATCGGGCGCGGCGTACGTTCCGGTGGACCCGGATCAGCCGACCGAACGTAACGACTACATTCTCGACACGGCCGCCCCGGTGGTCGTGTTGTCCACGGCCAGAGATGGTTTCGTCACGGCGACCGCTGTTCCGGTCGTCGACATCACCGATCCACCGGAGCCGTCCGGGTCGGTGGTGTTTCCGCGCGCCGCCGGGGACGACCTGGCGTACGTGTTGTTCACGTCCGGGTCGACCGGTCGTCCGAAGGGCGTGGCGATCGAACACCGGGCCATCGTCAACCAGATGGCGTGGATGGCGCAGGAATACGGTCTCGATGCGTCGGATGTGTACCTGCAGAAGACGGCGACGACGTTCGATGTCTCGCTGTGGGGTTTCTTCCTGCCGCTGCGAACCGGCGGTCGGTTGATCGTGGCGGCCCCGGGCGCGCAGCGTGACGTCGAGGCGGTCGCCGCCGATATCGCGCGGCACGGGGTGACCGTGACGGACTTCGTGCCGTCGATGCTGACGGTGTTCGTCGAAGCGGTGTCGGCGCAGTCGATCTCGTCGCTGCGGCATGTTTTCGTCATCGGTGAGGCGCTGCCCGCGGGTACCGTCGATGCCTGGCGGGCAGTGTCGGATGCGCGGGTGCACAACCTGTACGGGCCTACCGAGGCGGCGGTCAGCGTCACTTATCGCGATGTCTCCGAGGACGGGGCGGGGTCCGGATCGGCGTCCATCGGTGTGCCCGAGTGGAACACCTCGGTGCACGTGCTGGATTCGCGTCTGCATCCGGTACCGGCGGGCGTTCCGGGGGAGTTGTACTTGGCGGGTGTGCAGTTGGCGCGGGGTTACGTTGCGCGACCGGACCTGTCGGCGGAGCGGTTCGTGGCGAACCCGTTCGACGGCGTGGGGACGCGGATGTACCGGACCGGTGATCTGGTGCGGTGGTCGATGGATGCCGATCGGCTCGAGTACATCGGTCGCACCGATTTTCAGGTCAAGTTCCGTGGGCAGCGAATCGAGTTGGGAGAGATCGAGACTGCGCTGACGGCGCGGTCGTCGGTGAGTCAGGCTGTCGTCGTGGTGTCGCACTCGGCGGTCGGTGAGTCGTTGGTGGCGTACCTGGTTCCTACTCCCGGTACCGACATCGATGTCGAGCTCGTTCGGGCGGAGGCAATTTCTGCGCTGCCGTCCTACATGGTTCCGTCGGCCTTCGTGGTGCTCGACGCTCTACCGCTCAACGCTGCGGGAAAGCTGGATCGTCGGGCGCTGCCGAGTCCGGAGTTCGAGACCCGCGAGTTCAGGTCGCCGCAGACACCGGTGGAGGAAGCTGTTGCCGGTGTGTTCGCGGACGTTCTGGGAGTCGAACGCGTGGGACTCGACGACGACTTCTTCTCGCTCGGCGGCAACTCGCTGCTGGCCGTCAAGTTGGTCTCCGCGCTGAAGGGGGCCCTCGGTGGTCGGCCTGTTCCTCTGAACTGGTTGTTCGTGGACGCGTCCGTTGCCTCCCTTGCGGCACGGATCACTGCTGCCACGGCATCGGGAGTCGACGGAGCGGAAGCAAGCGGGCTCGAGGTCCTGGTACCTCTACGGGTAGGCGGTTCTTCGGCCCCGCTGTTCTGTATCCACCCCATCGTGGGTCTGTCCTGGGCCTTCGGTGCCCTGGCGTCACACATCGGCGACGACCGTCCGATCTACGGATTGCAGTCGCCCGCGCTGTCCGGTGCAGAACCTGTGCCGCAGTCGATAGAACAGTGGGCTGCGGTATTCGTGGACAAGATTCGCGCCGTGCAACCGTCGGGCCCGTATCACTTGCTGGGGTGGTCCATGGGCGGACTGATCGCGCATGCGATGGCCGTGCAACTGCAACGTGAGGGCCACGAGGTCTCGACGTTGGCCATGATGGACTCGTTCGTTGCGGGTGGGTCGGACCACCTCGTCGACAGGCCGGTATCGGCGGACGAGATTCTCGGCGGGCTGGGTGTCGGTGCGGGCAACCACCTCGAGATCGGTGAACTCACGGTCGACTCCGTGGCCGAACTGTTGAAGTCGATGCCGGCACCTTTCGACTCGATTTCCCGCGAACGGGTCGCCGGGATCCTCGACGGGATCGCACAATCGGCAGAGCTCATCGAAACCTATGTGCCACAGACCTTCACAGGACGAGCGCTGCTGTTCGCATCGGTCACCGACGATCCCACGGGCAACGTGGCGGCGGCGACGTGGCGCGGTGCGCTGAGCGAGGGCGTGACGGTCGTCCCGGTCCATTCGACCCACTGGCAGATGGCGTCGTCGCCGGCATCGACCGAGATCGGGCCCGTGCTGGACGCGGAATTGCACCGGTAGTCCGTTCGGCAACGACGAAGGCCTCACGACATCGTGTCGTGAGGCCTTCGTCGTTGCGTGTGGAGAATGTTCAGCAGGGTGCGGGCGTGGTGGTTGCGTAATCGGGATCGAGTGCGGTCTTCACCATGTACAGGGGAGCGGGATCGGCGACGAGACCGACGTGGGACGTCGTCGCCGTGGGGCACACGTCCTGAACCCAGACGTTGTGCACCATCGCAGGGTCGCCGGACTTGAGGAAGGTGTTCGCGGGCGGTGTCGAGACGGTGTCGTTGCGCGTGGCGATGACGGTGTACTCGACCCCTGGTTCGACGTCTCCGCCTTCGTTCAAGCTCGTCAGCGTCGTCGAACCGATGAGTTGCTGGGCACCCGCCATGTTGTATGTCAGGGGGGTGAGTGCGTCGCCGGGCAGGCCGAGCGAGGTGAGCAGTTCGGAGAGCTGCTGCAAACCGCCGAAGGTCGTGCCGTGGTTGGTGGCACCCAGTGTGACCAGTGTGTGCACCTTGTTGCGGGCGGGGTCCTGCGCATCGGTGCCGCCATCGAACTTCATGTACTGCCGAGTGGCGGTGCCACCCTGCGAATGGCCGACCATGTCGACTTGCTCGGCACCGGTCGCCGCGAGTACTTCGTCGACGAAACGGCCGATCTGACGGCCCGACTCAGCGATGTCGCCGGAGCCCCAGATGGTCGTGCCCGGGTCGAGCAGCAGCGATACTCCGCCGTAGTTGGGTGCGAAGACGCAGTAACCCTCGCTCTTCAGCTGCGGTGCCAGGATCTTCCACGTGGACGCATCCATCTTGGTTCCGTGGACGAGCACGACCGGACGGGGATGGGCCGCGCTGGGAACACAGCCGAAGTCGTTGGCACCCTCGAGGGTAGGCGTGGCAGAAACCGAGGTTCCGGTGGGCGAGGGCGCAGCGACCGCTGTGCCCGTCCCGGTGAAGGACAGGGCACCGGCCACCGCGACAGCAATCGCCGTGGGCAATACTCTCGTGAACTTCTTCGGCATGGCCTCTATCTCGTCCGGGGCGTGGGAATCCGCCGCTGTCACCTGCATCTGCGTCCCCGACCGTAACAGCCGGACACACAGGCGTAACAGGCGTGCAGGTCAAGGGTGCCGGTCGGGCAGGCCGGTCGGCGAGCCCGTGTGGTGGACATCACCAACCGATGGCTCCGTATCTGATTCCTGCGCGAAGCTCGCCGACCCGGATGACGAACGCACGCAGCCAATGGCCGCGTGACATCCCGGTCAGCGAGGTCGGCAGCAGGGGATTGCGCAGCAGCAGCGCCATCCACCAGGACGCGACTCGGCGCACTTTCAGTGCCGGGCACCCCTGAGGCCGGTAGATTCCGCGAAGCTTGGCGAAGCCGAACCCGAGGCGGAAAGACTGGCGCAGGAGAGGGCGTAGCTCGTCACGCAGTCGATACGCCACTACTGCCTCGGTACTGAACCCCAAGGTGTAGCCCGCCAGTTGCGCCCGCCAACTGAACTCGACATCCTGGCTTGCTCGGTAGCGGTTGTCCATGCCGCCGAGATCGCTGTAGACCGATGCCCAGCAGGCCATACTCGCGCCGATCGCGAACGGCAGGAAGTCGGTGCGGCCCTGGTTCTCCGGCGCTGTCGTGGGCGTCCACGACAGCGCCCGGACGCTGTTCAGCGTGTCGGTTTCGACCGCAGTACCGACAACATCGAACGACGACGCCTCCTGTACGAGCGTGGTGAGCCACGACGAGTGCACGACATCGTCCGAGTCGCAGAACGCCAACAGATCGCCGGACGCCTCTCGGGCACCGCAGTTGCGTGCGTAACCCGCTCCGGTCTCGCGGGAAGCATCGACCGACCTGAGCCGCAGCCGCTCTCGCAAAGGATGAGTGAGTACGTATTCGCCGAGGTCCCCGCCTCGCGTGTTGTCCGCAACGAGCACCTCGAACGGAAACCCGACATCCTGATCGGCCAGAGCCTGCAACTGTGCGTCCAAGTGCGGATCGAGGCCACCGACAGGAATGATCACCGATACCGACGGATGCTCAGGTCGTGCCCGGTCGACCACAACGAATCCCCCAACGTAGAAATGTCGGCCCGGGCGACGCGATCAGCCCGACGCAGATGCCTTCTTGTACCCCCGAATCGCAGGGTAGAGGAAGATCACGACCATTCCCAGAGACCACGCGAGAGTTTGGAGAATCGGAGTCATGACGGGCCCTCCGAGTGCCAGCGCGCGCATCGCGGAGACCGCAACCGACATCGGCTGCGCTGCAACCACCGGCTGCAGCCAGAGCGGATACGCGAGGACGGGGACGAACCCCGCATTGAAGAACATCAACAACGTGCAGAAGATCGACACCACTTCGACCAGTGGTGCGTCGCCGGCCACCGTGGCGAGGAACGTGACCATGACTGCGAACCCAATACCGAACACGACAGGAATCAGCAGCAACAAGATGCCGGCCTGAATTCCCTGGGTGAACCTGAACCCCAGCGCTACACCGGCACAGATGATGACCACGGTGGTCACGAGCACCCGAACTGCTTCGGCAATCATCCTGCCCAGGAGGCCGGCCGCACGGTGAGTGGGCGTTGTCCAGAACCGAGCCAACAGACCCGACTTTCGTTCGCCCTTGAGGCCGACGGCGCTGACGATGGACCCGAACATGGCTCCGACCAGGGCGATCATCGGCACCTGGCCGTAGATCGCCGGCGATCCGGTGGCCGCGGAAATCGAGTTCCCGAGCACTACACGGAACATGACCAGCATCAACGCGGGGTACAGCAACGCCTGAATCATCGTCGACGGATCGCGCATCCATCGCATCAGAAGTCGTTTGGCCTGGATCAGGCTGTGTGTCCCGAGCGCACGAATCGACCCTTCTCGCAGGGCCATGTTGGGTTCGGGAAAGGTCAGGTTGGATACGCGTGCAGCGTTCACCGACGCTTCTGTCATCGTCATCTCGGACTCGTCATTCTGGTCTCGAGCTCGCCCAGATGGCGAGCGGGACGAAGAACAGGAGCAGGCCGGCCACCCAGGCGAGGGATGGCCACAACACCTGGAAGCTGACTCCGCCCTCGGCCATGTCGCGCATGGCGAACGAGAACTGAGAAATCGGTTGATTGCGAACGAACGGTCGGATGAGTTCCGGGAAGCCGCTCTCGGGAACGAATCCGCACGAAGCCATGCCGAGGATGAGCTGGGGCAGGGTCAACACCTGGCTGGTCGCTTCGGGGCTCTTCGACAGCGTTCCGATTGCGTCGGCACCGATCGACAACGTGGTGCTGATCAGCATGGCGAGCGCGCAGAACAACAGGGCCTGACCGAATCCTGCGGAGAACCGAAAGCCGATGACGTAGCCGAAGCCGAGTGCGGATACGAGCGATACCAGTGAGCGGACGACACCGCTCGAGATTCGCGACACCAGCGGGACGCCGCGTACGACGGGCATCGTCTTCAACCGAGAGTTGAGTCCACTCATCGCCTCCGTCGATGCCCTCTGCGCGGCGGAGATGGCGGTGAACGCCATTGCCTGCAGCACGATGATCGGCATCAGAAACTGTGCGTAGTCGATGCCCTGCAGGCCCATCACGAACTTGAGCGGAAGGTAGAAGCCGATAGTGAAGATCAGCGGAGCGATGACCGCGATCAGCAGCTCACCCTGGGTGAGCATCGTCCACAGTGCACGCCCGGTCAGCGCCTGCCACTGCACGAAGCCGGACGGCCGCGTTCGTGACCGGCGTTTGGGCTGTTGCGTCGTCGACCCGGTGGTTGTCCGGGGAGCGGTGACCGCACGCGTATTCGAGACGCCTCGCGTCGTGGCCGTCACGGCGTGGGGCTCGCTTGCGAATGGCCGGTGAGGGTGAGGAAGACGTCGTCGAGCGAGGGGCGGCGCAACGCGATGTCGGCCAGCACGATGCCACGGGCGTCGATACGGCGGAGGATCTCGGACAAGGTTGCGGCACCGTCGGGGGCCGGCACGGACAGGCGGTCGGACGCGGCTGTGATCTCGGCGTGCACCGCCGGAGGGACCATCTCACCCAGCGCCTCGGCCGCTGCTCGTAGCTGACCCGGATCGAGAGGCACCACTTCGCAGTAGCTACCGCCGGTCATGGCCTTGAGCTGATCGGACGTACCTTCGGCGATGACCGTGCCCTTGTCGATGACGATGATGTTGTCGCTCAGTACGTCTGCCTCTTCGAGGTATTGCGTCGTCAGCAACACGGTGATGCCCTGGGCCTTCAGTGCCTCGACCAACGACCACACACCCTGTCGGCTCCGAGGGTCGAGTCCGGTGGTCGGCTCGTCCAGGAACACGACTTCGGGACGCACGACCAGGCCACATGCGATGTCGATACGACGGCGCATGCCACCGGAGTAGCCGCGGACCGGACGCTTGCCGGTATCGGACAGGTCGAATTCGTCGAGCAGGGCCTTGGCGCGAGCCTTGGCAGCCTTCTTGTCCAGACCCATGAGGCGGCCGAACAATTCGATGTTCTCGCGCCCCGAAAGAGTGTCGTCGAGGGCGGCGTACTGACCCGTCATCATGATCGACCGCCGCACCGCGGGAGCGTCGGCAGCAACATCGTGGCCGGCGACGAAGGCCCGGCCGCTGTCGGGCGCGATCAGCGTCGACAGCACTTTCACAGTCGTGGTCTTGCCCGCACCGTTGGGGCCGAGGATGCCGAGTACGGTTCCCCGCTCGGCCGAGAAGCTGATGCCGCGCAGCGCATGCACATCGCCGAAGGACTTGTGCACGTCCTCCACGTGTACGGCTGCGTGCTGAGCTGACGACATCGGATCTCCGAGCTGTGGGGTGAATGGGGCCGGGGCAGTGCCGGGGCCCGTGGAGGGGAGGGCCACTACTTGATACGGGAACTGCCGGGAAATGTTACCTGTGGATTGCAGTCGCAGATGTTCTGCCGTCAGCCCCAATCGATATCGATACTGTCCTCGACGTCCAGCTTTCGGCACAGGGATCGCAGTCCGCTGTAGTCCTGAACCAGCGCTCGACGGCTCCTGTCGGCCTCGACATCGGCGATCATGGCCTCGGCTCCGCGGACACCTTCGAGTTCGAGAATGCGGGCCCACGTCGAGAAGTCGCTGCTCGAGAACGCATCCATGCCGTCGACGAGGCCGTCGAGAAACTTCTGTCGATCGTTGGATCCGAGCCTGTCGAAGACGATCGCCGCCATGTCGTCGGCAATCGATGCGTGGCAGTACTCGTCGCGATTGTGGAGTTTGACCGTCGCCCGATTGATCGGCTGAATGACGTCGTCGTCCTCGATCAGATCGAGGTACGACGTGATGGAGATCTCTGCGACCGTCATGAAGGCGAGCGAGCTGATCGCCGCAGACCACGGGTCGTCGGTGGTTGCCTGAGCGGTCCGCTGACGGCGGACGGTGGAACTGAACGGCAGCGATCGTTCGGACAACGCCCAACCGCGACCGCGACGGGTCGCCGCACTGGCGTTGAGGTGCATCAGCGTGTGGTACTGCTCGTCCACCATGGCCTGAGTCACCGCGACCGCGAGGGTGTCGCCCATCCCGGTCTCGAACACATCCTGGGCGAGCAGCGAAAATCCCGGGTGAACGACGTGCTGCTCGACATCCATCACGTTCTTGTTGAACGCGATCCAGCCCCAGGCCCGCAGCCGATCCTGCTGTTCCGGTTCGGCACCGAGGAACGTGTCGTGTTCTCCGAACGGGATCAAGGCGTCGGGGAAATCTCGCTTGGTCGTGTCGAACAAATCGTCCAACTGGGGTTCGGGCTTCTTGACGGTGGCACGCTGCGACCAGTTCTTCGCCAACCGCGCTACGACCGCGCTCTCGACGACATCGTGGGGGTCGTGCTCCGGCAAGGTCGGCTGTTCCAACATCGTGTGCCCCGCCTCCGCGTCCGGACCGGCGATCACGAATTGTCGCCGGAACCTCGAACGATACCGAACAACTCGGCACAGACGGATCGATAGCGATCGGCGGAGCTGCCGAGGGCGCTGCCTGCTCGGTTCATCAGTTCGGCGAACTCGGGCTCCGAGCCGGATTCGACGGTCTCGCCGAGCAGTTGCGTCGCGCGGTGCAGCGCCGCCCGCGCGTCGGCGGCGTGTGGGTTACCTGCCTGAACGTCCCAGTACACCTCGGGCTCCCCACCGGTGATGCGTGCGAGGAGGGCGAGCATCGTCGTGTGTGGGGGAGGAGCGACGGCGTCGATGTCGGCGAACGGCAGATCGAGCTCGGCCAGGGCGAGCCCGAACGCGAGAACACTGGCGTGGGTGAGCGCTTGGGTCGCCGCAGCGAGTCGGTCGTGACGCTCGGCGTCGAGGAGAACGGTCCGGCCACCCCAGTGCTGCAGTCTGTCGACGAACGCGTCGGCCGAGGTGCCGGGTCGGTGCACGACAACGGCAACGGGGCGTCCGTTCATGCCCAGGGACGGTGCGAACATCGGGTTGATGCCCAGCGTCGGGCCGAGGTGTCCGCCGCGGCCGGCGTACTGCGAGTAGCCGGACTTGACCGACAGCGTCTCCACCAGCAGTGCATCGGGGCGTACCGCGCTCAGATCGGCCGACAGTGCCACGGACTCGGGCACAGCGAGCACGATCGTCGACGCAGTCGACAGTGCAGCTGTGACGCGGTGGTCGGGTGCGGTGATGTCGCCGACCAGCGTCGCGGCGTCGACCGATGTCGAAGCGGCTCGAGCGTCGACGACGGTGACCTGCACGCCGTCGCTGCGCAGGAGGTCGACCAGTAGCCGGCCGACGGCTCCGGAGCCCCCGACCACCACTACCGAGTTCTGCTGCTCCGACCGCGTCACCGTGTCCATCGGTCGAGTATGTCAACGAGAGGCTGCAGATACCCAGATCGTGATGTCGGCGTGCACCACCTCGACGCCCGCGGTGTCACGGATGGCAACCGGCACGACGATCTCGCATCCGTCGGTGATGGTCGCGAAGTCGGGAATGGTCTCGAGTTCTGCCACCGCGCGCAGTGACGTGGTCGCCTTCGTCAGGTACTGGACGGTCATCGACTTGGGGATCCAGCGGTGCGACGTCGGAACGGTGGCCTCGGCGAGCATCCCCATCGCAACCTCGGCGAGGTTGCACGCGGCGATCGCGTGGAACGTGCCGAGGTGGTTGCGGATCCCCAGCCATTTCGGGGCCGTGACCTCGCAGCGCCCCGGTTCCAGCGCAACCACCCGCGGCAGCACGGACGCGAAGTAGGGCACACGAAGACACATGCCGATCGAGAACACGGTGGATCCGATAGTGTTGTTCGGGAGCTTCGACCAGGCTCGATACGTGGCCCCGGTGGTGGTTGCGACTGTGTTCATGGGCTTACCTTACTGCTGAGTAAGGTCGTGCGGAGCGTATGGATCGACCCCGAGTTGATCTGTCGCGCATACTGCGGCATACTGGTCGGGTTGCCTGGACACGGGACGCGCTTGCGTGCGGCCTGAACCAGGTGAGTCGATCGAGAGATCGGCTGAGCAGAACATGAGACCAGCGCTCCACGTGAGCGCGTCCGGACCACCAGCTCGATCGGTGTGGGTTTCCTCCCTCGGATGGTTGAAGCGAAAGTTTCAGCGCAGAAGAATGAGCGGAATCGCGACACGCCCGACCGCGTGGACCGGAGAACCATGACAGATGAAGAGCGGCAACGGATACAGGTCACGCCTGGTCGTCAACGTTTTTCACTGTCGTGTGTGCACGAAGGCAGTTCGAGTCGGAGGGATTCCCCCGGCTCGGGGACTGTGCAGACGAGGTGGAGCAGGCCGAACGGCCCGTTCTACGACCAAGCGGCAAGAAAAGGACACTAAGCGTGGCGGGACAAAAGATCCGCATCAGGCTCAAGGCCTACGACCATGAGGCGATCGACGCGTCAGCGCGCAAGATCGTCGAAACGGTCACCCGTACGGGTGCCCGCGTCGTCGGACCGGTGCCGTTGCCGACAGAAAAGAACGTGTACTGCGTCATCCGTTCGCCGCACAAGTACAAGGACTCGCGCGAACACTTCGAGATGCGTACTCACAAGCGGCTCATTGACATCCTCGACCCGACACCGAAGACGGTGGACGCGCTCATGCGCATCGACCTCCCGGCCAGTGTCGACGTCAACATCCAGTGAGCGCGGAGACAACGATGACTGATAACAAGAACCGGCCTGCGACAGGAATTCTGGGCACCAAGCTCGGAATGACCCAGGTCTTCGACGAGAACAACCGCGTCGTTCCGGTGACCGTGATCAAGGCAGGCCCCAACGTGGTCACCCAGATCCGCACCCAGGAACGTGACGGCTACAGCGCCGTCCAGGTCGCATTCGGTGCGATCGACCCGCGCAAGGTGAACAAGCCCACCACCGGCCAGTTCGAGAAGGCAGGTGTCACGCCGCGTCGCCACATCGTGGAGATTCGCGTTGCCGACGCCTCGCAGTTCGAGGTCGGCCAGGAGCTCACGGCTGCAGTGTTCGAGGACGGCGCATACGTCGACGTCACCGGCACCAGCAAGGGCAAGGGCTTTGCCGGAACCATGAAGCGTCACGGCTTCAAGGGACAGGGCGCGAGCCACGGTGCACAGGCTGTGCACCGTCGTCCCGGATCCATCGGTGGCTGTGCAACGCCGGGTCGCGTGTTCAAGGGAATGCGCATGTCCGGACGTATGGGTGGCGACCGCGTCACGACGCAGAACCTCTCGGTCCACAAGGTGGACAGCGAGAACGGTCTGCTGCTGATCAAGGGAGCGATCCCGGGCCGTCGCGGCAACGTCGTGATCGTCAAGTCTGCATTGAAGGGTGGTGCACGGGCATGACCAGCCTCGAGAAGAACACCGAGACCAAGCTGACGCTCGATGTCAAGGAAGCCGGCGGCAAGACCAACGGCACCGTCGATCTCCCCGCGGAGATCTTCGACGCACCGGCGAACATCGCGCTGCTGCACCAGGTCGTCATCGCACAGCTGGCAGCTGCTCGTCAGGGAACCCACTCCACGAAGACTCGTGGCGAGGTTCGCGGCGGCGGCAAGAAGCCGTACCGGCAGAAGGGCACCGGCCGCGCCCGTCAGGGCTCGACCCGCGCTCCTCAGTTCGTCGGCGGTGGCACGGTCCACGGACCGCAGCCGCGCGACTACAGCCAGCGGACCCCCAAGAAGATGAAGGCCGCCGCACTGCGCGGAGCCCTCTCCGATCGGGCCCGCAGCGAGCGCCTGCACGTCATCACCGAATTGGTTGCCGGACAGGTTCCGTCCACCAAGGGTGCGAAGACGTTCCTCGCCGAGATCTCGGACCGCAAGAAGGTCCTGCTCGTCGTCGGCCGCGAGGACATCGCAGCCTGGAAGAGCGTTCAGAACCTGGACGGCGTGCACCCCATCGCACCCGACCAGCTCAACACGTACGACGTGCTCAACGCCGATGATGTCGTTTTCAGCGTGGAAGCGCTGAACACCTTCATCGCTGGGCCTGCAAAGAACGAGGAGGCAAGCAAGTGACCACGATCGCCGATCCCCGCGACATCTTGCTGGCACCGGTCATCTCCGAGAAGTCCTACGGACTGATCGAAGAAGGCACGTACACGTTCCTGGTGCACCCGGACTCGAACAAGACGCAGATCAAGATTGCCGTCGAGAAGATCTTCGACGTCACCGTGACCAGCGTCAACACGATGAACCGTCAGGGCAAGCGTAAGCGGACCCGGTTCGGTTACGGCAAGCGCAAGGACACCAAGCGCGCGCTCGTAACGCTCTCCGCCGACAGCAAGCCCATCGAGATCTTCGGAGGTCCGGTCGCGTAAGCGACTGGGACTCTTCGGATATAGAGGACGAGAAGACTCATGGCAATCCGTAAATACAAGCCGACAACCCCGGGCCGTCGTGGCTCCAGCGTGTCCGACTTCGCTGAGATCACGCGTTCGACCCCCGAGAAGTCGCTGATCCGCCCGCTGCACGGTCGCGGTGGACGTAACGCACACGGTCGTATCACCACCCGGCACAAGGGTGGCGGTCACAAGCGTGCGTACCGTCTCATCGATTTCCGTCGCAACGACAAGGACGGCGTGCCGGCCAAGGTCGCTCACATCGAGTACGACCCCAACCGCACCGCGAACATCGCACTGCTGCACTTCGCAGACGGCGAGAAGCGCTACATCGTCGCACCCAAGGGCATCGCCCAGGGCTCGCCGATCGAGCAGGGTGCCAATGCCGACATCAAGCCCGGCAACAACCTGCCCCTGCGCAACATCCCGACGGGTACGACCATTCACGCGGTCGAGCTCCGTCCGGGTGGTGGCGCGAAGATGGCCCGCTCCGCCGGAGCGAGCATCCAGCTCCTCGGTAAGGAAGGCCCCTACGCCACGCTGCGTATGCCGTCCGGTGAAATCCGTCGCGTCGACGTGCGCTGCCGCGCAACCGTCGGCGAGGTCGGCAACGCCGAGCAGTCGAACATCAACTGGGGCAAGGCCGGCCGCATGCGCTGGAAGGGCAAGCGCCCGACCGTTCGTGGTGTCGTGATGAACCCGGTCGACCACCCGCACGGTGGCGGCGAGGGCAAGACCTCCGGTGGACGCCACCCGGTCAGCCCCTGGGGACAGCCTGAAGGCCGTACCCGCAAGAACAAGGCGAGCGACAAGCTCATCGTCCGTCGTCGTCGTACCGGCAAGAACAAGCGCTAGGAGGGAGTTCAGAATGCCACGCAGCCTGAAGAAAGGCCCGTTCGTAGACGATCACCTCCTCGCGAAGGTTGACGTCCAGAACGACAAGGGAACCAAGCAGGTCATCAAGACCTGGTCCCGTCGATCGACAATCCTCCCCGACTTCATCGGTCACACTTTCGCCGTCCACGACGGTCGCAAGCACGTACCGGTGTTCGTGTCCGACTCGATGGTCGGCCACAAGCTCGGAGAGTTCGCACCGACCCGCACGTTCAAGGGTCACATCAAGGACGACCGGAAGGCGAAGAGGCGATGACCAACTTCACCCCCACCGCCAATCCGACTGCCAAGGCCGTAGCGAAACACGTTCGCGTCACGCCGATGAAGGCACGTCGCGTCGTGGATCTGGTTCGTGGGCGCTCCGTCGAGGACGCGCTCAACATCCTCAAGTTCGCGCCGCAGGCAGCGAGCGAGCCGGTCGCCAAGGTGATCGCGTCCGCAGCCGCCAACGCCGAGAACAACCTGGATCTCGATCCCAGCACGCTGATCGTCGCCACTGCATTCGTCGACGAGGGCACCACCCTCAAGCGATTCCAGCCGCGTGCTCAGGGCCGGGCATTCCGGATCCGCAAGCGCACCAGCCACATCACGGTGATCGTCGAAAGCCTGCCCAAGACCGGCGGAACGTCTCGTAACCGTCGTAAGGGCCAGGCGTCCAAGGAAGGGGCTCAGTAGTGGGTCAGAAAATCAACCCGCACGGCTTCCGCTTGGGTATCACCACTGACTGGAAGTCGCGTTGGTACGCAGACAAGCAGTACTCGGAGTACGTCAAGGAAGACGTCGAGATCCGCAAGCTCCTCGCCACCGGCATGGAGCGCGCGGGTATCGCCAAGGTCGAGATCGAGCGCACTCGTGACCGTGTTCGCGTGGACATCCACACGGCACGTCCGGGCATCGTCATCGGTCGCCGTGGTGCCGAGGCCGACCGCATCCGCGGAGCGCTCGAGAAGCTGACCGGCAAGCAGGTTCAGCTCAACATCCTCGAGGTCAAGAACGCCGAGTCCGAGGCTCAGCTCGTGGCCCAGGGTGTTGCCGAGCAGCTCAGCAACCGCGTCGCATTCCGTCGCGCAATGCGTAAGGCCATCCAGTCGGCCATGCGTCAGCCGAACGTCAAGGGCATTCGTGTTCAGTGCTCCGGCCGTCTCGGTGGCGCTGAAATGTCTCGCTCGGAGTTCTACCGCGAGGGACGCGTTCCCCTGCACACGCTCCGTGCCGACATCGACTACGGGCTGTACGAGGCCAAGACCACCTTCGGCCGCATCGGCGTCAAGGTCTGGATCTACAAGGGCGACATCGTCGGCGGACGGCGTGAACTCGCTGCCGCTGCGGCTCCGGCCGCCGGTGCAGACCGTCCCCGTCGTGAGCGTCCCACTCGTCCGCGTCGCAGCGGTGCCTCGGGCACCACGGCGACCAGTACCGAGGCCGGCCGCGCGGCATCCGCAACCGAGGCTCCGGCCTCGACCGAGCCCACTCAGGAGGGCTGACGCATGTTGATCCCCCGCCGGGTCAAGCACCGCAAGCAGCACCACCCGAAGCGTTCGGGTGCCGCCAAGGGCGGAACTCAGGTGACATTCGGTGACTACGGCATTCAGGCTCTCGAGCCCGCCTACATCACCAACCGTCAGATCGAGTCCGCTCGTATCGCGATCACTCGCCACATCAAGCGTGGCGGCAAGGTCTGGATCAACATCTTCCCGGACCGCCCGCTCACCAAGAAGCCTGCCGAGACCCGCATGGGTTCCGGTAAGGGTTCGCCCGAGTGGTGGATCGCGAACGTCAAGCCGGGTCGCGTGCTCTTCGAGCTGTCGTACCCCGACGAGACCATTGCGCGTGAGGCACTGACTCGCGCCATCCACAAGCTGCCCATCAAGGCACGCATCATCACCAGGGAGGAGCAGTTCTGATGGCTACCGGAACCCCAGCCGCAGAGCTCCGCGAGCTCACCGGTGAAGAGCTGGTCACCAAGCTGCGTGAGTCGAAGGAAGAGCTGTTCAACCTTCGTTTCCAGATGGCTACCGGCCAGTTGGACAACAACCGTCGACTGCGCACCGTCCGTCACGAGATCGCGCGCATCTACACCGTCCTGCGCGAGCGTGAGCTCGGCTTGGCATCTGGTCCTTCCGAGGACACTGCAGGTGACGCGGCATGAGCGAGGAAAAGACTGTGACTGAAGAGCGCAACAACCGCAAGACTCGGATCGGCTACGTCGTATCCGACAAGATGGAGAAGACGATCGTCGTCGAGCTCGAGGACAGGGTCAAGCACCCCCTCTACAGCAAGATCATTCGTCGCACCACCAAGGTCAAGGCACATGACGAGAAGGGCGACGCCGGCGTAGGCGATCGCGTTCAGCTCATGGAGACCCGTCCGCTGTCCGCCACGAAGCACTGGCGACTGGTCGAGGTTCTCGAAAAGGCCAAGTAGTACCTGCACAAAAATGCCCGCTCCCTTCCCGGGGGCGGGCATTTGTGCTTTCCGAAGCATGCGGCTTACCTGCCCAGCAAGCCGCCCAGTGCTCCGCCGACGCCTGCTTGCTCACCGCCACCGGTACCGCCGACCAGTCCACCCGGCGGCTGTTCCGACGGCTGCACCACCACGAACCCCTGGCCGGCGAATTCCAGCGTGAACCTCTCTCCGGTCGAGCGGCCGATCAACGTTCCGAGCCCGAACGAGTCGTTCTTCTTCACTCTCGTCTGCAGAGACGACGACCACGCAACTGCTGCCTGCGGGTCGGCGAACGTCGGCTGGTCGACGTTCAGGACGACCGGCACTCCGTCGGTGGTGATGGCGATACGGCCCCGACCGGTGAACACACAGTTGAAGAACCCCGCGTTTCCACCCGCAGCGGCACCCTGGACACGCTTGATGTCGTAACTCAGCGAGGAGTCGAACGCGAGAACGTTGGCCCCGTTGATGGTGAGCCCGTCCGTACCGTCGAGATCGATCAGATGGACGTCCTGTGCGGCGTTGGCGAGGAACAGGTCGCCCTGGCCCGTGACCTTCATCAGAGGGACGCCTTCGCCGGACAGGGCTTGTTTGAGGGCTCGACCTATACCCCCGGAGCCCTTGGCCTCGAACTGCAGAGTGCCCTGGTACGCGACCATCGAGCCGGCCCGAGCCATGATCTCGCCGTTCATGCCCACCCGGCACATCTTGCTGCCCTGTTTCTGAATCCCCGATCCGGGAACTTCGGCGTGGGCGGGCGCGAACAGTTCACTTCTCATGGCCAGGACTCCTTGTGGGACAGGTGAATTCACGATCGCTTCGCTTCGGTGCGAGGGCGGTGCCGTCGGTGCCTCGGGTGTGGGCGGATCGTCGTCCTCGACGCTGATACCGAACGCGGTGGCCAGGCCCGCCAACCCATCGGCGTACCCCTGGCCCACCGCCCGAATTTTCCATTGCTGGTTGCGGCGATAGAACTCCAGGATGACGAGAGCACTCTCGTCGCCGAGTGCGTCGGCGGTGAATCCGACGATCGCACCGCCCGACGTGTCGGAGACGGTCACCGATGTCGGGCCGGCCGCAGCGAACGTTGCCGGACCGGTACCGTCCAGCGATGCCGCGATGGCAACGGTCTCGATATCGGCTGGAATCGCGGAGGGATCGATCAGGACGAGATGGCCGGACGGTCCGCGCTGGTACTCGAGGCCCGCGCCCTCGGGTTGGTTGTAGAACACCAGATCCGCGTCCGAACGCACTCGTCCGTCCGGCCCCAACAGCAGCGCAGACACGTCGACCGACGTCGAGGCGGTAAGTGTCACCGTCAGCCGGCCGGTCGGAGCGGGGCAGTTCTCCCCGCGAGCGAGGTTTTTCATCGGATCCAGTGTGCCAGTGTCGACGCGTGCTGTCAGGAACGCGCGAGTTCGATGACTTCTTCCTCGGTCGGCGGGCTCTTCGGGTGGTAGGACAGGCACAGGGGAGTGGCGGTTCGCCGGAACTCTGCGCCCTCGACGGCAGCGTAGAACTGCCCCGCGGGCAAACGGCCGACATCGGGTACCGAGCCGCCTTTGACGCGGGCCATCTCCTTGGCCGCCTCGACCTGGGACGGGCTGTTGAGCAGTCCGTAGAACTGTGTCGACGCGTTTCCGGCGATGCGGTTGTGCAACCCCTTCGGTGCCTGCGTGGCAAATACGAGACCGAGACCGTACTTCCGCGCCTGCGACGCCAGCGCAAGTGTGCTGTGTGTCGCTGCGGTCGTGCGATCGGAGGGGGCGAAGTTCTGCGCCTCGTCCATGACGAACAGTCCGCCGAGCGGCCGGTCACCCGCGGGGTTCTTCTTGATCCAGGAGAACAGGCCCATCTGCAGCTGATTGACGAAGCTCTGCTTCTGCTCGTCGGTGGTCAGGCCTGCCAGATTGATAACCGATACTCGGGCCTTCTTTCCGTCGGCCGGAGTCAACAGCACTGCCGGGTCGACCGGGGTGCCCGCCCCTGCGAACATGGGGTCGTTGGCCACGGCTGCCTTCAGATTTTCGGCCAGTCCCTGCGCGATCCGTACGGCATCGCGCAGGTCGCTGGTGTCCTCGGGCAATTCTTCGAGCAGGTCGATGAAGTCCGCCAGCGTGCCGCCCTGTGGGCGTCGACCGAAGAGATCGAGCGCCGACTTCAGAACTGCGCGGCCGTGTTTCGCCTTCTGGGAAGCACCCAGGACGCCGGCGGCGGGCTCGAGCGACGCCAATGCGGATTCGACGGAGGAATCGAACTCGTCGGCATCACCGAGAACGCTGACGAAATCGGGCAGTGGCTGAAAGCTCAGCGGTCGGCCCGCCGACTTGCGGGGCGTCCACACCACGACGTCGGTGTCGCGTAGATACGCCGTCGCCTTGGCCTCGTCGCCCGGCGGCCACGTCCGTTCGTCCTCGGGCCACGCGGTGCCGAGGCGAGCCAGGTCGTTGTTGACGTCCAACACGATCGCCGAAACACCTTGCAGCGCACATTCTTCCACCAGTCGGCGAATCAGTACCGTCTTCCCCGATCCGGAACCCGCGAAGATCGCTGTGTGCTTACGGAGCGCCTCGAGTTGGATTGCGACGTCCGCACCGGTGCTCACTTCCGACCCGGCGACGATCGACGGCCGGCGGCTCGCAATCGGTTCGGCCGCGACGGTGTTCTCGGGTTCGATCAATGCGGTGTCGTCGTCGACGACGCTGACTGCAGGCAACACGGAGGAGAACAGTTCGACCTCGTGTGCGGGCTTGCGTGCGAGCAACCACGACGTGAGAGCGGGGGAGTTCTCGGCGAGCAGGACCGACAGAGCCGCCAAGGCCCTGCGATCCTCGTCGCCGAACGGAACGACAATGCCGCCGGCACGTCGCAGAGCGGCGACGGTCTGCTCGGTCTTCGCGCCATTGGGCCACGGGTCGTTTCTGATGAGGATCAGTCGCCGTTTCGGCATGTCTGCCCTGAGGCCGGCCGTGGTCACTGCACGCTCCACACGGGCCAGCGCGGCCCTGGCGTTGCCGGAGGTGACCGCGCGGAAGCACCAGTGCTCCTCGTCGTCCGTATCGGTGTCGACGGTATGTCGCAGCCTGGCATGCAGGGCAGGCTTGCCGCTCGGAGGTGGGTCCTGGGCAAGGCTGTCGTCCGAGGACTGATGCTCGTGGATCCACGCGGTCAGGCCCGCAGACAGGAGTGCGGGGACGATCGAGTCCTCACTGTCGGGCTTCAGCGGAATGGCGACGTCGACCTGTTTGCGCAGTTCTGCGTAGCGATCGTCGAGTATGTCGAGTTCGTCGACCCGTGCTTTGGGGAGGTCCTGCGCATCCGCGGGCCCGGACTTGTCCGTGAAACTCTCCAACTCCGACGCGACGCCGGTGTCGAGGCAGTGCCTGATGTGACGGTCGACCGCGATCAGCAGCTGCCGCGGAGTGAAGTCCGGGGCCTGCTCGAATGCGTCGGGTGCCACCGGCCACGTCGGATGCGGCGGGGTGAAGCCGGCCTCGAGAAAGCATGCCGCCAGACGTCGGCCCAGTAACAGGCGTCCGATGTCGGACGACGGAATCGGCTTGAGAGGCTGCGTCACTCGGAAGCGGTCGCGCATCGGTGCCACGCCGCGGGCAGCGATCAACTCCCACGCGCTCGACAGTGCCGAGAGAACCGACGCGGTGCGCGGAAGCGTTTCGCGCAGCGACATCAGACCGTGCGCCAGTTGCTCGACGACCTTGTCTTCCTGTGCGTCGGCGAACTCCTGATCCGATCCCGTTCGGGATTGCGCGACCAACGTGTCGATCTGGTCTATCGCAAGAATTGTCGGACCGGTGATGGCCAGCAGTCGTGAGATGTTCTCGGCAATGCCTTGGTGACCGAGCTCGGCCCGGCGGATTCCCCAGGGCGAGAATTCTTCGGCATCGACGTCGTCGATCGACTGCAGGTATGCGTCACCGAGATCCTGGACGGCCGAATCGGGGGCGATGGACAGCACCAAGGCGCGCAGCGTGTGCTGCGAGGTACGCCGATGTCGGGGGTGGACCTTGTATACGGCGGTGACGAAGTCGTTCAGCGTCTCGGCGTCGATCATGCTCTCGCCCATGATCTTTGCGCGTTGTTCGTCGGGAATGTCGCCGATCGTGCACAAGCGACGCAGCAGAAGTGCGAGTTGGCTGTCGGATCCTTGGCCGGAGGGCCGCATCAGGTCGTCGAGCATCCCCATGAGAGTCGATCGCCAGAAGCCCGCGGCGTCGAGCAGCCTGATCAGGAAGAAGTACCCGCCCTTCTGCTGCACCTCCTCGCGCACCTGCCCCAGCAGATGCGTCTTGCCGGATCCGGCCGGCCCGCGTACGACGACTCCGAGCGGACTGGCGTCATCCGACGTCTCCGCGTCGTCATAGGCGTTCATCACCTCGAGGAACACCCGCTCGTGCATACCGGGAACGTGCACGTTGGACTGCGAACGCCACACGTCGTCGGGGGTCGGGGCCCAGCTCAGCCGTACCGATTCCAGAGCCCGTATCTGCTCGTTGTCCGTCATCGTGGAGTTCACGCCCATCATGATTCGATCGAGAGAAGGTGGTTCTGCTGATTGCCGACGACGACGGCCGCAGCGCGTTCCTCGTCGGTCAGCGTCTTCTGGTTTTCCTCGGGTATCAGCGAGACGTCCGCAGCGCGTCGCAGCCGTGCGAGAGCATCGTCGAGATCGGCACGAGGGATGTCTCGCAACTCGTTTCGCAAGCGAGACAGCCGAACGGTGCTACCGGGTTCACGTGCGAGCGACGCGTACGCGGCGCGAATCGAGGCCTCGATGTCGACGGTCTTGTCGGCCTTCTCGGAGCTGTCGAGGGGTGCGGTCTCGTCCCCGCGGGGCGAGAACACATCGGCCGGACGGCTGTCGGTGCTATCCAGCCAGCGACGTAGCCCTGCCAACACGGTGAACATGGCCTTGCCTGCGCCTGTCGACCGAGCCGGTGGTTCACCGCCGATGAGCTCACCGCAGGTGCGCCACCCTTTGTCGGTCAGCTCCAGAGTCATCGGGCGCACCGAAGAATCGACCTCGATCAATCCCGAGTTCTTCAGTTTGTCGCGGGCAGCCTTCGGTAGTTCGGGGCCGAGTGCCTTGAGGGCGCTGTTCTTCACCGGACTCGCTTCGGCCATCAGAACGAGCAGTACTGCTGCTTCGGTGCCGTTCAGGTCTTCGGTACTCATCGAGGATCCCCCTTCGATCGTCTTCTCGATACTGCCTCGCGGATGGTAGCCACAGCGCGGTGCGGGTCGTCCATCACCTGAGCGTTGGTGAACCGCAACACCATGTACCCGTGTGTCTGCAGCTGGTTGTCGCGCACGCGGTCCTCGGCGAAGCGCTGGGCGGCACGGTGCTCGTCGCCGTCGATTTCCACGATGACTCTCTCGGTGCGCCACAGTACGTCGACTGTGAACGGACGGCTGAGTTCGCCGAGCCGAATCGAGCGATTGTGCTCTCGACCGGTGGCCCATTCGTGCTGGTCCAGCGCTCGGTACAGGCGCTTCTCCGGATCGCTCGCCGGGTGTGGGTGTCCGGCGATCGGCGGATAGCTCAACGGCCGGAAGCGATCGAGGACAGTGCTGACGCCGGCAGGCACTTCGGGTGCGCGCACCGATACGGACGGGAATCTGTCCATCCTCGACGACCCACCGCCGGTGAGCCACACGCCCGCCCGTGCGTGAGCACACAGCCATTCCGCTGCGATCGACACGAAGTCGGCGTCCACGGCGTCGGGTACGACCAGCACAAGAGCGACAATGTTGCGGCCGTGAGCTGCCGCGAGAGCTCGCGCCGAACCTGCCGCGCGGGTCTCGACGGTGAACACCGCCCGGCGTATCGGCCGCCCCGAGGAAGCCGACTCGGCCAGAGCCGCTATGTAGGGGCCGAAGTGTGCCGAGTCGGCAGCCAGGCGAACGGCGGACGTGCGAGCGGCACGCCGCTCCAACGTGGAGGTCCCTGCGTTGTGCTCGAACTCGGGGAGCCACAGCGCGGTCGAGTGGACCGCTGCGGTCTCCAGCGACGTGACCACCATCTCGACCAGGTCTGCCGAACGATGAGATGCCGACTCGTCGACAGTGAAGAAGACGATCGCAGGTGCGTCGGCGGGGAGCGGGTTCGCGGATTCGGCGAGCTCGCGTTCGGACGCCCCGCGAAGTCGAGTCACTCGATCTGCGGGAAGACTCGACCACCAGCCTGCGGTCTCACCGTTCCCGATCACAGCTGCTCCCCGCCCACCCCTGTTGCCCCATCTCCGAACCGTACCGACAAGGTCCGACACCTAAGGGGCGAGCACGCCTCCGTGACGGCGATTTGGCTCTGGCATCGGCGTTCCCCTACACTTGACCGGTTGCCTGTGGCAGCGGTGTGTCTTTGTACGCCCGCTCTCGGCAGCCGACCGCGCGTGTCGGGACGGAAATCCGGCACGTACGTACATCCAGGTCAAGGAGAAGTTAGTGATTCAGCAGGAGTCGCGAGTACGCGTCGCTGATAACACGGGCGCGAAGGAAATCCTTTGCATCCGCGTTCTCGGTGGTTCGTCACGTCGCTACGCCGGAATCGGCGACATCATCGTAGCTACGGTGAAAGACGCCATTCCCGGTGGAAACATCAAGAAGGGTGAGGTCGTCAAGGCCGTCATCGTCCGCACCGTCAAGGAGCGTCGCCGTCCGGATGGCTCGTACATCCGTTTCGACGAGAACGCTGCGGTGCTGATCAAGCCGGACCACGACCCCCGTGGAACCCGCATCTTCGGCCCGGTCGGCCGCGAACTGCGTGAGAAGAAGTTCATGAAGATCGTCTCGCTCGCCCCGGAGGTGCTGTAAATGAAGGTGCACAAGGGCGACACCGTTCTCGTGATCGCAGGCAAGGACAAGGGAGCCAAGGGCAAGGTCATTCAGGCCTACCCCGCTGATTCCAAGGTCTTGGTCGAAGGCGTGAACCGCATCAAGAAGCACACCGCGGTCTCTGCCAACCAGCGCGGCGCATCCTCGGGTGGCATCGTCACTCAGGAAGCCCCGATCCACGTATCGAACGTCGCAGTTGTCGACTCGGACGGAAACCCCACTCGCGTGGGCTACCGGACCGACGAAGAATCCGGCAAGCGCGTTCGTGTTTCCCGCAAGAACGGGAAGGACATCTGAGATGACTACCACCGAGAACATCGCGGGCGAACAGCCCCGCCTCAAGGCGCGCTACCGCGCTGAGATCAAAGACGCCCTGAACACCGAGTTTGCATACGAAAACGTCATGCAGATCCCCGGCATCGTCAAGGTCGTCGTCAACATGGGTGTCGGCGACGCCGCCCGTGACGCCAAGCTGATCAACGGCGCAGTTGCAGACCTCGCTGCCATCACCGGCCAGAAGCCGGAGATCCGCAAGGCTCGCAAGTCCATCGCACAGTTCAAGCTGCGCGAAGGAATGCCCATCGGCGCACGCGTCACCCTCCGTGGCGACCGCATGTGGGAGTTCCTCGACCGTCTGGTTTCCATTGCCCTTCCCCGAATCAGGGACTTCCGCGGCCTCTCGGGCACGCAGTTCGACGGCAACGGAAACTACACGTTCGGCCTCAACGAGCAGTCGATGTTCCACGAGATCGACGTGGACAAGATCGACCGTCCGCGCGGCATGGACATCACCGTAGTAACCACCGCAACCAACAACGAAGAAGGCCGCGCGCTGCTCAAGCACCTCGGCTTCCCGTTCAAGGAGAACTGAGTCCATGGCGAAGAAGGCATTGGTCAACAAGGCCAACAAGAAGCCGAAGTTCGCGGTGCGTGCATACACTCGCTGCAACCGCTGCGGCCGTCCCCATTCCGTGTTCCGCAAGTTCGGCCTCTGCCGTATCTGCGTGCGCGAGATGGCACACGCCGGAGAGCTTCCCGGAGTTCGCAAGAGCTCCTGGTGATCTGAGGCCTCCGGGCTTCACCACACCACGCTGATGGGCGTGGGTTCCGAAAGGAACCCACGCCCATTTTGCGTTGCTCAGGTACTGACTTTCACACCGACCACACGTCGTGTCGTAGATCCAGAGAGCGGACCAGATCCACCGCCGCATGATGATCCTGGCTGTCGACGATCAGCAGCAGGCCACGCTCGGACATCGCCGACGCGAGGGCATCGGTGGAGACGGTTCTACATCCAGGCGGCATGTCCGGGTCTCCGAGTTCCCGGTAGGTGTCGGCAATCGCCACTACGTCCTCGACTGGATCGAATCCCCAGACGGTCACGAAATGTCCTACGTTCCAGTCGAAGTCGGTCAACTCTGCAGTATGTACATTCGCCAACGATGCGAAGCGGAAAGGCCCGTCGGCAAGACGGTCGAGTAGCAGACGCAATCGCTCGACGGAGGGCCCCACGATGGGAACCACGGCGACGCGGTGATCGGTCGCGGTCTCGATGCCCTCCGTGAGACCTGCTGCCGTGGTCCCGGCTGCGTCGATCGATGCGGCTCTCGGCAGTAGATCCCACCCGTCGGTGATTCGGGGGGTTCCGGGAGGACGGGCCGAGTCGATTGCACCCGGCCAGATCGCGGACCTCGACGCGACCGCGAGTGCCGTCACGCCCGGTGCGTCGTCGCCCATGACGGCCGTCAGCGCAACCGATGCCGAGAACGGTCCGCAGAGTTGATCCGGTTGCGGCAGAGCATGATCGAGGGCCGAGACGATGGTGGTTGCCCCGGCGAACCTGCGCAGCATCTCAGTAGATCCAACGCAACGATTCGAGCAGTTCGTCCTCGGTATGACTCTCCGCCCACGTGGCATCGGCGTCCCGGCAGGCGACGAACGCGCCCAGAAGTTCCATGCCCAACACGTCTCGGACCAGTGCGGACGACAGGAGGTCTTCGCGCTGCTGCGCGTGGGTCGTTGCGAGAGGCGAGATTCCCGCGGCATCCCGACGAGCATCGTCCCAACCTCCTACGTCCTCCTGGACCGGAGGCGGCAATTGCGCCGAATCCACCACTCCCGCCAGACCGGCCGCGATCGTGACGGCCAGCGCCAGGTACGGATTGGCGGACGCGTCGCACGCCTTCAACTCGACGTTGGTGTGTTCCGGGCCGAGAAGGGGCGTGGCCGGTACGAGTCGCACTGCAGCTTCGCGGTTCTCGACGCCCCAGAATCCGAAGGCACCTGCCCAGTACCCCGGTCGACGACGCAGCAGTGACCCCGAACTCGGTGCCGTGATGGCAGTGAGTCCCGGGAGTTCTCGAACGAGGCCCGCGATGTACGCCTGCCCGGTGTCGGACAGTCCGTACTCTCCGTCGCCGGTCAGAGCGTTGTGACCGTCGCGAACCAGTGATGTGTGTAGGTGCCATCCGTTACCCGCACTGCTCGACGAGGGCAGGGGAGCGAAGCTTGCCCTCAGGCCCTGGGCTTTGGCCGCTGAGTGGATGGTCTGCCGCGCGAGTACCTGCGCGTCGGCCGCAGCAAGTGGATCGAGTGGACTCAATGCGATCTCCAGCTGGGAGCCGCCGTACTCGGCATGAATCTGCCCGATGTCGAGGCCATTCGCAGACAGCGCCTCGAGCAATAGAACGACGAATTGATCGACATCGCGGAGTGCGTTCGCCGAGTAGGCAGGTCCGCGATGAGCGGACAGTCCGTCCGACTCGCGAGTCAGGGCGAACTCGATCTCGAATCCGGCCCGTACCTCGAAACCGGCATCGGACGCCTTCTGCACCTGCCGCTCGAGAACTGAGCGCTGATCGTAGGGCCACGGTGTGCCGTCTGCCGAGACCTGTCGTCCGTGCGCCCAGGCCAGCCCCGGCTGTCCGGACAGGGCGACCACGCTCGACGCGCTCTCGATCACCGGAATCAACCGCACATCGCCGGACGGCGTCGACAGTCCTTCGTGGGCGAATGTGATCCCGTCATGCGAATCGAATACCGCGAACACCGCGGTGACTCCCACTCCACGCCGTGCGACTGCAGTCAATTCTGCGGTGGGCACGGTGCGTGATCGGACGATGCCGTTGTTGTCGACCCAGCCGATCGTCACCCCTGCGATGTTGCGGTCACGCAGAGTGTGGGTGAGGTGGTCGATGTCGACTGCCTTCGAGTCCGTCATGGTCCGACGTTAGCGAAGAAGTACTCGTCGGGGTGTCCGACTGGACCCGAGCTGTCCCGCAATGGTAAGGCGATTTGGTCTTCGGGTGCGCGATGCCTACACTAGAGCGGTTGCCCGGGCTTCGTCGTGCCTGCACGCGAGTCCTTGCAATACAACAAACGCAACCTCGAGTTCTCCGCACGTCAGCATTGAACATGCGGAAGCTCGTAACACCTGGCAGTGCAGCGATGCATTGCTTGGAGCGCAACCCCTGACCGGCAACAGTCGGTCAGGACATGTTCACTTCGCTGTAGGCCCACGATGTGACGAGCCAGGCCCGATGGGTTCTCCGGAACCGGAAGGCACCAGCCCGCGCGTGCTGCATGGGAACCGCTGCGAGAAAGGTGCACAGGTCACACCATGACGATGACCGATCCAATTGCAGACTTCTTGACCCGTCTGCGCAACGCCAACTCGGCGTACCACGACGAGGTGAAGCTTCCCCACTCGAAGCTCAAGGCGAACATCGCCGAGATCCTCAAGCGTGAGGGCTACATCTCCGATTACCGCACGGAAGACGCCGAGGTGGGCAAGACCCTCATCGTCGATCTGAAGTACGGCCCGAGCCGTGAGCGCAGCCTCGCCGGCGTGCGACGCGTCTCCAAGCCCGGTCTCCGGGTGTACGCAAAATCCACCAATCTGCCCAAGGTTCTCGGCGGCCTGGGCGTGGCGATCATCTCCACGTCCACCGGTCTGCTCACGGAGCGTCAGGCTGCCAAGCAGGGTGTGGGCGGAGAAGTCCTCGCCTACGTCTGGTAGGGGAGGCCACACCATGTCACGTATTGGAAAATTGCCGGTCGCAGTCCCCGCTGGCGTCGATATCACCATCGACGGCCAGGACGTTGCGGTCAAGGGCCCCAAGGGTGCCCTGAGCCTGACAGTCGCCGAGCCCATCAAGATCGCCCGCGCCGACGACGGCACCATCGCCGTCACTCGGCCCGACGACGAGCGTAAGAGCCGCTCGCTGCATGGTCTCTCGCGCACTCTCGTCGCGAACCTCATCACCGGTGTCACCAACGGTTACACCACCAAGATGGAGATTCACGGCGTCGGTTACCGCGTCGTACTCAAGGGCAAGGACCTCGAGTTCGCACTCGGTTACAGCCATCCCGTGCTGATCGAAGCACCCGAGGGCATCACGTTCACGGTCGAGTCGCCCACGCGATTCACCGTTGTCGGCATCGACAAGCAGAAGGTCGGTCAGATCTCTGCCAACATTCGTCGTCTGCGGCGTCCGGACCCGTACAAGGGTAAGGGCATCCGCTACGAGGGTGAAGTGATCCGCCGCAAGGTCGGAAAGACGGGTAAGTGATATGAGCCAGCAAACAGCAGACAAGGCGAACGTCGTCAAGCGCACACCGCGCGGCACCGACGTCTCGACGAAGCGTCGCCTGTCGAAGGCACGTCGTCACTTCCGCCTTCGCAAGAAGATCTCCGGAACGCCCGAGCGTCCGCGCTTGGTCGTCAACCGGTCCTCGCGTCACATCCACGTGCAGTTGATCGACGACCTGGCGGGCCACACGCTGGCCAGCGCGTCGAGCATCGAAGCCGATGTGCGCGCACTCGAGGGCGACAAGAAGGCCGTCAGCGCGAAGGTCGGCGAGCTCATCGCCAGCCGTGCGAAGGCAGCCGGCGTCGAGGCAGTCGTGTTCGACCGCGGCGGCAACAACTACAGCGGCCGCATCGCGGCACTCGCAGACGCTGCCCGCGAAGGCGGGTTGACGTTCTGATGATGACAATGACTGACAACGGAAGGACAGCCTGATGCCGGGACGTCAACGGCGTGACGGCGGAAGCGGCCCCGCCGGACAGAACAGTGGCCCCAACGCAGGTGGCGACAACAACCAGCGCGGCGACAACCGCGGTGGTGGCGGTCGCGATCGTCGTGACAACGGCCGTGGCGGCAACGCTGCGGACAAGTCGAACTTCATCGAGAAGGTCGTCACGATCAACCGCGTCTCCAAGGTGGTCAAGGGTGGTCGACGCTTCAGCTTCACCGCCCTCGTCATCGTCGGTGACGGCAACGGACTGGTCGGCGTCGGCTACGGCAAGGCCAAGGAAGTTCCCGCGGCCATCCAGAAGGGTGTCGAGGAGGCTCGCAAGAGCTTCTTCCGCGTCCCGATGATCGCTGGCACCATCACCCACCCCATCCAGGGCGAAGCCGCTGCCGGCGTCGTCATGTTGCGTCCGGCCAGCGCCGGTACCGGCGTCATCGCCGGTGGTGCTGTTCGCGCAGTGTTGGAGTGCGCCGGTGTCCACGACGTGCTGTCGAAGTCGCTCGGTAGCGACAACGCCATCAACGTCGTGCACGCGACCGTCGCAGCCCTCAAGGGTCTGCAGCGTCCCGAGGAAGTTGCGGCTCGCCGCGGCCTGACCCTCGAAGAGGTTGCACCCGCCGGAATGCTGCGCGCACGCGCACAGGCAGGAGCGGTGAAGTAATGGCTCAGCTGAAGGTCACTCAGATCAAGAGCACCATCGGCCAGAAGGCGAACCAGCGTGACAGCCTGCGTACTCTCGGGCTCAAGGGCATCCGCCAGACGGTCGTCCGCGAGGACAACCCGCAGAACCGCGGACTGGTCAACACGGTGCGCCACCTCGTAACTGTTGAGGAGGTCTAACCATGACCATCAAACTGCACCACCTGCGCCCCGCAGCCGGATCCAAGTCGACGAAGATTCGCGTCGGCCGTGGTGAAGGTGGCAAGCGCGGCAAGACCGCAGGTCGCGGTACCAAGGGAACCGGCGCACGCAAGAACGTGCCGGCACGCTTCGAGGGTGGCCAGATGCCCCTCCACATGCGGCTCCCGAAGCTCAAGGGCTTCACCAACCGCAACCGTGTCGTGTTCCAGGTCGTGAACCTGCGCGACATCGAGCGCCTGTTCCCCGAGGGTGGTCAGATCGGTATCCCCGAGCTGATCGCCAAGGGAGCTGTTCGCAAGAACGAGCTCGTCAAGGTTCTCGGAGACGGAAACCTCACCGTGAAGGTCGATATCTCGGCCAACAAGTTCACGGGCTCCGCCAAGGAAAAGATCGCCGCTGCCGGCGGTTCTGCAACCGAGGTATGAGCATTGCTTCGATGTGCTGAGTAGCAGCGCGTCGAGCAGCAGTTCGTGACGATGGCCGCAGCCACAGCTCTCGTAGCTGAGCTGCGGCCATCGTTGCCTACACGGAATGTCGTGTGTGTCGACCGATCGGCCAGGGTCCAACACTGACCGTCGGTCCGTTCGATGCGCACTGTTAGAGTTCTAGAGTTCAGAGAAGTTCGTATCGATGCGGTCGACGCATGTCGTCCGCAGTCCATGCTCGTGAGGCTCACGGGAGCATCAGTCGCTCCCGACGAAGCACTCGCGACGTCAACGCAGTCGTGCCAGGAGGATCTTTGCTTTCCGCCTTCGTGTCGGCCCTCAGGACTCCTGACCTGAGACGGAAGATCCTCTTCACGCTCGGTCTGGTGGCCCTGTATCGCTTCGGTGCAACACTGCCGTCGCCGGGTGTCGACTACGCCAATGTCCGAGCATGCATCGACCAGGTCTCCGGTGGAGATTCGGCGGGCATCTACTCGTTGATCAACTTGTTCTCCGGTGGAGCGCTCCTCCAGCTCTCGGTGTTCGCGATCGGCATCATGCCGTACATCACCGCCAGCATCATCGTGCAGCTGCTCACCGTCGTCATCCCCAAGTTCGAGGAACTCCGCAAGGAGGGACAGTCGGGCCAGGCCAAGATGACGCAGTACACGCGTTACCTGTCGATCGCACTGGCCATCCTGCAGGCGACCGGCCTGGTGGCCCTCGCTTCGCGCGGCCAGTTGCTCCAGGGATGTCAGCAGGACATCATCGCCGACCAGTCCATCTTCGGGCTCGTCATCATCGTGCTGGTCATGACTGCAGGCGCAGCCGTCGTGATGTGGTTCGGCGAGGTCATCACCGAGCGCGGTGTCGGCAACGGAATGTCGCTGCTGATCTTCGCCGGAATTGCCTCGCGCATCCCGTCCGAGGGCAACTCGATTCTGGAGAGCCGCGGCGGGTTGGTCTTCGGGTTCGTCTGCTTCGCAGCGTTCCTCATCATCACCGGTGTGGTCTTCGTCGAGCAGGGTCAGCGCCGAATCCCGGTCCAGTACGCCAAGCGCATGGTCGGCCGGAAGATGTACGGCGGCTCGTCCACGTATCTGCCGCTCAAGGTCAACCAGGCCGGCGTCATCCCGGTGATCTTCGCGTCCTCGCTCCTCTACCTACCAAATCTCATCGCCCAGCTCACGTCCGCCAGCACCGCAACCGATCCGAGCTGGTGGCAGCGGATCATCAACGAGTATCTGGTGAACCCGGCGAACCCGGTGTACATCGCTATCTTCTTCGGGCTGATCGTCTTCTTCACGTACTTCTACGTGGCGATCACGTTCAACCCCGAAGAGCGGGCCGACGAGATGAAGAAGTTCGGTGGATTCATCCCGGGCATCCGACCGGGTAAGCCGACAGCCGATTACCTCAACTACGTTCTCAGTCGCATCACGCTGCCCGGTGCGGTGTACCTGGGCACCATTGCGGTGCTTCCCAACCTGTTCCTCGACATCGGCAGTTCGGGCGGAGCTCAAAACCTTCCGTTCGGTGGTACCGCCGTGTTGATCATGGTCAGCGTGGGCCTCGACACCGTCAAGCAGATCGAAAGCCAGCTGATGCAGCGTAACTACGAAGGGTTCCTCAAGTGAGACTTGTTCTGCTCGGTCCCCCCGGTGCCGGCAAAGGCACTCAGGCCGTCCTCCTCTCCGAGAAGCTGGGCGTGCCACACATTTCGACAGGCGATCTCTTTCGCGCCAACATCGGCGAGAAGACCCCGCTCGGATTGGAAGCGAAGAAGTACCTCGACGCGGGCGACCTCGTGCCGAGCGAACTCACCGTGGACATGGTGCGCAGTCGACTCGCCGAGCCCGACGCCGTCAACGGATTCCTGCTCGACGGTTTCCCGCGTTCGGTCGGCCAGGCCGAAGCTCTGGTCGACATCCTCTCCGACCTGAACGCGCATCTCGATGCAGTGCTGTCCTTTGTCGTCGACGAGGACGTCGTCGTGGACCGCATGCTGGCGCGCGGCCGTGAGGACGACAAAGAGGACGTCATCCGTAATCGGCTCAAGGTATACCGCGACGAGACGGCACCGCTGTTGGACTACTACTCCGACAAGCTGGTCACCGTCGATGCGATCGGTGAGGTGGACGAAGTCAACGCCCGCGCGCTGAAGTCCATCGAGGACCACGGCAAGTAATGGCGTTCGGCCGTAAACGAAAAGTTGTCCCGTTCAAGAGCGCCGGTGAGCTCGACGCGATGGCGGCAGCCGGTGCCGTGGTAGGTGCCGCTCTCGTCGCCGTACGAGATGCAGCCAAGCCCGGGGTCTCGACGCTCGAACTCGACCGAGTTGCCGAGGCGGTCATCCGTGATGCCGGTGCGGTGCCCTCTTTCCTGGGGTACCACGGTTTCACCGGCAGCATCTGCTCCTCGGTGAACGACCGCGTCGTGCACGGCATTCCGTCGGCGGACGAGTTGTTGGTCGCCGGTGATCTCGTGTCCATCGACTGCGGTGCCGTTCTGGACGGTTGGCACGGAGATTCGGCGTGGACGTTCGGCGTCGGCGACATCATCGAGGCCGATGCGTTGCTGAGCGACGCGACCAGGCTTTCCATGGAGGCCGGGATCGCTGCGATGATCCCCGGCAATCGTCTGACCGACATCTCCCACGCCATCGAGTCCGGTACGCACGCGGCCGAGGATGCTCACGGTCGCAAATACGGAATTGTCGACGGTTACGGCGGCCACGGAATCGGCCGCGAAATGCATATGGACCCGTTCCTCGCGAACGAGGGCGCGCCGGGCAAAGGACCGGAGCTCGTGGTGGGTTCCACGCTGGCCATCGAACCGATGTTGACGCTCGGTACCTACGAGACCGACATTCTCGACGACGGGTGGACCGTGGTGACCACCGATGGTTCTCGTGCGGCGCACTGGGAACACACGGTCGCGGTGACCGAGGACGGCCCGCGAATCCTGACGGTTCGGCCTCGTTAGAACTACCAGGTCAACGCTCACCAGGTGAGTGACGAGTACCGGCGGCCCCCTCGGATGAGTCCGAGGTGGGCGGCCGTCAGGCGTAGCCAGAGGCGAGTCGGCATCCGAGTCACTGCGGTCGGCAGCAATGGGTTTCGTACCGCGAGCGCGAGGAGCGCTACGGAAATTGTGCGGATTCGGAAGGGCGGGCATCCGGCAGCCCGATACATTCCGCGGACGTGGGCCGATCCGTATCCGAGTGCCCCCGCCTGTTTCCAATTGTCCCGGTAGCCGGTACGCAGACGATATTCGACCAGCGGCTCGGCTATGAAGTGCAGGCGGGCACCCGATTGCTGTGCGCGCCAGGAGAATTCCATGTCCTCGCTGGCATGAACGAATTCGAACATCCCGCCGAGATCTCGGTAGGTCGACGCGCGGCACGCCATACTCGCCCCGATGACGAACGGGCGAAAGGGCGACTTGCCCTGATTCGAAGGTGGGGCGAACGGAACTGCGGCGCGCGTCGCTTCGGAGTTCAGCGCCTCGGTGCTCAGGCCGGTTCCCACGAGGTCGTAGCTGTTCAGTTCGGCGGTGATGCGCCGCAGCCATGTCGGGTGTACGACGTCGTCGGCATCGCAGAAGGCCAGCAGCGGGCCCTCGGCTGCTTCCGCACCGCGATTGCGGGCATGCGACGCGCCCGGGGTGCCGGACGAATCGACGTACTTCAGATTCAAGCGGGCCCGTAGTGCGTGGTCCTGCACGAACTCGCGCACTCCGTCGGTCGAGCCGTTGTCGCTGACGACGACCTCGAACGGGCCGTCGTAGTCCTGGTGGGCGAGCGCGCGTAGTTGCTCGTCGAGCACATCTCTGGCGTTGTGTACGGGAATGATCACGGAGACGGCTGGGCCGGACGGGTTGGAACTCAAGAGGGCACCTTGCGGGCTCGGTGGCTGAACGATGGCGGGCGGACGAAAGGTTAGCTCAGTTAATCTAACGTCGCCATCCGACGCGTTTCGTGCCCGCTTCGCGCGCATTTGGCCAGATGTGTCTTTGCCGGTAACATAGATCGACGGTGCGCCCTGCGTACCGGATGTCCGCATGCCTCGAGGGCTGTGCGGCCCTCCGGCGATACTCCGACTCGGTTCCGAGGAGTCGGTCAGTGGGCATCACGGTGACGGAAACAGATGCAATCAACCAGGTGTGAGAGCCAGGATCGCGGAGGATATGGCCAAGAAAGACGGTGCTATCGAGGTAGAGGGCCGAGTTGTCGAACCGCTGCCCAATGCGATGTTTCGCATTGAGCTCGAAAACGGCCACAAGGTACTCGCCCACATCAGCGGAAAGATGCGTCAGCACTACATCCGCATCCTTCCCGAGGATCGCGTCGTGGTAGAGCTTTCGCCCTACGACCTCACGCGTGGACGCATCGTTTACCGCTACAAGTAAGAGCTTCCTCGGCCATGTCCGGTCGGGGAGAACCATGCTCGGTCCGCTGCTCGCAGCGCGTCCGAGCTACACACAGGAGATCAACGACGTGAAGGTTCAGCCGAGCGTCAAGAAGATCTGCGAGAAGTGCAAGGTGATTCGTCGTAACGGACGCGTCATGGTGATCTGCGACAACCTGCGTCACAAGCAGCGTCAGGGATAACCACCGAGCATCACGCACGTCGGCTTGGCAACAGCTAGAAGATGACCTCCCAGCACCAACCGCAACACACGCGTTGCGGCAGACCCCCGGCACGGAGGCCGGGGCCCCACTGAGTTTGTTGAAAGACGCTTCCCACCCCAGCGGTGAGAAGGACACAGGGGACGGACTGGGAGCAGACCTCCGGACAAGAAAAGGAAATGCCACATGGCACGTCTCGCAGGTGTGGATCTGCCGCGCGAAAAGCGCATGGAGATCGCACTGACTTACATCTACGGCGTCGGCCGTACCCGCTCCAAGGAAATTCTCGCAGCAACGGGCGTCAGCCCCGACCTGCGCAGCAAGGATCTCGGCGACGACGATCTGCGCAAGCTCAGCGATTACATCAACGAGTCCCTCAAGGTCGAGGGCGATCTGCGCCGCGAGGTGCAGGCCGACATCCGACGCAAGATCGAAATCGGCTGCTACCAGGGTCTTCGCCACCGTCGTGGTCTGCCCGTCCGTGGACAGCGCACCAAGACCAATGCGCGTACCCGTAAGGGACCCAAGCGCACCATTGCCGGCAAGAAGAAGGCGAAGTAATGCCCCCCAAAGCACGCGGTACCGGTCCGAAGAAGGCGCAGAAGACGCGTCGCAGGGACAAGAAGAACGTCCCGCACGGATCTGCGCACATCAAGAGCACGTTCAACAACACGATCGTGTCGATCACCGACCCCGCCGGAAACGTCATCTCGTGGGCGTCCTCGGGACACGTGGGCTTCAAGGGCTCGCGCAAGTCGACTCCGTTCGCCGCACAGCTCGCAGCCGAGAACGCTGCGCGCAAGGCTCAGGAGCACGGCGTCAAGAAGGTCGACGTGTTCGTCAAGGGTCCCGGCTCCGGCCGTGAGACCGCGATCCGCTCACTTCAGGCCGCAGGCCTCGAGGTCGGCACCATCTCCGATGTCACCCCTCAGCCGCACAACGGCTGCCGTCCGCCCAAGCGGCGTCGGGTCTAGCGGGAAGGAAAGGTTTAGAAAATGGCACGTTATACCGGTCCTATCACCCGCAAGTCGCGTCGTCTGCGCGTCGACCTCGTCGGAGGCGACCAGGCGTTCGAGCGTCGTCCCTACCCGCCCGGCCAGCACGGCCGCGCGCGGATCAAGGAGAGCGAGTACCTGCTCCAGCTGCAGGAGAAGCAGAAGGCTCGCTTCACCTACGGCGTCATGGAGAAGCAGTTCCGTCTGTACTACAAGGAAGCCAACAGGGCCGCCGGCAAGACCGGTGAGAACCTGCTGACCATCCTCGAGACTCGCCTCGACAACGTCGTCTACCGTGCGGGTCTCGCACGTACGCGTCGTCAGGCACGCCAGCTGGTCACCCATGGCCACTTCCTCGTGAACAACAAGCGAGTGGACATCCCCAGCTACCGCGTCTCGCAGTACGACATCATCGATGTCCGCGAGAAGTCCGCGCAGACCCTGCCGATCCAGATCGCCCGTGAGAGCTACGGCGATCGTCCGGTGGCTCCGTGGCTGCAGGTCGTCCCCAACCGTCTTCGCATCCTGGTTCACCGGGTGCCGGAGCGCGCACAGATCGATGTGCCGCTCCAGGAGCAGCTCATCGTCGAGTACTACTCGAAGTAAGGCGCGGCACGCATGTGAGTCTCCCCGCGAGGCTCACATGCGTCTTCGCCTCCACACGTGGGCGTCAAATAGCGGACGCCCGTACAGGAGGAACACAGAATGCTCATTTCACAGCGCCCGACGTTGACCGAAGAGGTCATCGCCGACAACCGCTCGAAATTCGTCATCGAGCCGCTCGAGCCCGGCTTCGGTTACACACTCGGCAACTCGCTCCGCCGCACCCTGCTGTCGTCGATCCCCGGCGCTGCTGTCACCAGCATCCGTATCGACGGCGTCCTCCACGAATTCACCACCGTTCCCGGAGTCAAGGAAGATGTCACCGACATCATCCTGAACCTCAAGGGACTCGTGGTGAGCTCCGAAGAAGACGAGCCGGTCACCATGTACGTCCGCAAGCAGGGCCCCGGCGCTGTCACCGCAGGCGACATCGTGCCTCCGGCCGGCGTCACGGTGAACAATCCGGATCTGCACATCGCGACCCTGAACGACAAGGGCAAGTTGGAGATCGAGCTCGTCGTCGAGCGCGGTCGCGGCTATGTCCCCGCCGTTCAGAACAAGGCATCGGGTGCCGAGATCGGCCGTATTCCGGTCGACTCGATCTACTCGCCCGTGCTCAAGGTCACCTACAAGGTGGAGGCCACCCGCGTCGAACAGCGCACCGACTTCGATCGGCTCGTTCTCGACGTGGAGACCAAGAATTCCATCACCGCGCGGGACGCGCTCGCTTCGGCGGGCAAGACCCTGGTTGAGCTCTTCGGCCTCGCCCGTGAGCTGAACGTCGAAGCAGAAGGCATCGAGATCGGACCCTCGCCCGCCGAGGCCGATCACATCGCATCCTTCGGACTCCCCATCGAGGATCTGGACCTGACGGTTCGTTCCTACAACTGCCTCAAGCGCGAAGGTGTTCACACCGTCGGTGAGCTGGTTGGTCGTACCGAGTCCGATCTGCTCGACATCCGTAACTTCGGGCAGAAGTCCATCGACGAGGTGAAGGTCAAGCTGCACTCGCTCGGCCTTTCCCTCAAGGACAGCCCCGCGTCGTTCGATCCGAGCACCGTGCCTGGCTACGACGCCACCACCGGCACGTGGAGTGACACCGACGCAGGCTCCTTCGGCGATACCGAAGGCGCCGAGCAGGACTACGCCGAGACAGAACAGCTGTAATCAGCTCGCTGGAGCTCTTACTAGGAGATTCATCATGCCCAAGCCCACCAAGGGCCGCCGTCTCGGCGGGTCGGCGTCACACCAGAAGGCCATCCTGGCCAACCTGGCGACGTCACTCTTCGAGCACGGCCGCATCACCACCACCGAGTCGAAGGCCAAGCGCCTTCGTCCCCACGCCGAGAAGCTCGTCACCCATGCCAAGAAGGGTGATCTGGCCCATCGTCGTGAGGTTCTCAAGACGATCAACAACAAAGATGTCGTGCACAAGCTCTTCGCCGAGATCGGGCCTTTCTTCGCCGATCGCGACGGTGGCTACACGCGCATCATCAAGACCGTCCCCCGTAAGGGTGACAACTCGCCGATGGCCATCATCGAGCTCGTCAACGAGCAGACGGTGTCCAACGAAGCCGACCGCGCACGCCGCGTGAAGGCATCGAAGGCTGCTCCCGCCGCAACCGAGGCTCCGGCCGAGGACACGGCAGACGACAACGTCGTCGAGGCTGTCGAAGCCGACGCGACCGACGCCGAGGTGGCCAACGCCGACGCAGTCATCGAAGGCATCGAGGACAACGACGCTCACGCGTCGGACGCCCCCGAGGCCGAGGATGCGAAGAAGGACTAGTCCTTGTGAGCTCCGAGCACGACCGAAGCGGGCCCGCCATTTCCTCAGGAGATGGCGGGCCCGCTTTGTCGGTCCCCACCAGATATCGGCTCGACATCTCGTACGACGGCACGAACTTCTCCGGCTGGGCTCGGCAACCCGGTATCCGAACCGTGTGTGGCGTGCTCGAGGAGGCTTTCTCCACTGTGCTCCGTCAACCGGTCGAGCTGACGGTGGCAGGTCGAACCGACGCCGGAGTGCACGCGACCGGTCAGGTTGCACATTTCGACGCCGTGGGTGTGCCGGACGAGCACGACCGGTTGATTCGAAGAATGGCGCGCTTTCTTCCCGCCGACGTGCGGGTTCGTGCGATCACGGAGGTCTCGCCCGACTTCGACGCGCGGTTCTCGGCGTATCGCCGTCACTACGAGTACCGGTTCGGCTCAGCGCTCTACGGCGTCGATCCTCTGGATGTCGCCGGAGTCGTGTCCTGGCCTCGGCCGATCAATCTGGACGCGGTACGCGAGGCGTCGCAGGCACTGATCGGACTGCACGATTTCGCAGCGTTCTGCAAGAGGCGAGACGGTGCCACGACAGTGCGAGAACTGCAGCGCTTCGACTGGGAACGCGAGGGGGATCGATTGACCGCGTACGTCAGCGCCGATGCGTTCTGCTGGTCGATGGTGCGCAGTCTGGTCGGGGCGATGCAGGCCGTCGGCGAAGGACGACGAACCCCCGACTGGGCACGTTCCCTGCTCGGTCGTCGAGAACGCGCGAGCGAGGTGGCAGTGGCCCCGGCCCACGGACTTGCCCTGGTGCGGGTCGACTATCCACCAGCCGACATGTTGGCCGCGCGCAATGCTGCCACCCGGGAGACTCGACCGGCAATCGTCGGCGACGAATGTTGTGGAGGAGAAGGATGAGCGATGATCGCGCCGGGTCCGGTGCCGTCACGATGCAGCCGATTCGTCTCGCGGTGGTCACCGGCAGCGTTCGGGAGGGGCGGGTGGGCCCCACCGTCGCATCCTGGGTACGGAGCGTGGCGTCGGCGCGCGACTCCCTCACGGTTGTGGATGTCGATCTCGCGGACTTCGATCTCCAGAACAGCTTGACGTCGAGCGAGGGCTCCGATCGTTTCACCCGCATCATGGGCGAGGCCGACGCGTTCGTCCTCGTCACTCCCGAATACAACCACGGTGTGCCCGGCTCACTGAAGACCGCGCTCGACACGGTGAAGTACGAATGGCGTTCCAAGCCAGTGGGCTTCGTGTCCTATGGCGGTCTGGCGGGTGGTGTGCGAGCGACCGAGCAACTGCGCCTCATCGCCGCAGAGCTACACATGGTGTCGGTACGGGATTCGGTATCACTCCATCGCGTGCGTCGTCGTTTCGACGAGGCCGGTGGCGTCGACGATCCCGCTGCTGTCGACTCCTTGGGGCGATTGCTCGACCAACTCGAGTGGTGGGCCGGCGCTGTGTCGAGCGCGCGGTCGCGCGTCCCGTACCCCGGCTGACACTGTCAGACTCGGACGGCGGGTCGAAGACTTCTCGGGCGACCGATGAACGCCGTTTCCTGCGGAATGGTGACCAGCGTCAGTTCGATGTCGATCGGACCCGAACGCACCCGAATTCGGTCACCGGACGCACGCGGCTGAACGATCGACAGTGTCGCGGCGAATCTCTGTCGGGTCGGCCCGGGTGCCGCCGGATCATGCGGCGGTTCGTGCTCGGTCAGCGAGAACACAGTGACGCCGGGGACAGATTGGTGATCGAGCGAGATGGAGCCGTCTGCGAAGTCGACCACGACGACGTCGTACGAGGGCCGCACCCGTGTGTGGTCGCTGTCGACCAGAAACCGCTCGGGCTCCCCGATGGCGTCGCGGAGGGCTCCCCAGGCGTGCGGTCTGTCCGTTCTGACGACAACTCGCGCTCCGATCGCCACGGCTCGGAACAGAAGCTGTTGGGCGAGGTAGAGCTCGCCCACGATGCTGACCCGCGGCAGGTTCGCCCCGAAGATTCGCACTGCCACACCGTTTCCGTTCGTATCCGATCCCAGTAGTTGGCCGCAACCACTCACCGGGAACGCCCAGGCCCGCAGTGCGGAGGTCGAGAGGGTTCCGACCGGCATCACTGCCGAGTGTGTTGCCACAGCCAGTGGCAATTGAGCGAAAATGCCGTCTCGTTGACGTCCGGCCATCGAGGTCAGTGAAGCAACATCGGGCCTCGAGATTGCCTCTCGCGCAGCGAATCTGCACGACGCACGAACGCGGACGCGGCTCGGCTCGTCGGTGGGGCGCAGGTGAACGGACATGGTCGTACCCAGCGACGGTGTCGCCCACAAGGCCGAAAGATCCTCGACAGTGATTGTGCTGCAATCGATTCCGTAACCCGTACTCGCGACGCCGGGCAATGGAGCGTAGGACCACACCTGAGTCAGGTCGTCGGTGTCGACACCGCGGCTCAGGTGCAATGCCGCGGCTCGGAGTTCTGTGGCCGTCGACAGCCGTGTGGACAGTCCATGAGATTCCAAGGCGCGTGCAATGCGGAGGGCTGCAACGACCGCGGTTCGGGCCGCCCCCGTCCGGCCCGTGCCCCTCGCTGCCATCGCCCGGGCGTTGGCCCGTACGTCCAGAGTGACGGACACCCACACCGTCCGCTGCGCGACGGCGGGCAACGGGCCGATGAGGCCCTCGTACACGTCGGTGGCCACCGAACCGTCGGCGGTTCGAAACCCGAGCGCGACGATGTCGATTGCGGCAACCTCGACGTCGTGCTGCCGAAAGCACGACGTCAACGCCTCGATGGGCAGCGTGTGTCGTGTGTCGGCTCGCGTTCGCGCCAGCACCGTCGTGTCGTGTTCCGGTGCAATGATCTCCACGGTGCACGTGACGGTATCGCGCTGCCAGTGCACACCGACGGGCCGGCCGTCGGGGTCGACATGTTCTGTTGTCACCCCGACGGCAGGGACTCGGCCGGATCCGAAGCGTAGAGCGACGACCAGCCAGCCGGCGATCGACGTTCGCCGAAAGGCGACGAACGGTACGAGCGACACCGTCGCTGCGGCGGTGAGCGTCAACTCGACGGGCATGTCGGTCGCGAGTAGTGCGAGAGTTGTTGTCACAGTAGTTATTTCGGCCGCGAGCAACCCTCGAACAGTTGGCACGGCGAACGACACGACCGACGTGCGCCGTCGTCTCCTCGAACGCGTCATCACATACCCTCCCCCCGAAGGTTGCAGCCCGATCGATCGTCGCCGACGCGGTCGCCGATGGGTGCGGACGAACTGTACTGTGTCGCGTGACCCGATGGGGGATCGGGTCGGCACAATCCTGGGGAGGAATCGTGGCATCTACTCCGACGACGAAATGGCAGGTCGGCGGATACCGCTTTCTCGTCCGACGAATGGAACATGCCCTCATCAGGCGCGACGCGCGGATGCTGCACGACCCGATGAAGTCGCAGTCGCGCGCGCTCATGGTGGGTGTCGTCGTCGCATGCGTGGGTCTGGCGGGCTGCGCTGCCCTGGCGCTGTTTCGGCCTCAGGACAAGATCGGCGACGCGTCGATCGTGGTCGGTAAGGAGTCGGCCGCCATGTTCGTCAGCGTCGACGGCGTGTTCCATCCGGTGCTGAACCTTGCTTCGGCGCGGTTGATCGTGGGAAGGCCCGACAACCCTGTGACGGTGAAGGAGTCGGAACTGGCGTCGCGACCTCGCGGTGCGCTGGTCGGAATTCCAGGTGCCCCGTCGGCGTTGCCGCACGACCCGGACGGCGAGGCCGAGTCGTGGACCGTGTGTGACACCGTCGATCCGATCGCCGGCGTCACGTCCACGACAGTGATCGTGGGGGAGCCCCGCTACGGCGAGAACGCGGCTGCGCTCGGCCCATCCGAGGCATTCCTGTGGACTTCGGGCGGTGCGGCGTATCTCGTCCACGACGGCACCAAGTCGCCGGTCGATCTGGCGGACAGAGCTGTCGTTCGGGCGCTGGGCCTCGAGGATGCGACGCCGACGCCCGTCAGTGCCGGTCTGCTCAACGCGGTACCGCAGTCGCCTGCGGTGACGGCTCCGTTCATAGCGCGAGCGGGTGAGATCCCCGCCTACCCGTTCGACAACCGGCCTATCGGCTCCGTGGTCAAGGTTGCCGGCCGCGACGTTCGGTACTACGTCGTGCTCGAGGACGGCATCCAAGCCATCAGCGAAACCGCAGCCCTACTCGTCAAGTTCGCCGACTCGCAGGGCAGCCCCGACATCACGGCCGTCAATCCCGACGTCCTGGCCGACGCTCCCAAGACGATGTCCGGACTCGACATATCGACCTTCCCACCGACGACTCCCGACATCGTCGACTCGGGCCAGAGGCCCGTCGGGTGTCTGACATGGTCACCACTCGATGTCGCCGACGGTGGTCCGACTGCGCAGCTGGTCGAATCCGCAGGACGGTCGTTGCCACTCGATACCACCGCTTCACCGGTGGCACTGGCTCAGGCGGACGGCGGCGGTGATGCGGTCGACCAGGTCCATCTGTCGCCGGGTAGCGGCGGATTCGTTCGAAGCACCGGTATCTCGACGGCCAGTACCCGTCAGGACAGCGTCTTCTTCGTCGCCGACACGGGAGTTCGTTACGGAGTCGAGGGTGCGGATGCAGCGTCGGCATTGGGCTTCGGACTTCCGGCTCCTGCACCGTGGCAGATTCTGCAGTTGCTGGGCAGCGGGCCGACTCTGGGGCGTGGTCAGGCGCTGACCATGCACGACGGGGTCGCGGCGGACCCGCAGGCAGCCGCGCTTCCGTCCAAGTAGTCCCGGTGAGTGGGCGAGCCGATCACAGTCGTCGGCGCAGGGGAATGGAGACTGCCGTTCCGAGGCCCAGAATCACCGCGACCACTACCGACCCGGCCACCGCCGCATCGCGGGGCCGATGATCGACGGCGAGCGGTGGGAGCGGCGCACCGATCGCGACCGCATCTGCGGGGACGGTTCGCTGCGTCGGTGTCACGACGTCGGTTACCGCAGCGAGTGGATCGACGACACCGTGGCCGACCGACGGATTCCATCCGTCGGCCGGCGCATGAGCTGTTCGCTCGATGCGGTCGATCACTTGGAGAGCGGACAGATCGGGCCTGTACGCCCGCACCAGTGCCGCTGTCGCAGCGACGAGCGGTGCGGCGAAACTGGTTCCGGTCATCGGTACTACGCCGTCGGTGCCCCGAATGCCGTTGGCCAGGCCGTTGCCCGCCGGCGACAGCGACGTCATGTTGGAGCCCGGAGCAGCCACGTCCACCCATGGTCCGGCCAGGCTGAACGACGACGGCGAACCGTCCAACTCGACCGAACCGACGGTCAACACGTCGTCGAACCAGGCAGGTGTCGCGATGGTCGCAAACCCTTCCCACGGGTCCGCCTCGGGCCGGACCGGATCGGGCATGGGGTTCTGTGTCCTGCACGCGCCGCTTCCGAAGTTGCCTGCCGCAGCCACGACGACGGCGTCACTCTCACGAACGGCGTACTGCACTGCTGCACCGAGTGGGCCGTCGGCGACGCCTGCGCCGGCAGGTACGCACGCCACTTCGGAGATGTTGATGACCGATGCGTCTGCGTCGGCCGCCGCCCGGATTGCCATGGCCATCGTCCGTACGTTTCCGTACCCGGCAGCGTTCTCGGGTTCGGTCGTCTTCTCCTGGTCGGTCCTGTTGTCCACGACTTGAAACACGTTGCTGGACTGACGGATCGACAGGACACGGGCGTCCGGAGCGCCGCCGGCGAAACCGCTGCCGGAGGCCGTCTGTGCGGCGATGAGACCGGCCACCATCGTGCCGTGCGCGTCACAGTCGAGCAATCCGTCGCCGGTGCCGACGTAGTCGCCCCCCGGAATCAGACCCGGCAGACGTGGGTGAGGCGTGACGCCCGTATCGATGACGGCAATCAGTTGACCGGCTCCGCGAGTGATCGGCCATACGGACGCGAAGTCGAGTGCTTGCTGCGCCGTCGGAATTTCCCGGGCGTCGATCGTTTCGGAGGGGACGGCGCACGCGTTCTTCTGCTCGGTCGGTTCCAAAGGCGCGGGAGGGCTGGGCGGTGGCAGTTGCACCGGATCGATGAGCGGGCGTTCGGCGTGCGCGAAGGACGGTCCCATCAGGGCTTCGTAGGTGAGGGTCAGGACGGTGAGCGCGGCAACGGTGTGCGCTCGACGCCGGCGCGCGGTCACAGTCCGCGGACGACGCTGTACAGACCGCACACCCATACTGCGATCGGAATGACGAGGGCGATCGCGGCGTATTCCGCCAGTTCGGCCGATCGCCGCATCACCGGCGAATAGTTGCGGGTCGGAACCAGGGCTCCGAACACGGATGCGACGACGGCGGCGGCCAACGCCGCGCCGAACAACTCGAGTGCACGGTCCGGAAATGTGATCACTGCCCCGACCGAGAGCGAGAACAGGACGACCGCACCACCACCGACGAGTGGGACGGCATGTGTCACAACGGCATACGTGCGTCCGCGCAGAAGTAGCACCAGCGCGCACAGTGCGGCGAGGGCGATGCCGGGCCACCCGGAACCGGTCGCGGTGTCGCTCGCCGCCGCAGCGAGTACTCCCATCACCACCACGATCGTGAACGCCGTGAGCAATCCCGTCAGGTAGCTCCGTGCGCGCGTGGCTGCCACCTGCAGATCTGCGAACGACATCGAATCGAGCTCTGCCTCCTGGGCGGTGTCCAGTGGGGCACCGGCGGTGGGGACCGGAGGCAACGGAAGCCGCGCCTGCATCATCGACAGTCGGGCCGACACGGCGATTCCGGTCAGACCTACCAGTGCCGCGACGGTACCGATGGCCGCCGGCGTCATCACGGTGAACAACGCGCAGGCCGCCGCGGCGAACGCCGACACTGCCAGCACGATCGACCCGGTGAACACGGCGAGCCCGGCACCGCCGATTCGCAGAGACAACAGCGCGATCGAGCCTGCCATGGCCGAACCCAACATCACGTGAGCTGCCCCGAACTGGCCGGGTACGAACAGCGTTCCACCGGTGAACATCAGCGCCGAGGCGCATCCCCCGAAAAGCACCGCGACGGCCACCTGCTCGTACAGCCGGCCGAGAATCATCCCCGCAACGGCGAACAGGACCGCGGCCGTGACCGCGGCGACTGCCTCGACCGGGCTGCTCGTGTTCTCGGCACCGGCTCGCACCGGGTCACTCAGAACGATTCCGCAGGCGAGCAGGACCGTCGAGCCCGTGATGATCGAACCGACCGTGCGTGCAGTACGCGCGGTCCACTGAGCGACGTCGTCGTTGCCGGCCCGGGCCACGGCATCCATGAGATCGTCGAACAACGGAGTCGGTGCCGGACGCTCGGCGACACCCAACACCAGCAGGTCGCCGTCACGTACGCCCAGTTCCGACAGTGTGGACGTCGACGGTAGCGGCGGACGTCCGATACGGGACAGCGTCCAGGCCCCCGACAACCCGTCGGATCCGGAGTCCGCGGTCCGGCTCCCGACCGGACCCGGTCCTTCCGCAGGTTCCGCTCGTGACGCGATCATGTCGACGATCCCCGGAATCAACAGCGACACCGGAACGTCGACGGGCAGTGCCATATCCACTTGGGTCGACCCCGCCGACACCGTCACCCGGCACACGTCCTGGGCGAAGACGGCACGCAGCCCCTGCGCACGTCGGGCCGGGTCCGATGCGATGGTCGGTTCGGCTGCGTCGGACGGTGTGTTCGTCGTTGCGGGACGGCTGTCGGCGCGTGTCATGGATATCCCCCCGGATGCGTGCAATGCACTGTCGATGCCCGCCCCCGGGCATCGTGCGTCCACACCCTACGACATCACGCCGACACTCGACCGCTCGTCGCCTCCGACGAGACCTGCTCTCAGCAGTCAGGCAGGAACCAGCTCGCTCACCTGGGCCAGCAGCTCGAACGACCTGAGCCAGGATCGACGATCGGAGACGCCCGAGGCGACGATCAACTCGTCTGCTCCCGTGCGCTCGGCGAATCGGTCGAGGTACTCCCTGACCATGTCGGGTGTCCCGACGGCCGAGTACTTCGTCATCTTCGAGATCTGTTGCCCCGCAGGTGCTTCCAGCACCATGTCGGCTTCTTCGTCGGTGAAGGTGCGACCCCGTCCGAGCAGCAGGCTCACGCGGCTTCTCTTGGTGCGGAGGAACTGGGCCTGAGCCTCGGCGACGGTGTCCGCGGCGATCACGTTGACGCCCACGATGAGGTGAGGTTCGGACAGCTGCGCCGACGGACGGAAGTCGCGGCGATAGATCTCCACGGCCTGTTCGAGTGCGTCGGGTGCGAAATGCGACGCGAATGCATACGGCAGGCCGAGGGCTGCCGCGAGCTGTGCGCCGAAGAGAGACGATCCGAGGATGTACAGCGGCACCTCGGTGCCGGCACCCGGCGTGGCACTGACCCCGGGGACGAGGGACTGGTGAGACAAGTACCCCTGCAGCTCCTGGACATCCTGGGGGAATCGGTCCGAGGACGCGGGGTCGCGGCGCATGGCGCGCATGGTCACCTGGTCGCTGCCGGGGGCGCGGCCCAGTCCGAGATCGATCCTGTCCGGGAACAACGTGGCCAACGTGCCGAATTGCTCGGCGATGGTGAGCGGCGCGTGGTTGGGAAGCATGATCCCGCCGGAGCCGAGTCGAATTCGCTTCGTGTGTGCGGCCACGTGCCCGATCAACACCGACGTCGCCGACGATGCGATCGTCTTCATGTTGTGATGTTCGGCGTACCAGATGCGCTGGTAACCCCAGTTCTCGGCATGCTGGGCGAGCGTCACGCTGGCGTCGAAACTGTCTCGGATTGTTTCGCCCTCGCCCACGTGTGCGAGATCGAGGATGGACAGGGGTACGGACACGGAAGCCGACCTTTCGTTCGTCGAACATGTGCGGCCTTGGAGCCGCATTCTTCGTTCAACCGAATGCGGTGCCGTTCTATTTCTGTATCCCGATGCTTCGACGCAACGGTGGACCCTCCGGTTGTGCATGCGTTAGCCTGTCGTCCACGCGGCCTCGGGGGGAGGTCGCCGCGAATGCAGTTGTGGGGGCGCGGCCGTGGGGGCTGATCGATGAGTACCGTGCGCTTCGTTCGCAGCGCGCGCCGGGAAGTACCTCGGTCACCGGGCGGCGAGGTCGTACTTCAACCGCCGCCTCCCGTGCCGCGCGCGGTACCCGGCAATCTCCTGATGAAGCTGATGCCGCTGGTGATGGTCGCCGCCATGGTCGGAATGGTTGCGCTCATGTTCACTTCCGGTGCGGCAGCGAACCCGATGATGTTGATGTTCCCAGCCATGATGCTGATGTCGATGGTGGGCATGTTGGCCGGCGGGGGCAAGTCCGGGGGAGCCCGTACCGCCGAGGCGAACGAGGACCGTAAGGACTACCTGCGGTATCTCGACCAGCTTCGACGAGACGTCGCCGACACCGAGCGAGATCAGCGCAGGGCACTCGAGTGGAGCCACCCGGATCCGGGCACTCTGTGGTCGACGGCCGGAACGCAGCGTATGTGGGAACGTCGGCCTCAGGACGCCGACTTCGCCCACGTGCGGGTCGGGCTCGGCGATCAGCGTTTGGCGACCCGACTCGTGCCTCCCGAGACCGGACCTGTGGAAGAGCTGGAACCGGTGTCCGCGGTGTCGCTGCGTCGATTCGTGCGAGCACACTCGGTGGTGGCCGAGTTGCCGATTGCCGTGTCGCTGAGGGGATTCGCCGCTCTGTCGATAGCCGGGGATCGCGATGCCGCTCGTGCGATGGTGCGCTCGATGGTCGCCTATCTCTGTACCTTTCACGGACCGGACCACCTCGCGGTTGCCGTCGTCTGCGGCCCCGACACCGTGGAGCAGTGGGAATGGACCAAGTGGCTGCCGCACACACAACACGACGTGTTGCGAGACGGTGCCGGTTCTGCGCGAATGATCTTCGGCAGTGTCCTCGAGCTCGAGAGCGCGCTGGGGGACGTCCTGTCGATGCGGAATCGCTTCGCACGTGGGGCGGTGAACAGTGGGGTCACGCAGTTGGTGATCGTGGTGGACGGCGGACTGGTTGCCAACCGTTCGACCGACCTCACCGACACCGGCCTCGATTCCGTCACCATCGTCGACCTGTCCGGGTTGTGCACGCGACTGGCGGCAAGTCGCGGGCTTCAGCTGGTGGTCGAGAACGGCTCGATCGGTGCGGTCAGCGGCACGGCAGTCGAGGTCTTCGCTGTGGCGGACGCGATGAGTACCACCGAGGCACACGCCGTTGCTCGACGCCTTTCTCCGTATCGCGCGCCGTCGTCGCCCTCCGCTGTCGATACCGTCACCGACGACGGGGCCGCAGTGTCGGGATGGAACAGCCTCGTCGGAATAGCCGACGTCGGTGCGCTCGATACGGATCGAGCGTGGACAGTGCGTCGCGGTCGAGACCGGTTGCGGGTACCCATCGGCGTCGCACCCGACGGCAGCGCGGTCGAGATCGATTTGAAGGAGTCTGCCGAGAACGGCATGGGTCCACACGGATTGTGCATCGGCGCAACGGGTTCGGGTAAATCGGAGTTTCTGCGTACCCTCGTTCTAGGGTTGGTGTCCACCCACGCCCCGCAGCAGTTGAACCTGGTACTGGTCGACTTCAAGGGCGGGGCGACCTTCGCAGGGCTCGAGGCCGCGCCGCACGTTGCGGCCGTGATCACCAACCTGTCCGAGGACCTGGCTCTGGTCGACCGGATGCGTGATGCCCTCGCCGGCGAGATGAACCGTCGGCAGGAGTTGCTGCGCTCGGCCGGAAACTTCGCCAATGTGTCCGACTACGAGAAGGCGCGCGCAGCGGGAGCTGCTCTGGCACCGTTGCCCGCTCTGTTCGTGGTGGTCGACGAGTTCTCGGAATTGCTCAGTCAGCAACCGGAATTCGCGGAATTGTTCGTGGCTATCGGGCGGCTCGGACGTTCGTTGCACATGCATCTGTTGTTGGCCAGTCAGCGTCTGGAAGAAGGCAAGCTGCGCGGACTCGACAGTCATCTGTCCTATCGAATCGGTCTGAAAACGTTCTCGGCCAACGAGTCACGTTCCGTTCTCGGTGTTCCCGACGCCTACCACCTGCATGCCCAGCCCGGTGCCGGCTATCTCAAGTGCGATTCGGCCGAGATCGTCCGCTTCGCTGCGGCCTACGTGTCCGGACCGTACGTTCCGCCACGTTCGAGTGCGGGGGCACCCGCCGCGCAGGGCGTCGATATCCGTCCGAGGCCGTTCACCGCATATCCGGTCATGGTCGATCCCGTCGAGAACGACGTCCGTGTCGAGCCGGTGGTCGAACCGGATCCGGTCGAGAACGACGACACCGGCGCGACCGTTCTCGACGTCGTCGTCGGCCGAATCGCAGGCCGCGGCATGCCGGCCCACGAGGTATGGCTACCGCCGTTGGACAAGGCACCGACACTGACCCGCTTACTGCCTCGGTCGGTACTGAGCGGCGGCGTCGATGCGCTGAGCACACTTCGTGCTCCGATCGGCATCATCGACAGGCCGTTCGATCAGCGGCGGGATCTGCTCACCGTCGACCTGTCCGGTGCAGCCGGGCACGTCGCGATCGTGGGGGCTCCGCAGTCGGGGAAATCGACGGCCCTTCGGTCGCTGATCATGGCTCTGGCGATGACGCACACACCCGCTCAGGTTCAGTTCTACTGCTTGGACTTCGGGGGTGGAACGCTGGCCGGGTTGGCCGAACTACCGCACGTCGGATCGGTGGCCAACAGATTGGACGTCGACCGAGTGCGCCGGACCGTGGCCGAGGTCGCGGCTGTCGTTCGTCAGCGGGAGAAGACGTTTCGAGATCGCGGCATCGATTCCATGGTCGAGTTCCGGCGGCTGCGGGCGATGCAACCGGTCGATGCGAACGACCGGTTCGGCGACGTCTTCCTGGTGATCGACGGATGGCAATCCATCAGATCCGACTTCGAGAGTCTCGAACAACAGATCGCGACGCTGACGACCCAGGGACTGGCATTCGGTCTGCACCTCGTTCTGACGGCCTCTCGCTGGGCAGAAGTGAGGCCCGCGACGAAGGATCTGATCGGGACCCGGCTCGAGCTGCGACTCGGAGATCCGTCGGACTCGGACATCGGCCGAACGAAAGCCGCCAGTGTGCCGCAGGGCCGACCGGGCCGGGGCATGACCAAGGACGGTCTCCACCTGCAGATCGCACTGCCTCGGGTCGACGACCGTCGATCGGTGGCCGACCTGTCCCGAGCTGTCGCAGAGTCCGTCAGCGCGATCGCCGCAGCGTCCACGGGGCCCCCTGCCCCGCCGGTCCGCATGTTGCCGGAGATGCTCGAACGGTCGGAGGTGCTCGATCGACTCGCCGGCGCCTGGCCCCGCGACCGTGGCACCGTTGCGGAACTGAGGGTTCCGATCGGCATCGACGAGGCCGAGCTGGCTCCGGTGACGGTCGACTTCGCCGAGAACCCACATTTCGTCGTCTTCGGCGACAGCGAATGCGGGAAGACGTCCCTGCTGCGGGGGATCTGTCGATCGTTGGTCGATGCGAACCCACCCGATCGGGTGAAACTGATCGTGGCGGACTATCGTCGAACTCTCTTGGGCACAGTCGATTCCGAGCATCTGGCCGGCTATGCGGCCGCGCAGGCGACGTTGACGGCGATGATCGTCGATCTCGCAGGCAGAATGAGCAGGCGCATGCCGGGATCGGACGTGACCCAGCAGCAACTTCGCGAGCGGTCGTGGTGGGACGGGCCCGAGGTGTTCGTCGTCGTCGACGATTACGACCTGGTGGCCACGGCGTCCGGAAACCCGTTGTCGCCCTTGGTCGAGCATCTGCCACACGCCCGGGACATCGGACTGCACCTCATCGTGGCGCGTCGCTCGGGCGGGGCGGGGCGGGCACTGTTCGACCCGGTGATCGGGCGGCTACGCGACCTGGTGACTCCGGGATTGGTCATGAGCGGGAGCCGAGACGAGGGGAGCTTGATCGGCACCGTGCGTCCGAGCCCGATGCCGCCCGGACGTGGAGTGTTCGTCGATCGGTCCGGCCCCGCGCTCGTGCAGCTCGGACACTCGAGTTGACGAGGCCGCAGTGGCGTTACGCGGCTGTGCACCTGAGTCATTCGGAGATTTCTGTCGTCGCGTCCGGTGCGACGCTGCAGGGTCCACGCGAACACGTCGGATCCGCATACGCGGTATCGGAGGGTGGCCGGCTCGTCTTCGGGCGGGCGGGCGCGGACACCGAGGTCCCTCCGCTGCTGTGTCTCGACGATCGATCGATGCTCGTGGGCGGCGCAGTGTGGGATCGCGACGAAGTCCTGCACGGGATCGTGTGGTCGGCGCTGCAGGGAGCCGGGATACACGACCGACTCGATCTGCTCGAGATCGCGTATCCCTCGACGTGGGGCGACGAGCGTCGAGAGCTCCTCCGAGCCGTGTTCGCCACGTCGGCGAGCGAGGTCGTCGTCGTGGAGACGGCGATCGCCGCGGTCGCGTCGGCGGGAGAACGCGCACCGGCTGCTGCGGTGGTGATCGAAGTGGGCACTCTCGACACGACGATCGTTCTGGTGGACGAGGCAGGAACTCACGGCGGCGACATCGGTGCAGTACTTGCTGTCGGAGAACGAGACGACAGCTGGCGACGACGAGCCGACGACTACCTTCGATCGTCGGTGTCGCAATGTCCCGAGGACATTTTCATCGTGACGGAGTCGGGTTCGAGCTCGAGCCCCGTTGCGGAAGATCCGGCACGATGGCTGACCGGTCTCGACGTGGCCAGGTCTCTGTATCGACGTGCGGGAGCGGAGGTGGAGACTGCCCCGCCAGGTCGAGCCGCGGCAGGGCGCTCGGCGGCATGGCTCGACGAAGTGACCGTCGCGGTGCCACCTCCCCGAAGAAGCGGATTGCCGGTTCGAGTGTTCGGTGCGGTGGCCGCATCGGTCATCGTTGCCGGTGGTGTCGTTGCACTGACGTTCGTCCTTCGGTCTCCGCAAGAGGTGGCCGTCGCGACCTCGCCGCCGTTCGCGGTGCCTGCCACCCAGGCGGTGTCGACGACCGGATCCACCTCCGCGACCGAAGCCGCCCCCACGACCGAAACGACCTCGGCGACAGCAGTATCGGCGACGAGCGAGTCACCGTCGGTGATCCCGTCGGCGACGTTCGTCTCGGGCCGGGCGTCGCTGCGACTACCGGCGACCTGGACCAGGATGGAGGACCCGGCCCGGATGGTGTTGATTCCGCCGACAGCACCCGAGCGTCGCATCGTCGTCACAGTGCAGGAACTGGTGCCCGGCTCGACGCTCGAACAGGTTGCGTCCGAGCTCGGTGCGGCAGTCGACGCGCGTGGACCCGACTCCCCGATCGGATCGCTGGAGCCTGCCCGTGATTTCGGAGGTCGGGTGGGGATCTCGTACGTCGAGCGGCCGGCCGATGCGTCCACTGTGTTGTGGCGTGTGCTGGTCGAATCGGATGTGCAGGTGAGCATCGGCTGCCAGTTCGAGGGACCGGACTCGTCCGCGATCGACACCGAATGTGATCTGGCCACCCAGACTCTGGAGATCGTGCCGATGAGTTGAGGCCGCCGCGCAGATTTTCGCCGTATGCCGGAACCGAACCAAGGGGTGGCTGCGTCCAAGGAGATGTAGGGGAGTGAGCGGGCCGCACGCGGTCCCTCGGTCGAGCGTCATGTGCGCCGCGGGCGTACGTGAATACCAAAATCGAAGCAGAGGAGTCGAAGTGGGATATCCAGGGGGACCGGAATCTATGGGTTCGTCGAACGGCGTCACCGTCACACCGCAGGAGCTCGTTGCCGCCGGGGCGACGATCGAGGGCCTGAGCGTGTCGATCGATGCGTCCAACTCGGCCGTGCGTTCCATCGTCGAGCAGACCGCCGAGGCATGGGTGGGCAAGGCCGGCAAGTCGTTTCAGGATGTCATGTCGCAGTGGGACACCAGTGCCCAGAAGATGCGCAGCGCGCTCGAGCAGATCTCGGCGGACATCAAGACCAACGGCCACGGCTACTCCGATGCGGACGACGACAACGTGGCGGCTGTGAATCAGGTGGCGGGATCGCTCGGTTCGGGACTGACCACGTTCAACTGACGGCACGACCGGCCACCGACGGCCGACCACACGACCGAGCTCTATTTAGGAGACTGATTCGACATGAAGTACGACTTCGCTCAGATCGCGGCGTTGACCGAGGCGATGAACAAGCAGGCGAACGTGACCAAAGACCTTCTCGCCGACGTGGACGGCACTGCGAAGAGACTCTACGAATCGTGGGAGGGCGACGCGATGACGTCCTACTACGAACTCCAGCGTCAGTGGAACTCCGCATCCGACGAGCTCAATCTCATTCTGTCGAGCCTCGTCGCGGCCGCCCGCACCGGCGGCGAGGCCATGCACGGGGTGGAGATGGCGAACAAGGCGCGCATGGCGCGCTGACCGTCGACCACGAGCGTCGTATGCCCCGATCGGCACTTGTCGGTCGGGGCATACGACTGTCGAGGGGCGCGGCACCTGGCGTGGGTTGCGGTGGCGGTGTGTACTGGACGGATGACGGATTTCGGGACGGCGATCGATGCCGAGCGTTCTCGCGCCGAACACCGCCTGCACTCCCTTCGCGACGAGCTCGCGTCGGTCATCGAAGGCAGCCGGTGGACCACCGACGACGACGAACACGACCCGGAGGGTTCCACCATCGCCTTCGAGCGTGCCAAGATCGCGGCCCTGATCTCCGACACCGAGTCCGAGATGCGCGAGCTCGACGCCGCGTCCACGCGGTGGGATCTCGGGACGTACGGCACGTGCGAGCGGTGCGGAGAGTCGATACCGGCGATCAGGCTCGAGGCATTGCCTGCGGCCCGCCGCTGTGTGCGGTGCGTTCGCCTGTCCTGAGCCGGTCTTCCGCGTCGGAGGCGTTTTGACCTGGGTGCCGGCTCCCGGTATCGTTCCCCGTTGGCGTGTATGGGCTCGCCGCATTTCTTCGATGCGCAGAGCTCTTGTCCTCGGGTCTCAACTGGCCGCCGAGGGCATCCACACGTCTTGGCCAGCAGCGACATCATGAAGACAGGAATTTTCTGTGTCTACTTACGCCCCGAAGGCCGGGGACACCACCCGGACGTGGCATGTGATCGACGCCACGGACGTCGTGCTCGGACGCCTCGCCGTCCAGGCCGCGACACTGCTCCGCGGTAAGCACAAGCCCACCTACGCACCCAACGTCGACGGTGGCGACTTCGTCGTCATCATCAACGCCGAGAAAGTTGCCATCAGTGGCAACAAGCTCGATGGCAAGTTCCACCACCACCACTCCGGCCATCCGGGCGGTCTGAAGTCGCGCTCGACGCGTCAGGTGCTCGAGAACAACCCCGACCGTCTCGTGGAGAAGGCCGTTGTCGGCATGATCCCGAAGAACAAGCTCGGAAATGCCATCGCGAGCAAGCTGAAGGTCTACGCGGGACCGAACCACCCGCATGCCGCTCAGCAGCCCGTTCCGTTCGAGATCAAGCAGGTGTCCCAGTGACGGCGCCGGAGGGAAATGACGTGACGTCGCAGGAGAACATCGAAGAGATCGCCGCCGACGAGTTCGTGGCAGTGGAAGATCCCGAGGTGGCCACGGAAATCGAAGCTGCTGCAGCTCCGGCCCCCATCGTGTTCGATCGCCCGATCCAGACCGTCGGACGCCGCAAGGAAGCCGTCGCTCGTGTTCGGTTGTCCTCGGGCACCGGTGGATTCAAGCTCAACGGCCGCACCCTCGAGGATTACTTCCCGAACAAGGTGCACCAGCAGCTGATCAAGGCTCCTCTGGTGCTGGTCGACCGCGCGGAGTCCTTCGACATCGCGGCACTGCTGCACGGTGGCGGACCGTCGGGACAGGCAGGCGCGCTGCGTCTGGCCATCTCGCGTGCGCTGATCGAGCTCACCCCGGACGATCGCCCGGCTCTCAAGGCCGCCGGCTACCTCACGCGTGACGCGCGTGCGGTCGAGCGCAAGAAGTACGGCCTGAAGAAGGCCCGTAAGGCGTCGCAGTACTCCAAGCGCTGACGCGTCTTACCCGTTCCATCCTCGAGGGCAGGCTCCAGCAAGATCGGATGCCTGCCCTCGAGGCATTTTCCGACGATGTTCTCTCTGTTCGAAGGGGTCTTCATTCATGGCGCGATTGTTCGGCACCGACGGAGTGAGGGGACTCGCAGGCGGGGTCCTGACGGCAGAGCTCGCCATGACCATCGCCCGGGCTGCCGCCGCCGTGCTGGCACCGGATGTCGACGGTGGTCGACGGACAGCGGTCGTCGGCCGTGACCCCAGAATCAGCGGTTCGATGCTCGGTGCCGCAGTGTCGGCCGGGCTCACTGCCTCGGGTGTCGACGTGATCGACGTGGGCGTGCTGCCGACCCCCGCGGTCGCCTACCTCACCGGCGAATACGGCGCGGCGCTGGGCGTGATGATCTCCGCCTCGCACAATGCGATGCCCGACAACGGAATCAAAATTTTCGCCGCAGGCGGGCACAAGCTCGACGACGACATGGAAGATCGCATCGAGGCATTGCTCGGGGTGGACGGCCGCACCGAGAAGCCGGTCGATGTGACCGGCGCTGCCATCGGTCGCATCGACGTCGCTCCCGACGCTGCCGAGCTCTATGCCGGGCACCTCGTCGCACCGCTCTCGCACCGACTCGACGGTGTCACCGTCGTGGTGGATTGCTCGCACGGTGCAGCCTCGACGGTCGGACCGGAGATCTACCGCCGGGCCGGTGCGACTGTCGTGGCGATCAACGCCGAGCCAGACGGGCTGAACATCAACGACGGGTGTGGTTCGACGCACCTGGAAGGGCTGCAGAAGGCTGTCGTCGAGCACGGGGCCGACCTCGGGATCGCGCACGACGGCGACGCCGACCGCTGCCTCGCGGTCGATGCCTCCGGTGCGGTGGTGGACGGGGACGCGATCATGGCTGTGCTGGCCATCGCGATGAGTGAGAACGGCACGCTGACCGACAACACGTTGGTCGCCACCGTCATGAGCAACCTCGGGCTCCACATCGCGATGCGCGAAGCGGGAATCACGTTGCGTACCACCGCAGTCGGTGATAGATACGTCCTCGAGGAGTTGCGCCGCGGAGGGTACGCACTCGGTGGTGAGCAGAGCGGACACGTCGTACTCCCTGCGATCGGGACGACCGGCGACGGGATCGCGACCGCGCTGCGTGTGATGGAGCGGATGGCCCGGACCGGACGCACCCTGGCGGATCTGGCGTCGCCGATGCGCACGCTGCCCCAGGTGTTGATCAACGTACGTGTCTCGGACAAAGCTGCGGTGGCGTCGGCACCGTCGGTGTCGGACGCCGTGGCCGTCGCCGAGCTCGAGCTCGGCCAATCGGGGCGAGTTCTGTTGCGTCCCAGCGGGACCGAACAGCTCGTGCGAGTGATGGTGGAAGCGTCCGAACTCGACGTCGCGACCCGGCTCGCCGAGGAGTTGGCGGGCCGGGTCGCGGCGGTCTGATCGTCAGGCGGTGTCCGATCGTCAGGCGGTGAGTTCTCGCAACGCGGTGAGCTGCGCGACGCGTCCTGCGGTGTCCTCGGCCAACGGTGCGACGTTGAGTGTCGTCACGCCGGCTTCGGCGAAGGCTGCCACGCGCTCCTTGACGTAGCTCTCCGGTCCGATGAGATTCACCGAACGCGCGAGCTCGTCCGGAACCGCCGCTGCTGCTTCCTCTTTCTTGCCGGCGAGGTACAGGTCCTGAATCTTCTCGGCCTCGGCTTCGTAGCCGTAGCGCTGAGCGAGGGAGTTGTAGAAGTTCTTTCCCTTGGCACCCATGCCGCCGATGTAGAGCGCCAGGTGCGGCTTGACCCAGGGGAGGTACTTGTCGGCGTCCTCGCCGATGGCGAGGGTGGGACTGGCGAACACCTCGAGTTCGCCGAGTGACGGATCGCGTTTGGCCTTGCCTGCGGCCAGCGATTCGCCCCACACGTCGGCTGCCTTCTCCGGGAAGTAGAAGATGGGCTGCCAGCCCTCTGCGATCTCTGCGGTGAGCTCGACGTTCTTCGGTCCGAGAGCGGCAATGACGACCGGAATACGTTCGCGCACAGGGTGATTGATCAGCTTGAGTGGCTTGCCCAAGCCGGTTCCCTTGTCCGCCGGCAACGGGATCTGGTAGTGCTTGCCCTGATACTGCACTTTTTCTCGACGCCACACCTGGCGGCAGATCTCGATGACCTCACGGGTTCTGGCGATGGGTGCGTCGTACTTGACGCCGTGGAAACCCTCGACGACCTGTGGCCCGGATGCGCCGAGTCCGAGAACGAAGCGCCCGTCGGAAACGTAGTCGAGGCCGGCGGCCGTCATGGCCGTCAGCGACGGCGTTCTCGTGTAGATCTGGAAGATGCCCGACGCGATCTTGATCGTGCTCGTCTTGGCCGCAAGGAACCCGAGTTGACTGACGGCGTCGAAAGAATAGGCCTCGGGCACGAAGATGATGTCGAGGCCCGCCTTCTCGAGTTCGGCTACCTCGGCAACGGTCTCGGTGAAACCACCGCTGTAGTTCAGCATCGTTCCGATGTGCATGGGACTCCTCGTTCTCGAGTAGCTGGTGGAGCTGCTCGGTTGTCTGTTACCGACGTTTCGTATCGGGACGTTACCGCTCGCCGGGGAACCGATGGGAGTCGGCGCACGTCATAGAGGGAAAGGGGCACTTCGAGCGGGAACGGGCGGGCGATGAGCGACGGATTCTGGGTGGACGCGGTCCGCGTGCGCGAGGTGGCGAACTCGATGACGGCGTCGGCGGAGGCCCTGGGCACGGCAGCCGATTCGATCGCATCACCGGGATTCGGTACCGCCGCCGCAGGACGGAACTACGGAGACCTGGGCGCGGCCTATCTCGACGCCCACTCCAGGCTCGGGCGAGCCGTCGGGGTGTGGCGATCGTCGGTCGACGACATCGCGGATGCCCTCGTCGCCGCGATGAGCGCGTACGAAATACAGGACGACGCCGGTGCCCACGCGATCGACTCGTTGCGGTGACTGTTTCTTCCACCTCGCCCGCCGAGGCAGCATCGGTCGACGAGATTCTCGACGCCAATGCCGTCGGGCTGCTGTATTTCGAGCGTTTCCTGCCGTTGGCCGAGCGTGTTCCCGGCAGCGAAGTCCCGCGCTACGACGAGGTGTGTGCACGGTACGACGAGCAGCGCGGCCTGAACCTGGAGGCTCTGGCGTCCGACGCAGATGCGGTCGGGGCTATGGCTGCGGCGCTGGGTGAACAATTGGACGAGCAGACGCAGCTCCTGATCGTTCTTCGACTGCGGTGGCACGGTGACGCCGGTGAGACGGCCCAGCGATATGTGGCCACCGAGCAGGAGAGAGCAGGGGTGCTTCTCGACTCGGTCGAGGATGCGCTGCAAACGATGTACGCGGCTGTGGACGTACTGCGTGAGGCTGTGACCGACAAGGCCGAGCTCGTCGGAAGCCTCGATACCGACGCCGTGGAAGGACACGATCCCGACCGAATCGATGCGCTTCTGCTGGCCTCGGGCATCGAGTGCGTCCCGGTCGACCGGGCAACCGTGTTCGCCCGCCTGGCACCGGCGTTTCCGGAATGGGCCGAGCGATTCGCGCGAGCAGACGTATCGGACGAGTTTGCAGCCGAGGTCGCCGACCGGTCTCGAGAATGGATCGAGGGCGAGTTCGTGCCACATGTGCAACGCACGTGTGCCGCAATGTCGTCTGCCTGCACGGCCACGGACACGGCCGTTCGAGAGTGCCTGGCCCTGGTGGTGAAGATCATCGAGGAAGTCGTCCACCCCGTGTTCGACGAGCTCGACGAGCGCAGCTGGGTGCCGCTGGCTGTTGCTGAGAAATCGAGTGAGCGGTCGTCGCCCGAGAACTGCCCTGCGGCGGTCACGGCCGGAGCTGGGGGAGAGGCAGCCGTCACCGGACCCGCATCGGCAGCCCACCCTCCGTCCGAGGTGCCGGCCTCGGCTCCGCCGGCGCAACCGGCACCTGCTCCGGATGCACGTGCCACCGGTCCCACGGCGTGGGGCGAAACCGAGAACGACAATGGTCGTGAAGACAGTCGGGTCGATGCAGTCGCCGGACTCGTCGACGGCATCGTGGACGGCATTGTGGACGACATCGTGGACCGGGTTGTCGAGGCGCTCGGTGACAAGACCGGCGACGGCAGTCTCAGCGACGAGACCGATGCCGACCCCACCGCAGAATCCGGCCCCACCGCAGAACCCAACCCCGCCTCAGAACCCGACCCCACCGCAGAACCCAATCCGACTGCAACGCTCGATGATCCGCCCGCTTCGATCCCGTCGCCGGAATTCGGTGATGCATCGAAGGTCGTCGGCGAGCGCGGCCATCTCGAGGCCGAACTCGACGGCCATCGTGCCCGTATCGCGCTCGAACACGATGGGGCCGTATCGCTTCGACTCGAGACACCGGGCCTCGGGGTGCGCACGTTCGAGTTGCGCGTCGGTCCCTTCGGATTGCCGGAGATCGTCGAAGTTCCCGGGACCGTCGATCCGAGCGGTGTCGGGGTGTCGAACCGGTCTTCGGCGACCGTGGAACCGCCGGAGCCCGCCGCGGGGGATCGAACCACCACCGAACCAGAACCCGAGACCGAACCGGGTTCTCCTTCTGCCGAGTCCGGCGCTACCGAGCCGAACACAGCGACCTCACCGCCGGTGGATGTCGCACCGGCCGACGAGCCGCAGGTGGGTAGTGAACCGACGGACTTGCAGCCCGCATCGACCGCGGACACCCCGGAGGTATGCGTTCCTGAAGCTTCGGGCGAGGAGCGCTCCGTCCGGCAGGGCTCGAACGAGACTCATGAGGTACCTGCAGCTCCCGTGGCCCCTCCGGTCACCGAACCTCAGCCCAGCTCGGCGGGGTCCGGCGCGGGCTTGAGCGAGGCGGGTGCACTCTGAATTCGGACCCCGCGTGGCGTCGTGAACTGCACCGTATTCGCGACGCGCATCGGTCGGCGATGGCGGATGCCGCCGAACGGCTACGGAATCCGAGAGAACCGGCGAGAACCGATGTGGGACAGGGGGTTTCGGACCGGTTGAGCGGAAGCGACACTCGGTCGGCAGCGGGCTCGGTCCTGCGCCCGGCTCACCTGGATCGGCGGCACGGCGCACCACACGTCGAACCGGACCCCGACGAGCAACCCCGATCGTGGCTGGTGTGACGACGCCGAGCCCGGTGGGTCAGCCGCGACCCAGCAATGCCTTGATCGACGCGGTCGCCTTCGGCTTGGGCTGCTCGGTCAGCGGCGCGTGAGGGTCGACAGCACGGGTGCCGGCGATGTCGCCGTTCGTTCCGGCCAATTCCTCGTAGTCGGAGTCGCCGGTCAGGTGGTAGAGCAGAAATGCGGTCAGTGCAGCGCGGGTGCGTTGCTGGGTCTTGCGGTCGGAGCTGTTGACTCCCAGTGCGCGGAGCATTCGCCGGCCTTCGACGAATCCGTCTGCCGTCGAGCCGTCGATCCGTCGGAGGACGGATGGTCCGTGCCAGGCCTGGGCGAGAGCCAATGAATTGTCGTTGAGCGAATCTGCGTTCGAGCTGTCGCCGACGACCAGTCCGGGCACGTCGAGGCCTGCGGCGGCGTCCTCGGACGACGGTGCCGTCGGTGCCGGAAACAGGGCGGCGACCGCTTTGACATCCGGTCGTCGGGAGGCAGCGAGTACGGCGGTCCCGGCGCCCATCGCGTGACCGACTGTGGCCAGATTCTCGGGATGCACGCTGATGTTGCCCGAGCCCAGGCGAACGCCGGTCATGATGTCGAGCACAGTGCCCAGGTCGGTGGCGAGTCCGCGGTGCGAGGGCACGAGGCCACGCTCGGTGTCGGGTGCTGCCACGACGAACCCCCACGACGCCAGGTGCTTCAGGGTGTCGGTGTAACTGCCGGGGCGCAGCATCCAACCGTGCGCGAACGCCACACCGGGCAGGCCGAAGCCTTCGGCCGGGGTGTAGACGACGCCAGGTTGCCCGGCCAGAGCCAGGTTCCCTCTGAGTACCTTGTGCGGGCCACGCTTGGAGAGAGCAGATGCCAGCTTCTTCGGTTTCGCCACGAGAGATGACGCTACCGAATGTGCTCGGGTATGGGGACGCCGGACACGGCGACCTGAGCGAATGGGTCGTGCGCGTCGTGCCGAGTACCCTGATGCACCATGTGCGGAATCGTTGGATATGTCGGCCACCGCCCAGCTTTGGGTGTGGTGGTCGAGGCGCTTCGGCGTATGGAATATCGGGGCTACGACTCCGCAGGAATCGCGATACTGGACGGCGCGGGCTCTACCGCGGTGGAGCGCAAGGCCGGGCGTCTGGCAAACCTCGAGGCCGAACTGGACGACATCGGCACCGATACGTTCGTCGGGACCACCGGCATGGGACACACGCGGTGGGCGACGCACGGGCGTCCGACCGACCGCAACGCTCACCCCCATCGCGACGCGTCCGGATCGGTGGCGGTGGTGCACAACGGCATCATCGAGAACTTCGGTCCGCTGCGTGCCGAACTCGAAACGGCGGGTGTGGAGTTCCTGTCCGACACCGATACCGAGGTCGCTGTCCACCTCGTCGCTCGGGCATACGCGGACGGGCCTACTGCGGGCGATTTCGTGGCCAGTGCGAAGGCAGTGCTGCGTCGCCTCGAAGGTGCGTTCACGCTGGTCTTCACTCATTCCGATCACGCGGACACGATCGTCGCGGCTCGTCGCTCCACGCCTCTGGTGCTCGGAGTCGGCGAGGGCGAGATGTTCCTCGGGTCCGATGTCGCTGCATTCATCGAGCACACGCGCGACGCCGTCGAACTCGGGCAGGACCAGGTCGTCGTCATCACGGCCGATGGCTACGACATCAGCGATTTCGACGGCAACGAGGCGCAGGGGCGTCCGTTCCGGATCGATTGGGACCTCGCGGCCGCCGAGAAGGGCGGCCACGACTACTTCATGCTGAAGGAAATCCAGGAGCAGCCCGCCGCCGTGGCCGACACGTTGCTCGGCCACTTCGACAATGGCCGGATCGTGCTCGACGAGCAGCGTCTTTCCGATCAGGAACTGCGTGACGTCGACAAGGTGTTCGTCGTCGCCTGTGGCAGTGCCTACCACTCGGGTCTGCTCGCCAAGTACGCCATCGAGCACTGGACCCGGCTGCCGGTGGAAGTGGAACTGGCCAGCGAGTTCCGCTATCGCGACCCGGTCCTGGATCGGTCGACCCTGGTCGTGGCCATCTCGCAGTCCGGCGAGACCGCCGACACCCTCGAAGCAGTGCGGCATGCCAAGGACCAGAAGGCTCGCGTCCTTGCGGTGTGCAACACCAACGGCTCGCAGATTCCCCGCGAGGCCGACGCAGTTCTGTACACGCGTGCAGGTCCGGAGATCGGCGTCGCATCGACCAAGGCGTTTCTCGCCCAGGTGACCGCGAACTACCTCGTCGGCTTGGCCCTGGCGCAGGCGCGCGGCACCAAGTACCCGGACGAGGTGGCGCGCGAGTTCGCCGAGCTCGAAGCGATGCCGGAGTTGGTGCAGCGGGTGCTGGAGACGGTCGAGCCGGTGCGTGCGCTGGCGCGCGAGCTGTCGACGTCGTCGACCATCCTGTTCCTCGGTCGACACGTCGGTTACCCCGTCGCTCTCGAAGGCGCGCTCAAGCTCAAGGAGCTCGCCTACATGCATGCGGAGGGCTTCGCCGCCGGTGAGCTCAAGCACGGTCCGATCGCGCTGATCGAGGACGGCGTTCCGGTCATCATCGTCATGCCGTCGCCGAAGGGCCGTGCGGTGCTGCACTCGAAGATGCTCAGCAACATCCGCGAGATCCAGGCCCGCGGCGCTCGAACGGTCGTCATCGCGGAGGAGGGCGACGAAGCGGTCCGGCCTTTCGCGGACAGCCTCATCGAGATCCCGGCGGCGTCGACACTGCTGCAGCCGTTGCTCTCGACGATTCCGCTGCAGGTCTTCGCAGCCGAGGTCGCTCAGGCGCGCGGCTACGACGTGGACAAGCCGCGAAATCTGGCCAAGTCCGTCACGGTCGAGTAGAAGGACCGGCGGGCTCGACACACTTGACGGCACGAGCGGGAGGACCTCGGCATGCGCGGCTACTACACACCCGAGCAGATCAGGAACGCCGAGGCTCCGCTGCTGCGATCGTTGCCCGACGGCACGTTGATGCGCCGCGCTGCGTACGGTTTGGCCTCGGTGGTGGCGCGCGAGCTCTTCTCGCGAACCGGCGGCGTCGCGGGGCGACGAGTACTGATACTGGTCGGATCGGGAGACAACGGCGGAGACGGCCTGTGGGCAGGTGCGTTCCTGCGCAGGCGCGGCGTCGCGGTGTCCGCGCTGCTGCTCGATCCGGACCGTGTGCACACCGAAGGTCTTGCGGCCCTGCGAGCCTCGGGGGGACGGGTCGTCACGGAGCCGGACGATCCGGACCTCGTCATCGACGCCATCGTCGGGATATCCGGGAAGGGTCCGCTGCGTCCCCACGCTGCCGGGATGGTCGACCGGATCACCGCGCCCGTTGTCTCCGTGGACATTCCCAGTGGCGTCGATGCAGAAACCGGTGAGGTGTCGGGACCGGCGGTGACCGCCGACGTCACCGTCACGTTCGGCGCTCGCAAACCGGTGCACGTGTTGGCCGTACCTCGTTGCGGCCGAATCGACGTGGTCGACATCGGGCTGACCCTGCCGACGCCCGAGATCGAGTCCTTCGAGCCGGCCGATGTAGGCCGAATCTGGCCGATTCCCACCGCGTCGGACGACAAGTACTCGCAGGGAGTCGTCGGCGTGTTGGCCGGCAGCGCCACGTATCCCGGGGCTGCGTTGCTGTGTGTCGGCGCAGCCGTCGCCGCCACGTCCGGGATGGTTCGGTACGTGGGAAGTGCCGACGCAGAAGTGGTCTCGCACCACCCGGAGGTCGTCGTCGCACCGGATCTGGATGCAGCGGGGAGGGTGCAGTCGTGGGTCGTCGGCCCCGGCTTCGGCACGGACGAATCCTCGGCGGACATCGTGCGTCGAGTTCTCGAATCGAATCTGCCGGTGGTCGTCGACGCCGATGCATTGACGATCCTCGCGGACAACGAGCAGTGGGTCGTCGATCGCACTGCACCGACGCTGTTGACCCCGCACGCCGGGGAGTTCGCCCGCCTGACCGGATCGGAACCCGGTCCCGACCGCGTCGCGGCCGTACGAGGCCTCGCCGCTCGGTGGGGCGTCACCGTGCTGCTCAAGGGCCGCGCGACGGTCGTCGCCGACTCGGACGGCACCGCGTTCGTCAGTGACGCGGGCGGATCCGCCGCGTCCACCGCCGGATCCGGGGACGTGCTGTCCGGCGTCCTCGGTGCCCTGCTCGCAACCGGAATGGCACCGTCGACGGCGGCCGCGTGCGGGGCCAAAGTGCACGCACTGGCCGCAGCCCATGCCGCGCACGGAGCCGATGGCGAATTCGCCGCCCCGATCTCGGCGACACCGTTGTCGAACAGCCTGCGAGAAGCCATCCGGACGGTCCGCTCGGTCGCTGTCTGAGCTGCACTGGGCTCGCCGGCCGACCTAACGGTGTGTCATGAGTTGTGCCACCTGATCCGTGGTGTGTGCGGCAGGGATGGCACTATCGAATGTTGTGACTATCGGTAACGGCGACGTGGAGACCGATCCGCGGACGGATTCGGGTGCTCTGGCAACCGTCGATCTCGATGCCGTGGCCCACAATGTCCGGGTTCTGCAGGAAGTCGCAGGCGACGCCGCCGTCATGGCCGTCCTGAAATCCGACGCCTACAACCATGGGGCAGGCCCCGTGGCACACGCTGCCGTCGCGGCGGGCGTGCACGAATTCGGGGTCACGACCATCGGCGAGGCCCTCGAACTGCGCGCAGCCGGAATCACCGTGCCGGTGCTGGCGTGGCTGCACCGGGCCGATTCGGACTTCGGTGCTGCGATCGCCGAGAACATCGGAGTCGGGGTCTCCACGGCCGGCCAGCTGAACTCGGTGATCGCCGCAGCCAGGCGGACCGGTCTCACCGCCGACCTCTCGCTCAAGATCGATACCGGCCTCAATCGCAACGGCGTTGCGCGGGCGGACCTCGATGTCGTCCTGGATGCCACCGCGTCGGCTGTCGCCGAGGGGTCCGTGCGATTGACAGGGATGTTCTCGCATCTCGCCTGTGCCGACGAACCGAATCACCCGGCCAACGACGCCCAGGCAGAGCGGCTCCGCGACGCTGTTGCCCGCGCCGGCCGGCGCGGTATCTCGCCGGCCGTCGTGCATCTGTCCAACTCGGCGGCAACGCTGACCAGGCCGGACCTCGGTTTCGACATGGTGCGTCCGGGTATTGCGCTGTACGGCCTGTCGCCGGTGCCCGATATGGGAGATTTCGGCTTGCGTCCGGTCATGACATTGTCCGCGCAGGTGGCCCACATCAAGAAGGTGAACCGAGGTGAATCGGTGTCGTACGGATACACCTGGACAGCTCCGACCGACACCGTGGTCGCACTGGTGGCGCTGGGTTATGCCGACGGGGTCGTACGCCGACTCAGCGGTCGTTTCGAGGTGACCATCGACGGTCGTCGCTACCCGTCGGTGGGGCGCGTGTGCATGGACCAATTCGTCGTCGATCTCGGCGGCGACAGCTCGGGTGTCGCCATCGGCGACGAGGCGATACTGTTCGGGCCGGGGGACAGCGGAGAGCCGCACGCTCAGGATTGGGCGGATGCGCTCGACACCATCGGCTACGAGGTCGTCACCGGCGTTCGTGGACGTGTTCGACGTCGTTTCGTCGGCACGCGCTCAGGGGAGGCGACGAAGTAGGCCATGCTGGGATTGCTGGAGAGTCTTGCGATAGTGGTGCGGGAGACGGCGTTTCGATCCAACAAGGATCCGCTGGCGACCGAGAATCTCGACCTGATGGACGCCGATCGAGGCAGTATCGTCACGGCGGACGACGGTGTTCCGCTGGCGGTCCGTGAGGTGGGGCCGGCGGATGCACAACTGACCGTCGTGTTCGTGCACGGATACTGCCTGCGCATGTCGTCGTGGCATTTCCAACGACGTGCGCTCGAACAGCAGTGGGGTTCGAGCGTGCGCATGGTGTTCTACGACCAGCGCGGTCACGGCCGCTCCGGGGTGCCCAGTGCAAGCAGTTGCACCATCGGTCAGCTCGGCCTCGACCTCGACGCGGTCATCCGTTCGGTCGTGCCCAAGGGACGCATCGTTCTGGTCGGGCACTCGATGGGCGGCATGTCGATTCTCTCCATGGCGCGACAGCGGTCGTCCGTCGTCCGGCAGCGAGTGATCGGTGCCGTGCTGATCTCCACTACGGCTGCCGGCCTCGCACAGACGGGAGTCGGCCGCAGCCTGCAGAATCCGGCAGTCGATGCTTTTCGACTGGCTGTACGCACGTCACCCGGCCTGGTGCAATTCGGGCGAGGAGCGGTGCGCGCCATCATTTCACCGGTGCTGCGCGCGGCCTCGTACGGAACGCGGGTGTCTCCTCGGCTGGTGGCATTCTCGCAGTCGATGATCGACGACACCTCCGTTGTCACTATCGTGAATTTTCTCGAGACGCTCGAACTGCACGACGAGTCGGCGGCTCTGGCGGAATTCGAGAACATTCCGGTGTCGGTGGTGTGCGGCGACGAAGACTGGATCATTCCCTTCGCGAGTTCGGAAGCACTCACCGACGCCCTGCCGAAATCGGAGATGGTGCGGGTGCGTCAAGGTGGGCACCTGGTGCAGTTGGAGTTCCCCGAACAGGTCAACGGTGCGATCCTTCGCCTGGTGGCGCGAGCATCGGAGCCCAAGAAGAAGCGGTGGGGCGTTGTCTGATTCCGAGAGTCCACCGAACTCGCGGCTCGACCTGCCCGTCGAGGCCGAACTGGCGACGGCGACGGACACTGCCGAGTTCGGTGCTCGGCTCGCGGACATTCTGGTCGCCGGCGATCTCGTCGTACTCGACGGTCCGCTCGGTGCGGGGAAGACCGCGATGACCAAGGGGATCGCGGCGGGTCTCGGGGTGCACGGTCGCGTCACCTCACCGACGTTCGTCATCGCCCGCGAGCATCGACCAGGCTTGCGCCCCAACGGTTTACCGCCTGTCGCTCTCGTGCACGTCGACGCCTACCGTCTGGGTATGACGGGACAGTCCGCGTTCGACGAGCTGGACGCGTTGGACCTCGATACCGATCTCGAGCACGCCGTCGTCGTCGTCGAGTGGGGCGAGGGCGTGGTGGAGACCCTGACGGATCAGCATGTCTCCGTGTGCTTGTCACGCGATCCGGAATCGGACGTCCGAAGGGTGAGTGCTCGACGGGTGAATGGCGATGCGCTCGGCCGCCCACCCGAGTGAGCACCGAAGCCCGGCGCGCCCGTAACGGCACTCGACGAAGCGTGCGATGCGGGTATCCCGGGTTCGTGGTGCCGCGGCTACGGGAGTGCTGGGTGCGGCCACCGGGCGGGTAGCCTTGATCCTCGTGCTCGTACTTGCCGTGGACACCTCGACCCCTGCCGTCACCGCAGGTGTGGTGCGGTTGTCCGACTCCGCTGCCGACGGGGCCGATGTCACCACCGTCGCCACCCGCATCAAGGTCGACGCGCGATCGCACGCCGAGGTTCTGACTCCCCACATCCTCGAGTGCCTGGCCGAGGCCGGCATCGTGGCTACCGATCTGGCGGCCGTCGTCGTGGGAGTGGGCCCCGGTCCGTACACCGGCCTGCGGGTGGGGATGGCGACCGCGGCCGCATTCGGTGATGCGCTCGGACTGCCGGTCCACGGTGTCTGCAGTCTCGACGCGATCGCGGCTGACGTCGACGAATCCGGATCGCTGTTGGTGGTCACGGACGCACGTCGTCGCGAAATCTATTGGGCACGTTACGAAGCCGGGGTTCGGGTAGCGGGCCCCGACGTGATCGCTCCGGCCGAACTGGAGCACGGAGGCGTCGACGCTGTCGCCGGTTCCGCGCCGCATGCCGCACTGTTCGGGTTGCCGGTGCGTGACGTGCAGGCCCCGTCCCCGGCAGGTCTGGTCCGGGTGGCTGCCACCGACATCGGCAGCGGGACTGTACCGGGACCGCTCGTTCCGCTCTATCTGCGGCGGCCGGACGCGAAGACACTCGCCGAACGGGCTGCGGAGAAGGCCGCGCGATGACGGTGACGATCGAACCGATGACGGTGCACGACTGCGCACGATGCGCGTATCTCGAGACGGTGCTCTTCGAGGGTGACGACCCGTGGTCGGCAGACGCGTTCGTGGCGGAACTGGCTGCGCCGCACAATCATTACGTCACGGCGAAGGAGGCCGGCGAGATCGTCGGTTACGCGGGAATCTCTCTGCTGGGGCAACCGAGCCGCGGCGCATTCGTCGCCGGTGAGGCCGAGGTGCACACCATCGGTGTCGATCCCGCGCACCATCGCCGGGGGATCGGCGGACGACTGTTGAGCGAATTGCTGCGCGTCGCCGACGATCACGGTGGGCCGGTGTTTCTCGAGGTGCGCACCGACAACGACCCGGCCATCGAGTTGTACCGACGTGAGGGCTTCGAGATCGTGGGTACCAGGGCGAAGTACTACCAGCCCAGCGGAGCCGATGCGTTCACCATGCGTCGGCCGGAGAAGACGGAGGCTGCCCGATGATCGTCATGGGTATCGAAAGCTCCTGCGACGAAACAGGAGTCGGCATCGTCCGCTGGCGCGACTCGGGTGTGTGCGAGTTGCTGGCCGACGAGGTGGCATCCAGTGTCGACGAGCACGCCCGGTACGGCGGAGTGGTGCCCGAGGTGGCGTCGAGGGCCCACCTCGAGGCCATGGTTCCGACGATGCGCCGCGCTCTCGCCGCCGCCGACATCGATCGTCCCGACGCGGTCGCAGTGACCATCGGACCAGGACTGGCCGGTGCCTTGCTGGTCGGAGTTGCCGCTGCCAAGGCCTACGCAGCGGCGTGGGACGTCCCCTTCTACGCCGTCAATCATCTGGGCGGCCACGTCGCGGTCGACACCCTCGAGCACGGTCCTATGCCGTCGTGCGTGGCACTTCTGGTCTCCGGTGGACATACTCATCTGTTGCACGTCGACGATCTGTCCAGGCCCATCGCGGAGCTGGGTACCACTGTCGACGACGCGGCCGGTGAGGCGTTCGACAAGGTGGCCCGCCTGCTCGGTCTGGGCTACCCGGGCGGTCCGGCGCTCGACGATGCGGCGCGCGAAGGCGATCCGACTGCAATTGCTTTTCCCCGCGGAATGACCGGCCCACGGGACGCTCGCTACGACTTCTCGTTCTCGGGGGTCAAGACGGCCGTCGCCCGCTTCGTCGAGGCCCGTCAGCGGGCCGGAGATCCGATTCCGGTCGCCGACATCGCGGCGTCGTTCCAGGAGTCCGTTGCGGATGTGTTGACGATGAAGGCGGTTCGGGCGGCGACAGACGTGAACGTCGATACCGTCGTTCTCGGTGGAGGTGCAACGGCCAACTCGCGGATCCGCTCGTTGATCGAATCACGGTGCGCCGACAACGGTTTGACGCTGAGAATTCCGAAGCCGCGGCTGTGTACCGACAACGGTGTCATGATTGCCGCCCTCGGTGCTCACCTGGTTGCCGGGGGCGCGGCACCGTCGGCTCTGACAGCGGTGACGGACCCCGGCCTGTCGGTCGCGACCAGTCAGGTTCCCGGCTGAGCGTCCTGAGGGGGCTCGGAGGTTCGCGGCGCTGCCGTGTCCGGTGACGTCCGGGGTTCGACGCTCTGACCGGATACAGCAGGTGGTGGTGACCAGACCGTCGGCGGAGCGGTCAATTCCGGAGTGGGATCCGAGCCACGGACGACCGTCGTGGGAACGGTGATCGATCCGGTCGGGACTTCCGAGCTTTCCGGAACCGACCCTGCCGAGGGCCGAGGTGTCGGTCCTGGGCTGAGCTCGATCGGGCCGGACGGCGTGGTGGGTTCGGAAGTCTCACCCGGGGCCGGGGTCGGCTCGACGGGCGAGCTGGTGGTCGGCGCGGGCGTCGTCGTGGGCTCGGGCGAGACCGGCGTCGACGGCTCGACGGTGACGCTGGTGCCCGCGTCGGGCGACGACGACTCCGGTGCCGGATCCATGGGCCAGTCGATCCGCGGGAGGTCGGGAGCCGGTCGCAGCGTCGGCGTGGTGGTCGGTGCCGAGGACGCGGGGAGTCGGGACGTCGGACGCGAGGAATCGGCTGTGGTCGCCGCGGGGCCGATCGGGTCAGCCGTGTAACGGGTCGAAGTCGGCGTATCGCTCGGCGAGTAGCCCTCGGCTGCGGGTCGTCCTGCGTCCCCGGCTGCGACGGGTTCGGTGGCGCTACCGGCAGGGGACACGCTGGGGTCGTCTGCCGGGGTCATCGTCTGCAGCCCGTAGGCGAGGACCAGCCCGCCTGCGACGACGGCCGCCGCGATCGCACCCGAGTAGCGACCCATCCGGCCCGCAGTCCGGCGTGCGGCCGAGACCAGGGGGTAATCGTTGTCGGTCACCGATGCGGCGACGACGGCCGCGCCCACGGCGAGCACGGCATCCGGCTCGGGGAGGCGAACGATGCGTGCATGGAACGTGTCGGTCAGAGACGTGGCCAGCAGCGGGATGTGGGCACCGCCGCCGATCAGCACGATGGCCTCGGGTTCATGGGTGCTTTCGTCGAACACGCTGCGCACGAACTGCGCTGCCTCGTCGAAGAGGGGCGACGCAGCGGTCTCGAATGCAGCGCGGCTCACGGTCAGCGGTACACCGCTGTATCGCTCGATGCGTGCTTCGTTCTCGTGTGAGAGCAGTTCTTTGATCGCCCGGTACCGCGCCGATCCGATTCCGCGGTCGTCGCGAATGTCGTCTCGCAGATTGTCGAGCGTCATGTTCTGAACGAGGTCCTTGACCAGTGCGTCGAGAACCACGCCGCCGATGGCCTCGGATCGGCCGTAGGACAGAACGACACCGTCGGTCCGGCGGGCCACGGTCACCGACAGTCCACTGGCTCCCAGGTCCACCAGGGCGATGGTGTCGTACCCGTCGACCAGACCGGTGGTGGCCAGATGTGCCGACGCGGCGGCGGCTTCCGGAACGAGCCGAACGTCTCGCGTGGTGTGTGCGAGTGCAGCGCGGATGCGCGCCGCATGTTCTTCGGTTCGGAAGGTGACTGCGATGGAATCGGGCTGCCGGTCGCCGGGAACGAGGGACGCCATCAGCTCGACCGCGGACGTCACGAGATCACCGACATCGATCTTCGCCTGGCGATCCGCCGAGACGGTGCGGTACTCGACTGCGTGGCTGCCGTCGGATTCGACGGTGACCAGGGCTGCGCACACGCCCTCGGATCCGGTGGATACACCGACTCCTACCCGCATGGTGTACCTCCGCCCCGTTGTCCGTGTGCGGGAACCGTTCGGTTCCGCCGATGTCGTGCAGTGCCTCTCGTCTGTCGAGTCGTAGCACGGCTGTCGATCGTTATCGTTCGGACAGCTCCGTTATCGTAACGTTACCGATCCCGTTGCGCGACCGTAATAATCTGCTCGGTCGGTTACTTCGTAGGCTCGGGTGCGGCCTCACCTGCGCCTTCGGCAGTGTCGTGGCGTCGAGAAAAAAGTGTGGAAATCCCCGTGTCGCGTGCCGAGGCGACCGGTGCGGGTCGGGTGGAAGTGCGATCCGGCCGAGTCGGTCGCCCGAACGCACGCCTGGCGAACCCAGCCCTTGAGTGCTGGCACTCTCGTGTATAGAGTGCTAGTTGGCACCGAGCGAAGTCCCGGCACCCGCGACGACGGGACCGAGTTTCGTGCCGAGTTTGTCAGGACCGCACGAGAAGTACTTACACACAGCTGTCCGGGGATCCGACCCCGGACGCGTACCCCATAACTTTGGAGGGCTCAACGTGGCGAGCGTGAAAATCAAGCCGCTCGAGGACAAGATCCTCGTCCAGGCCAACGAGGCCGAGACGACGACCGCCTCCGGTCTGGTCATCCCCGACACAGCCAAGGAGAAGCCCCAGGAGGGCACCGTCGTCGCCGTTGGCGAAGGCCGTGTCACCGAGAAGGGCAACCGAATCCCGGTCGACGTCAAAGAAGGTGACACCGTCATCTACAGCAAGTACGGCGGCACCGAGATCAAGTACGCCGGCGAGGAGTACCTGATTCTGTCGGCACGCGACGTGCTGGCAGTCATCGCCAAGTAGGCCACAACGCATCCCGCCCCGGAATCCGATTTCAGTGTCGGTCCCGGGGCGGAGTGCGTTCGATCGAGTTTCTTTACTCGAAGGAGTAACACCGAAACATGGCAAAGCAAATCCAATTCAACGAGGAAGCGCGCCGCTCTCTCGAGCGCGGCGTCGACAAGCTCGCCGACGCAGTCAAGGTCACTCTCGGACCGCGTGGTCGCCACGTCGTCCTCTCCAAGGCCTTCGGTGGCCCCACGGTCACCAACGACGGTGTGTCGATCGCTCGTGAAATCGACCTGGAAGATCCGTTCGAGAACCTCGGCGCCCAGTTGGTCAAGAGCGTCGCCACCAAGACGAACGACGTCGCAGGCGACGGCACCACCACGGCGACTGTTCTCGCACAGGCTCTCGTCCGCGGCGGACTGAAGAACATCGCCGCCGGAGCCAACCCCATCGCGCTGGGCACCGGCATCTCCAAGGCAGCCGACAAGGTTGCCGAGGCACTGCTCGCCGCCGCCACCCCGGTCGAGGGCAAGCAGGCCATCGCTCAGGTTGCCACCGTGTCCTCGCGGGATCCCGAGATCGGCGAACTCGTCGGTGAGGCGCTCACTCGCGTCGGTGCAGACGGCGTCGTCACCGTCGAGGAGTCCTCGACGCTGCTCACCGAGCTGTCGGTCACCGAGGGCGTCCAGTTCGACAAGGGCTACCTCTCGCCGTACTTCGTCACCGACGTCGACACGCAGGAAGCTGTGCTCGAGGACGCCTACGTCCTGCTGTACCGCGAGAAGATCACCTCGCTTCCCGACTTCCTTCCGCTGTTGGAGAAGGTTGCCGAGAGCGGCAAGCCGTTGCTGATCATCGCCGAGGACACCGAGGGTGAGGTTCTGTCGACTCTGGTCGTGAACTCCATCCGCAAGACGATCAAGGCCGTTGCCGTCAAGGCTCCGTTCTTCGGCGACCGTCGCAAGGCGTTCCTCGACGACCTCGCAGTCGTCACCGCAGGCCAGGTCATCACTGCAGATGTCGGCCTGAGCCTGAAGGAAGCCGGCCTCGAGCTGCTCGGCCGGGCGCGTCGCGTCGTCGTCACCAAGGACGAGACGACCATCGTCGACGGTGCTGGCTCGCAGGACGACATCGATGCCCGCGTCGGCCAGCTTCGTCGCGAGATCGAGAACACCGACTCCGAGTGGGATCGTGAAAAGCTCGAAGAGCGGCTCGCGAAGCTCTCCGGCGGCATCGCCGTCATCAAGGTCGGTGCCGCAACCGAGACCGAGCTCAAGGAACGCAAGTTCCGCGTCGACGATGCAGTTGCAGCGGCCAAGGCTGCAGTGGAAGAAGGCATCGTTCCCGGCGGTGGCTCCGCTCTGACTCAGGCCGCGTTGTCGCTGGCCGACGATCTCGGCCTCACCGGTGACGAAGCCACCGGCGTCGCAGTGGTGCGCACTGCACTGAACGCACCGCTGTTCTGGATCGCCACCAACGCCGGCATCGACGGTTCCGTCGTCGTCAGCAAGGTGGCCGAGTTGCCGAAGGGCCACGGTTTCAACGCTGCGACCCTGACGTACGGCGACCTGCTGGCCGACGGTGTGGTGGATCCGGTGAAGGTGACCCGATCTGCCGTGGTCAACGCCGCATCCGTCGCGCGCATGATCCTGACGACGGAGAGCTCCATCGTCGAGAAGCCCGAAGAGGAGTCCGAGGCCGCAACCGGCCACGGACACGCTCACTGATTTTCGGGTAGTACGACGAAGCCCCCAACCCGAACGGGTTGGGGGCTTCGTCGTGTGTGCAGCTGTGAATGTCGTGTGCTCAGACCGCGATGCGACGGCGGTTGTGCCGGGCGTGCAATTCGCGCTCCGTCTCGGACATCCCTCCCCAGATGCCGTACGGCTCGCTGACGTTGAGTGCGTGGGTGCGGCACTGAGCGAGTACCGGACAGCTGCGGCACATCTCTTTGGCGCGCATCTCTCGCTGTGCTCGCGCCCGACCCCGCTCGCCGTCGGGGTGGAAGAACATGGACGAGTCGACGCCACGGCACAGGCCGTGCATCTGCCAATCCCAAATATCGGCGTTCGGCCCAGGGAGGTGATTCGGCTGCGGCATGGAAACTCCTAGGGTGGTGTGGCTTCGACGGATTCGTGATCCGAACAGCGACAACGTTATGTGGGTCGACGAAATCGAGTCAATAGAGCTCGATCGTGGGCAAATGCATAGCGGGAGGGCGAAGAATTAACACGCTCGATATTTACTTCGAACCGCTCGCATGTGTGCGCTTCCGGTTGAGAAATCGGCCGAGTCGGGAGACGATGCTCATGGCACGACGCGGCGCAGGATCGACGGTGACGTGTCGGCGCGAGCCGGTGTCGCTCCGAATTCCACCGCGCGTTTCTCGAAGACCCGCAGCTCGAAGGTGTTGTCGCAGAGCGTCGAGCAGTGGCGGGCCGGGTTCGGCCTCGCTGCACGAGCGGCCGAGCGGATCGAGCGAGGAGTCGGTCGTTGTTGCCGAACGATTCCGATCGGCGGTGTCGAATGTGCCCGACGCATTCTTGTCCGGCTCCGATAAACGACCCGCCGTTTAACCCATTCGCCACACAGCGTTCAGATAACTGTTTCCGAAACAACACCTATTCACATTGTTAATTCTGTGAAAACTGCAGCGGCGTCCCGAAAGGTCGTCGTGAATGCGACAGCCCGTCCGGCGCGACATTCGCATTCGTGCGTTGTGTGTCCGTCGTTCTCGGTCGGCCCACTCGCGTGCCTGCGGTCCGGCTGTGGCCATACCCTGACGTCGTGCACTTGGTTTCGAAGTCCTCGCCCGTCACCGGAGAGTCCGACTGCATCGGGCTCGAGCTGAAAAAGGCGGCGTTCGGAGCAGACCCCGGTCGAACCGACCTTCCGGCGGCCACCGATGCGCGGCAGAGTTGGTGCCGCGGCGTCGCACTGGCCGGCCAGGGTCGGTACAACGCCGCCCGGGTCGAGCTCCGGCGGTTCCGGCCGACGTCGCAGGCGCTCGAGTCCCTGTACGAGTCGACCAGGGCGTCATGGCTACGCCAGGTCGGTCGGCACCGGCTCGCCCGCGGGTTCGACGGGAGGGCGGTGTTCCTGATCGGGCTCACCGGCGAGGCGCGAACGACGGACGCGGTGGAGGCGCGCAGTGATGCGCTGGTCGGATTGGCGGCGGATGCACTGGGGACCGGCCGATTCGGGTTCGCGGATGCGTTCCTGGCGCGCAACGCAGAGCTGCTCTCGGTGCGTGGCGGGTCGGATCTGTGGCGTCCGGCGCTGCGCGCGCACTGGGTGGCAGCCGAGCTGGCAATGATGCGTGGGGACGGCTCGGGAGCGCTCCGACACGCCGAGTCTGCTCGCGCACTTGCCGACGACACCGATTCGTTACGGCATCGCATCAAAACCGATCTGGTGATGGCCGCTGCCCTGAGCTGCGCCGGTGCGACCGAGCGCGCACGTGCAGGAGCCGTCGACGTGGCCTGCGCTGCGGCGATGCACGGTTTACTGCCCCTGCGCTGGGCCGCGACGATGCTGTGCGAAGGAACCGGGGGAGCGGATCCGAACATGGTTCCGGCGCGCGACCTGGGAGCCGCACTCGAACGAGTGGGTGGATCCGCGGTCGGTTGACCTGGACCGTAGCCGCACACGGACCGAGCGGTTCGATTGTGGGCCGTCGGTATCGCTATCCTTGGTTCGTTCCACCACCACGTGGAAGCGCTCCCAGGCGGGTGCGTACCTGTAACGCGGGGAAATTTGTCGACGATGAACAGTGCGGGTGAGGAGTTGGACTCTTTCGTCGTTGCCGCAGCGCAAGGCGATCGACTGGCTCTGTCCCGGGTCTTGGAATTCATCCGACCACTCGTCGTCCGGTATTGCCGGGCTCGAGTCGGTTCGGCTGAGCGTGGTCAGCTTTCGGCCGACGACGTGGCGCAGGAGGTCTGTTTGGCAGTCATGACCGCCTTGCCGCGTTACCAGGATCAAGGTCGTCCGTTCATGGCATTCGTGTACGGCATCGCGGCGCACAAGGTCGCAGATGCTCATCGCAGTGCCTCGCGTAACAAATCGGACCCGGCCGCCGAAGTACCAGATGTCGTGTCGACAGAACACGGTCCGGAGCAGCGAGCTCTGGAATCCGAGTCGAGTCGTCAGATGACTGCACTACTGGACACCCTGCCCGCCAAGCACCGCGAGATTCTGGTGCTCCGACTCATCGTCGGATTGTCGGCCGAGGAGACGGCAGCTGCGGTCGGCAGCACTGCAGGCGCTATCCGCGTGGCTCAGCACCGAGCTATCGCAAAACTGAAGAACGAAGTTGTGAGAGCAGGTGAAATGTATGGCTAGGGACAATGGTCACGGTGGCCCCGGTGAGACCCCGCGTCGCGGAATCTCGCGTATCGGAGAGCACGTGACACCCACTGGACCGAAGCAGAACGATCCCTATGCCGACATCGGCGCAGACGGTGGTCCCGTGGACCTCGTTGCCGTTCGTCGTGACGATGCCTTCATCGACGCGATCAGTGGTGACGGACCGATCGCAACCGATGATGCGGACGATTACCAACTCGCGCTCCTGCTCGCCAATTGGCGAGCGGACGTGATCACACCGTCCATGCCGGCCGGTCCTTCTCTCGACACCGTTGTTGCGGCCGTCGAGCGCGAGAAGGTGGCAGCCGACATGGCGCGATCCAGCGCCGCGAACCGCGGGGGCCGGATGCGTCTGTTGCGTCCCCTCGCCGGTGCCGCCGCCGCGATCGCGGTCGTGTTGGGCGGTCTGGTGGTCATCTCGTACAACTCGACGCCCGAGGATCCGCTGTGGAGCGTCAAGTCGGTCGTGTTCTCCGAGCAGGCCGATTCGACTGTCGCGCAGATAGATACGACATCGAAGCTGCAGGAGGCGGAGAACCTTCTGTCGTCCGGCGATGCCGACGCTGCCCGCGCTCTCCTCGACGGCGCATCGAACCGCAGTTCCGCGGTCATCGACGATGCTCAGCGAGCCGAACTCGACCAGTGGCTGGCCCGTTTGCTGCAGGAGTTGCAGGCCATGACGGCGCCGCCCGTGGTACCTCCGATGGGTGCGGCCCCGGCAGCCCCGTTGTCGGTGCCCAGCCAAGCAACTCTGGTTCCGACGGCTCCGGTGGAGACGGTTGCACCGGAATCCACCGCGGTTCCGAGCACGCCGAATCCGGAAACGACGACACCGGTCAGCCCTCCCGTCACCACGAGTCCGAGTCCGACGACCACCGACGTCACACCGACGGTGCTCGACAACCCGAATCAGCCGACGGCCACCGCCAATGGCAGTTCGTCCGAGAACGGCGACCGCATGTCGGTTCCGTCCGGCGGAAGCTGAGCGACAGGCCCTGTTCGACGACGCAGACCGTGAACAACGAAGAAGCCCGACACGATGATCGTGTCGGGCTTCTTCGTTTGTCTGGGGTCTCAGCTCTCGAAACCGTCTCCGTGCAGAGCGTCGTTCATGGATGCATCGGCGAAACCACGGCAGTAATCCCACGTGACGTACGCGTCGGGCACCGGGTCGTAGGCCGGCTCGTGCGGGCGCACGGTGCCGTCGACGAGTAGCTGAAGCAGATTCGCACGCAGCATGTCCCAGTCGTGGTAGTGGTCCTGCTGGCAGTCCTCGCAGCACACGACGAGTCCACGGATACCGCGGTGGCCGAGGAGCGCCTCGTAGACAGCGAGGTCCGCCAAGTCTTCTTCTACGGCCAGCCGTTCTTGGGGATCGAGAGGCTGGCCGGGCTCGATTGCATCGAGGGCGGCCGACGGGTCGGCGGGGTCTCCGGCGAACGGATCCGGGGGTAGACCGGGAGGCAGTTGATCGCGCACGCCTCCACGGTACGCAGAACTGGTGGGTCTGCGCCAGCCGTTCGAGTGCGACATGCCGGACGATCCGTACCGCCGGACCCCGTCGGGTCTTCGATTCGGTGCCTCCGAGCGTCCGCAGCGGGAGGCGTGCGCACTGATTGTGCCGCAGGCCGATACCATGGTTCCCGGCGCTGAACAGATGAGTGCAAGTGCCGAAACTCCATCCGTTCTCCAACACCGCACCGCGGTGCGCCTGCGAGCTCTCACCGGCCGCATGCCGCGCCCACGATGCAACCAGGCTCTAGGGAGGGCCAGATTCGTATGAGTAGTCCCGGAGCCCACGTCCGCACAGGCGGCGACGATCCCAACAAGGTCGCGATGCTCGGCCTCACGTTCGACGACGTCCTGCTGCTGCCGGCCGCTTCGGATCTGATCCCCAGCGCCGTGGACACGTCCAGTCAGATCACCCGCGAGATCAGGCTGCGAGTCCCGCTGGTCAGTTCTGCGATGGATACCGTCACCGAGGCGCGGATGGCCATTGCGATGGCACGTGCAGGCGGTATGGGTGTGCTGCACCGCAATCTCTCGTTGCACGATCAGGCGTCTCAGGTCGAGACTGTCAAGCGCTCGGAGGCCGGGATGGTCACCGACCCGGTCACCTGCAAGCCCACCGATTCGCTGGCCGAGGTCGACGCGATGTGTGCGCGCTTCCGTATCTCGGGGCTCCCGGTCACCGACGAGACCGGTGCGCTGGTCGGCATCATCACCAACCGCGACATGCGGTTCGAGGTGGATCAGAACCGTCGCGTCGCCGACGTCATGACGAAGGCACCGTTGATCACCGCGCAGGAGGGTGTCACCGCCGAAGCGGCCCTCGGCCTGCTGCGTCGCCACAAGATCGAGAAGCTACCGATCGTCGACGGCAAAGGCGCACTCACCGGCCTGATCACGGTGAAGGACTTCGTCAAGACCGAGCAGCACCCCGACGCCACCAAGGACCGCGACGGTCGACTGCTGGTCGGAGCAGCAGTGGGCGTCGGGCAGGATGCCTGGGCCAGGTCGATGGCACTGACCGATGCCGGCGTCGACGTCATCATCGTCGACACCGCGCACGGCCACAATTCTCAGGTGCTCGAGATGGTCAGCAAGCTCAAGGCAGAGGTGGGCGAGCGCGTTCAGGTCGTCGGCGGAAACGTCGCCACCCGCGCGGGCGCACTCGCCCTCGTCGAGGCCGGTGCCGATGCGGTGAAGGTGGGCGTCGGACCCGGATCGATCTGCACCACCCGCGTGGTCGCCGGCGTCGGCGCTCCGCAGATCACCGCCATCCTCGAAGCCGTGGCCGCGTGCAAGCCGCACGGTGTGCCGGTCATCGCCGACGGCGGTATGCAGTTCTCCGGTGACATCGCCAAAGCACTCGCCGCAGGCGCGTCGACCGCGATGCTCGGATCGTTGCTGGCCGGCACCGCCGAGTCTCCGGGTGAGCTGATCCTGGTCGGTGGCAAGCAGTTCAAGAGCTACCGCGGAATGGGCTCGCTCGGTGCGATGCAGGGACGCGGGGGAGCGAAGTCGTTCTCGAAGGACCGCTACTTCCAGGACGACGTGCTGGCCGAGGACAAGCTGGTTCCCGAGGGGATCGAGGGACGCGTCCCGTACCGGGGTCCGTTGAACCAGGTCATCCATCAGCTCACCGGTGGGTTGCGCGCTGCCATGGGGTACACCGGGTCGACGTCCATCGAGCACCTGCAGCAGGCTCAGTTCGTGCAGATCACCGCGGCCGGTCTCAAGGAGAGCCACCCGCACGACATCACGATGACCGCTGAGGCCCCGAACTACACCACCCGATAGTCGCGTCGGCCCCTGGTGGCCGAACGATTCGCTCTCGAAGTAGAAAGGTGCGCGCGTGCGCGACCTCGTTGAAATCGGCATGGGCAGAGAAGCCCGTCGCACCTACCAGCTGGACGACGTCGATATCGTGCCGTCTCGGCGGACCCGGTCGTCCAAGGAGGTGTCGACTGCCTGGCAGCTCGACGCTTATCGGTTCGACATTCCGGTGCTCGCCCATCCGACCGACGCGTTGGTCTCGCCTGCGTTCGCCATCGAGCTCGGTAAGCAAGGCGGGCTCGGGGTGATCAACGGCGAAGGGCTGTGGGCGCGGCACGCCGACGTGGAGGCCAAGCTCGATCAGTTGATCCACATCGCCGAGACCGATCTCGATCCCGACGCACCGATCGCATTCCTGCAGGAACTGCACGCTGCGCCGTTGCAGCCCGATCTGCTGGCCGCCGCAGTGGGCCAGGTGCGTGATGCAGGCGTCACCGTCGCTGTACGAGTGAGCCCGCAGAACGCCCGTGCTCTGACGCCTGCGCTGATCGCGTCGGGTCTCGATCTGCTGGTCATTCAGGGCACGATCATCTCCGCCGAGCACGTTGCGCACGGCGACGACGAGCCGCTCAACCTCAAGACGTTCATCGCCGAACTCGACGTTCCTGTCATCGCCGGTGGCGTCAGCGATCACCGGACCGCGTTGCACCTGATGCGCACGGGTGCGGCCGGCGTCATCGTGGGCTACGGCTCCGTCGAAGGTGGCACGACCACCGGTGAGGTGCTCGGCATCGGTGTTCCGATGGCCACTGCGATCGCCGACGCGGCAGCCGCACGTCGGGACTACCTGGACGAAACCGGTGGACGCTACGTGCACGTCATCGCCGACGGTGACATCACCACGTCCGGCGCACTGGCGAAAGCCATCGCCTGCGGCGCGGATGCTGCAGTGCTCGGTGCGCCGTTGGCCGTGGCCGCCGAGGCTCCCGGTGGCGGCTGGTACTGGCCGTCCGCCGCGGCGCATCCGTCGATGCCGCGTGGCGCGTTGCTGCCGATGTCCGCGGGGGAGCGTCCGAGCCTCGATCAGGTGCTGCACGGACCGTCGCGTGAGTCGTACGGCTCGATCAACCTCGTCGGCGGTTTGCGTCGCTCGATGGCGAAGTCGGGCTACTCCGATCTGAAGGAATTCCAGAAGGTCGGCCTGAACGTTCGGGCCTGACAGAACCCCCATACGACAGGGCGCGCACTCGATCTCCGGGTGCGCGCCCTGTGTCGTTCGTCGGGCATGTCCCGGTAAGCCGACCCTCGGTTGGTGATACCTTCCGTAACAGCTAGAATCGATTGTGGCGGTAGTCACACAGCGATGTGCATACTGTTCGACAGGTAACGGACGTAGCGGAGGTCACCATGGGTTCAGCTGGACGCGCAACGGATTACGACGTTCTCATCGTCGGTTCGGGCTTCGGTGGAAGCGTCACCGCGCTTCGGCTGGTGGAGAAGGGATACCGCGTCGGAATCCTGGAAGCCGGGCAGAGATTCGAGGACAAGGACTTCGCCAAGAACAGCTGGGATCTCAAGCGCTTCCTGTGGGCACCCAAGCTGGGTCTCTACGGCATCCAGCGGGTGCATCTGCTGCGCGACTGCCTGATCCTCGCCGGTGCAGGGGTCGGCGGCGGATCGCTGAACTACGCGAACACGCTGTACAAGCCGCAGGCACCGTTCTTCGAGGACAAGCAGTGGGCGCACATCACCGACTGGAGCAGTGAGCTCTCTCCGTTCTACGACCAGGCCACCCGCATGTTGGGTGTCGTGCGCAACCCGCACATGACCCCCGCCGACGAGGTGATGAAGTCGGTGGCCGAGGACATGGGCGTTGCCGACACGTTCATTCAGACACCGGTGGGCGTGTTCTTCGGAGACGAACCAGGTAAGACCGTCCCGGACCCGTACTTCGGTGGTGCCGGCCCCGAGCGCACGGGATGCATCGAATGCGGCGAGTGCATGACCGGGTGCCGCCACGGTGCCAAGAACACTCTGCTGAAGAACTACCTCGGGCTGGCCGAACGTGCCGGAGCCGAGATCGTGCCGATGACCACGGTCACCGGCCTGAATCCTCGGTCCGACGGCACCTGGGACGTCGACACCGAGCGCACCGGAGCGCGTCTGCGCAAGGGTCGCAAGACGTACAGCGCTGCCAATGTCGTGCTGGCAGCCGGCACATGGGGCACGCAGAACCTCCTGCACAAGATGAAGGACACGGGCACGTTGCCGCGGTTGTCGGACACTCTCGGTGAGCTGACCCGCACCAACTCGGAGTCGATCGTCGGAGCCGCGAAGTTGGCGGTCGATCCGAACATGGATCTCACCCGCGGCGTCGCCATCACGTCCTCGTTCCACCCCAGCCCCAACACCCACATCGAACCGTGCCGCTACGGCAAGGGCTCCAACGCGATGGGCATGCTGCAGACCTTGATGACCGACGGCGGAGGAAAGATTCCGCGTTGGCTCAAGTTCGTCTTCGCGCTGATCGCGCATCCGATCCAGTTCGTCCGCGTCGTCAACGTCCGGCACTGGAGCGAGCGGACCATCATCGCACTGGTGATGCAGAACCTCGACAACTCGATCACCACGTTCACCAAGCGGGGCCCCTTCGGCCGCAAGATCTCGAGCCGTCAGGGACACGGTCAGCCCAACCCGACGTGGATTCCCGAGGGCAACGACGCCACTCGGCGCATCGCGAAGAAGATCGGCGGCGTCGCGGGAGGGACGTGGGGCGAGCTGTTCAATATCCCGCTCACCGCACACTTCCTCGGTGGGTGCGCTATCGCCGAGGACTCGCAGCACGGCGTCATCGACCCGTACCACCGCGTCCACGGCTACCCGACTCTCAGCGTGGTCGACGGTGCGGCAGTCTCGGCCAACCTCGGAGTCAACCCGTCGCTGACCATCAGCGCGCAGGCCGAGCGGTCGGCGGCTCTGTGGCCGAACAAGGGCGAGTCGGACCTGCGTCCGGCGCAGGGCCAGCCCTACCAGCGCCTCGATCCGATCGCTCCGAACTCGCCCGTCGTGCCCGTCGACGCACCCGGCGGCCTGCGGCTGCCGATCGTGCAGATCAGGTCCGGTTCGGCGGCCATGCCCGTCGAACATTCGGGTGTCGCGTGAGCGATTCGGGTGCTGCGAGTGCACCGAAGCCGTCCCACTAGACTGACCAGGTGACCGACTCCTCTGCACACGATCCCGCACACGCACGGCCGGTTCTGGTCGTCGATTTCGGAGCCCAGTACGCACAGCTGATCGCCCGCCGGGTGCGCGAGGCAAGCGTGTACTCCGAGGTCATCTCGCACACCGCGACCGCCGAGGAGATCGCCGCCAAGGATCCCGTTGCTCTGGTGCTGTCCGGAGGGCCGTCCAGCGTCTACGCCGAGGGTGCACCCGAACTCGACTCCGCCCTGCTCGAACTGGGCGTCCCGGTCTTCGGTATCTGCTACGGGTTCCAGGCCATGGCGCAGGCGCTCGGCGGAACCGTCGAGCACACCGGAACACGTGAGTACGGGCGTACTCAGCTCAGCGTCGACGGCGGCCGCCTGCACGACGGTCTGCCTTCCACTCAGCCGGTCTGGATGAGTCACGGTGACGCGGTCACCGCTGCTCCCGACGGCTTCACCGTCACCGCGACCAGTGCCGGGGCTCCGGTTGCTGCCTTCGAGAACGAAGAGAAGCGGATGGCGGGTGTGCAGTACCACCCCGAGGTACTCCACTCACCACACGGACAACGGGTCCTGAGCCGATTCCTGCACGAGACCGCCGGAATCAAGCCGGACTGGACTGCCGCCAACATTGCCGACGCGCTGGTCGACGCCGTCCAGGAGCAGGTCGGTCCGACGGGTAAGGCGATCTGCGGCCTGTCCGGTGGTGTCGATTCCGCGGTGGCCGCGGCTCTGGTGCAGCGTGCGATCGGTGATCGGCTCACCTGTGTCTTCGTCGACCACGGCTTGCTGCGCGCAGGCGAACGCGAGCAGGTGCAGCAGGACTTCGTAGCCGCGACCGGTGCCAAGCTCGTCACCGTCGACGCGGTGGACACCTTCCTCGGCGCGCTCGAAGGGGTGTCGGACCCCGAGGAGAAGCGCAAGATCATCGGCCGCGAGTTCATTCGCAGTTTCGAGGGTGCCGTTGCCGAGGTGCTGGGCGAGAACGCCGAGCACGGTGATTCCGTCGAGTTCCTGGTGCAGGGCACCCTGTACCCGGACGTCGTGGAGTCCGGCGGCGGTTCGGGTACCGCGAACATCAAGAGCCATCACAACGTCGGCGGACTGCCCGACGATCTGCAGTTCGCGTTGGTCGAGCCGTTGCGTGCGCTGTTCAAGGACGAGGTGCGCGCCGTCGGACGCGAGCTGGGCCTGCCCGAGGACATCGTCGGCAGACAGCCGTTCCCGGGACCGGGACTGGCCATTCGCATCGTCGGCGAGATCACCGCGGACCGACTGGCCACGTTGCGTCACGCGGATTCGATTGTCCGAGAAGAGCTTACGGTCGCAGGCCTGGATCAGCAGATCTGGCAGTGCCCGGTGGTGCTGTTGGCCGACGTGCGCAGCGTCGGCGTGCAGGGAGACGGTCGGACCTACGGCCACCCCATCGTGTTGCGTCCGGTGTCGAGCGAGGATGCGATGACTGCAGACTGGACCCGGTTGCCGTACGACGTGCTGGAAACGATTTCGACTCGGGTGACCAACGAGGTTCCGGAGGTCAACCGAGTCGTACTCGACGTCACGAGCAAGCCGCCGGGCACCATCGAGTGGGAGTAGCGGGTTCAGTGCTTTCTGCTGGGACCCAGCAGTAAGGCCGCACCCACCACGACGGCAGCGATGACGAACACCCAGCGGAACTGAACCTCGGCCAGGGCGGTGACGGCGTCCTGGCCGATCAGCGCGGCGATCGCCACGATCAGCGCGGCGAGTCCGGCGAGGAACAACGGAGCCGACGGGCCCTGCCTGCTCGAACTCTGTGCCGCGGTGTCCGAAGAACTGTCTCCGTGGCCGTATTCGGTGTGAATTCCGTTGTCGCTCATTGCTGCACCACTTTCAGTTCTCCGAATGTCGCATCGCCTTCGATCGTCAAGACCGGCGCGTCGGGTCGTGCGTCCTTTCCGGCGCGGACGCCGGGATCACCGCACTCGGCCGAACCGAATTCGGCGTTGCATTTCGTCTCGATGCTCATCGTGCTCGGTACGGTCACCACGGCACTGCCGAACGTCACATCGATCGCCACAGTCTTGTTCTCGGTGAGCGTCAGGCCGGTGAGGTCGAGGTCCAGTTCACCGAAGCCGACGTCATAGGCGGGGGCAAGTGCGGCGGCGGTGATGGGGGCAACCCGTTGCGCGCCCGACACGCTGTCGTCCAGATTCACCGGCCCGACAACCGATGCCAGGACGACGAACCCGGCCAGCGGCGCGCCGACGACCAACAGGCCGTAGCCCTTTCGGAGAAATGCGCCCAGGATCAGACCCACTGCGATGATCGACAACGCGACGGCACCGACGCGGCCCGGAGTGATCCAGTCGGAACCTGTCAGTGCTCCGAGCCCGGTGGTGACGGCAGCGCCGAGCAATGCAAGGCCGAGAAAGCTTGCCGTCCAACGCGATCGACGCTTACGTTCGATCGCTGCCGGTGGGAAGGTGCCGGCCGGTTCGGGGAGGTCCCACGCAAACGGTGCCACTCCCAACGGGTCCCACGACGGAGGTGTCACGGCCTGAGGTGTGGTCGGAACGGCAGTGGCAGAAATACTTTCGGCACGTGTGCTCTTGGTGAGGTCGACGGTCGGTGCAGTACCGGATTCCGATACCGGCTGTGTTGTCTGCGGTGTCGGCTCGTAGCTCTTGGGCAGCGTCGTGTACGGGGTGTACTGCTCGTACTGGAACTGCGGCGGCCGGTATTGCGCGGCGGACCACTGCTCCGCGGAGGTGGTGGTCGAGCCGAACGGGGTCGGTGCGTACTGCTGCCGGGTGAATTCCGCTGTTCGCAGGTACGGCGGCGGCTCGGGGCAGCGCTGGTGAAGCAACCACAGTCCGCCGAGCATCGCCGCGAGAGAGATCACGCCGGATCCGCCGAGTCCCACACCGGCCGGACCGAGTGTCGACAGTGCGATCACCAACGCGACCGCCACGACGACGGTCTTCGTCGTCGAATCGGAACTGTGCCCGCGGCCCACCATGGATTCGACCCCCGAGGCGGAGTCGCCGGCGCGGCTGAGGACCAGCCACGCCGCCAGGTACAGCACGATTCCGGTGCCGCCGAAGAGGGTGGACACGACGAATGCGACCCGGATCAGTACGGGGTCGACGTCGTATCGGTAGCCGATACCGGCTGCTACACCCGCCACGTGTCCGCGTTGCGGCAAGCGGTGCGGACGGGTGCGCCACATCTGCTGTAGCTGATCCGAGACGGTCACGTTGTTCATGACAACCATCGTGTCGGCTCGAACCTCGGAACACATCAGGGATTCCCCTGATCTCGTACCCCGGACTTGCACCCGGGTCTGTTGCAAGGGCGAAAGATCAGGGCGAACCCTGATGCGGTACTGCCCCCGGCCGTGCCAGGATCGTGGGCGTGCACCCTGTCGACAATCCAGCCGTTGACGCCGCCGTCGGCGCGTCCGCCGCGCCCGGTGCTGCGCCGTCGACCCGCCCACTCCCGCCGCACCCTGTCCTGGCGTCGGGTTCGGCTTCTCGTGCAGCGTTGGAACGTTCGGCCCCCGCACCGTATCGACGCCGCGGCGGCGGTCGTATCGTCGGCGGCGTCGCAGGTGGACTCGCCGATCATCTGGGTGTCGACGTGTTCAAGATCCGGGTGGCGTTCGCGTTGCTCGCGGCGTCCGCCGGTGCAGGGATCGTTGCGTACGGCCTGATCTGGATGTTCACCCCGGTCGGTGACGACACGGCACGTCCGAGCGCTACCGAGCGGCAACGGGCATTGGGACTGGCCGCCATCGGCCTCGGACTCGCCGTCGGTCTGGCCTGGTTGCTCAGTGGTACTGCGGCATCGGTTGTCGTGCCGGTCGTCGTGGTCGTCGTCGGTGCTGCCCTGGTGTGGCGAGAATTCGATGCCGAGGGGCCGCGGACGGCGCTGGGGCTGCCCAAGCAACCGACCGTGCTCAGCTGGGCTCGTGTCGTCGGCGGCGCGACGTTGATCGTCCTGGGCCTGGCCGTGGTGGTGTTGGCCCGCGTCGATCTCGCGTCGCTTCGGTCGTCCCTGTTGGCGGTGGTGGTCACCCTCGTCGGAGTCGGTCTGTTGACGGTGCCGATCTGGTTGCGGACCTGGCGTGCGCTCGGGGCCGAGCGATCGGCGCGTATCCGAAACGACGAGCGTGAAGAGATTGCGTCGCATCTGCACGATTCGGTGCTGCAGACGCTGGCGCTCATTCAGAAGCAGGCGGATCGGCCGCAGGAGGTCATGCGGCTGGCGCGTGGGCAGGAGCGAGAACTGCGCAAGTGGTTGTTCGACGGCGGCGACACAGACAATTCGAGCTTGGCCGATGCGCTCAAGACCATCTCCGGCGAGGTCGAGGATCAACACGGCGTGACGGTCCGTCCCATCACGGTCGGGGACGTGCATCTGTTGCCGGACGACGTCGAATCGGGGCTGTCGCGCGAGAGCTTCACCGCGCTGCTGGGGGCCACTCGTGAAGCTCTGGTCAACGCGGCCAAGCATTCCGGTGAGACCAACATCGATCTGTTCGCCGAAACCGAACCCGAGCAGGTCAGTGTGTTCGTCCGCGACCGCGGTACGGGTTTCGACGAGTCTGCGGTGCCCGAGGACCGACAGGGACTGGCCAAGTCCATCCGTGGACGAATCGAACGCCGCGGCGGTTCCGTACAGGTGCGGTCCACAGTCGGTAAGGGAACCGAAGTACGAATCTTCATGCCACGCAACGGCGGGGCAGTGACCACCGAATCCGAATCCAACCATCAGGAGCAGCCGACGTGACCGACCCTTTCCGCGTTTTTCTGGTCGACGACCACGCGGTGTTTCGCTCGGGAGTACGCGCCGAACTGGGCCGTGAGGTGGACATCGACGTCGTCGGGGAAGCAGGCGGAGTCGCCGAGGCGGTGTCGGGGATCGATTCCACCAAGCCCGACGTGGTGCTGCTGGACGTGCACATGCCCGACGGTGGTGGCGTGGCCGTGCTCAACCGAATCGCCGAGGGCCCGGTGTGCTTGGCGCTCAGCGTGTCCGACGCAGCGGAGGACGTCATCGCCGTCATCCGGGCCGGCGCGAGGGGGTATGTCACCAAGACCATCTCCGGCTCGGAACTGGCCGATTCCGTCCGACGCGTAGCCGGGGGAGACGCGGTGTTCAGCCCGCGTCTTGCCGGCTTCGTCCTCGACTCGTTCACCGGCCGCAGCGCAGCGCCCGAGCCGCCGTTGGATCCGGAATTGGATTCGTTGACGCCCCGTGAACTCGAAGTGCTGAGGTTGCTGGCGCGCGGCTACACGTATCGGGAGATCGCCGAGGATCTGTTCATCTCGGTCAAAACCGTCGAAACGCACGCGTCCAATGTTCTTCGGAAGACCCAGCAATCGAACAGGAATGCACTGACGCGGTGGGCGCACAAGCGTCGAATCGATTAGGCCGTCTGCGTTGGGCTTGACCTTCGACCGACGGGAAGCTTCAGGATTTCGGCATGACTGATTCGGACGAAGAATTCCTGACCATCGGTGTGTTCGCGCGCGAGAGCGGGCTGACCCCCAGCGCGCTGCGGTTCTACGACGATTGCGGCTTGCTGGCCCCGGCGTCCATCGATGCACAATCGGGTTATCGCTACTACACCCGCGCACAATCGCAGCGGGCGAACATCATTCGCCAGCTGCGCGAGATCGGGCTGCCACTCGACAAGGTTGCCGCTGCCCTCGACGGCGATGGAACTGCCGCCATCGAAATCGTGGATCGACACGTCGAAGCTCTGGCTGCACAGGCGCGGGCGGCAGCCGAGGCAGCAGTGTCGATTCGCCGACTGTTCGACCAGAAAGACTGCACGGCAACGGTATCAGCCGAGGATTTGGCCTCGGCGATGGCGCAGGTCTCGTCGGCGGCCGGGACGAGCGAAGAATTTCCGGTACTGCAGGGCGTACTGATCGAGGTGGACGGAAGCAGTGTCACCCTCACCGCGACGGATCGGTATCGATTGTCCACGCGCAGTCTCGTCGCGCAGTGCTCGCCCGGATTACCGTGGTCGCGAATCGTAGCCGTCGGATCTCTCGAGGCCGTCCCCGCGTCGGGCACCCTCGTGCTGACGCGAACCGAGGAGTCGATGGTGATCGACTCCGACGGTTCTCGGGTGCCGGTGAACACGGTCGACGGTGAATTCCCCGACTGGCGCACGATGATGGACGGTCTGGCTCCGACCGTGACGAGGGTTGTGCTGCAACGAGATTTCGTTCCCGTCGACGGCAGTACCCTGCGTATCGAGGCCGGGCCCGACGGTTTCTCGGTCGATGGTGTTCCGGTTCCTGCACGGGTGACCGGTTCACAGAGCGTTGTGTTCTTCGATGCGGCCGTTCTGCAGGCCGCCGTTGCATCGGCCGTCGGACCGGATCTGATGCTCGATATCGCTGCACCGGATCAACCGATGCTGGTGCGTTCCGCGGTCGACGGCGCTCTGACGACGTTGGTGATGCCGGTTCTCGGCTGAACGGACGGAGTGTGCGGGAGTTGTTACAGCAACAGGACGACGGCCAGGATCAGAAGAATCACGACCACGACGAGTCCGCCGAGGACGGCCGTTGCCGGGATGGACGTCCGGTCGCCGATGACGTCCTCGATGCGCATGAGTGCGTCCTGGACCGGGTTCTTTCTCTTCTTCGGCAGGTCGAACGGCGGCGGTGAGTACGAGGAGGGAGTCGGATCCGTTCGGCTTTCTCCCGGTTGCACGGCGGGCAGACCGGCGATGGTGCGTCCGAATTCTCGGGACGGTCGACGAGATTCCGAGACGGGAGTCGACCGTCTCGCCCAGGCGGGGACGACGCCGTCCGCTGAGGTCAGAGGTACTCCGCGCAACTGAGAGATAGTGCCGCGCTTGCTTATTGCGGCAAGAATGATCTCGTCACGGGCCTGCGCCATGGTGGGGCGTCGAGCTGGATCGGGCTCGAGCATGTGCAGTAGTGGGCCGGTGAGGTCTCCGCTGCGAGTGGGAGAGATGATCTGCCCCTTGGCAACTCGGTGCAGGAGCGCAATCGAATCGTGATCGATGCCGAAGGGCGGCGCACCTTCCATTGCGGTGTACAACGTGGCACCGAGGGAGAACACATCGCTGGCCGCAGTGGGGTCCTGGCCGCGGGCGACCTCGGGGGCGAAGTATGCGGGGGTGCCGGTGATGACGCTGTCGTCGGCTTCCTCCACGTCACCCTTGGCTCGAGAGATGCCGAAATCGCTGATCTTGACGATGCCCAGATCCTTGCCGCGGTCGGCGATCAGAATGTTGCCCGGCTTGATGTCGCGATGCACGATTCCGGCGTCGTGTGCTTCGGTCAGGGCGTCGGCGATCTGCGCACCGATCTGAGCGACTTCGAACGGTGGTAGTGAGTCGGTGACGCCGAGCGCCTGCGCGAGGCTGCGTGAGGACAGGTATTCCATGATCAACCACGGCTCGCCGTCGACGAGAGCGACGTCGTGCATCGCGATGGCGTGTGGGCTCGACAGGCGGGCCGCGATCCGTCCTTCGCGCATGGCCCGGTTGCGCACGTCCACTGCCTGTTCCGGGGTCAATCGGGTGGTGGAGGTGACCTGTTTGACGGCCACCTGCCGGTGCAGAAGGGTGTCGGTGGCGAGCCAGACCGCGCCCATGCCGCCACCGCCGAGCTTGCCGGCGAGACGGTATCTGCCGGCGAGGAGGTAGTCGGGCCCGACTACCCGTCGAACACGCTGCTGATCGGTCACGTCCACAGGTTAGTGGACGATGCCGCGGTGTGCCCGCAGCAGCGGTACTACCGCCTCTACCAGGGGCTACGGCATCGCCTTGACGAGTTGCCGTCCGAACGGCTTTACTGGGTGCAGATCGAAATTGTGTTCGAATACGTCACTTCCCGCGTCCGTCGAACACCGGTGTTTCGGCTCGATTTTTCATGCAGTGAAGGGGAGTGACATGTCTGTTTCCGAGGCTGCAGCACAGGCTTCCGTACCGCCGGACGCGCTCGACGGGTTGTCGCTTCCCGAGCGGGTGGCGCTGCTACGCAGTCGGATGGCTGCCGTACCGTCTCGCGGTGAAACGGCCTCGGTGCGCATCGAGAATTCTGCTCCCGTTCGTCCCCGCCCTACCGACCCCGATTCCGACCCCGAATCCGACGTCGTCGACAGCTCGGAGCAGGTGTCGGTACCGACCCGTAGGCGGCCTGTTCTTCCGGTGCCGTCGGCGCTGATGGAGGTTCTTCCGCACGGTGGTCTGGTTCGCGGAACGGTGGCCTCGGTGTCCGGTGCCGGTTCGTTGTTGATCGGGTTGGTGGCCGCGGTGACCGGTGCCGGTGGCCATGTCGCCGTCATAGGTCAGCCCCGCTTCGGGCTGCTGGCTGCGGTGGAGATGGGCGCGCAACTGAGCAAGTTGGCTCTGATTCCCGATCCCGGCCCCGACCCGGTGGAAGTGGCGGCGATCCTGCTCGACGGCGTCGATCTCGTCGTCCTCGGTCTCGGCGGCCTGTCGGTACCACCGACTCGGGCCAGGGCAGTAGTGGCGCGCGCCCGCAGCAAGGGATCGACGTTGGTGGTGACCGACGGGCACTGGGACGGAGCCGAGCTACGACTCGACGCGTCGGTGCACGGCTACGACGGCCTCGGCACCGGCCGTGAGCTGGGGCGTGGCCGGCTGCGTGGGGTTCGATTGTCGGTGTGCGCGCGGGGCAAAGCGATGCGTCCTCGTACGGTTCGATTCGACTTGCGTGCGGAGAACGGCCGCATCGAATGGCACGCCGAACAGCAGGAGTCGAATCCGTTGTCGATCGCGGTCTCGACATGAGTACCGGCCAGTCCAACCGTGTTCTGGCGCTATGGTGTCCCGACTGGCCTGCCGTCGCCGCAGCAGCTCAGGCCGATCTACCGGCGACGCATCCGGTGGTCGTCACGTCGGCCAACCGGGTCGTCGCCTGCTCGGCCACGGCACGGGCGTCGGGCATCAAGCGCGGCCTACGTCGCCGGGAGGCGCAGGCGCGGTGCCCCGACGTGCATGTGGCCGTTGCCGATACCGATCGTGATGCACGCCTGTTCGAGCCCGTGGTCTCGGCTGTCGCGGCCATCGCCCCCGGCGTCGAAGTGCTGCGGCCGGGCCTGTTGGTTCTTGCAGCGCGTGGTGTCGGACGGTACTTCGGTACCGAGCATCGCGCCGCGGAGCGGTTGATCGACGAAGCGTCGGCTGCCGGTGTCGAATGTCAGATCGGGATTGCCGACGAGTTGTCCACCGCAGTCGTCGCCGCACGGTACGCACAGGTGGTGCCGCGCGGTGGTGGTGCCGGGTTTCTTTCGCCGTTACCAATTGCCGAACTCTCGGCGGAACCCAGTATGGCCGCAGCCGATCGTGGTGAACTCGTGGATCTGTTGCACCGCTTGGGTTTACGCAGAATCGGGGACTTCGCTGCCCTGTCTCCGTCGGATGTGGCATCGCGATTCGGTACCGATGCCGTGCTGGCGCATCGCAGTGCCCGCGGTGAGCCCGAAAGGCCGCCGTCTGCCCGTGCTCTGCCTCCCGACCTGGATGTGGAGTATCTGTGCGATCCGCCGATCGACCGGGTGGATGCAGCCGCGTTCGCCGGGCGCGCATTGGCCGAGCAGCTGCACACCAAGCTTGCCGCGGCTGCTGTTGCGTGCACTCGGTTGCTGGTGCACGCCAGTACCGGTAACGGTGAGAATTTGTCGCGAATCTGGCGGTGCGCCGAGCCGTTGACGCCGGAGGGCACGGCCGATCGCGTGCGGTGGCAACTCGACGGCTGGATCACCGGACGCAGCGAGAACAAGCCGACGTCGGCGATCACCGTCCTGCGCCTCGAGCCGATCGAAGTGGTGGCAGCAGGGGAGTTGCAGCTGGGTTTGTGGGGCAGTGTCGGTGACGAGGACGACAGGGCGCGTCGGGCGTTGGTACGCGTTCAGGGTCTGCTCGGCGGCGAATCGGTGCTCGGGGGTGTTCTCAGCGGTGGACGCGGGCCGGCCGAGCGGATCACGTTGCGTCCACTGGGAGACGAGTTGGTGCCGCTGTCCGATCCATCGGCCCCGTGGCCGGGCCGACTACCCGAGCCGGCACCGGCGGCGGTGATCGAGACACGCCCGGCAGTGACGCTGATGAATCGGGCGGGTTCGGGAATCGGCGTCACCGACCGCGGTGTGTTCGATGCGCCGCCCAAGAGATTGCGGTGGGGGACCAAGGAATGGGAGTTGACGGGCCTGGCCGGGCCGTGGCCCGTCGACGATCTGTGGTGGGACAGCGGGCAAGGATCGACGGGGCCGACGGCGCGGGCACAGGTGGTGCTCGACGACGAAAGGGCGTTGCTGCTGGTGTTCGACGACGGTCTGTGGCGGGTAGAAGGAATCTACGAGTAGGAACCGCTACCGTCGGGGAAATGCAGATGATGTCCGAGACGGTCGACCTCGATGGCGTCGACATCGCTTATCGCTCGTTCGCGCCGCTGGAACACACGAGTGCGGTGCCGGTGATGCTGGTGCACGGCATGGGCGGAGACAGCGGAACCTGGGATCGCTTCGCTCGGGCTCTGACCGCGCACGGTCGTCGGGTGATCACCGTCGATCTGCGCGGGCACGGCAAGAGTGCCCACACGCCCACGTACGAGTTCGACATGTTCGGCGGTGATCTCCTCGCCCTGATCGATCACCTCGGGCTCACCGAAGTCGATCTCGTCGGGCATTCACTCGGTGGATACGCGGTCTCGCTCGTGGCGCAGCGTCGCCCGTCTCTCATCCGACGCCTGGTTCTCGAAGAACTTCCGATACCGATCAGGCCCGGGGACGCCCCGCCGACCCTGACCGGCCGGATGCCGTCGGTCACCGAACTTTGGCATGCGGCGACCAGCGTTGTTCTGCATCCCCGTGCGGTACTCGCGTTCGATCGATCGATGACCTCCACTGCTCTCGAGCAGTTCCGTCGGCCGAACCCGCGGTGGTGGGAGTCGTTGGCCGACATCACTGCTCCGACGTTGGTACTTCGTGGAGGTCCGGGCGGCATGGTCGATCCGGTTCGGCTCGACGCGATGGTGGCGAGCATTCCGAACTGTCGAGTGGAGGCATTCAGGACCGGACACAGCATCCACCGCGATGGCTACTCAGCCTTCGAAGCGGTAGTTCGTCCATTTCTGACACAGTAATCTGCTCTCATGTCGCTGACTGTGCTGGATCGGAAGCTACTGGGATGGTCGGCGTTGTTCGTCGTCTCCCAGGCCAATATCGCCCGGTTGCTGGGACCCGCGGCACCGAAAGTGCTTGCCGTGCAGACGGCCTGGTCCGAACAGCGGTACCGACAGATTCTGGCGAGCATGGACGAGACGGAGATCGCCTGCTTTCGCAGTCATTATCTGCCCGACTTCGTCCACCCGGCCATCTATGCCATCGCACTGCGTGCGGGTGCGAGGAGCTTGGCGGCGAAGACTCCGCTGAGCCCTGCAGTAACGACGGCATTGGCTCTCGCTCCCGTGGCCTCCGCTGCCGGTGACTACATCGAAAACGTCGTCGGGCTGATACTGGTGGACAACCGAGAACAGATCTCCGACACCGTCGTACGGGCCACCACCGTGGTCAGCACCGTCAAATGGATACTGGCCATCGGCTCATTGACATACCTGAGTCAGGGATTTCTGCGAGTGTGGGCGAAGGCTATGTAACGGATAGCCTGCCGAGCTCACCACCGGTATAGCAGTTTCGATAATTCCTTACCAATTTAAAGAAGCGAACTATCAGCATTTTTAAGGAAAGCTTGAAAGACACCATCATCGAATCCACTTGCGTCTCGATCAAAGACCTTGGCGCAAGACTTCTGCTTCGTCTAAACCAACGCGGGAAAATTGAGCGGACAATTTCTCAGCCACTCTCTGAGCGTGGGCGGTCTTAAGCTCACCAACCCACCTCCATGTCTGACCGGACGTTGAAGCGAAACGTCGAACCCCATTGTACGATCGGGCCTGAACGACACCCGAATCGCCAGCCTTAAATTCTTGCATTAGCAACCTCGCGGGCTTTGCGCGGACCCGTAGGCGAACAAAACCGCTCTCGACGCGATCATCAGGAACAGTCAGTAGCCCATCGCCAGGCACGCCGTCACCTTCTTTAGCAATTTCGAGAGGAAGTAAGGGAAAGTCTCTTTTACCTTCAATTCTCACGCTGTCGCATAGTGGCTGCACACATACTGCATACGCGCCACGTTGTTCGATTATCGAACCCAACTGTAGAACTGGAACAGGCTTCGAGTATCTACTGCGCATTGACATTCGCACTGCGAAAAGACGATCGGAAGCGATGCGTTCATCCGCGCTGGATGAGAAGAAAGCCGCCCCCTCCCGCCGCATCTTTTCCAATTTGTTTTTACTTGTTCCAGAATGAATTAAATGCGAAACTACCGAGTCGCTAAAACCGTCGGACAGTAGCTCTAGTCGTAAATCTGCCGTCACAATCTCCCACTCAGTAATTCCGCGAGGTGACAGATGCTTGTTATGATTTAACCACTCCTTGATTCGTTGGAACCCCATGTGACTACCGACTTGATGGTCTTGCACAATCGCAAGGAGCTCGGATGCGATAAGCGACTCGACCTGCCGTTCGACATCTTCTGGATGTGGAACGGAGACGCGCTGGCCGAGTATCGCCGCATCCAATTCTGGTGCCAACGCAGCGATTAGCCGGTGCGCATCGTTTCGGATGCCAGCAAGGGCTGACAGTGACGCGCTCGTTGCAAGCCCCATGCTGTGGCGGCTAAATTCCTCCACTACCACCAGCGGTAGTGATGAAATTTTTCTCTTCCTATTCGACAACGCCCGCGGCAGGTGTTGAACATGCTCTTTGGCGAACACTGCTACGCGAACGGGGCCACGACTAAACGCGAGATTAAAGCCGGAATCCCAATGGACTTCATCCTTCGTTAAGCTTCGGTCTGTCGCGATGCAAACACGTTCAGCAATTTTCTCAAGGTCAGGTTCGCCGGTATAAATAATAAAGAGCCTGAGTCGACGCTTTGGAGATTTAGTATCATCCTTCAAGACCAAATCAATTAATTTTAACGTAGTCTTACCGTCATCTTCGTTTAAGTTCCAATCAAGTATCAGCGCGTCGGCTCGTTTGGCTGTCTTTACGAATGCTGGTTTGAACTCTTCATTTTCCTGACTGGTTTGAGGAGAAAGGATCGCGCAAGTTAGGCCCTTTTCCGCAAAACAGACGGAAACCTCTTGTGCGTCCAGTTCATCTCCAACGAACGTCTCGGACGGTGGGCTCAGCTTCGTTACGCCACCGACTTCGTATGGGGTTTCATCGTCACCCCAGCTCTCCCCACTATCAACTTGCGGACGCGATGCTTTGCGGAACGCTTCATCGTCAATCATCAAGACAGTTTGCAGAAAGTCCAAAACTTGCTTCTGCACATGCCGTTCAAACCTGGATACCATTTCATTCCTCGCGTTGATTCGGAAGTACGATTTCGAATCGGGCGCCTCGATCCGGCGATGAAGCGGCTAACTCAATATCGGCACCATCGCGACGCAGAACTTCTCGGGCGACGTAGAGGCCATATCCCGAACCGGTTGGCTTCCTAGAGAATCCCTGCTCGAAAACGGATTCCTCGTCTCCCAGCTTTACTCCACGTCCGGAATCTGTTACAGAAATTTTATTACCAATTTTATCTAGCGTGATTTTTCGAGGACCTGAGTATTCTGACAGCCAGTAAATGGCGTTATCAATAAGATTTACGAGTACCGGGTACAGCGTTGATGGAAACATTCGGACCCGAAGTCCTTCGAAAGTTTGACTAGATTGGAGATCAATTCGCCCACTCTCCAGCTTTCTCTCGAAGACGTCGTTTAAGTATCTTATTAAATCAACTCCCCGAATTTCCGCCGGTTCTCGGTATAGCCTCCGGTGGAGTGGTGTGAAAAGCTTAAGGTAACTGTCGAGATGGTCGAAAGACGCCCGCAAGTCTGTGTAGAGTGGCCTCAGCTCTGAATTCTGCTGCGCCCATTTCCTTAGTCGCCTAAGGTTGTCTCGAACAGAACGAATGCTATTTTCAAACTCATGAGTGACAATATTGACTGCCATGCCAATTTGAACTAGCTCAAAGTCCTGCGCGGCACGTTCCGTAAGTGACTCAACACGCGCTTCTAACTGTTCCAGCTGGTCGAGCAGTGACACAGTGGTTGCTTGTTCACCTGGTTGTACCCAAGCAATCGAGGCAAGCTGTTCGGTAACGGACCGCATTATTTCCGAATTCACCGCCGCCGAGTCCCTGACCCTGCCTTCCAAGCTGCCGCACAAGAAACTAAATTCTTTGTCAGATAGCATCGAAACATCTGTGGCAGCGGACTCGGAAACAACCTGCGCCACTGTGGAGTCCACCGAAGTTTGAGCTTTGCGAGCCAGTTCCTTGCTTCTGTTGTTCGTCTCCACTGTGAGCTTAGAAAGCTCGCGACGGGCATTAGCAGATTCGGATTTGGCCTCGGACACTGCATCGTCAATATGCTCGTCAAATCGCAGTCGTCTGTGCAGTGCAGAATTTAGTGCAACGCCCGCGGAGCCAAGAGCCTCCTGAATCTCTCGTTCCGTGGGTTCAACTGTCGATGATAGTATTTCTGCTCTTGTCTTTTCGTACGCAAGAGTACGTCTGGTTAGTTCGGGACTAAGAGCGACACCGCGTGGACGTTTAACTTGAAGTCTATCGATTAAGTCGCGCAGGTCCGCGCGCGCTTTGAGCTCGGCCCTAACAAGATGCTCCACTCCTAAGTCAGGGTCGCTTTCCTGCTGCGCTCGCTCGATTGCTGCCCTAACCGAATTGCTTATCTCAGAAGCATTGTTGTCATGCTGCCCAGAATCCACTAGATCGAAAAATCGATCTAGTGCGGTACTGTACTCGGACCGGCGCGCCCTAACCTGCTTACTTCTTACACGGCGCGCATTCTCCATTCGTTCGTTTGCGATTCTGCCCTCGTCGTAAATCTCGGTCTGCGTTCCGCCCTCACGGAAAAACTCAGCCGCAACCATAATTAGAAAATTCTCAAGAATCGAACGGAATTGGCGGTAAGCTTCATTTGTTGCGAAACCTTCTCGCCCCGCCTTTTCGCGCAGTTTGCTATTATTTTTTCGGGATATTTCGACAGCCCCAAACATGCGTCGGTGAGAAAAGAAGTGATCCGAAGCCGACTTTGTTCGGCGTAGCTCGACATCGAGCCAGTCAAATCTATTGTCACCGTAGGGAAGTACGCGTATGCCATCTCGGTACAGGTAAAGGCCTCCGTACCGTTCGAGCTTTTCTGATATCAGGAAGTACTCATTGGGTTCAAGTCGAGATTGCTTTTGTCTCCCTTGAATATAAGCTAAGTTCAGGCTGAATGGTCCACACTGCGTCTTCGCGCCTCTTGCCTGTCTCCAGGGTAAGGGAAACGAAATTGGTTCTCCTCCGAAGATGGACACAGTCCCCGAAAACTGACCGTACTCGTCAAAATCGCCTTGAAAATGGTGGTCTGCACGAAGAAACTCCTCGACTGTAAAGAACTCTTGCTCTTCGATTAGATCTCGAATATCATCTGGTGCGCGATGGTCGCGAAAAATAGTTTTTAGCTCAGGCTCTGCATGGCCTGGCGTCATCGTATTTGCGAATCCAATCAGCGTTCTGAGGAGAGTTGGAGATTCGCGTGGGTTTAGCGATTCCAGATCCGCTTTGAGGTCCGGTGATGTAGGCAAGATGACAAATGCAGTTCCCGATTTCAACTCCGCCAATTTAAAGCCAGCAATTTCCGAGACTGAGAATGGATCGTTGGTACACCATTTTTCGATGTCTGTTTTGACTCGGGCGTAAAGTCCCTTATCATCTTCAGTCATTAAACTCTCTAGATTATCCAATATCTGTTTTCCCATGCTGCCAATATCGGGAGTTTCACCGGATTGAATTTCGCAGACAGGTATCGTCAATTGAGAGAGGTCGGCATGTGCAAGTTCAAAAACGCCCCAATGTACAAGTGCTGCAATACGAGGGTGGCCGATTGCTTTGCTGATGACTAGTGTTTGTGGACCGATGGCGGCTATGGCGAGACGTCCGATCCCTTTTTCGCCAAGAATTGCGCGTTTGGGGTGAGATTCGCTAAGCGGACCGCGCTGTTCTACAGATTTGGAGGACGTTCCCAAAGTGAGCCATCTAAGCTCAAAGTCACTTCGTGACATTCCATGGCCATCGTCACGCAGGATGAAGGTATCCCTGTATCGGATGAAATCAGCTGCGGCAGTGGTGGCATAGGCGTCATGTGCATTCTTGAAAAGCTCACTAATCGCGCTGGGGATTCCAGCGATTTGTTGGCGACCAAGCATGTCAACTGCCCGTGCGCTGGTCCTAAACCCAGCCATGCTACTGGGCCAATTCGCTATCTAGATGGTGAATAATTTGCATTCCCATAGTCTTTGCGACTAGTACAGGTACCGCGTTTCCTATCTGTTTTGAAACTGATCGTAAGCTGCCGAGAAATTGAAATTTTGGGGGAAACGTCTGAAGCAGCGCAGCCTCACGAGCGCTAATCGCACGATCTTGGACTGGGTGTCCATATCGCCCGTTTGTAAGGTCTGTGCACTTTGTAGTAAGAACTGGGGCAGTCGCGTCGTAACGCATGCGACCGTATGTGTCTTGATGGCCTTTCGAGTTGCGGTGACAATCTAGCCAGAGCTCTTGGGGCCACTGGGAGCGACTTCCGCCGTCAGGTAGGGCAGAAATTCGACGTAAATTTAAATCGCCCAGTGATCTGCACCGGTGAATTGGATCAGTATGGTCAGTTTCGCCAGCTCGCAATGGTCTAAGGTGGCCAATGTAGTCTCTGACCGTCGTATACGGAATGGTGTCGGTGCCATGAGTGGCTGACGGGATGTCAATAGATCCGTGCCGAGAGGCAAGAAGCACGAGCCTCTTGCGGCGTTGCGGGACTCCATAGTCCCGGCAGTCGATGATTTTCCAGCTTGGCGTATATCCTGCTCGACGAATGTGGGCAAGGAACCGATTCCATGTGGATCCGCCCGTGACTTTCTGGAGGCCAGGGACGTTTTCAACCAGAATGACGTCTGGTTCCAATCGATCGATAAACGGTAGGAGTGTAAGCAGCAAGGAGCGCTCGCGATGTCGAGCGCGAGATGCCGACGGACGCATCGTACTGTATGGCTGGCAGGGCGCACATGCAGAGAACACGAGCGGTGTTCCTAGACCTGCGAGGTGGTCGAAAGCGTCGATCTGGAGCTCGCGTATGTCGGCTTCGTGGAATGAAGTGTTGGGAAAATTGGCCCGAAAAGTTGCGGCCGCCTCCGAGTCGAAGTCGATCGCGGCTGCAATGCGCATTCCAGCTGCTTGTAGCCCAGTGCTTGTGCCTCCGCAGCCCGAGAAAAAGTCGATTACTGTCGGGTTGAGTGAGGATCCCAGACCGACATCGGACGAGTGACGTGTTGGTGAGTTCACTTGCATCCTGTCTGGGTCAGTGTGGCTTGAGTGCTAGTAGCTAAGGTCAGGGTGTCGTTCTGTGAACTGCTTCCACTAATGGACGGTTGTCCGCGGGTTGCTGCGACTCGGATTCCATGAAGAAAAGACGTCTCGGAGTTGGCCCGAAACAGCGTCACCAGGCCTCGCAATCTCATCGCTCCTGACGTTCTTGGGCAGTCCATTCATTCGGTTGTCCCACTCTACCCATACAGTTCCGCTTGGTCCGTGATTGGCAGCCGCAACAGCCACGTCTGGCGGAACTCCTGCCGCCGGGCGTCGAGCAGATCGAGACTGCCCTTGCGTGGTTCGATACCGCCGACGGCCAACACGTATCGGCCGAGTTCGTCACGCGGTTCACGGCTGAAGTCAGGCAAGCGGCTTGCCGCTACAGGCGCGTTGGTCTTCGTTGTGTGCCATGGTGATGGCTGCGTGACGCCGTTTTGCTATGCAGCAGCTGTGGGAAATTCGTCACCGCTACGTCGATCGGGTGCGGTACTCGCCGACGTCGGGGCGCTCGATCCTGCACGAACTCTCCGACGTCGAACTTACGGAGTTGGTCGAGTATCTACGTGCTCGCCTGGCCGAAGGTGAGTTGATCGAACGCGATCGCTGGACCCTGTGGACTGCCGTGGCCCCCTGACGTGCACGTCACCAACTGGTGCCGGGTACCAACCTGCCGATGCGGCGGACGACCTTGCCTATACGCGCGCTGGGGGTCGACGGGTCGTACGGCCGAACCCGATAGGGCGCTTTCCCGTCTTCGACGGGTACCGGCGTTTCGCCCTTGGCGGCGGCCGACTCGGCGAATTTTCGGTAGTGCTGATGCATCGTGCGATCTTTGCCCTTGGGGCTGAAGATGGCCCCGAACTGTCCGAGTGTTCCCAGTGGGGTGTCGATTCGCTTCGGCTTGTCGCTCAGCGCGCGGATGACGATCGCGGCCGCCTTCTCCGGTGAGAAGACAGTGCCGACGTTCTTGTCGCCCGTCGGGGTGATCATCGGGGTGTCCACCAGCGGCATGTGAATGGTCGTGTAGGTGATTCCGTCCGAGAGCGTCTCTGCTGCAGCAACATCGGTGAAACCGTCGAGTGCTGCCTTGCTCGCCACGTACGCCGAGAACCGAGGAGGGTGCCCCAGCACTGCAGCGCTGGAGATGTTGACCACATGCCCGAAGCTGCGTTCGCGCATGTGCGGCAGTAGCGCCAACACCACACGAATCGCTCCGAAGTAGTTGACGGCCATGGTGCGTTCGTAATCGTGCAGTCGGTCGGTGGAACGGTAGAGCGCGCGGCGAATGGATCGGCCCGCGCTGTTGACGAGCATGTCCACATGCCCGTGGTCGTGCAGTATTGCTTTCACTGTTCGTTCGACCGACTCGCTGTCGGTGACATCGCACGAATACCCATGAGCGACATGGCCGTCGGCGCGAATCTGCTCGACGACCTCGTCCAACTGATCTTGGCCGCGCGCGAGCACGATGACCACCGCTCCTTTTCGCGCTGCGGCCTCCGCACTGGCTCTGCCGATACCGGAGGACCCGCCGGTGATGACGATGTGGCGTCCGAACAGCGGACCGCGTGGATCGTCTCGGCGGTTGCGTTTGGGGTCGAGATTCTCCATCCAGTATTGCCACAGGCGGTCGGCGTACGTCCGCAGCGGCGGCGGTGCGATGGAGCTGCCCTGCAATGCTTTCTGTGTCGTTGCGGACTCGAAGACGGTCGGCAGAGTTAGATGATCGAGCATCACCGGCGGCACGCCCAGATCGCGAAGCGCAGCGTTGCGTTGTTTCCGAACCGCTGCGGATGTGGGTGACACCACGGGGGCAACCAGCTTCCCTGGGATGTCGACGATTCTGGCGCGGGATCCGGCAGCCGAAGAGAATGCGGAGTACACCTCGGCCATCGACTGAGGCTCCGGATTCACCAGGTGAAAAACGCTGCCGGACGGGGTGTCTCGGTGAACCAGTTCCACGATGGCGTCCGCGACGTAGTCGACCGGAACCAGGTTGGTGTGTCCGATCTTGGGTACCGTGATCGGCAGGAACGGAGGCAGTTTCGCCAGCTCGGCGAACAGTGGAAAGAAGTAGTACGGGCCATCGATCTTGTCTGTCGCGCCGGTCTCGGAGTGTCCGACCACGGCAGCGGGGCGGTACACCCGCCAGTCTGCGGAGCTGCCGCGAACCAGTTTCTCGGACTCGAACTTGGTGCGGTGATACGCCGTCGGAAAGTTCTGCCCCTTGTCGAAATCGTTCTCGGAGAACGTCCCTCGGTAGTCACCTGCCACTGCGATCGACGAGATGTGGTGCAGACGAGCGCCGGTCCTTTTTGCCAGTTCGACCACCGACGCTGTTCCGGCGACATTGGTCGGGGTTTGCTCGTCTCCCGCCGTGAGGTCGTAGACGGCACCGAGATGCAGAATGTGATCGACGTCGGCCGGAACGTCTTTCAGGCCGAGCCCGGGTTCGACGAGATCGCCGATCAGTGGGCGGATTCTGTCGCCGCCGTCCAGATCGTCGGCCAGCTTCTCGAGTCGAGCGACCGATTGCGGTCGAACGAGTACATGGACGAGGGCGTCCGCATCACGTCCGAGAAGTCGGGGCAGCACGTTCTTACCCAGAAACCCCGTACCGCCGGTCACGATGTAGCTCGCCATGCGAGGCGACCTTACTCCTCGGTAAGTTTGACGGCTAGTTGTAATGAGCAGGGACGTTGTGGACGGCGTGGCAGCGACAGATAGGTGAGGACCTCCGGTATCGGTGTGGTTACCACAACTGCACCGACAACCGAGAGG
>NZ_NOZA01000033.1:0-240074 GCF_002258465.1 Rhodococcus sp. 05-2256-B1 | reverse complement strand
GGAAACGCCCGGTCCCATTCCGAACCCGGAAGCTAAGCCCTCCAGCGCCGATGGTACTGCACTCGACAGGGTGTGGGAGAGTAGGACACCGCCGAACACAACATCCCAAAATGCCCCTGACCTCACGGTCAGGGGTATTTTGCATTCGAAACCACTACCCACACAGCACGATCGAAAGAACGCGTGCGCACTGTGTACCGCGCTGGATTCGTGTGGCACAGTCGTGTTCGATGAAACTTCCCGTCGACGGCCAGCGCGTCCACAAGGTTCTGCTCGATTTCGATCTGACCATCGAATTCGACAGCGGTGCCACTGTCGCGTTCAGTGAAGTCGTCGTAGATGATCTTGTCGTCGACGAAGACAATCAATTCGAGGGACTCAGGGCGTTCGCCGTGTTGCTCGGTCTCGTCTGCGATGATGCCGAGTTCGACGAATCCGGTGTTCTCCGTCTGACATTCGACGGACGGACGCGAGTTGTGGCCCATCCACGACCCGAGGTCGAGTCGTGGGAATTCTGTGCGGCCGACGGGTCGACCGTGCTGTGTGGTGCCGAGGGCACCGTCGAATCGTGGCCGGCACCGCCGCACCGAAGCGACGAAGTATCCACTCGGGAGGGTCTGCCCTCGATCGGTGCGACCGTCGTTCGGATATCTACCGGCGACGATGCTTCAGTAGAATTCTCCGACTGAACTTGCCTGAATTTCGATCTACCGCTCGACGCGGGTTACTTGGTGCTTCGGGAGAGCGTTACTGTCAGTTCCGACGCGGGCGGGGACTGGGTCGTCGAGTTGTCGTCCGGGCACGTCATCTTCTACCGACCACGCACCACATAGGGCTTGCCGAACTGAGTTGCGACCCCGTCCGAGTACAGCACCGAGTCGGGTGTTCGAGTACAGACCCCCGGTAGACCCGCAGCCTCAACCAACTGATCCGAGCAGTGGGTCAGTTCCGCGTCCACCAGGGCCCAATGTCGATGCACGTTCGGCACGTACAGCAGGCGTCCGCCCAGCGCGGTGTGCAGTCCCCAGCGTGCGGTGAGGAAGACCGCCAGCGGGTCGTCGGACATGTCGCGTGTGCCCCGGACGATGCCGAAGTCCGTCGTCGCACCGCGTTTCGGCGGTGCCAGCCGCCGGCTTCGGTAGGAAATTGCTCGCTTGTCGTCGTCGATATCGATCGATGCCCACCGGTAGGGGATACGTGCGGCATTGGTGCCCACGACGACTGCGAGTCGGGTCGCCTCGAGGGAGCGAAAGACGACACCGCGTCGGCCTTCTGCGTCGATCGAGTACAGCCGTACATTGATCTCGCCGAAGGTCCCGAAGTACGGCACCGGGTGCCGATATCCGAGACCAGCACCGACCATGTGGAACCCGATGAGACCGACCCACGACGAACCGTCGAACTCGTCCGGTACGCACCCGTCCGGTAACAGCGGCGCTACAACCGAACTCGGTACTCGCCAGTGTAGGAAGACGAGTCGTTCCCACCGCTGGTCCATCAGAATCGGACGAGGCAACAGCGGTGGCCGGGGCCAGAGGCGTCGGGCATCGTCGCGGTTCATGTATTCGAGGGTAGGCGCGCCACGTCAGGAGGCGGTGAATCTGGCGTGCACGCTGGCGGAGATCGTGATGTTCTCGGGCTTCAGGGCGAACGCGGCGGGCCCGGATTGTGCGGCAAGCATGCGGTGGGTCGGCTCGGTGACGCCGCGTTCGGCAGACCCCGTCAGCAGTCCGGGATCGGCAACGGCCACGGCCGTCACATTCACCCTTCCCAGGCTCGACGCATAGGCCTCTGCCTTGGACACAGCATCCTGCACTGCACGTTCGCGGACCTCATGGGTGTGGGCTTTCCTGCTCGGTTCGGTGAGGTCCCAGTCGAAGTGGTCGATCGAGACCCCGTCGAGAGCGGATGCCGCGTACACGAAGGCATCCACCAGGTCGAGTTGGCTGAACTTCACTTCGACGGACGCTTCGGCCTGATAGACGTACGGAAGTTGTTCGCCGTCCTGATTGAACGGGCGGTGACGGGAACGCCGAACCTGATCGATGGTCCATCGATCGATCGGCCCGTGTTCACTGTTGTAGAGGGGTTCGATGAGGCGAGTGAGCTCACGTACGAGTTGCCCCGCCGGCTCCGACGCGGACTCGGCGCTGCGGCCGTCGGTACGCACCGTCAGGGACAACGTGCATTGTTCGGGTGGGTAGGTCACCTCGCCGTGACCGACGACGGTGATGTCGAGTGCTTCCGGGCTCATGGCGTCCAGTCTGGCATCCGGGCACGGAGATTCATCGAATCTCAACACTGCTGGCCGACGCGTCAGGTGCGGAGGACAATCGGGTCATGCTCCCTGTTCTCGATCTCGAGTCGTCCGAACACGACCCACAGACCTTCCGACGAGCTCTGCGCGAGGCAGCCCACGACTCGGGGTTCTTCTACCTCGTCGGACACGGCATCGGCACCGACCGGATGGCCGACGTGTTGCGTTCGGCGCGGGCATTCTTCGCGGTGCCCGACGCCGTCAAGGACGAGATCAGTCAACTGAAGAGCCCACACTTTCGCGGCTACTCGCGAGTGGGCGGCGAGCTGACCAACGGTCGGGTCGATTGGCGCGAGCAGATCGACATCGGTCCCGAGCGGCCGGCGATCGAGCATGCGCAGGGCTACTGGAATCTGCAAGGACCGAACCTGTGGCCGTCCGAGCCCGAGGGCTTCCGCGAGACGTTCGAGCAGTGGGAGCGATCGGTGTCGCAGATCGGACTCGCGCTGCTCAGACATTGGGCGGCCTCTCTCGGCGCGGACGACCACGTGTTCGACGACGCGTTCGGCACGGCGCCGGCAACGTTGATGAAAGTCGTGCGCTACCCGGGGACGCCGGATCACTCACAGGGTGTGGGTGCGCACAAGGATTCTGGGGTGTTGACGCTGCTCCTGGTCGAACCCGACTCGGCCGGTTTGCAGGTGGAGACGACCGCGGATAGCTGGGTCGATGTGCCGCCTCTGGAGGGCGCATTCATCGTCAACATCGGTGAGCTGCTGGAAGTGGCGACGGGCGGCTACCTCCGCGCGACGCGGCATCGGGTGATCGCCCCCGGGCCGGGTACCGACCGGGTATCGGTGCCGTACTTCCTCAGTCCCGCACTCGATGCCGTCGTACCGATCATCACGCTGCCACCGGAACTGGCACGGCACTCACGTGGCGTCGAGGACGATCCCGCCAACCCCATCTACGACACCTACGGGGCGAACGCCTGGAAATCCCGTACGCGCGCACATCCCGACGTGGCTCTGTTACACCACGGCATCGTTCCCGCCGGGCACAGCTCCGCTCAGTGACGCTGGCTGCGACCCTCATTCGAGGCGCGCCATTGTGCCCAGGCACCGGTGCACCACAGCGCCCACACGATCAGAAGGGGTTGGAACAGCAGTCGGATGCCGCGTGCGGCATCCGAGTCGAGACCGAACGCGTCGGTGTGCGTGACGAATTGAGAGATGTTTCCTGGGAAGACGGCGACGAAGAAGGCGGCCACCACCCATCCCACGAGTGCTGAGCGAGCAGTCCAGAACAGGAGAGCAAGACCGAGAACGATCTCGACGACGCCCGAAGCCAGGACGACGAAGTCGGTGTCGACGGGCATCCATATCGGTACCTGGGCCGCGAAGGTGCTGCGTGCCCAGAACAGATGGCTCAGACCGGCGAAGACGAGAAATGCTCCCAGCACGATCCGGCCGATGGTCCGAGATATCGATTTCGTCATTGCGCCATGAGACACCACGGGCACACTGGTGACCATGACCGGGACCACCACGACCGAGCATGCGTCGACCGATGCCACTCGGCGGCGCTGGGTACTGCACGTCGATCTCGACCAATTCATCGCAGCGGTCGAGGTGCTGAGGAACCCCGACCTCGTGGGCAAAGCCGTCGTGGTCGGCGGCAGGGGAGATCCGACCGAGCGTGGGGTGGTGTCGACGGCGTCCTACGAGGCGCGGGCGAAGGGCGTCGGATCCGGAATGCCGCTGCGGATCGCAGCGAAGAAGATTCCCGACGCCGTCTTTCTTCCCGTCGACAAGCCGGCATACGACGAGGCGTCGGCGACGGTGATGGACACGTTGCGTTCCCTCGGGGTGGTGGTGGAGGTGATCGGCTGGGACGAGGCCTTCCTGGGCGTCGAGACCGACGATCCGAGGACATTCGCCAGGACCGTGCACGACGCGGTGTTCGATGCGACCGGGCTGCATTGCTCGGTCGGGATCGGGGACAACAAGCTTCGAGCGAAGATCGCCACCGATTTCGACAAGCCTCAGGGTATCTACCAACTCACCCAGGACAATTGGTACGAGGTGATGGGAGAGCGCGGCACCGATGCGCTGTGGGGAATCGGCAAGAAGATCTCCACCCGGCTTGCTGCACTCGGTATCACCACCGTCCGTGAATTGGCCGATGCGGACGACGCAGACCTTGCCGCGGCGTTCGGGCCGAAGATCGGGCCGTGGCTCGGTACGAAGGGTAGGGGGATCGAGCTGTCCCCGGTGACATCCGAACCGTGGGTCGCGCGATCTCATAGTCGGGAAGTCACGTTCCAGACCAACGTCGCCGACTGGACCGTGATCAGGGACGAGGTCGCGAATTTGACGTCGAAGGTGCTCGCAGACATCGCAAGCGAGAACCGACCTGCGGTCCGCGCAGCATTGAAGATCCGGTATGCCCCGTTCGAGACGCATACCGTCAGCGCGCCGATCGCGGGCCCGCCAACCTTCGATGCAGCGACTCTCACGTCGGCCGCGGTGGCCCTGGTGGACCGGCTCGACCACAGTCGAGAGGTTCGCTTGATCGGTGTGCGACTGGAAATGGTTCCGCCGCAACCGAAACCAGCGTCCTAGGTCACTTTCGGCCGGCAGCCCACTTCATTCCCCAGCCGTACTTCTTGTCGAGATCGGCTTGGCTGCCCTGGATGTACTCCACCTCGCGCGTCACGGTGATCCCGGCGGACGTGTTCTGCAGCAACGCGATCGAGCAGATCCGTGCCGAGTTCTCGGCCGAGTCCAGGCGAACCTCCACCTGTGGACCGCTGGTGGGGTACAGGGTCACCACGCCGTCGACCGCAGCCCAGTTGGGCGCGCCGTCGTAAATCATCGCGAAGATCAGAATGCGTGTGAATTTGTCGGGGTCGGCGAGATTGATGTGCATGTTCTCTCCGCCGCTGACCGAGCCCGAGCGGTCGTCGCCGTCGAGCGCGATGAACGGCGGCTGCTGCAACGACCCGAAGCTGTTTCCCAGTGCCTGAATGACGCCCTTGGAACCGTCGCGCAGCTCGTAGAGGCAGCCGAGGTCGAGGTCGACCCCTCCGGTGCCGTACGACGCGGCGGCCAGCTTCGCCAGAAAGCCCTTCTTCTTCGGTTGCGCGGCAGGTGCCCCGCTCGACCAGTTGAGATTCACCCGCATCGACCCCTGCTTCTCACCGGACTTGGTCAAACTGATGGTGGGCGACGCCTTGGACAGCGTCACCTTGCTCAGGTTGACCGACGCGGCGGGCTGGGCGGGCTGGGAGGGCTTGCGGGTGTAGTCGATGGCCATCGTGGAGCCTTCCGAAACGGTCGAGTTCCGGATCGCGATGTCCGGTTTGGGCGGTCCGTCGAGAATAACCGCAACCGGGGTCGACGACGTGGGCCGGGAGTGCACTATGGAGTTCTCACGTTCGAAACCGAAAGGAACCGATGAACCCGGTCGTAGAGGTCGCGCAAGGGAAACTCAGTGGTCGCACAGTTGCGGGGGTGAGCGCCTTCAAGGGAATCCCGTACGCGGCACCGCCCTTCGGTGCACACCGCTTCCAGGCACCACAGCAACCCGAGTCGTGGGAGGGCGTCCGGCAGGCCACCGAATTCGGCCCGACGGCTCCCAAGCCCGGATTTCCCAGCCCGATCGACCAGATTCTGTCCGAGGTGGCGATCGACGGAGACGATTGCCTGAACGTGAATGTCTGGACGCCCGACGTCGAGGCTGCGGGGTTGCCGGTACTGGTATGGATTCACGGTGGGTCGTTCACCAACGGCAGCGGCGCGGTACCCACGTACGACGGCACCGCGTTCGCCCGCGACGGAATCGTGTGCGTCACCATCAACTACCGATTGGGCGTCGACGGATTCCTGGCGATCGACGGAGCGCCCGCCAACCGCGGTCTGCTGGATCAGGTTGCGGCGCTCGAATGGGTGGCCGCCAACATTGCGGCGTTCGGCGGCGACCCCGCCCAGGTGACGGTTGCGGGGGAGTCGGCGGGCGCGATGAGTGTGGGCACTCTGCTGTCGATGCCTCGCGCGAAGGGGCTGTTCCGCCGCGCCATCCTGCAGAGCGGCGGCGGGCACCATGTGCTGACGGAGGAGACCGCGAAAAAGGTGACCGCGGCGTTGGCGTCGGACCTCGGTGTGGAACCCACCGTCGAGGGTTTCGGTTCGGTGCCGGTGGCGGACTTGACGGCCGCGCAGACCGCGCTGTCGAATCGTATTGCCAAGCAACCCGATCCGCGTCTGTGGGGCGAGCTGGTCCTCAACGTCATGGCGTACGAGCCGCACATCGACGGGGATGTGGTGCCGGCCCGGCCGATCGATGCGATCGCCGCCGGCTCCGCCGCAGACGTCGAGATCATGGTCGGATCCAACTCCGACGAACATGCGCTGTTCTTCGTACCCAGCGGGGTGTTCCGGCACATCGACGAGAATCTGCTGCGAATGGCCGTGGCGGGCATGGGCGCCGACGCAGACCGGGTGCTCGAGCTCTACCGCGCCAACACACCCGACGCCACCGCAGGTGAGGTCATGATGGCCGCGATGACCGACTGGTTCTTCCGAATTCCTGTCATCCGTATCGCCGAGGCTCGTTCGGGTTCCGCGACGTATATGTACGAATTCGCTTGGCCGTCACCGTCGTACGAGGGCAAGCTGGGTGCCTGCCATGCAATCGAGATCCCGTTCGTCTTCGACAACCTCGCCGAGGGCACCGGAGGGTTGCTCCTCGGGCCGAACCCTCCGCAGAAACTCGCCGACCGGACTCACCGCGCCTGGGTGGACTTTGTCACGGCAGGCGACCCGGGCTGGGCCCCGTACAGGGCGGAGCGAACGGTCATGACATTCGACGAGGTGTCGGCTTCGGTGCAGGATCCTCGTGCGGCGCAGCGGGAGCTGTGGGACAAGATCCGGTAGACGACAGCACCGGTGGTACAGGCCGTACCACCGGTGCTGGGTCTCGATCAGGGACGCGGAACGTTACGCAGGTTCGACTTCGCCATCCGAACTGCTTCTCCTACACCGCCGTTGAGAACCACCTTGCTCATCGCGAGCGCGAAGCCCTTGAGCTGCTCGCCGGTGAGGGTCGGCGGCACCGACAGTGCCAGCGGATCGGTGATCAGTTGCACCAGGGCAGGCCCGTCCGTGGCGAACGCGGTTTCGAGTGCGCCGCGAATATCACCCGGCTGGTCTACGCGCTGCGCGTGAATGCCCGCAGCCTTGGCGATTCCGGTGTAGTCGACCTGTGGCACGTCTACACCGAAGTCGGGGAGGCCGTCGACGAGCATCTCGGCCTTGACCATGCCCAGGGTCGAGTTGTCGAACATGACGATCTTCACCGGCAACTTGTACATCGCCACGGTGAGGAGTTCGGAGAGCATCATCGAGAATCCACCGTCACCCGAGATGGAGACGACCTGACGGCCCGGGTGCGCGAACTGCGCCCCGATGGCGTGCGGTAGCGCGTTGGCCATCGAGCCGTGCAGCATCGACGCGACGAAAGCTCTTCTGCCGGTGGGGTTGATGTATCGGGCGGTCCACACGTTGCACATACCGGTGTCGGTGGTGAACACGGCATCGTCGTCGGCCAGATCGTCGAGCACGGACGCGGCGAACTCGGGATGGATCGGCACGAGCTTCTCGGCATTGCGGGTGTACGCGCCGACTGTCTTGCCCATCAGGTCGTTGTGCTTGTCCAACCACTTCTCTGCGTAGCGGCGATCGGTCTTGCGAGTGACCAACGGAGCCAACGCGTTCAGAGTTGCACTCACGTCTCCGTGGATGGGGTACTTCACCGAGGTACGGCGGCCCAACTTGGTCGGATCGATGTCGATCTGCGCGGTCGCGACATCCTCGGGAAGAAACTGTTGGTACGGAAAGTCGGTGCCGAGCAGGATCAACAGATCCGCGTCGTGGATACCGGCGTGCGCAGCTCCGTAGCCGAGCAGGCCGGTCATGCCGACGTCGTACGGGTTGTCGTACTGGATGAACTCCTTGCCGCGCAACGAATGTCCGACGGGAGCGCCGATGGTGTCGGCGAATGCGACGACCTCGTCATGGGCACCCTTGACGCCGTAGCCGGCGAAGATCGCGACCTTCTCGGCTTTGTTGATGGCGTCGGCCAGCTGTTGGATGTCGGCGGCGGGCGGAGTGACGACGGGAGTCGACGGAATGGCGATGGGATCCATTGCGCCGGCAGCGGACAGCTCGGCGATGTCACCGGGGAGCGTCACCACCGATACTCCGCCGCCGGTGATCGCTGCGTTGATCGCGGCGCGGAAGACGCGCGGTGCTTGCTCGGCGGTGGAGACGAACTCGTTGTACAGCGAGCATTCGACGAACAGGCGATCGGGATGCGTCTCCTGGAAGTACCCCGACCCGATCTCGCTGCTGGGAATGTGGGATGCGATCGCGAGAACCGGTGCGCCGGAACGGTGTGCGTCGAACAGCCCGTTGATCAGATGCAGGTTACCCGGTCCGCAGGAGCCGGCGCACACGGCGAGGGTGCCGGTGGTCTGCGCGTCCGCCGATGCCGCGAACGCCGCGGCTTCCTCGTGGCGAACATGGATCCAGTCGATGCCGCCCTTGGCCGACCCTCCGGTCCGACGCACCGCGTCGACCACCGGGTTGAGACTGTCGCCGACGATTCCGTAGATGCGCCGAACTCCGGCGTCGACGAGTCCGCGAACGAGTTGATCGGCCACTGTGGTGGACATAGTTTTTCTCCTCGGATGTAGTAGCGCGCCTCGGGGTCGATGTGCCCTGTGCGCATTCTCGACGCCTTCCCGGCGCCGAGGGTGTACGAAACATAGAAGTGCAGCGCGATCGCTACCGCAAGAGCAAAGCCCAGGTAGAGGCCCGACGCGATCTCCGTCACGTGGCGAAATTCCTGCCAGCACTCATCGAAGACTGGGGCTGTCCTGACGTGCTGTCTGCCGATGGCGACATTCAAATGAACAGGCTCTGTACAGGTTCATTCGTGGGATGTACGGTACTGACATGACCGAGCCCGCTATGACTCAGCGCACACCGGAACGCGCACGGCACAAGCGCCAACAGGTACTCGCCTCGCTCAAGAACACCATCGAGTCCGGCGACATCCCCTCAGGCTCGTTCTTGCCCGGAGAGAACGACCTTGCCCGCGAGTTCTCGGTCAGTCGCGGAACCATCCGATCGGCGCTCAGCGAATTGGAAGAACAGAACCTCATCCAAAAGCGAAGCGGCATAGGATCACTCGTCACCTTCGATGGTCATCAGATCGAGACTGCGGACGGATGGGCGCGGGCCCTGTCCTCCGCGGGCGTCGAGATGCACACCCGCACTCTCCGGGTCGAGCGCATCGTCGACCCCGAGTTGGCAGCCGAGGCCGGTACTTCCACGTTGAACTTCGTTGCCGTCGACCGAGTGCGGCACGTGGTCGACGGGCGACCGGTGTCGCTGGAGCGTAGCCGTGTTCCGGCGCTCGGTTCGCTTGCGGACCTGCCCGAGAACGGATTGGTAGAAGAATCGCTGACGGCAACCTTGAGGTCTGCGGGGCTCGTGGCTGCCAGCGGCGAGCAATGGGTCTCGGTGGTTCCCGTCGACGCGGCCGATGCAGCCGTTCTCGAAGTGCCGGTGGGCACCCCGTACCTGCACAGCATTCGTGTCAGTCGAGACGCGTCGGGTCGGTTCGTCGAGAAGGTCGTCAGCCTGCTCGCGCCCGACCGATTTCGGCTCCATCTCACTTTCAATTCCTGACCGATGACCCCACTCTCTGCGAGGACTGTTTCGATGTCTGCTTCACGCGATCGCGCCCTCGGGGCTTTCTATGGCCTGGCGCTGGGAGACGCGCTGGGAATGCCGACGCAATCGATGTGTCGCGGGGACATTGCTGAGGATTACGGCCAACTACGCGGATTCGTCGCCGCCGGTCCCCGTCAGCGGATCGCGCACGGCATGTCGGCGGGCTCGATCACCGACGACACCGAGCAGGCGATCATGTTGGCCCAGTTGATCATCGACGGTGACGGTAGGGTCGATCCCTCGGCTTTCGCCCGCGCCTTGATCGCGTGGGAGTCCGAGATGTCCGCGCGCGGATCTTTGGATCTGCTCGGGCCGTCCACCAAGCGAGCTGTGGAACGAATACTCGACGGCTCCGACCCGAACGAGGCGGGCAAGTTCGGCAGCACCAACGGTGCGGCCATGCGAATCACACCTGCGGCAATTGCGGCATCGTTGGACGGCGGTATCGCGCCGTTCGTCGACGCGATCTACAGTTGCAGTTTCGTCACCCACAACACGTCACTCGGAATAGCCTCCGCCGCAGCGGTTGCCGGAGCCATCAGCGCCGGGATCGCGGGTGCGGAATTGCACGAGGCGGTCGACATCGGTGTCGCCGCCGCCACCGAGGGGGCCACCCGGGGATATTGGGTCGCCGGTGGAAACATCGCAGCCCGTATTCGTTGGGCAGTCGAGCTGGTCGGCAAGTCCGCCGACCGGCCCATCACGGACACAGTGGCAGACGTCATCGGCACGTCCGTCGCGTCACAGGAATCAGTGGTAGCGGCCTTCGCTCTGGCCGTTGCGTACGACGACCCTTGGGACGTCGTACTGGCAGCCGCCACCATCGGCGGCGACACCGACACGATCGCAGCAATAGCCGGCGCAATTCGCGGTGCCGTCGGCGGCCTGGCAGCGTGGCCCGGCGAAGCGATACGAACGGTAACCGACGTGAACAAGCTCGATCTGGAGCCCATCGTCGACCGACTGCTTGCTCTCCGTAACACGAACTGACACAGTTCGACTCACCCTTGGAGCACAACCATGACCTCATCCGCTTCCACGTCTGCATCGGACACGACAGTCGACGTATTGTCCCTGGAAACTCGGGGGATCGAGCCAGTCCCGGACGACGAGCGCAACGGTAATCCGCTGCAGTTGTTCTGGGTGTGGTTCGCCGCGAACATTTCCATTCTCGGTCTACCGCTCGGGGCTACCCTGGTGGTCTTCACCGGTCTGAATATCTGGCAAGCATTGATTGTCGCCCTGGTGGGCGCGGCGGGTTCGTTCGCCATCGTTGGAATCGTGTCGATTGCCGGTAAACGTGGCGGGGCACCGAGTCTCACGTTGTCGCGAGCCACCTTCGGGGTTCGCGGAAACATCGGCCCCACACTGGTCTCGCTGATGTCGCGACTCGGCTGGGAAACCGTCAACACCACGACCGCGGCATTCGTGTTGCTGTCGATCTTCACACTGATCTTCGGTGGATCCGGCGTCGCGAAGGATCATGCCGTCGTCACGATCGTCTCCATCGTCGTCTTCATCGTGCTCACACTGGTGGTCAGCGGTCTGGGGCATGCGGCGATCCTCGTCATCCAACGCTGGTCCACGTGGATTTTCGGTGCGCTGAACATCTTCGTCGCAATCTTCCTGATCGCCACCGTCGACTGGACTGCAGTGACCAGTACCCCGGCCGGATCCATCAGTGCGATGGTCATCGGTGTCGGAACCATAGCTGCTGGAACAGGTATCGGTTGGGCGAATGCCGGAGCCGACATGTCGCGATATCAACGAAAGAGTGTGGGAGCCGGCTCGTTGGTGCTGTCCAGCGCGGCCGGAGCCGGAATTCCCCTCGTTCTGCTGATCGGACTCGGCGCGCTGCTGTCGGCAGGCGACAACAGCCTTGCGTCCGCATCGGATCCGGTTGCGGCAATCCGAGAAATTCTGCCGGCCTGGATGGCCGTTCCGTATCTGATCACCGCATTCGGCGGATTGCTGTTGTCCAACCATCTTTCGGTGTATTCGGCCAGTCTCACCACGTTGACCCTCGGTTTCCGGATCAAGCGGGTCTATGCGGTCGGAGTCGACGTCTTCGTCACGTTCGTCGGCGCCATCTATTTCATGCTGATCTCCGACGGCTTCTACGGACCGTTCATCACCTTCATCTCGGTTCTCGCCGTACCTCTGACGGCATGGCTCGGTGTGTTCATGACGGACATGATCAAACGGAAGACGTACGACGCGGCATCGATCATGAACGTGGGCAACACCAGTCGCTACTGGTACACCGGCGGAGTCAACTGGTACGCCTTCGCGAGCTGGGCGGCGGGAATCGTGGTGGGCTTCCTGTTCACTGCGATCACGGTGGACGGCGACGTGATCTACACCGGACCGCTGTCCGGCAGCTGGATCGGTGACAACGGACTCGGCTGGGTGGCGTCGTTCGTGATCGCCGCCGGGCTCTATCTCGTCACCGGTGGAGCGCGGCGGACCGAGACGGTCTCTCGGTGAGTCCGCGACTGATCCATACCGGTCAGGTGATCGTCGACGTGGTGATGGCCGTACCCGAAGTGCCGGTTCCGGGAGGTGACGTCGTAGCGACGTCACTGAACGAGACCGCGGGCGGTGGACTCAACGTGATGGTCGCCGCGATTCGTGATGATCTGCCGGTGATCTTCGCCGGCAGATACGGGTCCGGTCACTATGGTTCGATCGTCCGCGAAGCTCTGTCCGCCAGCGGTGCCCGCATAGTCAATACCGCACCGTCTGAACAGGACTCGGGGTTCTGTATCGCCCTCGTCGATGCGAACACCGAGCGCACGTTCGTGACCTACCCGGGGGCCGAGGCGGAACTTGGTGTCGGGGACCTCGAGGCGGCAGGGGTGCGGAGTGCAGACTTGGTGTACGTCACCGGCTACGGGCTGGCGCACGAGAGCAACGCCGCAGCATTGACCGCGTGGCTGCCGACGCTTCCCGCGGACGTCACGGTGCTGTTCGATCCGTCTCCATTGATCGCCACGCTGAACCGCGACGTGGTGGACGCCGTTCTCGCCCGTGCCGACGTCGTGAGCGTGAATCTACGCGAGGGCATGCTCATGACGGATGAGGTCGATATCGATTCCATCGCGGCCGAATTGGTGACGAGGGTGCGGCCCGATGCGGCGGTGGTACTCCGTACCGGTCCGGACGGTTGTCGAATCGCGGGCGGTAGACGGACGTCGCAATCGGTTCCGGGGTTCGAGGTGCAGGCGGTGGACTCGAACGGCGCGGGCGATGCTCACGCCGGGGTGTTGTTGGCAGGGCTGTCCCGTGGGCTCGGTCTGTACGACGCGGCGCTGCGGGCCAATGCTGCTGCAGCACTTGCGGTCACCGAGCGAGGACCGGCGACGGCTCCGCCTCGGTCACGTACCGACGCGTTGATCCGCGGTCGTCCTCTCGACGGGTGAGAGACGACTCCGTCCTGGAACCGTCGAGTCGCGCACGACGAGGGTCGGTGTCAACGCCATCGAGGACACCGGAAGTCCATGGGTGACCGCCAGCAGCATCTCTGCTGCGCGCGTGCCGATTTCGCGGTGTGGGCTGTGAATCGTCGTCAACGGAACGGTCAACTCGCTGCAGATCGAGATGTCGTTGTAGCCGACGACGGCTACGTCGCGTCCTGGCTGCAGACCCGACTGACGCAGCACGCCGAGCACTCCGATGGCGCTGAAATCGTTGGTCGCGAAGATCGCCGTCGGGGGAGTCGGCAGCGACAGAAGGGCGCTCGCCCCGCGCCTTCCGGCATCGGGATCGAACCCCTCTTCCCGTACGTACTCGTCCGGAACGTCGATGCCTGCGTCGCGGAGGGCAGCGCGGCAGCCCTCCAAGCGGTCGATTCCGGTGCTGGCCCACGCAGGGCCGGACACGATCCCCACTCGGGTGTGGCCCAGTCCGGCCAGGTGCTCACCGGCGAGGTAGCCGCCCCGATGGTCGTCGCACGTCACGGAGGTCATGCCCGGGTATCTGCGGCTGATGAGCACGAACTTGATCCCTCGGCGCTGGAGGTTTTCGAGGTTCTCGCTGTCGAGGCGAGCATCACCGAAGATGAGGCCGTCGACGTTGCGGCCGAGCAACAGGTCGATGCGTCGACGCTGCTGAATCGGATCGTCGTGGGTGTTGGCGACGAAGGTCTCGTACCCGGCACGATTCGCTGTTTCCTCGATGGCGTCGTACATCGCAGAGAGCACCACATCGGTCAATCGCGGGACGAGTACTCCGAACGCAGTGGATTTCTTGGTGGTCAAGCTCGCCGCGTTGGGGTTGGGGACGTAGTCCATATCGCGGGCCAGCTCGAACAATCGCAGATCTCCGGCGCTCGCACCTGCCGGGTCGAGCGCAACGCGTCGCAGAGCACGAGAGACGGTCGAAACATGCACTCCCGCAGCCGCTGCGACCGTTTTGAGCGTGACGCTCCCCGAACTGGTGCTGTCCACTGGCGGTTCCCCTCGATCCTCCGTCGGCGCTGCCCCGACCCCTGATGACCCCTAAGCTAGCACCGTGCGCAATCGTTTGCGCAACAAGTTGCCCCTAGGAACGGACAATAGATGACAGGTCTTGGTGGTCTCAATCCGTCGCCGACGTCACTCACGCTCGGCCTGGTTCAGCAGCAGGTTCCGCTGATCACGAGCTTGGACGATGTCGACGCGACGACCGATCGCGTGTGCAGGCAGCTGCGCGAGGCGAAGGCCGGGTTCGCGGCGCTCGACCTCGTGGTCTTCCCGGAGTACTCGCTGCACGGTCTACGCAAATCGTCGTGGGCGTCCGACGAGGTGATGTGCGACATGGACGGTCCGCAGGTGGAGCGATTGCGCGACGCGTGCCGTGAGTCGACGGTGTGGGGGTGCTTCAGCATCATGGAACGCAACCCCGGTGGAGCGCCGTTCAACTCAGGAATAATCGTCGACGATCAGGGTGAGATTGCCCTGTACGTCCGCAAACTTCACCCCTGGACGCCCAAGGAGCCGTGGGAGCCCGGCGACATCGGTCTGCCGGTCTGCCCGGGACCGAAGGGTTCGGTGCTGTCGCTGTTGATCTGTCACGACGGAATGTTCCCCGAAGTCGCCCGTGAAGCGAGCTACCGTGGTGCCAACGTGTTGCTGCGCACGGCCGGCTACAAGTTCCCTCTTCGGCAGTCCTGGCGTATCACCAACGAGGCCAATGCATTCCACAACCTGGCGTACACGGCCTCGGTCTGTCTGGCGGGGGAGGACGGCAACGGCATCCCGTCGATGGGGGAGGCGATGGTGTGCGACTACGAAGGAACGATCATCGAGCGCGGCGATTCCACACCCGATCGGGTGGTGACCGTGTCGATCGAGCCGGCCAGGGCCGACGCGGCACGTCGCGAGTGGGGAGTGGAGAACAACATCTATCAACTGGGGCATCGTGGGTACACCGCGCTCGATGGAGGGGCGCGTGACTGCCCGTACACCTACGTCCGCGATCTCGCCGACGGAACCTACCGAGTTCCGTGGGAGGACGAGGTTCGCATTGTCGACGGGTCCTCGGAGGGGTACGGGCCGCCGCGTCGAGACGGCAGTCCGATCGATACGGCCAGGGCCGGGATGCGCGGCGAGTAAGGCGCAGGTTACGCAGCCGGTGCCCGTGTAACGGTGCCATTAATTGGTTTCGGATTTGTGGCCCAAAGCTCGACATCGACCGAGAAACCCCTCTATCGTCAGGGCAACGCAATCGGTTGCACGACCGGTTGCACAGCAAGCGAAAGAAGGCTCGTTTCGATGACTTCCCAGGTAGGCGACTCTCTGGAGCTCACGGATCGCACCCGCCACGACATCGAATCGATGTCGTCGGGGGATGTGTACAAACTGCTGTCCTGTGCGGTGCAGCCTCGTCCGATCGCATGGATCTCGACCGTTTCCGGCGACGGCGTCCGCAACCTGGCACCGTTCAGCTTCTTCAACGTCGCCTCGCGCAATCCGGCGACGCTGATGATCTCCATCGGTGAACGCATCGGGTTCCCCGGAGAGCTCAAGGACACACTGGTCAACATTCGCGACACCGGCGAATTCGTCGTCAACATCCCGTCCGCCGACACCGTGGATGCGGTGACCGCGAGTTTCGCCACCGTCGATGCCGATGTCGACGAATTCGAGCTCTCGCACATGACCGCGGTGCCGTCGGTGTCGGTCGAGGCCCCGTCGGTGCTCGAATCCCTGGTGTCTCTCGAATGCCGCACGATGCAGGAAATTGCACTCGGCACGGACACTCTGGTGTTGGGGACCGTGACGGCGGTGACCAGTAGGCCTGGCCTGCTCACTGCCGACCTGCACGTCGATACTCTCGAACACCGTTTTCTCGGCAGGCTGGCTGGCCCGTTCTACACCACAGACATGAACCGGGTGGCGCAGTGACCGCCTCGGCCCGGCTGCGCGGCGTCGACACCGAGTCGGTTGTCGATACGTTCGATATCGCTGTGGTGCAGACCGGTTCGCGAATCGGAGCCTGGCAGCAGAACATCGACGCGGTGCGCGCAGAGGTGCAGGCTCTCGCCGCGAGCGGGTCGAAGGTGATCGTTCTGCCCGAATTGTTCGCCAGCGGTTACGATCTCGACGGCGTCGAAACCATGGCAGAGTCCGTACCCGGTCGAACGTCGACCGCACTCGGAGCGCTGGCCGCCGAGACCGACACGGTTCTGGTGACGGCCATCGCGTTTCGTGATGCCGACGGAATCGTCTTCGACAGCTCGCTCGTCGTGGGCCCGGGCGGCCTGATCGCTCTGGGACACAAGCGCTTTCTGTGGGACCGAGAGAAATCGGTGTTCACTCCTGGCGCTGAGAGCGGACTGCTGGTCAGCACTCCGTTCGGCACCATCGGCGTCGTGATCTGCTACGAGGCAGGGTTCCCCGAGACGGTCCGCGACCTCGTCCAGCGAGGAGCCGATGTGATCGCCGTACCGTCGGCATTCGGACACGTCCGTTTGCACGTGTGGAAGTTGCTCACCCGTTCCCGAGCACTCGAGAACGGCGTCGTCGTCGCGGCCGCCGGACTCACCGGACAGACCGGCGACGGCCCACGGTTCGCGGGCCACAGCGTCATAGTCGGACCGCAAGGTCGCACCATCGTCGAGATGGACGAGAGCGTCGGATCGGTCTCGGCAACAGTGACTCGCCGTGAGTTGCTCGACGCACGCGACGAAATTCCCTATCTGAAAGACCTTGCCCGCCTGGGCGGAATCACCGAGAACGATTCAACCGAGAACCCTCACGAGAGGAACCGAGATGTTCGATCTGCGATCAGCTGATCTCCTGCGCGCGTTCACCCGTCAGCTCGAGCTGTGCAAAGTGCAGCCAGGAGAGCAGGTGGTGATTCTCGCGGAGCCTTCGAGCCGTGGGGATTACGTCTCGGCTGCCTTCGGAGCGGCTCAAAGTTTGGGGGCACAGGTACTTTCGGCCACCGTTCCCGGCGGCAGTCCGGCACCGATGCCGAGCACCCACACCGGTGCGGGCCCCGGTCTTGTGTCGGTCATGAACAGTTCGGTCGCACAGGACATGCTCAAGGGAGCTGATCTCGTGGTCGATCTGACCAGCGAGGGCTTCATTCACGCGCCTATCCAGCAAGAGATCCTGGCCGCCGGAACACGCATCATCTTCGTGTGCGACGCCCCGGACGTGCTTATCAGGAATATGCCGCAGGACGGCGACAAGGAGCGGGTCCAGGCAGGCGTCGATCTGATCCGCAACGGTTCGACCATGCGCATCACCAACGAAGCCGGTACCGATCTCACCGTGCAACTGAGCAATTCGCAGCCCGAGTTCCAGGTGGGCTTCGCCGACGACAAGGGCCGCTGGGATCACTGGCCGTCCACCATGGTGTTGTGTTGGCCGGAGATCTCGAACGGAAAGATCGTGCTGTCCGAGGGCGATATCTTGTTGCCGTTCAAGGAATACGTCCGGGACGAGACGACGCTGACGGTCACCAACGGCCACATCGACGAGGTGACCGGCGGCGGTGAAGCTGCACTGCTCAACATGTTCTTCGCCGACTCCAACGACAAGTGGGCGCGCTACCTGTCCCACATGGGCTGGGGCTTGATGAAGACCGGCGACTGGTTCGCGGCCGCGATGTACGGCAAGGACGACATCATGGGTATGGACGCGCGAGCGTTCGCCGGCAGTTTCCTGTGGTCCACCGGCCCGCACCCTGTACTCGGCCGAGACTCATACGCACACCTCGACATCGGAATGCGCGCCTGCACCGTATCCATCGACGGCATCGACGTCGTCACCGAAGGTCGATTGGTGGAGAACTGACATGGCTCCGATCGAAGTGGTCGTCGCCGGCGGCGGCCTGGGCGGGCTGACCGCAGCGCTTTCGCTGCGGCACAGAGGAATCAAGGTGACGGTACTCGAAGCCGCCGCCGAGCTAGGCGAGGTCGGAGCAGGCATCCAGACCGCACCGAACGCCAGCCGCATTCTCATCGCCCTCGGTATGCGAGAGAAACTCGAAGAGATCAAAACCGAGCCGATGGATCAGGTGCGCAGGCGCTGGGAGAACGGGAAGGTCATCGCGCTCACCGCGCTCGGCGAATACTGCAAGAAGACGTTCAACGCGCCGTACTGGCACTACCACCGCGCAGACCTGCACTCTGCCATTCATGCGCAGTGCCTCGACCCCGACGGCCCCGGCCCGGTTGTAGTGTTCGAGACCGACGCGAAGGTCGTCGAGGTCGACCGCACCGACCCGATGCGGCCCGTCGCAGTCACCGGAGCGGGACGACGGTACGAATCGGATCTGCTCATCGGAGCCGACGGAATCCGCTCGACGGTACGCGATCTCATCGGCCTGCCCGACACGCTGGTGTTCTCCGGCGAAATGGCGTATCGCGCACTCATTCCCGGCGACCGTATCGTCAAGGATCCGGCAACCCGCTGGCTCGTAGATCGCTACCAGAGCACCATCTGGTACGGACCCGACCGTCACCTGGTGCACTACATGATCCGCAACGGCGAGTACCTCAATGTCGTTGCGTTGGCACCGTGTACGGATGAAGTACGTGACGGCGGACCGCGGCTCGTCGGGCCCGAGGAACTGATGGCGACGTTCCCGGACTGGGACGACCGCGCCCACGCGATGCTGTCCAAGGCCGACGAGAACGTGCTGTGCCAGGCGCTCTACTACCGCAGACCCGACCCGCGTTGGACCGACGGACGCGTCGCGCTGCTGGGCGATGCCTGCCACGCCATGCTGCCGTACCAGGCGCAGGGCGCATCGCAGGCCATGGAAGATGCGGCGGTGCTCGCCGAGGAACTCGCGAAGGTGACCTCGAACGGAATCGACGACGCGTTGGCGCGCTACGTCTTTCGTCGGGCCCGGCACGCGCGGATGGTGCAGGATGCGAGCCTGCAGAACAAGACTTTCTACCACATACCCGATGGACCCGAGCAGCAGAAGCGGGACGCGACACTGGCGTCGTTCGATGGGGAGTCCGACATCTCGTACGACTGGCTGTGGAGCGGTACACCGCTCGACGACAGCGACGACGAGAAATTCCATTACTCGTTCGTCCGATGACGATCTCGGACCACAACACCGAGCCGGAGGCTGCGATGAAGACTGGTGATCAGGTAGTACAGGAGCTCCCCTGGAAATGGGGAGTGCAGGGCAAGATCTTCATCATCGGCGGGCTGGGTTACATGTTCGACGCCTGGGACGTGGCGCTGAACGGCTTCTTGACGCCCCTGCTCGGAAGTTACTGGGATCTGTCCCAGGCCGAGCGCGGTCTCGTCGCCACCGGCAACCTGATCGGTATGGCCGTCGGAGCCGTCGTGTGGGGAACGATCGCCGACCGCGTCGGGCGAAAACGCGCATTCTCGTTGACGCTGTTGATCTTTGCGCTGTTCTCGGTCCTCGGTGCTTTCGCACCGAGCTTCGAGATCTTCATCGTTCTGAGGTTCCTCGCAGGGTTCGGCCTCGGCGGCTGCATCCCGGTGGACTACGCGTTGGTCAGCGAATTCTCGCCACGTCGCATTCGCGGCAAGATTCTGTCCGCGATGGACGTCTGGTGGCCGATCGGTGCCACCATCTGTGGCGTCGTGGCAACACTGCTCGTCCCGATCGACGGCGATGTTCGCTGGCGCTACATGCTGCTGTTCATGGTTCTGCCTGCGCTGCTGCTGTTCTGGGTCCGGCGCGGCATCCCGGAGTCGCCGATCTACCTCGCCAAGGTCGGCCGTGAAGTCGAGGCCCGTGCCGTCATAGACGACATGGTGACTCGTACCGGATCGGACGCCGTCGAGTACGTCATCGTCGCCGATACCGCCCCGAAGGGTCCAGGCGGCATGAAAGCTGCTCTGACGCAGCTGAAATCGGTGTGGCGCTACAGCCCACGTATCACTGCCGCAGCGTGGATGCTGTTCGTGTCGATCATGCTGCTGTACTACGCCGCGCTGAGTTGGATGCCGTCCATCCTGCGGGCCGAGGGCTACGGGGAATTCGCGGCCTTCGCCGGTACGACGCTCATGACCGGAGTCGGTATCGTCGGTGTGCTCACCTCCGCGTTCATCGTCGAGATCTTCGGACGCAAGTGGGTCATCGGACTGTCCGGCCCGATCGCCGGCAGTGCGCTGGTCATGTTCGCCGTCATGCTCGACATTCAATCGGCAGCGCTGATCTGGCTCGGCATCTTCGGATTCGTCATCCAGCTGACCATCCCCGTGCTGTACTGCTACGTGTCGGAGTTGTATCCCACCAACATTCGCGCCTCGGGATTCGGGTACGCCTCCTCGGTCAGTCGGGTGGCCACGGGCTTTGCGCCGCTGCTTTTCGGCTCCGTCATGTGGCCGATCCTGGGTCTGCCGTTGACCTTCGGCATCGTCACCGCGTTCGTGTTGTTCGCGGTGATCTGGATGGCGTACTTCGCACCCGAGACCAAGGGCCGCGAACTCGACACCCTGGTCGACGAACCCACCGAGGTAGTCGCAGGCGAGGCTCGGGTCTGATGAAGCCCGCACAGTTCGACTACCACCGGGCGCGCGATGTCTCGGGTGCAGTGCGCCTGCTGGCCGAGCTGGGCGAGGACGCGAAGATCATCGCCGGAGGCCAGTCCCTGGTCGCCATGATGAACTTCCGCCTCGCCCGGCCCGGGCATCTGGTCGACGTGGGTGGGTTGAACACTCTGAGCTACATCCGCCGAGAATCCGACGGCCTGCACATCGGAGCGCTCACCACCCACCATGACGTCGAATCCGGCGACGTGGGAACAGACTTCGCTGTTCTACGCGATGCCATGCGGTGGGTGGGGCACTACCCGATCCGTACCCGCGGCACCGTCGGTGGCAGCATCGCCCATGCGGACGCCACCGCCGAATGGTGCTTGCTCGCCATCCTGCTGGACGCCCGCATCGTCGTCGAGAGCGTGCGGGGGCGGCGAACCGTCGAGGCAGATTCGTTCTTCTTCGGGTACTACTCCACCGATCTCGCGTTCGACGAGATGATCGTCGAGATCGTGTTCCCGAACCCGGCACCGCATGCCGCAGTGACCGAATACGCCGAGCGGCAGGGAGATTTCGCGATCGTGGGCGCAGCAGTGTCCCTCGATCTCGACGGCGTGGCCGTGGTCGGCGGACGCGTCGCCCTTGCGGGGGTCGGCGCGACCCCGATGCGATCGCCCGCAGGAGAAGCCGCGCTCGCCGCCGGTGGAACGTTCGCCGACTGCGCGGACGCCGCAGCCGAAGCACTGGAACTGGAGGACGAGGGCATGTTCACCGCCGAGTACCGCCGCACCCTGGTGCGCACGTTGGTCGTCGAAGCCTGCAGCGACGCGCTGGTGTCGCAGGGGGTGCCCACGTGAGCGTCGATCAGGTTCTCACGCCGAAATTCGTCGGTACCTCGGTCGCACGCCGGGAAGATCCACGGTTGCTCACCGGCCGTGGCAGATTCGTCGACGACATCGCGATGCCGGGCATGCTGCACGCGCAGTTCGTCCGCAGCACCGTCGCGGCCGGAGCCATCACCGGTCTCGACGTCGGTGATGTCGCCGGAGTCGAGGGAGTGCGCGGTGTGTTCACCGCGGCGGACCTGGACTTGAGGCCGATCCGAGCCGAATTGTCCCGTCCTCTGACCGAATTCGTGCCCACCGACATGCCCGTGCTGGCGCACGACGTCGTGCGCTACGTCGGTGAGCCGCTGGCCATCGTCGTCGCCGCCGACGCCTACAGCGTCGAGGACGGACTCGAAGCGGCACGAGTGTCGTACCGGACTGTCGCCGCTGTCACCTCCGCAGATCAGGCCATGTCCGAAGGCGTGCCGCTGGTTCACGATTCGGTTCCGAACAACACCGTCGTGGACGTGCAGATGTTCGCCACCGACGGCATCGACGAGATATTCGACGACGCGCACACCGTGGTGTCCGTGCAGTCCAGAACCGGACGTCAGAACGCACTGCCTCTCGAGACCCGCGGATGCATCGCGTACTGGGACGACCGCGACGAGCAATTGATCATCTATATCTGCACGCAGGTCCCACACCAGGTTCGCACCGTCACCGCGCTCTGCCTCGGACTCGACGAGCGCCAGGTGCGCGTCGTGGTACCCGACATGGGCGGCGGCTTCGGGCAGAAGTGCGTCGTCGGTCGCGAGGAAATTGCAGTCGCCGCGGCAGCGTTGAAGCTCCGCCGTCCCGTGAAATGGATCGAGGACCGCAAGGACGCACTGACGGCCTCGTTCCTGGCGCGCGAACAGCAGTACGACGTGCGGGCAGCGTTCGACTCCGAGGGACACATATTGGGCCTGGACGCGGATGTCGTGTGCGACATGGGCGCGTACTCCTGCTACCCGTTCACCGCGGGTATCGAGCCGCTGATGGCGTCGGCGGAAATGCCAGGGGTGTACCAGGTTCCGGCGTACCGGGTACGAGGGCGCTCGGTGTTCAGCAACAAGGCACCGACCGCGCCGTACCGCGGAGTGTCACGCCCGCAGTACGTGATGGTGATGGAGCGGCTGTTCGAGCGAGCGGCTCGCGAACTGGCGCTCGATGCGGTGGAGATCAGGCGGCGCAACGTGATCACCGCTTTCCCGTACACCGGTGTCAACAACATCACCTACGACCCGGGCTCGTACCTCGAGGCCCTGAACCTGTGCGAGCAGACGCTGCGGGACGGCGGTTGGTACGACCTTCAGGAGCGGGCGACCGCAGACGGCCGACACATAGGCATCGGCTACTCGTGCTTCAGCGAGCGAACCGGATACGGCAGCAGCGCATTCGCGGCCCGCAAGATGAACGTGGTCCCCGGATTCGACATCTCGGAGGTCAGGATGGACACCTCCGGCACCGTCGTCGTGACCACCGGAACGATGAGCCACGGGCAGAGTCACGAGACCACCATGGCGCAGATCGTCGCAGATCGTCTCGGCATCGGCGTCGAACAGGTGAAGATCGTGCAGGGCGACACCGACCGCATCACGTACGGCTTCGGGTCGTTCGCCTCCCGCTCGATCACCATCGGCGGCAGTGCGGTGGCGTTGGCGTCGAACAAGCTGGGAGACAAACTGTGTGAGATCGCGGCGCACCTGCTGGAGACACGTGACGACAACGTCGAGCTGGCCTCCGGGCGCGTACGTCAGCGCGACGACCACTCGAAGTACGTCACCTACCGGGACATCGCCGACGTCGCGTATCTGAAGGCGCAACTGCTACCGAAGGGCGTCGAACCCGGACTGTCCGCGACGGCCAGCTTCGACGTGTTCAACGACGGCACGTTCTCCAACGCCACACACGGCGTCGTCGTCGAATTACACGAGGGCACCGGGCAAGTGGAGATCCTGAAGTACGTGTGCGTCGAGGATTGCGGGGTGGCCATCAATCCGAAAATCGTCGAGGGCCAGTGTCGCGGCGGGATCGCCCAGGGTATCGCGGGCGCGTTGTTCGAGCAGGTCTCGTACGACGATCATGGAAACCCACTGTGCGCCAGCTTCATCGACTACAAGGTGCCCACCGCGTGCGAAATTCCAGACATCGAGATCCACCACCTCGAAACTCCCTGCCTGTTCACCGAATCCGGGGCCAAAGGAGCCGGTGAGGGTGGAACTATCGGCGCACCGGCCGCGGTGCTCAACGCGGTCAACGACGGACTGCGTTCCACCGGAGTCGAACTGAACGACACACCGATCACTCCCGTTGCTGTACATGCGGCGCTGGCGAAGGGAAGGCCATGAGCAACAAGCAACTGATCGAACTGACCGTCAACGGTACCGAGCACGAGGTGATCACCCAACCACGCCGCACCCTGGTCGACGTACTACGGCACGACCTGCAGTTGACCGGAACTCACGTGGGTTGCGAGCACGGCGTCTGCGGGGCCTGCACTGTCCTGATCGACGGCAAGCCGGCGCGCGCATGCTTGACGTTTGCCGCGCAGGTGGAGAACTCCGAGATTCGGACCGTCGAATCACTGAGCATCGACGGCGAATTGAACGATCTGCAACAAGCGTTCGCGGACCACCACGGACTGCAGTGCGGATTCTGTACGCCGGGATTCCTGATGCTGGCCGAGGGATATCTTGCCGACAATCCCGATGCCACCAAGGAAAAGATCCGCGAGGTGGTTGCCTCGAACTATTGCCGTTGCACCGGATACCAGACCATCGTCGAGGCCATCGACTCGTGCGCCGAACAGCGCCGCTGCGTCGGCTGCGCGAAAGGAGTTTCCCAGTGATACTGACCAACACCCTCGACATCGACGCGTCCGCGGACGACGTTTTCAGGCTGATCAACGACGTCGAGAAAGTGGCGACCTGTGTACCAGGGGCCGCGATCACCGGCAAGGACGGTGAGACGTTCCTCGGCGGAGTCAAGGTCAAGGTCGGGCCGATCAGCGCGTCGTACGCCGGCACGATTCGGTTCCTCGAAGTCGACGCCGAGACCCGCACGCTCACACTCGAAGCCAAGGGTGCGGACTCGCACGGAAACGGCGATGCCGAGGCTCAGGTCGATCTCGCGGTCGAGTCGATCGGTGACCGTTCGCGGTTGACCCTGAACACCGATCTGGTGATCAGCGGCAAGATCGTCTCGTTCGGCAAGGGCGCGATCGTGGCGGTGTCGAACAAGGTGTTGCAACAGTTCGCCGTCAATCTCGGTGCGTTGCTCAGTGGTTCGGCTACGGCCGATCCCACCGCGCCTGCAGCAGTGAAGACCGCTGTTCCGAGTCCGATGGGCGGCGAATTGAATGCGATGTCTCTGATGCCCGAACCGGTGCGCAAGTACGCACCGGTCGCGGGGATCTTTCTCGCCGGAATGGTCGAGGGCTGGTTGGTCTCCAGAGCCTTCGGACGTCGGTAGGTTCGCGATGCTCGACTTCGCCGGCACACTGCACGATTGGTTCGTAGACGGACGACCGTTCGGTGTGGCCACTGTCGTGGCGACCTCAGGCAGCGCGGTGCGGGACGTCGGTGCGGTCATGGCCGTCGACGCCGGTGGTACCGCTCTCGGCGGGGTGTCCGGCGGATGCGTCGAAGGTGCAGTGTTCGATGCGGCAGTGTCGGCGGCGACGGGTGGACTCGTCGACCGCCTGAGGTTCGGCGTCGCGGCCGACGACCCGTTCGCCATAGGCCTCACCTGCGGCGGAACGGTCGACGTTGTGGTCGACAGGGTCGATCGAGACAGTCGCCCGCACTACGCAGAACTGTTGGCGCGAATAACATCGCGATCGTCGGTTGCCGAGGTCACGGTCGCCTCCGGTGCTGCGGGCGGACACCTCGTGGTGACTGCCGACGGTTCGTCCGGCTCCATCGGACACCCGGTGCTCGATGAGCGAGCTGTATCGCTCGCTCGGGTGATGTTGTCGGACGGTGCAAGTGGACTGCGGGAAATCGACGTCGACGACGACATCGTCGAGGTCTTCGTGCGATCGTTTCGGGCCCCACCGCTCCTGATCGTCTTCGGCGCGCTCGATCTCGCCGACGCCGTCGCCCACGCAGCAACCATCGTGGGCTACCGCACCGTGGTGTGTGATGCCCGGCCGATATTCGCTACGGAGGAGCGCTTTCCGCACGCCGACGAGGTTGTCGTGGCGTGGCCGCACGAGTATCTGACGGCCCAGTGGGACAAGGGGTCGATCGACGACACCACCGCCCTGTGCGTGCTCACACACGATGCGAAGTTCGATGTCCCGTTGCTCGACGTCGCAGTGCGCACCCCTGCCGGTTACATCGGTGTGTTGGGCAGCCGCCGAACGCACGAGGACCGACGTGAACGTCTTGTCGACAGAGGTGTCGGAGAGGACGCGTTCGCGCGGTTGTCGTCGCCCGTCGGTCTCGACATCGGCGGACGCACCCCTGGGGAGACCGCACTGTCGATCGTCGCCGAAATGGTTGCGGTGTCCAACGGGCGATCGGGCGGGCGTTTGCGTGACGGCACCGGTCCGTTGCACGGCAGCGCCGACCGTGGCAGCGAGGCTCAGCGTGGCGCGGTCAACTGCGATACGCGCACTGCGCCGGCAGTTCCCAGCACCAGCACGCCGGTCGCGATGGCGAAGGCGATCGCGTACGAATCGCCGATTGCGGGCGCAACCACCAATGGACCCACCACTTGTCCGACGCCGTAGACGGTAGTCAGTGTCGCCGCGGTACGGCCGATGGGAAGTGATTGCGCTGTGCTCATCGTCAGCATCGTGATGCCCATGAACGTTCCCCCGAACAACAACGCTGAACATACGGCGGCAAGGGTGTTCCCGGTCAGTGCGGGAAGCACTGCGGCCACGGTCTGCAATGCGAACGCTGCTACCAGAGCTTCGCGCAGGCTGGTTCGGCGTGCCACCCCTTGCCACAGCACCGTCGCCGGCACCGCAGCCAATCCCACGCCGATCCACACCGCTGGACCCACCGACGTGCTGCCGTGGCCACCGACCGCTGCCACGAGAAACGTGCCGACGACGATGTAACCGAGGCCCTCGAGGAAGTACGCGACGAGCAATGTCCGCCACACCGCGCGGGTTCCGGCGTTCACCTCGCCCGCCTCGGACCGCCCTGCAGGCTCGGGGTGTACCCGAAGCGTCCACGCCGGGGCGACGAGCACCGCAGTCAGTATCGCCGAGCACAACCACAGCGCCTCCCACGACAGATGTGGTCCGGCGAGCAACGTCAGAATGCCGGACGCTGCAATACCTGCACCGACGCCGCCGAACGCGATTCCTGGTGACGCCCCGTCGGCTCTGTGCTTGGTGACGGTGCTCGCGCAGGCGATGAACACCGCGGCACTCGCCAGGCCGGCCAGGAACCGCAGCGCCGAAAACGTTGCGGTGGAATGCACTGCAGCCATCGCCATTTCGCTTGCGATGAGCACGAGCGTCCACAGCCTGAACGACGTCGTCGTATTGATCGACGGGCGCACCGACAACACGATCGCGCCGACGAGGTAGCCGGCATAGTTCGCGGTTGCGATGACGGCACCGCTGCTCGGGGTCACCTCCGCCGCGTCGACCATGATCGGTAGCAGCGGCGTGAACACGAATCGCCCGACGCCCATCGCGGCCGCGAGTCCGGCCGCGGCAGCGAACGATAATCGACGGCCGTTCATTGCGATCGCCCTCCTAAGTCGTTAGCCGCGCCAACGGTACGCGTTGGATTCCAGTCTCATCGAACCGAGCAGCAGGGAACCGATCGCACCACCGGTGCGTCCAATACCTGATACCGACTGTGGGGGGACGCATGAGTGAGACGAAGTACACCGACGCAGAACGACCTATCTGGGTCCCGTACTGGCCGAACACTTTGGGCCGCCTGTGGCAGGCCGTCATCGCGATTGTCGCGGTGGTAGGCATTGCGATCTATCGCGGACGGCTCGAGGTGCAAGGAGGCGACAATGGGCACACGATCGGATCGATCGCTCTACTTGCCCTCATGGCCTGCGTTTGGATCGGCGTCAACGACAACGTGATTCGATGGGTAATCCCCGTCCGATTCGTTCGGCGCGTCGAGGACCACGCGCTCGGTAGCGGCGTCTCCATTCCGCCTCGGACCGCCAAGCTCTGGTTGATCACGGTCGCGTCCATCTCGGTATCAGGAATGGGGGTCGCCCTGTCGAAGAGTGACGTGTTCGGCGCGGCCGGTATGCCGATTGCTGGAATTGCCATCGTTGTACTGGTGGCGACGCTCGGCTTCCGCAGCAGCGTCGAACTGCGTTTGTTCGCGGACGGATTTGTCAGACGCAGACGGTCGTGCGTGTTCTTCTTTCCGCGCACTCACGACATCCTCGTGCGCTGGGACGATGTGGAGCAGTACGAGGCCTCGACGTACCGAACGTCAGAGAAGCGGGGGAGTGGGTTCACCGAGCCCGTGCTGTATGTCCGAGCGACTGGGCTCGATATCGAGCGTCCCCGCGACCGGCTGGATCAACCGGACCGGATGGCGATTCGCATCCATTTGCTCGCAGCCGAGCCGAATGCCGTTCTGGCATTGATGAAGTGGTGCACCGACGGCCCGGTCAACCGGATCCGCATGACCGGCTACGACTCACCCAACCTGCTGGTGCCACCACCGCTTCGTGAGCGCCTGGAACTGTCGCGGTCCTAGCTTCGGCACGGAACCGATCACGGGCTCGCTGCGTCAAACCCGATGACGCCGATTCACCGGGCGTCGATACGGTGCGACTCGGGGGAGCGTCATGACAGTGAATGTGGATCCATCGATCCTGCGGCAGTTCTCGAATGTGCTGTCGGGAACGGGGGAGGTGATCGCCGAGTTGGACACCCTCGCCCCGTTCCGAGCATCCGAGAATGCGCTGCAGGGTACCGACTTTCGCGCAGCGTGTGCGGCAGCGTCCGCAGCGGCTGCGGGAGCTGTTGCCGCTCTGGCAGGCCGAGCCGAATGCGTTGCGGACATCGCCCGTGGTGTCGCGCAGAACTACGAGATCACCGACGACGACCTTGCCCGCCGCCTCGCTGCGATGGACCAGCCGAAATGACCCCGACCGTGCCGCACGTCGCCGGCTGGGAGCCGCAGTCGATGCGCAAGACGATGATCGAACTGGCCGAGATAGTCGAACGCGTCAACGGCCAACGAACCGGGGTCTTGGAAGAGCAGGACACACTGGCCGAGACGTGGACCGGCGAGGCGGCACGCGCCGCAGCCGATCGCGTGGTGGCCGAATGCTCCCGGATGAGCTCCGTCTGCAGTGAAATCGACTCGCTCGGAGCCGCATTCGAAGGTGCGGCCGACATCGTCGAGGCCGCCCAAGCGCACGTGCGGGCTCAGGTGTCCGCGGCTACGACGAGCGGGTTCGCGGTACGGGCCGACGGTGTGGTGAATCCCGAAGGGATGATCGCGCTGATCCCAGACAGCCTGGGTGAAGAGAAGACACGTCGAGCCGACGAACTCCGTTCTGCAGCATATCAATTGACCCAGGACATCCAGAGTGCTCTGCGCCAGGCCGAGAGTGTCGCTCTCGACGCTGCGCAGCAGCTGGCCGAGCCCACCGAGCGGTTGACCGCGCTCGCCCTCGACAATCCCACCGGAAAGTTCGTCGAGAACCCGGACGGGTCGTTCTCCTGGATGCCGGACTGGCCGTCGACCATCGCAGCGTCGGTCGTCGGAGGCATGGCCGCCGTGACGAGGCGGGCGCTGGAAATACCCGGTGTCGAATCCGTCGACGACGTTGCCAAGAACATCGGACGCGGGCTCGGGGTCTTCGGAGTCGTTGCCGGTGCGATTCCCGGAATTGCGGGAAAAATCGACGAGGGCGTGAACCCGGCCGAGGCCGTGATCGTCGAGGCGACGCCGATAGTCGCGGGAGCAATTACGACCTGGGCGTTCGGAGCCGTGGGTGGCATGGCGGGTTCCATTTTTCCGGGGCCCGGCACGGTGGCCGGCGCTGCTGCCGGGATCGCACTGGGCCAAGTCGTCAGCTACGGCGTGGAGAAGTTGTTCGAGGCGGCAGGAAAATGAGCGAGATCAGAGACGATCGCACGCCCCAGACCGAGGACGTGCTGCGTAAGAGCCTGGTAGCGCAGAAGTATCCATTGTGGGTGCGGACGTGGCGCAGTGTTCACCTGGGTTGGCTGGTAGCTCTCGGGGTTTCGTCTGCAGTCCTTGCCGCGACGATCAAGGCTCCGGTTCTCCTGTTCGGGACGCTTTCCGGGGAGACCGTTCTCCTCGTGTCGCCGCTGGTGCTCGCGGTGCTGATATCGCTCACAGCGGCCGTGGTGTTGTCCGGCATCGGGTCTGCGCGGCTGTCGCTGTTCGTGCGACCGGTGACTGTCGCCGGAGTCGGCCGAGGCGTGGCAGTGCCGGGGCGGGGGACTGTGTTGTATCGCAGCGGAATACTCGCATTCGCGTTGGTGTCCGGCCTGTCCTACATCCACTGGGGAGGAGACGCACGGGTAAGTACAACGCGTCACGACCTGGGCGTCGTAGTCATGTCGCACTTCGGCGCTCCGATATGTCTGCTGTTTTTCGCACTGAGTGTGCTCGTCGTCAATCGGACCCGAATTTCGCTGCATCCCGATGGCCTCGTGGAGGAGATCTACCGGCGCCGCGGATGGAAGGCCACCACTGCAATCACGGTTGTCCCGTGGGACGGGATCGTCGAGCTGCAGCCGCGGACGCATCCGAATCCTGCGGTATCGCATTCACATTGGTACCCCACCATCCGAGTCGTGTATCGCGACCCTGCCGGTGGAACGGATCAGGTGCTGGTCCTGATGGCGTGCGAGAAGAAGGTCGAGCCCAACGCGCTGCTGTCCGTACTGCAGTGGTGTCGGGACAATCCCTGGGGCCGTGCGCAGCTTGCCCATGACGACGCGCGAGAGCTACTGCGCCCGCCTCGATTCCTCGATCGCATCGAAGCAGACCGAGCGGCGTCGATGTCGGGTCGACGGGACGTCCAGTGACAACTCGGGAACAATCGATGCAGGGCGTTCTGCAACAGCGTGGTGTCGAGCTCGCGCCCGTACATCTCGACGAATGCGCAAGGTTCGGTCTGGAGCTCCCTGCGCTGCCGGGGTGGGATCTCGTTCCTGCGCATCTGTTTCCGCACGCCACCGCGGTGCTGTGTTCTCCGGCAGATGCGGTCGACGGGTTCGTTCCCAACGCGGCAGTCTTGACCGGAAAGTTGACGCGGTCACTCGATCCGCAGACCCTGCTGGCTTGTGGGTTCGGCGACTCCCGGGCACTTCCGGAATGGATCGACGTCAGCTACGACCGTGACCCGTTCTGCGGTCTACCGTCCGTTTCGATTGCGGGTAGGTACGACTGGGACGGTCGGACGCTGTTCGCTCGGACTAGGTATGTCGTGGTCCACCACATCGTCGATCAGTACCTCGTCCAATTGACGGTCACCTTGCCGGAACGGGGCAGGTCTCGATTGGCGTGGGCAGCAGACGAATTCGTGGACGAAGTTCGTATCGGGCATCGATAGCTCACGCAGGGATCTGTTGTACCACCGCAGCGACGGCCTCTGCCTGGTCTGCGATACGAGGGCCCCATCGACTCGACAGGTCCTCGTCCATCGGGAAGATCCGGCCGTCGCGGACGGCGGTCATCGATCCCCAACCCGGTCGTGACGAGACGGAAGCGGCTGTGACGCCACAGCATTGGGCGTCGGCAAGAAACACCACATCCGGGTTCGACGTGATCACGGCCTCGGCGGCGAGCTGTGGGTAGTCGCCGGCGTCGGAACCGTCGGCGATGCTGGTGAGTCCGAACAGACCGTAGATCTGCCCGACGAAGCTCGCACTCGTCACCGTGTACAACGTGTCGTCGAGTTCGTGGAAGTACGTCAGCGGCGCCTCGCGGGTCGGGACGCTCGCGACGGCTGCATCGATCCGGTCACGAGTCCGGGATACGACGGCATCGCCGTCGGCGTCGTGGCCGGTGGCGTCCGCGACGCGCTCGATCTGCGAGTAGGCATCATCGAGGCTCGTCGCGGCAGGCAGCACCAGCGTCGGAACGCCTGCCTCGGCCAGTGTCGACGTCACGAGGCCCAGGTCGGTGGAGGCGATCACCAGATCGGGGTCGTACGCCACGATCGCTTCGAGGCTCGGGGTGAACGCCGACAACCCTGTCTTCGGAGCATCGGCGGGGAAGTCCGATTGATCGTCCACGGCCACCACCTGGTCGCCCGCCCCGACGGCGTACAGCGTCTCCGTCGCGGTCGGGCTCAGCGACACGATCTTCTGTGGAGCAGCGTCGATGGTGACCGAGCCGCCGTCCGAGCCGGATGTGATCGTCCTCGGAAACTCGCCACTCGCCGCGGGCGCCGAATCGGCGGCGGGTGGCGTGTCCGTTTCCTGCGTGCTGCATCCCGCCGCTACGAGCGCGACGACCGCGAACCCGGCTGAGATCATTCGTGCCGATCGACGCTGCACTGCCACTCCTGTGTTGTCCGGTGTCTCTTCGAACGTCAACACTATCGGGGCGCGGTCAACGCCCCAGGCTCCGTGCCAAGTACCTACCGGTGTGGGTGTCCGAGGCCACCAGCTCGTCGACCGTGCCGGTGAAGGTGATCAGCCCGCCGTTGTGGCCGCCGTCGGGACCTAGATCGATGATGTGATCCGCCGCGGCGACGACGTCGAGGTTGTGTTCGATGACGATCACCGACCTGCCCTCGTCGACCATCCCGGACAGCAACGCGATCAAGTTCGACACATCCGACGGGTGCAGTCCCGTCGTCGGTTCGTCGAGCACCAGCACCGAAGACGACCCGATCAGCTCGGTGGCGAGTTTGAGACGTTGCCGTTCGCCGCCGGACAGTGACGACAAGTTCTGCCCGAGCGAGAGGTAGCCGAGTCCGACGTCCCGGCAGCGGCGCAGAATGTCTCGAATCTTTTTGACCTCGAAGAAGTCCTGCGCATCCTCGACGGACATCTCGAAGATGTCGGCGATGCTGACGCCGTCGACGGTGTGCCGGATGGCCCCGGAGCGGAAGCGCCTGCCCTGGCACGTCTCGCAGGTACTCGTCACGGGATCGGTGAATCCGAGTTCGGTGAAGGTGACACCGCTGCCCTGGCAATCGGGGCACGCGCCGTCCGAGTTGGGGGAGAACAGCGACGGCGGTTGCCCGGTCTTCTTGGCGAAGTACGCGCGGATCGGATCGAGCAGACCGGTGTAGGTCGCAGGGGACGAACGGCGTGAGCCCCGGATCGGTGCCTGGTCGATGACAACGGCGTCGGGCGCGGCCTCGCGCAGATGACCGTGGATGAGGCTCGACTTTCCGGAACCGGCGACACCGGTGACGGCTGTCAGTACCCCGAGCGGGATGTCGACGCTGACATCGCGCAGGTTGTGGGTGGTGGCACCGGAGATGCTCAGCCAGCCCGAAGGCGCACGGGGACTGCGTATCTCGGCGTCATCACGCCGGAGCGCAGAACCAGTCCTGGTGTCGGCTCGGCGGAGCTCGTCGAAGGTTCCCTCGAACACCACTGTGCCACCGGACTTTCCGGCACCCGGTCCGATCTCGACGATGCGGTCGGCGATGGCCATCACTTCGGGGTCGTGCTCGACGACGAGGACGGTATTGCCCTTGTCGCGCAGCGCGAGCAGCATGTCGTTCAGGCGGTGGACGTCGCGAGGATGCAAACCGGTCGTCGGTTCGTCGAAGACGTAGAGCATGTCGTTCAGCGTGGCTCCGAGGTGACGAACCATCTTGATGCGCTGGGATTCACCACCCGAGAGCGAGGACGTCGCTCGGTCCAGGCTCAGGTAGCCCAGGCCGAGATCGACGAGCCTGGTCAACTGCGTGACGATTTCGGTGGTGACGGAGTGCAGGCCCTTGATGTCCCATTGTTCGATACGGTCGGCTAGTTCGGAAACCTGCATGGCGAACGCGTCGGGCAGGGAAAGTCCTTCGAGAGTGGCACCGCGGATGGTGTCGTTGTAGCGGGAACCGCCGCAGGCCTCGCAGACGCCGCGCGTGACGATGCGCTCGAACGCGGCTTTCGCCTTGCCCTTGAGCGCATCTGCGTCCTTGGCGAGGTAGCTTCGGCGGAACCTCGACACGATGCCCTCGTAGCTCTTCATGACGGCGTCGGGATTGGTCACCTCGACCTCGCCGGGCTTGGCGTCGAAGAAGAGGTGACGCTCGCGCGCCGAGTACTGCTCGATCGGGACGTCGAGATCGAACAGGCCCGAGTCGGCGAACACCCGGTACGGCCATTTGCCGACCTCGAAGTCGGGATGCTTGAACGGGCCCTCGCGCAACGACTTCGACTCGTCCACCAGTTCGCCGAGGTCGACGACCTTCGCCTCGCCGAGCCCCTCGCATTCGAGACACATCCCGGCGGGGTCGTTGAACGAGAAGGCGTTGGCGTAGCCGATGCTCGGCGTGACGGCGCGGGACCACAGCATGCGCAGCCAGTCTCCGATGTCGGTGATGGTGCCGACCGTCGACCTCGGACCACCGAACAGTCGCTTCTGATCGACGATGACGACGGCCGACAGGTTCGCGATCAGATCTGCATCCGGTCGGCCATAGGACGGCAGAAACGTCTGCGCGAACGCGGTGAACGTGGAGTTGATCTGCCGCTGGGCCTCGGCAGCGATGGTGTCGAACACCAGTGACGACTTGCCCGACCCGGAGACGCCGGCGAACACGACCAGCGAGCGTTTCGGCAGATCCAGGTCGACGTCGCGCAGATTGTTCTCCCGGGCTCCACGCACGACGATCGTGGACAGTTCTCGTTCGGGTGTCGTTCGTTCGTCGGCAATCTTCGGCTGGACTGCGTTCATCGCTTTGGCCACCTTTCGCTGCCCCGACGATGGTTCGCCCTGGGCCGACGCAGTCTACCGTACAGCGTACGGAAACGATGTGAGACGCTTCCGAAGTAACAGACTCCTTGGTCTGGCGATGTCATATGGGCATCGACCGACGGTGAGCGTCGGTCCTACCGAGAGGCTTTCATGTCGAGCAATACCCGGTTCACCGTGCGATCGGCCATCGTGCTTGCGATGTCCGCTGTAGCCCTTGCGGGCTGCGGATCGGATAGCCCGAGTGAGTCCGATGTCCGAACCGAGGTCCGTACGGTCACGGTCGAGGCGACCGCAGCCGCGCCGACCTCGGCCGCCATAACCGGCGCCCCAAGTGCCGCCGCGTCCGAGCCGGTCGTAACCCAATCGCCCGCGCCGGAGCCGGTCCTCGTCGCAATGCCTCCGGTTGTGTGTATGAATCTGCAGTCTGCGCAGAACGCGATCCAGGCGGCCGGTGTCTTCTACTCCCGCAGCGCTGACGCGTCGGGGGAGGGCCGGATGCAGGTCAACGATTCGAACTGGATTGTCGTCGAACAGGATCCGGCTCCCGGTGTCCTCATCGGCGAGGGCGAAGCCGTGCTGTCGGCAGTCAAGATCGGAGAACCGAACAACTGTTGACGGATTTTCAGCTCGGCAGGCGGTGTCGAGCTTCCGACTCGGCCTCGCTGCCGGGGGTGCTGTAGGCGAGGTGCCCGCCGATGAGTCCGCCGAGTCCTGCGGCTGCGAGGCCGGCCGCCGCCAGAGCTTTGGCGACTCCGTCGGTCTGCTTCCGGCGACGGAGGTAGGAGCCCAGAAAGAGGAACACCCCGGTTGCGTTCGATGCCGCGTGGATGATGCCGACCCGACGCTGAACAGTGTTCATCGTCGACCAGTCGGCCCATCCGGTCGCTATCGCCGGCGGCGCGGACGCGAGACCCAGCGCGACGACAATTTTGGCCGCCCTGGACTGGTTCTTGACTAGATCGAGCGCGACGGCGCTGGTCCAGCTGCCGATGGTCACCGTCACCAGCGCGGGGTGGATGGGGTGCCCGATCCACCGGCCGTGCAGCGCTGATCCGACGGCACTGTCCGCTACCGCAGGTGCAAGTACGCCATGGATCGCGTCGCTGGGTCCGTCGAGAAACGAGGCAGTCTCGAGACTGTCGAGTGCTTGTTTGATTGTCATGCAACACCGAATGCCCCGTGATCGGCGAGCGAACCATCGACGTCGAAGTCGAGGCAAAAAGCTTGGACGCCCTATAACGTCGTTGTCATGACGAACGGCACCCGAGTCAGCACCGTCGACGGCGTTCTGCGCAGGTCGGCGGCGAAATTTCCCGACCGTCCGGCTGTGACGTTCGAAGGCCGCAGCCATAGCTACCGCGAGCTCGACACTGCCGTGACGCGGGTCGCCCGTCGGTTGATCGCGATGGGCTTGGACAAGGGTGACCGGGTGGCGGCGTACGGCGTCAACTCCGACGCGTACGTGGTGGCATTTCTTGCCTGTGCGCGAGCAGGATTGGTGCACGTGCCCATCAACTACGCACTCGTGGGCGACGAGCTGCTGTATCTGCTCGATCAGTCGGGCGCACGGGCAGTGCTCGTCGACCCGGAATTGTCGAACACGCTCGATTCCGTTCGGAGCGGTACCGCCGTCGAGTTCGTGGTGTCGCTTCCGGATCTGCTCGACCCTGCCGGGGATGATTCGGTCCTCGAGCCGGCCGCGGACTCCGCGGACCTGGCGCAGTTGCTCTACACCTCCGGCACGACGTCGAAACCGAAGGGCGCGATGATGTCTCACGGCGCGCTCGTTGCCGAGTACGTCTCGTGTGTGATCGCTCTGGGGTTCACTGAAGACGACGACCCGCTGTTGGTGATGCCGATGTACCACTCGGCGGGGATGCACGTGTTCATGCTGCCGTATCTGTCGGTCGGGGCGACCGTGCGACTGATGCGCAAGCCCGACGTCGCGGAGATTCTGCGGCGGATCGAGGACGAGAAGATCAAGTCGTTGTTCCTGGCCCCGACGGTGTGGGTTCCGCTCGCCAATCATCCCGACCTCGATTCTCGCGATCTCTCGTCGCTGAAGAAGGCTCAGTACGGGTCGTCGATCATGCCCGTCACGGTGTTGACCCGGCTGCGTGAGCGATACCCGGACATCGAGTTCTACAACTGCTTCGGACAATCCGAAATCGGTCCGCTGGCAACGGTTCTGCAGCCGTCCGAGCACGAGGCCAGACCGGCGTCGTGTGGTCGTGCGGTGTTCTTCGTCGAGACCCGCGTTGTCGACGCGGACGGTAACGATGTGCCGGACGGCGAGCCCGGTGAGATTCTCTACCGCTCGCCTCAATTGTGCGACGGTTACTGGGACAAGCCGGAGGCGACGGCGGATGCGTTCTCGGGTGGGTGGTTCCATTCGGGTGATCTGGTGACTCGGGACGCCGAGGGGTTCATCACGGTCGTCGACCGGATCAAGGACGTAATCAACACGGGCGGGATTCTGGTTGCTTCTCGTGAGGTCGAGGACGCGATCTACACGCACCCCGCCGTTGCCGAGGTTGCGGTGATCGGGACACCGGACGACAAGTGGATCGAGGCGGTGACTGCTGTCGTCGTGCTCAAGGACGGAAGTGAGGTGTCGGCGCAGGAGTTGATCGACCACGTGAAGGGCAAGATCGCGCCGTTCAAGGTGCCGAAGACCGTCACTTTCCTGGACGAGTTGCCCCGCAACCAGAGCGGAAAGTTGCTCAAGCGCGCGTTGCGCGCCTGAGTTGTTCAGGCTGCTCGCTGTTTTCGTCGGTGGTAGCTGGGGAGGGGTTGCTGTCTGGGGTCGACGGATTCGGGTGGGATGGCGTAGGGGTGTCCGTCGTCGCCCATGATGAGCTGCCAGTCGCCGTGGTGGATGAGGCGGTGGCATTCTCCGCAGACCAGCGCGAGGTTGATCAGGTCGGTGCGGCCGCCGTGTTCCCAGAATTTGATGTGGTGGGCTTGGCACCACTGGGCGGGGCGGCCGCATATGACGCAGCAGGTGTCGCGGATGGTCAGGGAGATGCGTTGGTCGTCGCTGGCGAGTCTGGTGGTTCGTCCGAGTGCGAGTGGTACGCCGTGGTGGTCGACGATGACGGGGGTCAGGTCGGCGTCGCAGGTGACCAGCTCGGCGAGGAAGCGACTGATGGGGCCGGTCCAGTCGAGGTGGAACGGCCAGTCCGCGTCGCCCGGCTCGGGCACAGACTTCTGCCCGCCGTTACTGTCACCGCCACGACGGGCCGCGGCATCGCCGCGAGGACCAGCGTCGCCCGGCCCGGACACAGATTCTTGCCCGGCACCACCACATCCGGATGTCGCATCGCCGCGAGCATCGATATCCCCTCGAGCCACTCCATCCGGACGCGAGCCGTTGCTGTCGCCGCCGTTCGAGGAACCATTCGAGACCGAACCATTGTTGCCCGAATCCGTTGCCCCGCTATCGGATTGCTTATTACCGCCGTGGGCGAGCAAGTCCCGCAGGGGAACGATCAGGTGCACTGACGCCCGCGACCCGCCCGCCGACCCACGAGTGCCGCCGCGGAGGTGTCGGTCGAGGACCTGATCTAATGCATCGGCCCGGCGCTTCGACGGGCTGCGTGGGTCGCGCTCGCCGCCGGGACCTGGCCGCGGTGCCGTCAACGGCGACAGAGCGGTGAGAAGCTTCTCGGCGAGCAACCGGTCGATGTCGCCACCGAACTGGAAGCGGCCGTTGGCCAGAGCATGCAGGTCGAACCGGTTCAGTGCCGGGTTTTCCGACACCGGTCGCGGTGCGGGTGTCGGTGGAACAGGCTCGGGCGCAGGCGGTTCCGGATCTGGCAGCCGGCCGGTAGAGGTCGCAGCATCATCTCTCTGCCCCTCCTGATCATGACGCTCGAGTTCCTGCTGTTCCTGCTCTCGGCGTTGTTTCTCGGCTTTCGCGTGTCTCGCTCGGGCGTCGTCGGCGGCCGCATGCGCCAAAGCCTGCGCGCGGGAGGTCACCTGCCCCGCGGTGTTGCGCATCGCGGTGTCGAGCAATTCGTCGACAATTCCGTCGCGGCGGTCCTGATCCAACGTCGGGTCGGCCACCAGCACGACGTCGTATCCCTCAGCGATGGCGGCGGCGTGCGCGGCATGGATGCGGCCATCGGCGAGGGCGTCGAGCACCGTGGGGTGATCGAACAGCCAGTACCCCAGTGCGTTCTGGCGGGCGGCTGACCCGTCGGTGATCCGCACCGACTTCGCGTACCAGCGGGTGACGGACGAGTGCCCGAGTTTCATCGCTAAACCGCGGCGGTCTATCTCGGCGAGCAACATCAATCTCTGTGCTGCGAGGGCGTTTTCGAGGGAGTTCACGTCAGCAAGCTCGGAGACCAACTCCTGGTCCCCGAGCCCGAACACATCCCCCCATGTCTTCACCCCACGAAAGCTATACCCACCCACCGACAGGTTTCCGTCAACGCTTCCAGCGGATCCGGATCGGTCCCTTTGCGGTCGAGGGATCTATGACCGACCCCTTCTGGGTGATCTCGACTTCGCCGGCGTCGACCATACGTCGGGCCGCGCGGCGAACGGGCTCCATCAAGTCGCGCCAGGCGTCGTCGGACAGGGCTCGTGCGATGTCCGAGGGGCAGATCGTCGCGTCGCGTGATCGGGCGTCGAGCAAGGATCGGATTTTGTCTTCGAGTTCCTTGTCGGTTGCACTCACTTTGCGCCGCCGGCAGGTGTCGCTGCAGTACTTGACGTCATCCCAGTTCTTCTCCCATTTCTTGCGCCACTCGATCCGCCGACCGCACGACGCGCACACCTTGTCTGCGGGGTGCGCGGCGGAGGGACGACGGGAGTGGGCCACAGATCGACAGTAACCTCGTTGCCCGGGGCTTCGCCGCTCTCGGAGCGAAACTATCCTGTTTGCATGGCGATTCGACCGATCCTGGTTGCCGGTGATCCCCGGCTGACAACTCCGGCAACTCGCGTGACGGTGTTCGACGACGAGCTCGAAGCGTTGGTCGAGGACATGTTCGAGACCAATACGGCTGCACCCGGTGCGGGTCTGGCGGCCAACCAGATAGGCGACCCACGTTCGGTCTTCGTCTACGACCTGCGGGACGGCGGGGTCCGTCATCGCGGACACGTGATCAACCCGGTGCTCCAGACCTTAGGGATTCCGGAGACGATGCCCGACCCGGAAGACACCGAGGGATGCCTGTCCGTGCCGGGGGAGCTGTTTCCGACCGGGCGTGCTCAGTGGGCCCGTGTCACAGGTGTCGATGTGGAGAACAACCCGGTGACGGTGGAAGGCACGGGCTATCTGGCGCGGTGTCTGCAGCACGAGTTCGACCATCTGGCCGGGCTCCTCTACCTCGACCGCCTCCTCGGCCGCCACCGACGTGCGGCGAAGAAGATGATCAAGGAGAGGGGGTGGGTCGGGCCGGGCAACAGTTGGTTGCCTGGGGCCGACGCGCATCCGCTCGGACTGTGATTGCGGCTGTGCCTTATCCGACGGTCAGAACGGGTTGTACACGTAGAGCATCCGGTAATTCCATTCCGACGATCCGGCCGGAATGCGGATGTCGGTGAGCGCGTGGCCGTTCTGAGTGCACCAGGTGCGGGCATGGAACGAGGAACAGTCGATTTGCCGGCTGGTGCCGAATGGGCTGACGATCAATGACTTCTCGCTCGCGCTGCTGTAGGCCGCGGGGTCGAATGCGTTGACGAAGCTCGAAGTGGAGTCTTTGGGGCCGAACGGGTTGTCGTCGGGCGCGGCGGATGCCGTCGGTGCGGCGAGCACCGCCACGCCGATCGTCAGTGCAGCGCCGGCGAGGATATTCTTCAGCATGGTGACTCCGTTCGTTTCGAGCACGAAAACCCGGTGCTCGGTGATCGGCAGCAACGGACCGCGCGTTACGGGTCGCCCTCGGCGTCGAGCCCGGCACACTGGAGCGATGACTCGTATGGAAGCTCCCGCCGTAGCCCAACTACTCGGTCGGCGTCTCGCCGTGTGGGGCGGTGTGAGTGTGCTTGCCGGAACGGTGTTGGCGGCCCGCGGTTCGTCGCCTGCCCGTCGTGCATTCGGCCAACAGACGGCGGGTTGGGGTGCGATCGACGTGGCGATCGCCGGGGCGGGAGCGCTCAACTCCTCGGTCCCGACGTCGAAGAGTTTGAGCAAGTTGCTGTGGATCAATGCCGGGCTCGACGTGCTCTACGTCGCGGCCGGTGCTCATATCGCCGTCCGGAAGCCCACCTTCGGCCGCCGAATCACCGCTGACCAGGCGATCGGTCACGGAACGGCGGTCGTCGTGCAGGGAGCGGCTCTGCTCTTGCTCGACACCGCGCACGCCCGCCTGATCGCGCAGTAATCACATAGGTGTCATTCCCATAGCGTTCGATTTGTCAAGCATCGACACGAACTAATTGTTGCGACCTAAGTGTATTTGCGTAACACTCGTCCCATCAGTCACATCCGTATCGTGCTTCACAAGGGGAACGGTGGGTTCGTTCATGCGCTTACGTAGTCGGCATATTGCTGTCGGGGCTGTCCTGGCATTGGCAGTGAGCGGGCTGAGCGCATTGACTGCGCCGACCGTCTCTGCAGAACCGTGCGGCGGTCTGGGTGGGCCGGGCTCCTCACCGCTGTTCGGTTCGTCGGGCAGCGCGGGAATGTCGGGCAAGAACCCGCAGGGACCGCAGGGTCCTCTGCCGCGCATCACCGGGAACACCCAGAGCATCGCCTGGGTCACCGGTCCGCAGAGCGTGAACGACACCTACGACAACCTGGCGATGTCCGGAACCGACCTCGGTATCACCTGGGACAACGGTGCGGGCCAGATCTTGATGGCGTTCGGTGACACGTTCGGTGATTGCTCCTCCGGCAATGCCCAGTGGCGCAGCAATGCACTCTTCCGCTCGGACAAGGCGTCGACGAACTTGTCGCAGGGCATCACGATCAGTCCGGCCGACCCCGCGAATACCACCTCGGGTGCGGTTGTCAGAGCGAACAATCCGCGTTACGCCGCCGAGATCATCTCGAGCGCGAAGCTACCGAGCGTCGAGGACACGACCATCCCCACGGCGGCTATCGCGATCGGCAGCACCCAGTACATCAACTACATGTCGGTGCAGAGCTGGGGCACACCCGGTCGCTGGATCACGAACTACTCGGCGACGGCCAAATCGACCGACAACGGACAGAATTGGACGACGGATCCCAAGACGATCCGCGTCAACAAGGGTGTCACGATCCCCGGCTTCACCAACGTCCACGAAAGCCAGGGCAAGTTTCAGCAGAGCGCCTATGTTCTGGGACAAGACGGTCGGTACCTGTACCAGTTCGGTACTCCCAACGGACGATTCGGCGACGCGTTCGTCTCCCGAGTCGCGCCCGATCAGATCGAGAATCTCGACGCGTACGAGTATTCGACGCAAGACCCCGATCCGGCCAAGCAATGGTCCAAGAACGTCGGCGATACCGTCGCCGTAGTGAAGGGCCCGGTCAGCGAGATGTCGGTGGCGTGGAACGACTACCTCGGCCGGTACGTCATGATGTACGGCAACGAGAACAACCGGACGTTGGTGGCGCGCACGGCGGAAAACCCGGAGGGACCGTGGAGCGAACCGAGGACGATTCTCGACGCCAACCAGACGGCAGGCGGCATCTACGCGCCGTTCATTCACCCGATGTCGAGCGGAAAAGACCTGTACTTCACGGCTTCTCGGTGGTCCGATTACAACGTCATGCTTCTGAAGACGAACCTTGATGCGTTGAAGTGACGCGTCCGGCGGCGGCGTCGAGGTACGCGTCGACGTCCATGTCGATCTCTGCGGACAGCAGTCCACGCCGGATCGTCGAGAGATACTTGCTCGACGGTTCGCCGTGCTCCCGCACGATCGAACTCGTCAGTGTGAGCGCGGGCAGTCCGTCGATGTCCGGAAGCCTTAGCAGCGCATCGTATTTCCCTCTGTATGCTTCACCTCGGCGGTCGATGTCGAGTGCGGCCCACTCGCCGATGCCCAGCGATTCCACAGCCGAGATATCGACGGAATCGACCACGTTCTCCACCGAGGCGACATGCGCCAACTGCACACTGTCGATCAGGTATCCGTGTACCAGAGACGGATACGCGGGATCGGTGTTCAGCGACACGAAGGCCGACGCCCCGGTCCACCGTCGGGACACGCCCGCGAAGTACAGGGCGTGATCGATCCACAACCAGCGTTCCGCCTCGACCTCTTCCGACGAGGGTGCCGGTGGATGCGCCCCGAACTCCGAGCCGTCCTCGGAGCCCGTCAGATAGACGGAGAACCTCTCTCGCAGCAGGTTCGAGCCGTATGCGACGTACCAGAGGCGGTCGGTCACTCGGCCTCGAACAGCTGCCGGTATGCCTCGGCGAGTAGGTCGGCCGCGAGATCGTTGTTGTGTGCCGCTGCGCCCGTTGAGTTTCCGGACCGCATCAGCCGCGCGTTGAGGCCGTACGCGAGATCGTCGAACGTGTCGTCGTCGATGCCGAGATCGACATCCACGTCTTCTTCCAGCAACGCGCCGAGGTCGATCGACCACGACCACACCCGTTCGTCTCGGTACGGCCCACGTCCGGCGCTGACGGTTTCGTTGGAGACCTCGAGCTGCTCGTCGGTCCGGTCGCGCGGAACGTTGGTGTTGATGCGCAGGTCGAGTTCGATCGTGTCGTCGTCGTGCACGATTTCGTCGACTCGCAGGGTCTCGAAGCCGCCGCACGTCAGCGTCAGCAATCGTCGCGGACCGCTGTCGTCCTGTACGTCGGACAGAGCGGTTGTCTGCCAGAGGTATTTCGCGGTGTTGGCCGGGTCGGGGATCGACGAGTTGATGTAGTCGGCCACGATGCTGCGGATGGCGGGGTACGCGATGTGGTCGGACAGTTCCCAGAACTGGCGACGACTGCGTCCCACGGCCGCGTCGAGGAGCGTCGTGCGCTTGGCTCGTTCTTTGGGCAGTGCCGTCTTCACTCCCGGAGCTTCGCCGATCGCGGTGGGCTCCGACGGGCGTTGTCGCAGTGGGTGGAGCTGGGACACGAGATCGGTGAGCTGCTCCAGACGATCTGCGGCACCGGGTGCTACCTCGAGGGCCTCGATGTCGGGCCATATCTCGCGGTCGGCATTCACTCGGGCCGCGAGTGATTCGGAGTAGCCCACGAAGGCCGCGTTGTCTGCGAAATGCAGAACGTAGAGTCCGTTTCGGAGGTCCTTGGCGGCGAAGATCGTGGCGATGGCCCCGGAATCGGTGACGTCGAAGCGTTCGAGGGCGAATCCGTCGGGTGTGGAGGCTGTCGGCATGGCAGTGAATCTACCGACGCGTGCGAGCACCGCCTATTCGTCTCCTGTCCGCATTGTCGCGAATGCGTTCGGTGAGCCATTGAATTAGGCGACCCTACGACAGCCAGGTCGTCAGACTCGTTCTGCGACCGATGATTCCGCATTGTCCGAAGTGTCGGTAAGAGTTTCGCAACCGTCATCGAAATACGAATTCCTGGTGCTATCTTGAGGATTGTCCGTTTCCACCGCTAACGAAACACGCAGGAAACAAGCGGTGTGAACAATGCCGAGAGCAGTGCCGTCGGGCACGGCCGTGGTGCTCGATGGAAGGTGGTTGCGCGTGGGCGGTTATCTTGCACGCAGGTTGCTGAATTACGTCGTCCTGCTGATCATCGCGACGTTTCTCACGTACTTGCTGGCCTCGCTCACGTTCGATCCACTGTCGAATCTGCTCAGCCGCAACCCGCCGCCGTCGGACGCTGTACTCGACGCCAAGCGCGCGGCACTGCACCTCGACGACAATCCGGTGTTGCGGTATCTGAAATGGCTATGGGCGGTACTGCACGGAGACTTCGGGCAGACCATCGCCGCAGGCTCGGTCAACGACGAACTGTGGCGCCGCATCCTGGTCTCGCTGCGGTTGGTCGTGCTCGGCACCGTCCTCGGCGCGGTACTGGGAACCCTCGTCGGTGCGTACGGTGCCGTCCGGCAGTACAAGATCTTCGACCACGTCGCAACGGTCGTGACGTTCATTCTCATCAGCACCCCGATCCTGGTTTTGGCCCCGGTGCTCAAGTACCTTGCTGTGCAGGTCAATCAGAGCACCGGCAGTCAGTTCTTCCAGTACACCGGTGAAACGTCGACGACGCTCGCCCCCGGTCTGATGAACGAAATTGTCGACCGCGCGCAGCATCTGCTGCTGCCGACCGTCGTCTTGATGCTGTTCACCATCGGTGGGTACAGCCGGTACATGCGCAGTTCGATGCTCGACGAGCTGAACATGGACTACATCCGTACTGCCCGCGGCAAAGGGCTCACGCGCGGGCGCGCAATCTTCAAGCACGGCTTCCGTACTGCGTTGATCCCGATGGCCACACTGTTCGCATTCGGTATGGGTGCGGTGATCACCGGCGCGACGTTCACCGAGCGCGTGTTCGGCTGGTACGGCATGGGTGACTGGCTGATTTACGGCATCACCAGTCAGGACATCAACATCACGCTCGCGGTCTCGCTCTTCACTGCGCTGTCGGTCCTGGTTTCCGGAATGTTGACCGATATCTTCACTGCTGCTTTGGATCCGCGCGTTCGCTACGCGGACTGACCCACCACTTCGAGTAGAGGAAAGGACCGGCGATGGCGACACCTGTGGTTCCCGAGATCACTGCGGTCGAGGGCCCGATCGACTCGTCTGCCCCGATCACCCGTCGGCGGTTGGTGCTGCGCCGGTTCCTGCGCAACCGGCCGGCGCTGGTGGGCATCGTGGCCCTTCTCGCGATGTTCGTCGGCGCGTTCGTGCTCCCGCATTTCATCCCGTTCACCTACGAGGAACTCGACGCGTACGCGCTCAACTCGCCGCCGACCACACGACACTGGTTCGGCACCAATCAGATCGGCCAGGATGTTCTGGCTCAGACGCTGCGCGGTCTGCAGAAGTCGCTGATCATCGGCATGCTCGTCGCGCTCATTTCCACGGTGCTTGCCGGCGTCGTCGGCGCGGTGGCGGGGTACTTCGGCGGTTGGACCGACCGCGCGCTGATGTGGGTCGCCGATGTATTGCTCGTCGTACCCAGCTTCCTGGTGATCGCTATCTGCTCTCCGTTGTTCCGCGACAAGAGCTTCTTCATCCTGGTGCTGCTGCTCGCAGCCTTCGCGTGGATGATCACCTCACGCATCATTCGCGCGATGACGCGGTCCCTACGTGAACGCGAATTCATCCGCGCCGCAAAGTACATGGGCGCAACACCGAGCAGCGTGATCGGCAAGCACGTGCTGCCGTCGATGGCCTCCATCCTCATCGTCGACGTCACGCTCAATGTGGGTATCGCCATCATCGGGGAGGCATCGCTGAGCTACTTCGGCTTCGGTGTCCAGCGACCCGACGTCTCGCTCGGCACGCTGATCGCAGACGGTACGTCGTCCGCGTTGACGTATCCGTGGCTGTTCGCGTTCTGCTGTGGCGCACTGGTACTGATCGTGCTGGCGACGAATTTCGTCGGCGACGGCCTGCGCGACGCATTCGATCCGAATTCGACGAGGGGACAGGCACGTGGCTGAGACAGTGCCGGTGTTGAAGGTCAGCGGACTCGAGGTCAGCTTTCCCAGCGAGGAGGGGCGCGTCACCGCAGTGCGAGGCTTGGACTACCAGGTCGACAAGGGCGAGGTCATGGCCATCGTCGGCGAGTCCGGCTCGGGCAAGTCGGTGTCGTCCCTCGCGATCATGGGTTTGCTCCCGGAGTCCGCACGTGTCACCGGATCCATCGAGCTGAACGGGCGACAGTTGCTCGGCTTGTCCGACCGCGAGATGTCGCGTGAGCGTGGACGTTCGGTGGCGATGATCTCGCAGGATCCGCTGACGGCGTTGACGCCCATCTACCGCATCGGCGACCAGATTGCCGAAGCGATCTCTGTGCACAACCCGTCGCTGAGCAAGGCGAAGGTCCACGACCGAACCCTGGAACTGCTCGATCTGGTCGGCATCGCCGATCCGAGAACACGGGCAAAGTCCTACCCGCACGAGTTCTCCGGGGGGATGCGCCAACGCGTCGTCATCGCGATGGCTATCGCGAACGATCCCGATCTCATCATCGCCGACGAGCCGACCACGGCCCTCGACGTGACGATCCAAGCCCAGATCCTGGATCTGCTGCGCACGGCCCGCGACGTCACCGGCGCAGGCGTCGTATTCATCACCCACGACCTGGGAGTCGTTGCCGGCGTGGCCGATCGGGCCATGGTGATGTACGCCGGGCGCGCGGTCGAGACCGCACCGGTCGACGAGTTGTACGCACACCCGTCGATGCCCTACACCGTCGGCTTGCTCGGCTCCGTGCCTCGCCCGGATCGTCCCGCGCAGGAGCGACTGGTGCCCATCGAGGGCACGCCGCCCGCTCTGGTGAATCTCCCGACGGGCTGCCCGTTCGGGCCCCGGTGTCCGTTGCACACGGAGGCCTGTAACGAGGGCGAACCGCCGTTGGTTCAGGTGGCACCGAATCACAGGGCGGCGTGCATCCGCGTCGACGCGGCGACGGCCGAGTCGGTGGAGGCCGAGTTCGAGGGTGCCCCACGGTCGGAGGCCCCCGCGGAGCTCGTGGTGACGGTGTCCAAGGACGCTCCGGTGCTGTCGGTGACCGACCTGCACAAAAGCTACCCGATGTTCAAGGGTTCCGTGCTGCGGCGTCGGGCTGGGGAAGTGCCTGCCGTGCAGGGCATCAGCTTCGATGTGCATGCGGGGTCCACGTTGGCGATCGTCGGTGAGTCCGGGTGCGGAAAGTCCACGACTCTCCTCGAGATCATGGAATTCGTGAAGCCGCAGCAGGGTTCGATCAAGATCAACGGCGTAGAGCCCTGCAGCCTGAGCCGCGCCGAGCAACGAAAGTTGCGCGCCCACATCCAAATCGTGTTCCAGGATCCGATGGGCTCGCTAGACCCGCGCATGCCGGTGGGGGAGATCATCGCCGAGCCGCTGAAGATCAACGGCGTCCCGGTCGACGAGCGAACCCGCCGAGTTCGAGAACTGATGGATACCGTCGGAATGCGTCCCGAGCTCGCGGATCGGTATCCCACCCAGTTCTCCGGCGGGCAGCGCCAACGAGTCGGCATTGCACGGGCTTTGGCGCTGAAGCCGTCGATCCTGGTGCTCGACGAGCCCGTGTCTGCTCTCGACGTGTCGATCCAGGCGGGTGTGCTCAACCTGCTGCAGGATCTGCAGGAGGAGCTCGGTCTGGCGTATCTGTTCGTCTCGCACGACCTTTCGGTGGTGCGTCACCTCGCCGACGAAGTAGCGGTGATGCGCAACGGAGTGTTCGTCGAGAAGGGTCCGACGGAGCAGATCTTCGACGCACCGAAGGACCCGTACACGCGGGCGCTGCTCAAAGCCATCCCCATCCCCGATCCCGTGCTCCAACGAGCCCGAATCGCCGAGGCCGCAGCACTGGCCGACGCCATCTGACCCTGCAGGTTACGTGCACACTGAGAAAGGTGAATTGATGAGAGCCAAGCTATTTCGGGCACTGGTCCCGATCGCGGTGGCCGTGACCACTGTGGGACTGGTGGCGGGGTGCAGCTCGGGTGACACCGGGCCGAACGCCGATGCGCCCGCGTCCTTCGAGAGCGGAGCGCAGATCAACCCGCATCCCATCAGCGATCTCCAGCAGGGCGGAAACATGAACTTTCCGCTCTCGCAGGTGCCGACCAACTACAACTACTACCAAATCGATGGCACGACGGTCGATGCGGCACGGTACTACCTGGCATTGATGCCGAGGGCATTCAATGCTGCAGCCGATGCAAGCCTGACGGTCGCGACTGATTTCTTCACCGACATCACCGAGTCCGAGGTCGACGGCAAGCAGGTCATCACGTACAACATCAACCCGAAGGCCAAGTGGAGCACCGGGCGTCCGTTGGACTACACAGACCTCGTGGCAACGTGGACTGCCAACAACGGTAAGGATCCGGCCTACGAGGCGTCCAGCACCGCTGGCTGGGACAAGGTCGAGTCCGTCGTCCGCGGCGAGAACGACCAGCAGGTCATCCTGACCTTTGCCGAGAAGTTCGGTGACTGGCGGTCATTGTACGAGCCTCTGATGCCGGCTGAGTCCATGGCCAGTGTCGACGCATTCAACACCGGATCTGTGAGCACGATGCCGGCCACCGCAGGGCCGTTCCGTATCCGGACCATCGAGCCCGGTGGCAAGCGCATTGTCGCCGAACGCAACCCGGACTGGTGGGGCGAGAATCCCGCAGTGCTCGACACCATCACGTACCTGCCACTCGATTCGACAGCGTCCGTCGGCGCGTTGCAGAGCGGCGAGATCGACTACTACGAACTGGGTAGCAGCGCAGATGCGTTCAAGGTTGCCCGCGGTATCCCGAACGTCGACCTGCGGCAGAGCCTCGGGTCTCAGTACCGCCACTTCGACTTCAACGGTGCTCCCGGACGCATCACGTCCGACAAGGCGGTCCGGTTGGCTCTGATGAAGGCGATCGACCGCGACTACCTGGCCACCTCGCAGCTGGGCCAGATCACCTCGAACCCGACGGTGCTGAACAGTCATATCTACGTCGACGGACAGAAGGGCTACCAGGCCAACAACGGCGACATCACGTTCGATCCGGAGAAGGCGAAGTCCGAACTCGACGCGGCCGGCTGGACGATGAACGGTGAGTTCCGCTCGAAGGACGGTCAGCAGCTCGATCTGCACGACATCATTCCGGCCGATACCCCGAATGCGACGCAGGAAGCGCAGATCATCCAGCAGAACCTCAAGGCTGTCGGTGCCAATCTGATCATCGATGCAGTGCCGTCGGACGACTTCTTCGAGAAGTACATCCTGGTGGGTGCCTTCGATGTCACCCACTTCACCTGGGAGGGAACGCCGTACACGTCCAGCAGTGACGGCATCTTCCGTTTGACGCCCGGCAGCACGCTGCAGAATTACGGCCAGGTCGGGTCCGAGGAGATCAACGGACTACTCGACAAGGCTGCGGGCGAGCTCGACGACGAAGCACGTATCGCCGACTACAACGAGGCGGACAAGGCGATCTGGGCCGAAGGCCACAGCCTGACGCTGTTCCAGCGTCCGTTCACCTACGCGACGAAGTCCAATCTCGCCAACTTCGGCGCTCCAGGATTCGGCGACATCGACATGTCGAAGGTCGGGTTCCTGAAATAGACAACGGGCTCGAATATCCGGTCGGTGTCGCGGCAATCACGCTGGTTGTCGCGGCATCGACCGCTGTCTACACCCCGCTCGGCCTGGTGGTTGCGCTCGTCGTTCTGATCTGGACGGGTTGGTCTGTGGCCTCGGCCTTGTTGGCCGGACGATCCGCAGCGCGGTCTCGGGATCGAATCTCCGTGCGTCGTGTTCGGTTTCAACACCGCATGCGTTCGCGCGGGTATGTGGAGGTTCAGGAGGGCGCCGGGCGGGCCTGGTATCCGGTGTACTTCCACACCGGTCTTCTCGGATTGGTCCCCGGCGCCGAAGCGAAGGTCGGTAGGTCGTTTCTCGGACACCGCGCTTTCGTCGTCGAACCGGGGATCGTTGCGTTGCCCTCCGGTCGGCGGCGATCGACCTTACCGCCGGGAACACCTCTCGATGCCCCGCGCCTCAACGACGCCGATCTGCGCAGGCGCAGCGCCAGATTCGGTTCGCTGCGTCGTCGGATCATGCTCGACGCCCCCGCAGCGGTGGCCGGCCCGTTCATCGGGCTGCTGTGGTTGATCGTCGACGGTGGGGGCTTTGCACAATTTCTGGCGGTGAGTCTGTTGGCAGCTGTCACCGCGATCTGGTGGTCGGCGATCGCCGGCAGCGACCCCAGTTGAGTCGCTGAGCAATTCTCGTGACGCGCGTTCGTAACTGCTGAGAAACACCCCTGATCTACGTTCGAGATTCGGACAATTCAGGAGGCAGTATGGCGCAGTCGATGGCAGAGCACGCAGCGGAAACGATCAGCAAAGGGATCGGTCGACGCGGCTTCATTCGGGCGGTGGCAGCGATGAGCGCAGGGGCTGGTTTGGCAACTACAGCAGCGTGTTCGACGTCCTCGACCACTACCGCGGCAACAAGCTCGTCGGCTCCTGCAGCGCCCGCGGGTGCCATTCTCAACCCAGGATCGGGCGACATTTCGGGAGACCACTATCTGAGCTCGGAGGTCGACAAGGTTCTGTGGGGTTACGTCCCGACGGTCGACTCGGAGTCGGTACTGCAGATGAAGTCCGGCGAGACTGTCACCATCGATGCGCTCAGCCACGAGGGCATTCTCGAGGACCAGGGCCGCGATCCCGTCGAATTCTTCGGCGGCAAAGGCGTTTCGGAGTCCGACGTCCTCCAGGACGCCATCGATATTGCCGGCGGATACGACCGGACGGTACGCAACTTCGACGTCGACGGACCGCACGTCGTGACCGGTCCGGTGTTTGTCGAAGGTGCGCAGCGCGGAGACGTTCTCAAGATCGAAACTCTGGAGGCCGTTCCGCGGGTGCCGTACGGCGTGGTGTCGAGCAGACATGGCAAGGGCTCTCTGGCAGTTACGGCGTCCGGTGAGGCACCGGCGGGCATCGGCCTGGACGAGGTGATGCCGCCGATCGGAAGCGACGGCAGGAAATCGGGTGACCCGACGCAGTACGGCAACGTGTCCACGTTCACGGCCGTCGAGGACGGGCAGGGCGTGATGCGGTACGGCGATGCGGCCGTGCGCTTTCCGCTGCGTCCGTTCATGGGCATGATGGGCGTGGCGTTCGCGAGCGACCCCGGTCTGACGTCCCCGAATGCCAACTCGATTCCCCCGACGCTCGGCGGTGGCAACATCGACGTCGGTCTGCTCGGCGTCGGCTCGACGTTCTACCTTCCCGTGTTCGCGGAGGGCGCGCTGTTCTACGTCGGCGATCCACACATGGCGATGGGTGACGGTGAGGTGGCGCTGACTGCGATGGAGGGGTCTCTGCGCGGTACCTTCCGTCTCACCGTTTGCAAGGCGGGCAGTGGTGATGCGCCGTCCGTCGCGTACTCGTATCCCTTTGCCGAGAACGAGGACTCGTGGATCCCGATCGGATTGTCCGACCCGGACGGGGCCGTCGGCGGCCAGAGTTCGGACCTGAACGCGGCGATGCGCCGGGCTGTGGTCAATGCTCTCGACTTCTTGGAGACCGATCTCGGTATGGATCGAGCGACGGCGTATGCGTACCTCTCCGCTGCCGCGAACTTCACTGTCTCGCAGGTGGTCGACAAGACCGTCGGCGTGCACGGACAGATCTCGAAGGCGCACTTCGACCGGTAGGAGTGCGCCTGCGGCGCAGTGGTGCGGGTAAGTGCCTCTGCGGGCACATAATCACGCCACTGCGCGTAGCGCACCTCAGCGGTGCGCGGTTGCAATGAAGTGACGTGTTGCGGCGTCGACGATGTCTGCAGGTGCGATGTCGATTTCGTCGTTCAGCCAGGCGATCACGAGTTCGGCAAGTCCACCGATGAAGAGCAGACCGTTGATCTCCGACTGTGGTTGCGGCCAGGCCTTCTCGCCGTAGAGTTCGCGCGACTGTTCGGCCACCAGATGAGCGAAGCCGCGCAGGGACTTTCGTCGGTATTCGCGGAGGGAGTCGACGGCGAGCGATTCGATCATCGCAACCCGGCCCTTGCGACGGTCCTCGGTCAGGACGCCGACGAACGCGGTCACCGCATTGTGTACCTTCTCGTCGACGGTCCGGGCGGGGGAGTGCAGTGCATCCAGCGCTGCCGTTCGTATCTCGGCGGACACCGATTCCACGACCTGCTCGAGCAAGTCGTCTCTGCTGCTGAAGTTTTGGTAGAAGTAGCGCTCGGTCAGCTTGGCGTGTGCGCAGATCGCGGTCATGGTCGCACCCTTCGCTCCGGCTGCCGCGAATACCTCGAGGCCGGCGTCGAGCAATCTCGCTCGGCGGTCGGCCGCGCGGTCGTCGGCGCTCATGCCGTTGTAGCGACGCGTCGTGGGAGGCATGGGTAGATCTTGACAGAGACCGTGACTGTGACGCAGACTACATCTCATCTGACATGGCACCATGTCAGATTGACGGAGGTCGACAATGGCACGTGCTCTGGCTGCTCCACCCGCAGATTCAGCTCTCCAACCGGTGTTCGGCGACGGCGGTCTTCCCGTCGTCGGGCACACGCTCGAGTACATTCGAGACCCTCTGAAGCTGCTCGGTAGTCGGTGGGACAAGTACGGCGAGGTCTCGTGGATGACGATGGCCGGGCAGAAGTGGATCACCGTTCTCGGTCCCGATGCGTGTCAGCAGGTGCTGCAGAACGCGGACAAGGCGTTCGCCAACGGTGACGGCTGGTCGCTGTTGATCGGGCCGTTCTTCCACGGCGGGCTGATGCTGCTCGACTCCGAGGAGCACCTACGTCATCGACGAATCATGCAGCAGGCCTTCACTCGGGACCGGCTGACCAAGTCCGTCGCAGCGTTGAATCCAGTCACAGCAACGGGTTTGGACGCGTGGCAGCCGGGCCGCGACTTCCAGGTCTATCCGGCGCTCAAAGCGCTGACGCTGGACGTCGCGACGAGCATCTTCATGGGAGGTGCGGAGGGAACGACGGACGCCGACATCGCTGAGCTCAATGCGAGTTTCATCGCCTGCGTGCAGGCTGCCACGTCGATCGTGCGCTACCGCGTTCCGGGCACGCGGTGGAAGCGGGGTCTGGACGGTCGAGCGGTGCTCGACCAGTTCTTCCGCCGCTACCTCCCGGCCCGTCGAGCCACCGAGACCGACGACCTCTTCTCGGTGTTGTGCCACATCGAGGGTGACGACGGAGAGCACTTCTCCGACGACGAAGTGATCGACCACATGATCTTCCTGCTCATGGCTGCGCACGACACGTCGACGATCACGCTGTCGACGATGATGCAGTACCTCGGCCAGCATCCGGAGTGGCAGGACAAGTGCCGGGCCGAATGCGAGGCGCTGGGCACCGATGCTCCGTCGTTCGCGCAACTCGACGAGCTGACCAACGTCGATCTGGTGATGAAGGAGTGCTTGCGCCTGGTCTCGCCCACACCGGTGGTGGCCCGCCGTGCCGTGAAGGACACCGAGGTGCAGGGCAAGTTCGTGCCCGCGGGAACGTATGCCTCTGTCGCGCCGCACTTCACGCATCACATGGAGCAGTACTGGCCCAACCCCGAGCAATTCGATCCCGGACGGTTCGCCGCCGATCGACGCGAGGACAAGGTGCACCGCTATGCGTGGGAGCCGTTCGGCGGCGGCGTCCACAAATGCATCGGCATGTTCTTCGCCGGGGCCGAGATCAAGACGATCATGCATCACCTGTTGCTGCGATTCGACTGGACGGTCGACCCCGATTACGTTGCACCGCTGAACTTCACGTCGCTGCCCTTCCCGGAGGACGGGCAGCCCGTGCAGCTGAGACGGCGTTAGACCGATCCGGCGCGGTCGGTGAGCCAACCGATGATGTCGGCTGTGACCTCGTCACGGTTGGTCTCGTTGAGGATTTCGTGGCGGGCACCGGGGTACAGGGTGACGGTTACATCGCTCATGCCGGCCGCGCGGTAGCGGGCGGCCAGTGTCTCGATCAACTGGCCGCCGCCGGCGAGTGGGTCGTCCGTTCCCGACGTGATGAGCAGGGGGAGATCAGAGCGAATCTGCTCCAGGTTGTGCGGATCGGCGAGCTTCTCGGCCTCGCCGAACAAAGCGGGGACCGTCGACGCCGGAAGGTCGAAGCCGCACAGCGGATCTGCCACGTAGGCGTCCACCTCTGCCTCGTCACGCGAGAGCCATTCGTAGCCGGTGCGGTGCTCGAAGGCGGCGTTGAACACGCTCAGGTCGCCCGCCGGGGCGTTGGCCATTCCTGCGGCGAGTACGTCGAGTGTCGTCGAACCCGACAGCACCACGCCCTCGTACAGATCCGATCGCTCGATCAGAACATGCTGGGTGGCAAAGGATCCCATGGAATGAGCGAACAAGAACAGAGGCAGGTCGGGGTACTCGGTCAGCAGTGATTCGCCCAGTTGCTCTATGTCTGCCCACAGGCCGGCGAATGCGGCGGCACCGAAATCGCCGGGGGTGTCGACGATCGACTGGCCATGGCCGCGGTGATCCGACGCGACGACGTGGAAGCCGGCGTCGTTCAGGGCGGCAGCGAAGCGTGCGTAACGACTGCCGTGCTCGGCGAGCCCGTGTGCGATCTGTACGACACCGCGAGCAGGATCGGCGGACGTCGCCCAGGTATAGGTGCTGATCTCGAGGTCGTCCTGCTTGGATACGAACGACGAAGCGTTGGCCACGGAAATCTCCTTGGTGCGGCGAGAGGGTCGAGACACGAACCTAACTCTTACGCCTCGAGCATCGGAGCAAAATGCTCGACGACGGGGAACGGTTCGTAGAAATGGTGCAGCAGCGACTTCCACTGCTGATACTCGTCGGAACCACGAAAGCCGTCGGTGTGGTCTTCGAGTCGTTCCCACTTCACCAACAGCAGGTAGGTATTCGGCTGCTCGATGCCCCGCGAGAGGGTCAGATTCACGAACCCCGGCATCGACGCGATGATCGATTTCGCATCGGCGAACGCGGTTTCGAACTCGTCGGTTCGGTGGGGGATGACATGCAGCAGGGCGTGTTCGACGATCACCGAGACAGTATGACCGCAGCAGCGCGATGCTCCCCGAGCAACTGCCCGGGGAGCATCGGCGAGTACGGCTACTTCGCGGAGACTCGGACGAGCTTTTTGTTCACGAATTCGTCCATGCCCCACGGTCCCAGCTCGCGGCCGACGCCGGAGCGCTTCACACCGCCGAACGGCAGGCCGGGCAGTGTGGTGCCGTGTTCGTTGACGAACGCCATGCCCACTTCGAGTTGCTCGGCGACGTCGCGGGCCTTGTCGAGGTCAGCGCTCCACACCGAGCCGCTGAGACCGTATGCGGAGGAGTTCGCCAGTTCGATTGCCTGCTGCGCGCTTTCGACCTTGTAGATCACACCGGCCGGCCCGAACAGCTCTTCGCTGTAGGCGCGCATGTCCGGGGTCACGTCTGTCAGCAGCGTCGGCTGCACGTAGGCACCCGGTCCGTCGATCTTCTTACCGCCGGTCAGCAGCGTTGCGCCCTTGGCGACGGCGTCGTCGATCTGCTCGATCAGCGTGTCGGCGGCGGTTTGCGACGACAGTGGTCCGAGGGTGGTCTTCGCGTCCAGCGGGTCGCCGGTTTGCACGGCCTCGAACGACGCGACGAGCTTGGTGACGAAGTCGTCGTAGACCTCCTCGGCGACGAGGATGCGCTTGGCGGCGTTGCAGGCCTGGCCTGCGTTGGACAGCCGCGCCCGGGTCGCGGATTCGACGGTGGCGTCCATGTCGTCGGAATCGAGCAGGATGAATACGTCCGATCCGCCGAGTTCGAGGACGACCTTCTTGAGGTTGCGTCCGGCCGTCTCGGCGACGGAGGTTCCGGCCCTCTCACTACCGGTGAGCGAGACGCCCTGGACGCGGGAGTCGGCGATCATGTCGGCGATCTGGTCGTTGGTCGCGAAAATGTTGATGTATGCGTCCCGGGGCAGACCGGCCTGCTGGAAGATTTCCTCCATCAGTAGCGCAGATTGCGGGCAGTTGGGCGCATGCTTGAGCAGAATCGTGTTGCCCACCATCAGGTTCGGGCCGGCGAACCGGGCAACCTGGTAGTACGGGAAGTTCCACGGCATGACGCCAACGAGTGCGCCCACCGGCTTACGCTGCAGCACAGTGTCTTCCGCGCCGGGTACGTCGAGCTTCTCATCCTCGAGAAGCGACGGGCCGTGGTCGGCGTAGTAGCGGTAGATGTTCGACGACAGTTCCACCTCGCCCTGGGATTCGGTGAGAGGCTTGCCCATTTCGAGCGAGATCGTGCGGGCCAGTTCGTCGGAACGCTCGGCGTAGAGATCGGCGACCTTGTGCAGGATGTCGGCGCGATGCTTCGGTGAGGTCTTGCGCCATGTCTGGAAACCGGCGTGTGCATCGGCAAGTGCACGCTCGACGCCGGCACCGTTGAGAGTCTCGAATTCCTTGACAATTGTGCCGTCGGCAGGATTGACAGTCTTGTAGGTCGTCATACCTCGCTCAACGGTCGGGGAGGGTGCGATTGTTCCGACTCGGGCAAATCGGATGCTCCGACGGTGGTCAAGGATGGGGCGGGGTGAAGTTGCGAAACCCTGTGGGCGTCCTACTGGTCGGTAACTTGGAACCCCAGGTGGAGTGATACCCCACTGCCCCCACAGTCGCGGGTTCGGAAGATTAAAGTCGATGGCGAACGCATCCAAAAGACGACGTTGAAACTGAGGCAAAGGCGAAACATGACAGCGAAGAAGCCGACCATCATCTACACACTGACCGACGAGGCGCCGATGCTGGCGACTCACGCGTTTCTTCCGGTCATACGTTCTTTCGCCAGTGCGGCCGAGATCAACGTCGAGTCGAGTGACATCTCCGTTGCCAACCGCATCCTCGCCGAGTTCCCCGATTACCTGAACGAAGACCAGCGAGTGACCGACAACCTCGCCGAGCTGGGCAAGCTGACGCAGCTGCCCGAGACCAACATCATCAAGCTGCCCAACATCAGCGCCTCGGTGCCGCAGTTGCTCGCGGCCATCAAGGAGTTGCAGGACAAGGGCTACGCGATCCCCGACTTTCCCGGCAACCCGAAGACCGACGAAGAGCGCGACATCCGCGACCGTTACACCAAGTGCCTGGGTAGTGCGGTCAATCCCGTTCTGCGGGAGGGTAACTCGGATCGGCGCGCTCCCAAGGCCGTCAAGGAATACGCCCGCAAGCACCCGCACAGCATGGGTGAATGGTCACCGGCGTCGCGCACTCACGTTGCGCACATGCGCCACGGCGACTTCTACCACGGCGAGAAGTCGATGACCGTCGAGGGCGACCGCGAGGTCAAGATGGAACTGCTGACCGAGGGCGGCGAAACCATCGTGCTCAAGGAGAAGGTGTCGCTCACCGACGGCGACGTCATCGACAGCATGTTCATGAGCAAGAAGGCGCTCATCGAGTTCTACGAAGAGCAGATGGAGGACGCCTACAAGACGGGCATCATGTTCTCCCTGCACGTGAAGGCCACGATGATGCGGGTTTCGCACCCCATCGTGTTCGGTCACGCCGTCAAGGTCTTCTACAAGGACGCGTTCGCCAAGCACGGCGATCTGTTCGAGGAACTGGGCGTCAACGTCAACAACGGCCTGTCGGATCTGTACAGCAAGATCGAAGCACTCCCCAGCGCGCAGCGCGAAGAGATTATCGACGATCTGCACAAGTGCCACGAGACCCGTCCGGAACTGGCGATGGTGGACTCGGCACGCGGCATCTCCAACTTCCACTCGCCCAGCGATGTCATCGTCGACGCCTCCATGCCCGCGATGATCCGCAGCGGCGGCAAGATGTGGGGCGCGGACGGCCGGCCGAAGGACACCAAGGCGGTCAGCCCGGAGTCGACCTTCTTCCGCATCTACCAGGAAATGATCAACTTCTGTAAGACCAACGGCCAGTTCGATCCGACGACGATGGGCACCGTTCCCAACGTCGGCCTGATGGCGCAGAAGGCCGAGGAATACGGCTCGCACGACAAGACGTTCGAGGTTCCTGCCGGCGGCGTCGCCAACATCACCGACCTGGCGACGGGCGAAGTTCTGCTGACCCAGGACGTCGAAGAGGGCGACATCTGGCGCCTGTGCATCGTCAAGGACGCGCCGATCCGCGACTGGGTTGCCTTGGCAGTTCGCCGCACCCGTGAGTCCGGAATGCCGGTCGTCTTCTGGCTGGACCCGTACCGCCCGCACGAGAACGAGCTGATCGGCAAGGTGCGCAAGTACCTGAAGGATCACGACACCGAAGGCCTCGACATCCAGATCATGTCGCAGGTGCGCGCCATCCGCTACACGATGGAACGCCTCATCCGCGGGCTCGACACCATCTCCGCGACCGGCAACATCCTGCGCGACTACCTCACCGATCTGTTCCCGATTCTCGAACTCGGCACCAGCGCCAAGATGCTCTCCATCGTTCCGCTCATGGCAGGCGGCGGACTGTACGAGACGGGCGCGGGCGGCTCGGCCCCCAAGCACGTCAAGCAGCTCATCGAGGAGAACCACCTCCGCTGGGATTCGTTGGGTGAGTTCCTGGCTCTTGCAGTGAGCCTGGAGGATCTGGGAATCAAGACCGGCGACGTCAAGGCAACCATTCTCGCCACCGCACTCGACGCGGCCACCGGCAAGCTGCTCGAAAACAGCAAGGGCCCGTCGCGCTCGACCGGTGAACTCGACAACCGCGGCAGCCAGTTCTACCTCGCGCTGTACTGGGCACAGGAACTTGCCGAGCAGACCGAGGACACCGAGCTGGCCAAGCACTTTGCAGCTCTGGCGAAGACGTTGGCCGAGAACGAAGACAAGATCGTCGCCGAGATGAACGGGGTCCAGGGCAGTCCCGTCGACATCGGCGGCTACTACTACCCGGACTCCAAAGCCACGGCTGCAGTGATGCGTCCGTCCAAGACCTTCAACGAGGCTCTGGAGTCTGCGAAGCAGTAGCTCTTTCTGTTTGGCTCCACCCCCATGGAATGAATGGTCCATTCACGCGCTCAGACGTTGTGAGTGGACCATTCACTCCTTCTGGGGCGGCATAAAAACACCGAGAAACGCCGAACAGCTTGCACTCTGACGTCTCCCCGGCAACTGGACGACGGAAATGGTCCGGTGAATTGTCGGCTCGATGGGCAAGTAGACCAGGTTCGCGAACGACATCATCGGCACCACGAGTTCGGGGATCACGGTGATGCCCAATCCCGCCGCGGTCAGGCCTGCCACGGCGGCCACGTTGTGCGCCTGAACTGACGGTCCCACCTCGACTCCCGCGCTTTCCAGTGCGAGTCGTACATGTGACTCGATGCTGGATTCGGGGCCGAACGAGATGAACGGCTCGCCGGCCAGATCGGTCCAAGACAGCGACGTGCGTTGTGCAAGAGCGTGATCCGCGGGTACTGCGCAGACGAACGCGTCGGCGCTCACCGTCGTGCGCATCAAGTCGTTCGCTCGCCCCGATGCCGCCACCACTGCAAAGTCCACGGAGCCGTCGCGCACCGAGGCCACCACGTCGTCGCGCAGACCGTCTTTGATGTGCACCGAGACGTCAGGGTGGCTGCGACGAAACTCCACGATGTAGGGAGGCAAGAACGTTGCCGCGATCGACGGCAGGCACGCGATGGTGACGGTTCCGCGGTCACCCGAGACGAAGCGGCCGATCTGCTCCAGGCCGTCGTCGAACTCGAGCAATACCCGACGGGCGTAGGCCGTTACCTCGTGCCCGTCACCGGTGAGGTCGACGCTACGGGTGGTGCGTACGAACAACCGCACGCCCAGGCGGCGCTCAGCCTCGGCGACGGTGCGGCTCAGGTTCGGTTGTGAGACCTGCAGCCACGCGGCAGCTGCGGTGAAGCTCGCGTGATCTGCGAGTGCGACGACGGCGCGTAGATGGGCGATGCCCAGGTTTATGCCCACAGCGCATGAATCTATACCCAACTGATGTTGGACTGCGTAAGTGATCTGCACAACACTCGTCATATTCGATGAAGGAGATCACATGCTGTCACTGCTCGGCTTCGGGACGATTGCCATCATCCTGCTGCTGTTGTTCACTCAACGCGTCGCGGCCATCGTGGCACTCGCGGGTGTCCCGCTGGCTGCTGCGTTCCTGGCCGGTAACTCTCCGTCCGAGGTGGCAGGGTTCGTCAAGGACGGGCTCGGCGGCGTGGTGGGCGTCGCGGCTATGTTCCTGTTCGCGATCGTGTTCTTCGGGATCATGCGCGACGCAGGTCTGTTCGATCCCCTCATCGCGCGCATCGTGAAGTGGGCAGGCAGCGCTCCGCCGACCGTCGCCGTGGCCACGACGGCTCTCGCGTTGGTCGCGCATCTCGACGGCGCAGGCGCGGTCACCTTCCTCATCGCCGTTCCCGCGATGTTGCCGATCTACGAGCGGCTCGGCATGAGCCGGCTGGTGCTGGCCACGTGTGTCGGTCTCGGTGCGGGCGTGATGAACCTGGTTCCGTGGGGCGGCCCCACGGCGCGGGCGGCAGCAACCTTGGGCGTCGACGCCAACGAGCTGTGGGTGCCGCTCATTCCGGCGCAGATCGCGGGCGTGGTGTTCGCGTTGGCCGTCGCGTACTACCTCGGACGCCGAGAGCGGACACGGTTGGCGAAGGTCGCAGCAGGCGATGTCTCGGCCGAGGTGGAGGAGTCGACGGCACGCGTCGGGCAGCGAATTGCGGTACCCGCTACCGGCGGAACCGATGAGCCGGCTTCAGCAGGCTCGACCGGTGACGAGACCTCAGAAGAGCCCGACCAGCCCAATACACCCGACGAGCCCAGCTTGCTGCGTCCGAAGCTGTTCTGGGTCAATGTCGTTCTCGTTGTCGCGACACTCGGCGCACTGATCGCGGCCGTCGCCCCTCCGGAGACCTGTTTCATCATCGCGACCATCGTTGCGCTCCTGATTAATTACCCCGGGATGAAGGCGCAGTCTGCGCGCATCGAAGCGCATGCTGTCGGCGCGATGCTGATGGTGGGCACGCTACTCGCCGCGGGTGTTCTGCTCGGTGTACTCGATGGCAGCGGCATGATCGAATCGATGGCCGTCAGCGCCGCCAACGTGATTCCGGACTGGATGGCACCGGCACTTCCGCTCATCGTCGGGGTGTTCGCGGTACCGATGAGTCTCATCTTCGGCCCCGACGCGTACTACTTCGGTGTGTTGCCGGTGCTCATCGAGGTCGGCGACCAATTCGGTATCAGCGCAATCCATCTCGCTCAGGCGTCGATCATCGGTGAGGAGACCGTCGGCTTCCCGATCAGTCCGATGACGGGTGCGTTCTATCTTCTCGTCGGTCTCGCGAAGGTCGACATCGGCAGGCACATCCGGCACACGATCGGGTGGGCGTGGCTGGTGAGCCTCGGCATGCTCGGAGTCGCGTTCGCGACGGGCGTCATCCCGGTGTGGGTTTCATGAGCGCCCCCGGTACCGTCCGATTGGGAGCAGGCGCTGGGTTTGCCGGCGATCGGATCGACCCTGCACAGATCTTGGCCGAACGAGGCGAGCTCGACTATCTGATCTTCGAGTGCCTCGGAGAGCGGACTGTCGCAACAGGGCAAGCCCGAAAATTGCTCGATCCCGCGACGGGCTACGACCCGCTCTTGGCAGCGCGGATGCGCGCAGTTCTCAGTGCGACGACGGAGCAGGGCATCACCGTCGTGACCAACTCGGGAGCTGCGAATCCTGTTGCGGCAGCAAACGTCATCGCCCAGGTGGCGGAGCAGGTGTGCTCGCGTTCGGTCCGCATCGCTGCTGTCACCGGCGACGACGTGCTCGACGCGGTGCGCCGGATCGACCCGGTGGTGTGGGAGACCGGAAGGCCGCTGTCGGAGCATTCCGAGGAGTTGGTGTCGGCCAACGCCTACATCGGGGCCGATGCAGTCCTGCCCGCGCTCGACGTCGGTGCAGACGTGATCGTCACCGGCCGTCTTGCCGATCCAGCGCTGTATCTCGCGCCGCTGATGCACGAATTCGGTTGGGCCGGTCAGGATTGGGAGTCACTCGGTGCAGGGACGGCCGTCGGGCATCTACTCGAGTGCGCGGGCCAACTGACCGGTGGCTACTTCGCGGACCCGGTCACCAAGCCTGTGCAGGGTCTGGCCAATCTGGGCTTCCCGTTCGGGGACGTGCGTGCCGACGGCACAGCTGAATTCGGCAAGGTCGACGGCACCGGCGGTGAGTTGACGCGGCGAACGTGCGCGGAGCAGTTGCTCTACGAGGTAGGCGACCCAGCCAGATACTTGACGCCGGACGTGACCGCAGATTTCACCTGTGTCTCGTTCGAGACCACTGGTCCCGATCGGGTCGCGGTGTCCGGGGCGACGGGCAGTGCACGGCCGGAGGAGCTGAAGGTGACCCTCGGATTTCGTGGCGGTTGGCTCGGTGAAGGGCAGATCAGCTACGCCGGACCACGCGCACTGCAACGCGCACAGCTTGCCGGAGAGATTGTGCAGCAACGACTGTGGGAGGTACACGGGATCGCGGCGGAAAACGTGGGCATCGAGTACATCGGGGCGGGCGCAGCATTCCGCGGACTTGCTGCCCACACCGATGTCCCCGAGGTGCGACTGCGCGTGACGGCAAAGGTGCCCGATGCGGAGACCGCTGCACTCGTGGGATGGGAAGTGGAAAGTCTGTACACCAACGGCCCGGCCGGCGGAGGTGGTGCACGGAGCAGTAGCGCGGAGGTTCTCGCAATCCGCTCCTGTTTGATCCCACGTGCACAGTTGACGACCGCCGTGCACATCACGAAGGTGACGGCATGAGAACTGTCGATGATCTCGCCGACGTGCGAACCGGGGACAAGGGCGACACCCTCATTCTTGCGGTGTTCCCGCGAACCGATGAGGACTACGAGTTACTCTCCGGCGCACTGACTGTCGATGCCGTTGCCGGGCATTTCGCACCGCTGGTCACCGGAGCCGTGCGTCGCACCGAAATGCCCTTGGTCTCGGGATTGGTGTTCGAGCTGCCCGGCGTGCTCGGCGGGGGAGTGACAGGTAGCCCCGTTCTCGACGGACATGGCAAGTGTTTGAGCTATCACCTGCTGAGTATGACTGTGCCTGAATTTCTTTGACCTTGCTTCCTGACTCCGGCGCCCATCCGCCCCGTGTCGGAGGCTGAATCCTTGGGCGTATCTGCTGCAGTTCGATGGAACCGACTGGGCTTGGACGACGTCCAAGGCTATGGGCGTCGCCTTCCGGCGAACAGTGGCGGGGCAGACGGGGGGAGGTCGGACGACACCAGGTCGGGTCGCGTGTCCCGACTCTGACCAGGCTGTTGAGCGCCCGAGAGTTCCTTGAATTTGCAGGCGCACGAAGCGGGACGTTTCGTGCAACTTCTGCCGAGCCGGCTGGGATGTGAGGGAGGAGCAGATGGCGTCGTTTTCCAGCGAGGGGAGACTGTGCTGATGAGTGCTATTGGGAGGGCGGTCGAGCAGGCCTTGATATTTATACCCATTATCGAGGATTTCGTCGATGGAAGCGACACGGCCGAGGTCTTCGAGCAGGAATATTTGAGGCTGGTAAAGAGGACTCCGGGGACACTCGAAAGGGAAGTGTCCGAGATAGTCAACGGTCTGTTCGGAGATGTGGACGCTTACGTCGCCGAGGACAGGTTGCGCGGCGACGACGATCTGGATGCAGGTCAATTGCTGGGCTGTGCGACTGGTGCGTTGGAGAAGCTCCGTCAGTTGAGTCGAGAAGGATAGTGCCAATCTCCTGAACCGCGTGTACAAGTCAGCGATGCGCTCTGACAGGGAAGTCCTAGGGATGAATAGTGACTGAGAATCAGAGATCGGTCGATGCAATGCTGAGCCAATACCGAGAGATTATCCGAAAATTTGTGAACGATGAGATGTCGGCGGATGACTTCGAGGCAAAATATCTCCACACTTTCACCAACGACAAAGTCCATGTGCGGGGTGATGTGTTCGTAATTCTCGAGGATTTATTCTTCGATGTAGATGATTACGTTTCGGATCCGGTGCTGCGTGATAGCCCGGGGGATCTTTCGGGCGAACAGCTCAGGGAACGTGCGGCGGCGACCTACGAGAAACTGTTCGACTCCGAGTAATGCAGCTCTTCGACTTCGCCAGTGCAGATCAACGTCGAGTGATCTTGGTCCTCTTCGTAGATGTTGGCGGGCGGCGACTCGTCAATTCCGTTGTCGCCTGTCAAGCGTCATGTGAAGGCGAAGGCTCTCCACATCCGAGGCTTGACACGGGGAACTGCGAACAGCGACCTGGAGAGTGTCACTCGAGTTCCAACATCGGATCGGGTGTTGCCACGTCAATCGGATACAACTGGAAACTTCCGCTCATCCCTTTCAATTCGACTTCACGGGGCAGACCGACGGGAAGATCGGGAACCGTGCTGATGGCGTTGCGGACAGGTTCACTGATCAGGATCTCGCCGCCCTCGGCCTGTCCCGCGACCCGCGCTGCCATGGCCACGTTGAGTCCGAAGATGTCGTCTCCGCGTCGCACCGAACTGCCGACGTGTACGCCCATGCGTACGCGGATGCGGTCCCATCGATCCGGGTTTCTCATCAGGGCTTCCTGTACTTTCACCCCGCAGCGCACGGCCCCAGCGGGATCGGAAAATGCAAGCATGTACCCGTCGCCCTGACTTTTCACCACATGCCCGCCGTGATCGGCGACGTGCTTGCAGATCAGCTTGTTGTGCTTTTCGAGCAGCTTGACCCAGCCGCGGTCGCCCAGTTCCTCGTTGCGTGCGGTCGATCCTTCGATGTCCGAGAACATCACCACGATGTCGCCGTCCGCCGTCATACGTGCCAGATCGGGGCGTTCCACCTTGGCCCAGCCCGCGAGGTCCTCGACGGAGTTGCGAACCGTGGCGCCGAAGCCCTTGTTGATGAGTAGGTCCGTGGTGTGGAAGGCAGTTCTGATGGCGAAGGGCACCAGGCCGCGTCGCTTACGGCGCTGCTGTGTTTCTGCGAGAGCTCGGTCGAGTGCGCGGCGGGTGTGCTTCAGCTTGCGACGCGACACAATCAACACGACACCGAGCGCAACGATGGCGGCGAGCTCTACTCCGGCAACTATCCACAGGATCACGTCGCTCATCCTTGCCTGTCCAAGGCCTCTGCGGGCGCACAACCGTCGGCGAATTGCCGTCGATAAGCCGTCGGTGTCACCGCGAATGCCGAGCGAAAGTTCTGACGCAGCGTGACGGCGCTGCCGAATCCGCACAGTGCTGCGATGTTCTCGATACTGCGATCGGTCGTTTCCAGTAGGTTCCTAGCTTCCTCCAGCCGTTTGATCAACACCCACCGAGCCGGGGTGGATCCCGTCTCGAACTGAAACTGACGGATGAAGCTGCGTCGGCTCATGCGGGCATGATCGGCCAGTCGCTCGATGGGCAACGACTCGTCCAGTCGCTCGAGTGCCCAGCTCTGGACGTCGGCGATCGCGGTACCGCCTGATGCCTCGATGACCGGCCGTTCGATGTATTGAGCCTGACCACCGTCGCGATGGGGTGCGACCACCAGACTGCGGGCCACCCGCGTCGCGGCAGCCGAACCGAGGTGCTTGCGCACGATGTGCAGGCAGGAATCTATCGACGATGCCGTTCCCGCGGAGGTCATCACGTCTCCGTGGTCGATGTAGAGGACCGACTCGTCGACGCCGGCGTGTGCATTTCGCTCCCGCAGTTCGGTCATCTTGGTCCAGTGCGTGACGGCGGGGCGGCCGGCCAGCAAACCGGTGTCTGCGACGGCGAACGAACCGAGGCACAAACCCGCGATCGCTGTGCCTCGGGCATGAGCTCCGCGGAGAGCGTCGGAGAAATCAGTGCCTATGCGCGGCAACGACTCCGGCCACGACGTCACGATGACGATGTCGGCCCAGTCGACGGTGCTGGGACCCGCGATCTCGCCGATGGGAAACCCTTCCTCGGTGCGGATCGAGCCTGGTTCGTCGGACCACACTCGCGTCTCCCAATCCGAGGCGAGTCCGAGGCGATTCACCTCGCCGAACACCATCAACGGCGCGGCGAGGTGAAACATCGTGATGCCGTCGAACACATAGAGCGCTATTCGCATGGTTGGCTCCGATCCAGAACGTTGGCGCAAATCAATCGAAAGTATGCATCCGTGCCACTCGTGGACGCAAGGTCGATGACGAACGATGGGTATCGACCGAGAACGCCGGCTACAAGGAGAACACCCATGACCGCACCACGCAGAGCCCTCATCGTCATCGACGTCCAGCAGGAGTACTTCGAGGGAGTGCTGAAGATCCAGTACCCGCCGCGCGACGAGTCGTTGGCCAATATCGTCCGCGCCATCGAAGCCGCTGCGGCGCAAGACCTGCCCGTCGCGATCGTTCAGCACGAAATGCCCGAAGGTTCGCCCGCTTTCGTCAAGGGCACCCCGACCTACGAGCTGCATCCCGACATTCAGGCCGTCGTGCAGCCCTCCTTCGAGCGAGTCGAGAAGCAGTACAGCAGCGTCTTCGCTGGAACCGGTGTCGCGAAGTGGTTGCAGAGCAACAACATCGACACCGTCACGATCGTCGGCTACATGACGAACAACTGCGACCTTGCCTCCAGCGCCGACGCCGAAGCGCTGGACCTGACCGTCGAGATCCTGTCCGACGCCACCGGAGCGATCAACCTCTCCAACGAGGCGGGCACCGTCTCGGCCGAGCAACTGCACAAGGCACTGATGGTGCTCTACCAGTCGAACTTCGCGGCAGTGGCGTCCACCGACCAGTGGGTCGACGCCGTCAAGAACGGAAACGAGCTGACCGCAAACAATCTGGTGGTCTCGGCAGCGCAGGGCAACGACGCGGTTGCCTAAGTCGTAATTACGATGGCGACGGTGACGGCACGGGCAATTACGGACCAGACGCTCGGTGCGTGGGTGATCAAGTGCAATCCGCACAAGACCGATCTCGCGCCGATGATCGAAGCCGGACGTGCGCACGAGAACTGGTGCGTCGCCGACAACTACCGAACGCGTTTGATGAAACCCGGTCAACCCGTGCTGTTCTGGGTCAGTAGCCACCCGCGACGCGGGATCTGGGGTGCGGGCCGATTGACCGGCACCCCAGTACCCGGTCCGCAGTGGAAGATCTCGACGGACATCATGCTGTTCGACGAGCCGATTCTTGCGTCGGACATCCAGTGCATCGAGGAGTTGTCGATGCTCGAGGTGTTCCGATCGCCTCAGCAGGCCAACCCCTCCTGGGTCGACGCGTCCGCATGGGCAGTGATCCGGCAGATGTTGCCTCTCGAATGATGTGATGGCGGGATGACATCGGAAGACGAGCCGGCACTTCACGGAATGCTAGATGTCGGGGACGGGCAACGCATCTACTGGGAGCAATGGGGCCCGTCCGACGGCGTCCCAGCGGTCTACTTGCACGGTGGGCCAGGCGGGACCTTGAACTCCAGTCAGTTTCGACGACACTTCGATCTGTCTCGTGTTCGCGCAGTCGGGTTCGAGCAGCGTGGGTGCGGCCGTTCTACACCACATGCATCCGATCCCTCGACGTCGTTGACTACCAACACCACTGATCATCTGATCGCCGACATCGAGGCCTTGCGTGAGCACCTGGGCGTCGAGGCGTGGATCGTCAACGGCGCATCCTGGGGTTCGACTCTCGCTCTGGCCTACGCTCTCGCACATCCGACAAGGGTTCTCGGCATCGTCCTCGTCTCTGTCACGACGACCAGCCGCGCGGAGGTCGACTGGATCACCGAAGGAGTCGGTGCGGTCTTCCCGGAAGCGTGGGATCGCTTCGCTAGCTTCGCGGAGCAGTCGGGCGTCGGCTATCGACTAGGTGAGAGTCGCATAGTCGACGCGTACGACCGTCTGTTCAACTCACCTGATGTGCAATTGCGGGACAGTGCATCTCGGGAGTGGGCGCTGTGGGAGGACGTGCACATCTCGATCGGTACCAATGGTGCTCGGCGTAATCCGCGCTGGGACGACGACCGGTTCCGGCTGGCCTTCGCGCGGCTGACCGCGCATTACTGGTCGCACGACGGGTTCTGTAATCCGCCCTTGCTTGCACGTGCCGACGGTCTGGTGGACATCCCAGGAGTCCTGATCCACGGCCGAAAGGGCATCTCAGGACCGGCAGTCACACCGTGGCTTCTGCATCGACGTTGGCCCGGGTCGACACTGATCATCGATGAGGGCGACGGGCATGGGGGAATGTCGATGGCGGCGCGCTGGGACGCTGCGAACGAGGAATTAATCAACCGGGCCCTGCAGAGGCCGAATGGTGCATGATCGTGAGGTGACTTCTTTCCCGATTGCCGACTTGACTCCCGACGAACTGCTGACCACGACGCGCACCGTCCGCAAGCGTCTCGACCTGACGCGGCCGGTTCCGATGGAACTGATCAAGGAATGTCTCGAGATCGCGCTGCAGGCCCCTTCTGGGTCGAACAAGCAGGGTTGGCAGTGGATCGTCGTCACCGATCCCGATCTTCGCGCCCGGATCGGCGCGATCTACGGCGAGCTGTTCGCCGCGTATCAGGCGTCGAAGCATTCCGCGTCGGCTTTGTTTGCGGACGATCCGGAACGCGCCTCGGTGCAGAAGCGAGTCGGCGACAGCGCGGGATGGCTCGGCGAGCACATGGGTGAAGTTCCCGTGCTGCTGATCCCGTGCATCCAAGCAGGTAAGACGCTCCCGGCCGGAAACCAGGCCGGTCTGTGGGGCTCCCTGCTGCCCGCGGTGTGGAATTACGCCCTGGCTGCACGGGCACGTGGCCTCGGAACGGCTTGGACCACAATTCATCTCGCTCGCGAGGCGGAGATCTCCGAGCTTCTCGGCATCCCCGACGACTTCCATCAGGGCGCGTTGATTCCGACGGCGTACTACACGGGTGAGACGTTCAAGGTCGCGCCGCGGGATCCCATCGAGACGGTGCTGCACGTCGATCGCTGGTAGTCGGATCGGTTACGTGCGCAGGAACGCAACCACCGCCATTACCCGTCGACTCATGCCGGTGGAGTTCGCCAATCCGAGTTTGTCGAACACGGCGTTGATGTGTTTCTCGACTGAGCTCACCGAGATATAGAGATCGGTGGCAATGCGCGCATTGGTGAGACCTTGCGCCATCAGCTCGAGCACATCGCGCTCGCGCGGCGTGAGTAGTTCGAGGGGATTCGATCGGGTGGTGCGAGAGAGCAACTGGCGCACCACCTCCGGGTCGAAGGCAGTTCCGCCGCCGGCCACCCTGTCGAGGGCGTCCAGGAACTCGTCGACTTGCGCGACGCGGTCCTTGAGCAGGTATCCGACCTTGCCACCCGATCCACTGATCAGCTCTGCTGCGTAACGGTTTTCGACGTACTGGGAGAGCACGAGTACTGCCACCTCCGGCCATCGACCGCGGATGGTCAGTGCCGCCCGCAAGCCCTCGTCGCTGTGACCTGGGGGCATACGGACGTCGGTGACAACGATGTCGGGACGATCCAGTTCCACGGCAACCAGAAGCGCGTCGGCGTCGCCCACAGACGCGATCACGTCGTGGCCTTCGTCGACGAGCAGACGCACCAGACCCTCACGCAGCAACGTCGAGTCCTCCGCGACGATCACGCGCATGGGACGCTCGCAGTCACGACGGTCGGGCCGCCGACCGGGCTGTCCACGGTGAGGGTGCCATCCATCGCAGCGACGCGGCGCGCCAGTCCGGACAACCCGGTACCGGACGGATCGGCACCGCCGGCCCCGTCGTCGGTGATAATTGCCAGTACGCGATCGAACTTCTGCCGAGTGACGTTGACCTCCAACGATGTCGGGGAGGCATGTTTGGCTGCGTTGGTCACCGCCTCCGAGATGACGAAGTAGACGACTGTTTCCACAGCGGGGCGCAACCTCTCCGTCAGTTCGTACGAGAGTCGGACGGGCACACCGGACCGCTCGGCCAGTGCTTCGAGTGCTGCGCGCAGGCCGTCCTTGTCGAGCGCGATCGGATACACCCGGTTGGCAACCTCGCGTAGCTCATCGATTGCTCCCTGCGATGCGACTTGGGCTTGGCCGAGGAGTTCGTGCACCTTCGCAGGATCGTCCGCGCGGCGAGCCCGGCCGACCAGCATCCCCAGTGCAACCAGGTGCTGCTGCACTCCGTCGTGCAGATCGCGCTCGATGCGACGGCGTTCGTCGTCGATGGCGTCGACCACGTGATCGCGGCTGCTCGTCAGCTCGGCCACCCGCTGTTGCAACAGTCGCTCGGACTGCCGTCCGAGCACGTGAACGGCAAACCAGCGGTCCAACGATCCCACCCCTGCGACGCCGACAGCGGCCACGAAGATCAACAGGATCCCGGGCAGCGCGGCCATCGCGACGAGTCCGCCGTCGACGCGGTTGGACTCTTCGATCAGGCCCCAGTCGCCGCTGAAAATCCATGCCGAGACCATCGAGCCCGCTACGACGAGGCACAGTGTCAGCAGGAGAACCACGCCGAGCCCGAGTATTCCGATCGTCCACCGCAGACCGAGATACATGCGGCAGCGTAGTGGGGTCAGCGCGTCCGTGCGCAGCGCGCCGTGGAATCGGCTGATGCGTCGAATCTCGAACTCCGAGAACGACAATGCGCTGGCGTCTACTGCCCTCTGCACAGGCCACCCTCGTCGACCGAGGATGCGCGCCAGAACGAGGGCGAGTGACGTCATCACAGAGAACAGCAGCGCTGCCACCGCGGTGACGCTACCCAGCAGAACTCCGGACAGTGCCGTGAGCCAACGCCGCAGCAGTGAGCCGATCGACGCACGATCCGCCTGCCCGGTTGGGTACACGCCACGGTTAGCCAGCACTCCAGCAGCGTAGCCGCACAAATGCCCGCTGATACTGCGGTAAACCACAGGATTTTCATGCGGTTTGCCCGGCGAGAGGCGACGGCATTCCTCGATGCCCCGCATTCACGAAGTTCGTAGCGTTTTCAGCGTCCTTCACGACAGGAAACACCGACGAACAGGGGAATTGCTATGTCCGACATATTGATTACCGCAGCAGCAGAAACCGAGACTCTCGACGGGCTGGCAGGCTGGGCGGTGGGAGTCATGGATGCACTCGGTGGCCCCGGCGCAGCCGTGGTCGTCGGTGCCGACAATCTGTTCCCGCCGATTCCGAGCGAGCTCGTTCTCCCACTTGCCGGGTTCTCGGCCAGTCAGGGAGTGTTCTCCTTCGGTGCCGCGCTCCTCTGGACGACTCTCGGCTCGGTGCTGGGCGCGGTGATCGTCTACGCGGTGGGTGCAATCATCGGACGCGAGCGCACGCGGGCATTGGTAGCGCGCATTCCACTGATCAGGGCCAGCGACTTCGACCGCTCGGAGGCGTGGTTCACCAGGCATGGCTCGAAGGCGGTGCTGCTCGGCCGAATGATCCCGCTCTTTCGTAGCTTCATCTCCCTGCCGGCCGGGATCGAGCGGATGGGAATGGCGAAGTTCCTGCTACTCACCACGATCGGCAGTCTGATCTGGAACACCATTTTTGTCACCGCGGGATATCAGCTGGGCGAGAACTGGCACCTGGTCGACGCGTATGCGGAAATCCTGCAGAAGATCGTCGTCGTGACGGTGGCCATTGCTGCCGTAGTCTTCGTTGCCCTGCGGGTGCGGTCTCGCCGCCAGGCCGCCCTGTAAGAACGACGGCCCGGCGACTCGACCTGCACCTACCGGGGCAGTCCCGACTTGTATTGCAAGGCGTAGGCGAGTTTGCCGGGCTTGGCGTCCGAGAAGGGTGCCGAGAGCTTACCGAATTCACCCTTGGTGGCTGCTTTTCCGTCGTTCCAGGCGTCCAGGGCACCGAGTTCCGCTGCGGTGCGGCCACTGTCGATCACAGCGTCTTTCGGGGCCGCGACCTGAGCGCGCGATACCGACGCGACGGTGTTCAGGTAGCTCGCCAGGTTCTTGCTGTCCCAACCGCTGATGTCCACCGCTCCGGAGTCACGAACCCATGCACCCCAATAGAATTCCTGGAAGGGGATGGTGCCGGGGGTGAAGCCGATATCGCGAGCGAAGTACATCAGGCTCCGGTACTTGTCGTTTTGGAACTTCGCAAAACCGACTCCTGACGGAAGCTGTTCCACCGGAACCTCGTTGCCGTCGACGTCGTAGTTCCACACCCACTTCTCGGCTTTCATTCGAGCCCAGAAGTCGGCAGTGCTCAGGTCACTGAGATTTGCCACCACCCGGAGACGCAGGTGCAGATTCGGTCCACCGTCGGCCGTTTCGTAGAACGAGGTCAGCGTGTGGTGTCCGTCGGTCAGATAGGGCACGCCGCCCGGCCCGATGACAACGGTCTTCATGGGTGCGATGGTGTCGGGCGTTTCCTGGCCGACGGGCACAGTGCAGGTGAACGACGACGGATTGTCCAGCCGCGCACCGGGCGATGCCGAGGCGGCCTCTTCCTGGCCGTTGGCCTCGCACCAGTCGTCGAACTTCTTGTTGATCTCGTCTTTGCCGAGCGTGTAGCGACCGAGCTTGTAGTACACCTCGTCGTACCCAAGCGAGGGTTGCGTCGCGCGCACATCACCGATCGGCAAATCCAGAAGCTCACCCGCTTCGGCACATTGGTAGCCGAGGCCAGATGACGATCCGCTGGGGAGCAGATCTGCAACCTGGCAGAGCGGCGACGCGGTCCGTGCCGGCGCAGCGGTAGCGACACTGCCCATCGACGTGGATACGACGGAGACCAGCGCGAGCGTGCCCAGCAAGGCTGCTCTACGAATTGTGCGCATTCGTGAAACTCCCAGGAGTCGAGAAGTGAAGTGTCCCGAGACTGGCGCACTCCGGTCACTGGCCGATGGCGAGGAACCGAACGAGAGGTGGTCACGAGGTGAACGCGCCACGTCGGTCAGCGATCCTCGCGCAACATCGCGTACACGAGGGTGTCGGTCCATTCGCCCTTGCACCACCAGTTCGCTCGGAAGTGCGCTTCCTGACGCATCCCGACCCGCGCGGCCAACCGGGCAGAGGCGTCGTTGCGTCCGTCCATCTGTGCGCTGATTCGGTGGATCTGGGGTAGCGAGAACACGTGGTCGATCAAACCGTTCACCGCCTCGGTGGCGTAGCCGCGACCGGATACGGCCGGGTCGAACGTCCACCCGAGTTCGACGAGAGCCGGGGAACCGTCCACCAACCACGCCTCGACATTGCCCACCACCGTCCCCTCGTGTTCGACGACCATAGCGAGCGCCTGGGTGTTCAATCCGGATCGCTTCATCCGTTTGCTTACGGCTGCAACAGCATCGGCCTTCGTCCACGCTTCGTGCAGAAGGAAGCGGCACACTTCGGGATCGCTGTAGTACGCGAGAACCCTGTCTGCGTCGTCGAGTTCGTACAGACGCAGTGTCAGGCGCTCGGTGTGAATGGGCGCGGTGTTCATGCGTCCGATTCTGCCCGACTTGGATTCACGGTGATTCGAACCCTGTTCCCGGACCCCCATCGTGACCGATGGTGGTGAATCGAACCTGCTCGTCATCAACCGGAAGGCACGTGAACATGGTCGTCACGTCGTACGCCCCACCCGCGGGACCCGTGCACCTGCGTGTCAGCGACACCGACCCTGCGCCCGCCTCACCGAAACAATCGGTGTGGCAGCGGTACCGGTGGACCGTCCTACGCTTTCTCTCTCCCGTCTTGCTACTTGTCCTGTGGCAGATCGCCAGCGCTGCAGGAGTTCTCTCCGAACGCGTGCTTCCCGCACCGTCGTTGATTTTCGACGCGGGACTGGAGCTGCTGCGCACCGGTGAATTGGCCGAGGCCCTCGCCATTTCCGGAACCCGGGTCGTCCAGGGGCTCGTTCTGGGCGGTTTGATCGGCGTGGCCCTCGGTGCGCTGGTCGGGTTGTCCAAGCTCGCCGAGGCAACGGTCGATCCGCCGCTGCAGATGTTGCGCGCAATTCCGCACCTCGGCCTGATCCCGCTGTTCATTCTGTGGTTCGGGATCGGCGAGACTCCCAAGATCCTGTTGGTCGCCCTGGGCGTCGCATTTCCCTTGTACCTGAACACGTTCTCGGCGATACGCCAGATCGATCGTGATTTCCTCGACACCGCCGTCGTACTCGGGTTCTCGTGGCGTCAGCGGTTCACCACGATCATCCTGCCGAGTATCGCTCCTCAACTGTTGGTGGGGCTCCGGCAGTCGTTGGCCATCGCGTGGCTGTCGTTGATCGTGGCCGAGCAGATCAACGCCGAATCCGGGCTCGGTTACGTCATCAACAATGCGCGAGACTTCCTGCGCTTGGACACCATCATCTTCGGACTCGTCATCTACGCCCTGATGGGAATCTCCACCGACGGCATCGTCCGGATTCTCGAAAAGCGCGCCCTGCGATACCGATTGGATGCTTGATTCATGACAACGACGACGACGTCCGTCGCCGCCCTGCACGGGATCGACAAGTTCTACGGATCCAGTCACGTGTTGAAGGGCGTCGACCTGTCCATCGAGCGGGGCGAGATCGTCTCGTTGGTCGGACGCTCCGGTTCCGGAAAGTCGACGATCCTGCGCGTCCTGGCCGGCCTGTCGACGGATCACACTGGGGAGCGGCACGTCGCAGGGAATCCGGCGGTGGCCTTCCAGGAACCCCACCTGTTTCCGTGGCGGACGGTGCGTCAGAACGTGTCCTACGGACTGAACACCGCAGGCGTGACGGGTAATGATGCGTTGGTCGCCGCGGACGCCACCCTCGACGAGGTGGGGCTGGCCGAGAAGCGGGACGCGTGGCCGCTCACGCTGTCCGGTGGTCAAGCCCAGCGCGCCGCGCTGGCGCGGGCGTTGGTGGGGGAGCCCGAACTGCTGCTGCTCGACGAACCGTTCGGCGCGCTCGACGCCCTCACTCGGCTGACCATGCAGTCGCTCCTGCTCGATCTGTGGGGACGGCACGGGTTCGGCATCCTCCTGGTCACCCATGACGTTGACGAGGCAATTGCATTGGGGGACAGGGTGGTGGTGCTCGAGAACGGCGAAGTCTCGGACACTGTCACCGTCGACCTGCCTCGTCCCCGCGACCGGGGAACACCCGGCTTCTCTCGGATTCGTCACCACCTACTCGGAGCTCTCGGAGTTCACTGACCGGTCCATTCGGCACCTGATAAGGATCTTTCACACATGTCGTCACACGCTCGTCCCCGATCGCTGCGCGCACTCGGCGTGCTCGCTGCCCTGTCTCTGACGGTTGTCGGCCTCACCGGCTGCGTCTCTCGTGGCAGCGACACCGCGATTACCGAAGCCCCGGAACTCGTTTCGGACGATCAGCTCGCCACGGTCACCCTCGACGTCGGTGACCAGAAAGGTGGCACCGAAGCGCTGCTACGCGCGTCGGGGGAGCTCGACTCTGCGCCGTACGATGTTGCGTTCTCCACCTTCACTTCCGGCCCGCCTCAGGTGGAGGCCGCAACGGCCGGACAGATCGACTTCGCGGTCACCGGCAACACGCCTCCCGTCTTCGGGGTTGCAGCCAATGCCCGCATCAAGGTTGTCTCCGCCTACACCAACGACGCGAGCGGCGATCAGATTCTCGTACCGGCGGACTCGACGCTCGCATCGTTCGCAGACCTGCGCGGCAAGAAGATCGCCGTGGGTAAGGGCAGTTCCGCGCATGGCCACGTATTGCTGCAGTTGCAGAAGGCCGGATTGACCACCGACGACGTTCAGTTGGTGTTCCTTCAGCCCGCTGATGCGTTGACGGCATTCACCTCGGGTGAGGTCGATGCCTGGGCGATCTGGGATCCGTTCACCGCGATCGCGCAGGTCCAGAACAGCTCCAAAACACTGACCACCGCTGAGGGTGTCGCCAACGGTTATGGCTTCGGCATCGCGTCGCAGCAAGCACTGGACGACCCCGCGACCAATACTGCCTTGCAGGACTTCGTCGTCCGTCTTGCCAAAGCTTCCGCCTGGGCCGAGAAGAATCCAGCCGAGTGGGCGGCGGCGTACTCAGCGGCAGTAGGCATCGACCCGGCGGCAGGCGAATTGGCGCAAGGACGAAGTCAGCGTCCGGCAATTGCGTTGGACAGCAGCATCATCGAGTCGGAGCAGACCTTGTTCGATGTCTTCGTAGACAGCGGCAGCATCCCGGGTGGAAACAAGTTCGAGGACTTCGTCGACACCCGCTACAACGACGCCATCGCAGACGCGAACGCATCCATCAACTGATCACGTAGGAGTTCACCCGTGACCGCACGTATCTTCTGGTTTCTTCCCACCGCTGGCGACGGCCGCTCCATCGTCGGTGCGTCTCATGCCTCCGGAAATCTCCGCGAACCCGCCGGGTTTCGTCGCCCGTCGTTGCGCTACCTCACCGAGGTTGCTCAGGCCGCGGATCGACTCGGCTACGAGGGGGTGCTGACGCCCACCGGAACGTGGTGCGAGGACGCGTGGTTGACCACGGCCGCCCTGCTGCAGAGCACTCGACGACTGAAGTTCCTTGTCGCCTTCCGTCCCGGTCTCACGCCGCCCACGTTGGCGGCGCAGCAGGCGGCGACGCTGCAGCGGTTCTCGGAAGGGCGGGTGTTGTTCAACATCGTCACCGGGGGCGACGATGTCGAGCAGCGTCGCTTCGGGGATTGGATCGATCACGATCGGCGCTACGCGCGCACCGACGAGTTCCTCGGTCTCGTCCACCGAATCTGGACGGAGTCGTCGGTCGATCACAGGGGCGAGTTCTTCGAGGTCGCCGACGCACGTGTATCAGAGGCCCCGGACCCGTTGCCCGAGTTCTGGTTCGGCGGCTCGTCCGACCCCGCGCTCGTCGTCGCGGCTAAGCACGTCCAGACGTATCTGACATGGGGCGAGCCCCCGGTCGATGCCCGCGCCAAGATCGAGAAAGTGCAGGCGCTCGCGGATGCCGAGGGGCGCAAGCTCACCTACGGCATTCGCCTGCACACCATCAGCCGCGACACGTCCGACGAGGCCTGGGCCGTCGCGCAGAAACTTCTCGACGAGCTGCCCGAGGAGCAAGTGTCGGCGGCTCACGCGTTGCATTCTTCCTCGCAGTCCGAGGGACAGCGGCGGATGGCGGCGCTGCACGGTGGCAGCAAGGACTCGCTCGAGATCTACCCGAACCTGTGGGCCGGAGTCGGCCTGGTACGTGGCGGTGCCGGTACCGCGTTGGTGGGCTCGCACGAGGAAGTCGCGAACCTCATAGGGGAGTACCACGACGCAGGGTTCGACGAGTTCATCCTCTCGGGATATCCGCATCTGGAGGAGTCGTATCACTTTGCCGAAGGTGTTCGACCCATCCTCGACGCGCGAGGAATCACGGTTCCCGCGCGCTAGAGCACGTGGGATCGAACCCGCCGGGTCTGCGCAATTGGGAAATCTGTCCAGTAGATGGTGTGAAAAATGGATGATAGTGATGCGCGATCATCGAGACCGCCGTCATACGAGGGCGTCGTACACCGCCCGCACGTATTGCTCCGCTCGCTCCGAACCGATGATGCCCGGCCCCATTCGGTTCATCACGTACGAGATGGTCAGCTGCGATTCCGGGTGCAGAACGGTCAGTGATCCGCCCCAGCCGCCCCAGAAGCAGATTTTGCCGTCGGGGATGTAGGGCATCGATTCTTGCTGTGGGAGAGCAAAACCCTGACCAAAGCGCAACGGGATGCCCAGCACTCGATCGACTCCGTTGGATTGCTCCTCGAAGATCGTGTCGATGGTCTCGGGGCTCAGCAGCCGCACGCCGTCCACGGTGCCGCCTCGGGAGATGACCGACAGGATTCTGGCGACCGATCGTGCATTGGCATGCCCATTCACTGCGCCCATGTCCGCACCGCGCCACGCCGGAGTGTTCGCGGACGAGGCCTTCACCAACGGTCCAAGAAACGTCTTGCGACGCACCATCGTCGGGTCGGGCACGGCATCATCGGTCGGCGGGGGCGGTGGTACGACGTCGGCGATCCGATTCCAGTCGGCCTCGACGGCACCGATCTGGAAGTCGGCACCGAGTGGCCCGGCGATCTCGTCGGCGACGAACTGCCGCAACGACTTTCCGGTGACGCGGCGGATAACTTCTCCGATCAGGTGGCCCTGACTGACCGCGTGATAGCCCGACGTCGTGCGCGAATCCCACCACGGAGCCTGCGCAGCCAGACGCGATGTTGCCAGTTCCCAGTCGTAGAGGTCCTCTTCGCCGAACGGCCGGTCCCAGCCCGAGACGCCGGAGGTGTGCGACAGCAGGTGCCGAACCGCGATGTTCTCCTTGCCTGCGGCTGCGAACTCGGGCCAGTACGTCGCGACCGGTGCGTCGGGGTCGAGCACTCCACGGTCGATCAGCATCAACGCCGCCAGGCACGTCACCATCTTCGTCGTCGACCACACGTTGGTGATCGTGTCCGACTCCCACGGCAGGCCGCGATCGGTGTCGCGATACCCGCCCCATAGGTCGACGGCAGTGTGGCCGTCGATGTCGACTACGATGGACGCGCCGAGTTCCTCGCCGTTGTCGAGGTTGGCCGCCAACTTGTCGTGCACGACCGAGAAGCGTGGGTCGCAGTGACCGTCAATTGCCATGTGATGCCCCCAAAATGCGGTGAACGGCTAGTTCGACGTAGTTGTCGGCGACGTCCTCGATGCTGAGTTCGCCGCCGTCGTGGAACCAGTTGCTGATTCCGTTGAGCATGTCGGTCAGGGCGAACGACGCCAATCGTGCATCCGGGACGGTGAATTCACCGCTGCGCATTCCGGCGGTGATGACATCGCGGACGCGTCGTTGATACTGGCGGCGGAAATCCTCGATGACGGTGCGGTGCTCGGGGGTGAGCGAGGCGAGTTCGTGCAGGCCCACGATGTACTCCACCCGTCGCCGATTCAGATGCACCAGGTGCGCGCGCACCAGAGACGACAGGCGCTCGGTAGGGGTTCCAGCCGCGTCGAGCAGCGGCAGGTTCTCCTCGGCCGGTTCCTGGGTGACCGTCAGGCAGATCGCGAAGAGGATGTCTTCCTTGGATGGGAAGTGGTGGTAGAGGCTGGCACCCTTGATACCGACGGCGTCGGCGATGTCGCGCATCCCCACGTTCGAGTAGCCCTCACGCGCAAAGATATTGGCGGCGTTGGCGACGATGTCGTCTCGCCGTTGGCGAGTGCGTTGCTGTCGGGGGAGAGCGGTGAGCTCGGATGGCTGCGTCGAATCGGGCTGCGTCATACCGTCTCCTCGACCGCCGCCAACAGTCGCAGTTCACGCTTGAGGATCTTGCCCTGCGGGTCGACGGGCAGTTCGGCCACGATGTGTACCGACTTCGGGGCCTTGTATGACGCCAACTCGGTGCGGCAGTACTCGATGATCGCGGCCGGGTCGGCGGTCACTCCGTCGCGCGCAATGACGAAGGCTGTCACTGCCTCGGACCAATACGGGTCGGGCACGCCGACGACGGCGGCGCGCAGCACATCCGGGTGCGTGTGGATGGTGCGTTCCACTTCCTGTGACGACACGTTCATCCCTCCCGACTTGATCATGTCCTTCATCCGATCGTAGAAGAACAGGTTGCCGTCGGCGTCGATGCGCACCATATCGCCGGTGTGTACCCAGCCGTCCCGGAACACCTCGGCGGTGCGTTCGGGGTCCTTGAAGTAGCCGAGCATCACCGACGGAGTGCGACAGAGCAATTCACCGATCTCGCTCTCGTTGCCCGCGGGGTCGACCACCTTGATCTCGAGGTGGGTCACGGGCTTGCCGATCCACGACGCGTCGCCGTCGGGAATGTCGTCGAGGGTCGAGAACCAGCCGACCGAGCCGAGCTGCGAGAGTTCCGACTGTCCCCAGTAGGTGCCCCAGATGGCCTCGGGTGCCGCGCCGGCCCAGGCGCTGATTGTGTGCGGTGACACCTGGCCACCGTAGGTGAGGCACCGCCGAACCTGGCTCACGGCCTCGGGTCCGAACTGCTCGTCACGGGCCAGGGCCAGGTAGAACGTGGGAGTTTGGGCGATGACGGAGATCTTCTCGGCAGCGATAATGCGGAGCGATTGCGCCGGGTCGACCGTCGCGGGCAGTACGAGGGTCGCGCCCATCAGCGTGAGGGTCGTCATCGAGCCGAGTCCGGCGATGGTGTGGAACGGCATGACGAACAGCCAGGTGTCCTCCGGTCCGGTGCGCAGGCCCCAGCTCCACGCGGGCGCGGTGGAGATGAGGAAGTTGCGGTGCGGAATCATCACGCCCTTGGGAGCCGCTTCGGTACCGGAGGTGTAAATGACCATCGCGACGTCGTTCTCGTCCATCTCGACGTCCGGCTCGGTGGACGGGGTGTTTGTCGTCAGTGCGGCGTATTCGGTGCCGAACGTCACCAAGGTGGTGGTGTCGGGTTTCACCGAGGAGATGATCTCGGCGAAGGCCGGATCGGCCACCACCACAGTAGGTTCCGCGTGTTCGAGTTGGTGCTTCACCTCGGCGGCGCGGTACATCACGTTGATGCCGGTGAAGGCCGCACCGGCCTTGAGGGCGCCGTAGTACGCCACCACCACGTCGACGCTGTTACGAGCCATCGATGCGACGCGATCGCCTGCTGTCACCCCGAGATCCACCAGCAGGTTGGCGAACTGGTTTGCGCGAGAGTCGAGTTCGCCGTACGTGGTGACCTCGCGGGTGCCGTCCGCCGCGTAGCTGATAAACGCAACCTTGTTCGGCTGAGTCCGCGCATGGCGACGCAGTTGATCTCCGATGGTGGCGCGGCCGATGGGGGAGCGATGGTGGATGGCGGTACCGGGCACGGCGGACTCCTTCAGATGCTGTGGTTTTACAGTGCAGGCGAGAGTGCAGCGGAGTCGAACATCGGCTGCGAGAACGTCTCTGCCGCAACGATCTGCTCCACCGGATCACGGGTGAGCTTGCGCGGGAACGACTTCTCCGGATAGCCGACGGCGATGTGCGCGGCGGTGATGTAGTCGTCCGGGATGCCGAGCAGTTCACGAATGGCGGGTTCCTCGTGGCACAGCAACGTCGTCACCGCGGTCGCGACGCCCTGATCGCGCAGACTCAGGCACAGGTTCTGCACGGTGGGGTAGATGGACGCCCCGCCGACGACGGAGAGTCGGCCGAGTTCGTGGTCGGTGGGGTGCAGTCCGTCCAGCGCGGCGCAGACCACCACGATGGCGGGCACCTCGTGGAGGTGGCGGGCGAAGTAGTCGGCGTCCTGCACGGTCTTGGGCAGTGCGCCGACGGCGACGGTTCCGCCGGTGATGCCGGCGAAGTAGGCGTCCCACATCGGGAGGTAGAGATCGGCAAGGGCCTGCTTGCGGGCGGCGTCACGCACGACGATCCACCGCACCGGCTGTCGATTGCCGCCCTGCGGGCCGAAGCGCGCGACGTCGAACGCGGCCTTGAATACCTCGTCGGGAACAGGATCGCTGAGGTACCGCCTGCAGGTGCCGGTGGTGCGCATCGCCTCGGTGAGTTCCATGGGTAAAGTCCCTTCGCCTGTCCGCTGTTAGGTAGTGCCATGAAGCATCATGTGGCGTGGGCCACATTGTCAAGGGCTGACATGCTGTGAATATCGAGACCGCGAATCCCTTGCGCGAAATTGCCTAACCGTGGTTAGTTGAGCTGTCGGAGTCGGATAGAGCAGCACGCAACAGGAGGTACCGGTGTCCACAGACGCAGCAATGGCAGCGGAAACCGTGGAAGGCGTGGATCGGGATCGGCTCGCGCGCGCTCTCACCGCGGCGAATCTGCCCACGCTGGTGGCGGTGCTCTATCAGCTGACCGGAGACCGTACGTGGCTCACCGATCCGTATCGCCCCACCCGTAGTCGGGGCATGGACAACAACGACACGGGCGGATTGGACGACGCCGTCGCCGACCGCATCCGCGCCGCTGCGCTCGACGCAATCTGCGCGTTCCACGAGGGCACGCCCATGGCGGTGCCCGCACCCGACTCGGAGCACCTCGTCGAGATGATCAGCGCGGCCGTCGGTGAGCAGGTTCCACCCGAATTCGGTGTGATGGTGGCCGAGGACATGGGCTTCACTGCCTCTGACACTCAGGTGGCCGCACCGAACGATCTGTCGGTCATCGTGATCGGTGCGGGCGTCTCGGGAATGCTCGCGTCTATCAAGTTGCACGAGGCAGGCATCAGTCACACGGTGCTCGAGAAGAACTCCGACGTGGGTGGTGGCTGGTTCGAGAACACCTACCCCGGAGCCGGCGTCGACACCCCCAGTCACCTGTACTCCTACTCCTTCGCGCCGCGGGCGTGGAGCACACACTTCGGCAAGCGCGACGAGGTATGGCAGTACCTCAGCGATGTCGCCTCCGAACACGATCTGCGGCAACGCATTCGTTTCGACACCGAGGTGGCGACCGCCGAATACGACGCCCAGCGGCAGGGCTGGACCGTCACCACGGTCGATGGCGAGATCCTGACCGCCGACGTGGTGATCACCGCTACCGGTCAGCTCAATCGGCCGAAGGTGCCCCACATTTCCGGGCTCGAATCGTTCGACGGCCCGATCTTCCACACCGCCAACTGGCCGGCCGATCTGGATCTGACCGGCAAGCGCGTCGCCATCGTCGGTACCGGGGCGAGCGCCATGCAGGTGCTGCCGGCCATCGCGTCGACGGTGGGACACGCGACGGTCTTTCAGCGCTCGCCGCAGTGGGTCTCGTCGAGCGACGTGTATTTCACCGAGATGGGCGACGACGCCAACTACCTGATGGATGTCGTTCCGCTGTATCGGCTTTGGTATCGGACCAGACTGGCCTGGAACTTTAACGATCGTGTGCACAGCTCGCTGCAGGTCGATCCCGAATGGGAGCATCCGCAGCGCTCGATCAACCCGATGAACGACGCTCATCGACGGGTGTTCACCCGCTACATCGAAGCCGAGCTCGAGGGCAGACCGGATCTGATCGAGAAGTCCCTCCCCGATTACCCGCCCTTCGGCAAGCGGATGTTGCTCGACAACGGTTGGTACGCCGCGCTGAAACGAGACAACGTCACGCTCATCGCCGACGCCGTCGCATCCATCACCTCGAAATCGGTTGTAGCGCGCGATGGTTCGGAGACCGAGGTCGATGTGGTGATCCTCGCGACGGGCTTCGAGACTCACAAGCTGCTGACGCCGATCGACGTGCGCGGACGGTCGGGTGAGTCCATCCGCGATATCTGGGGCCCGGAGGATGCGCACGCGTATCTCGGCATCACCGTCCCGGACTTCCCGAACTTCTTCATCACTTGCGGTCCTGGAACGGTATTGGGCCATGGGGGTAGCTACATCACCATCGCCGAATGCCAGGTGCGCTACATCGTCGATGTCTTGATCGACATGGTGGACAAGCGAATCGGAGCCATCGAGTGCAAGGCCGACGTGGAAGCGGAGTACGTCCGCAAGCACGACGAGGCGCACGCGAAAATGATCTGGTCGCACGGAGGCATGGACAACTGGTACCGCAACGACGCCGGGCGCGTGGTTTCAACGCTGCCGTGGCGCATCGTCGACTACTGGGAGATGACGCGACGGGCCGATCTGGACGACTTCGTCATGGAGCCTCGACGCGATGAGGCGCGCTGATCAGTTGGACGTCGCCTGCTGTGCCGACAACACGAAGCCGTGCCCGCCGCCCGCGTCGCAGACCATGGCGTCGACTCGGGAGTAGCAGGTGTAGTCGAGGTGCGAGATCGATGTGTTGTACTCCAGCGACTGCGCGTTCTCGACCCCGAAAGCGCCTTGGTTGAAGCACATCGGGGTGACCTTGCCCGGGTCCAGGAAGAAGCCTTTGCTCATCTCGTCGGCCGAGAAGGGTGGTTTGTCGCAGTCCGCGCCGTCGGGCACGGGTGCGTCCGTGGCTTGGCAGCCGGACGAGAACGCGGTGGAGCCGAGCTTGCAATAGATGTTGCCCGACGGCGACTTCCAGCCAACTTCGTTATTGATGGCGGCATATCTGGCCGGGTCGACGGGAGTGATCGGCGCGGACTCGACCGATGGTGTTGCCGGAGAATCGGTCTCGGATGCGCTGCCGCCCGGTTGCGGTGCCACCGTTACCTGCGGTGCCGCCTCGGTCGATGTCGCCGGCGCACCCGCGACGACCGTGGGAATGACCGACGGCATCGCATCGGTCGGTTCGTCCGAATTGCTGCATCCCGTCAGAAGTACACCGATGAACGCAATGGCGACGACGGCCTCGCGCCTGCTGTGTCTCGTCATCAGTTGGACGTCGCTTGCTGCATCGACAACACGAAGCCATGTCCGCCGCCTGCGTCGCAGATCATCGCTTTGACTCGGGAGAAGCAGGTGAAGCCGTTGTAGGAGACGGACGTGTTGTACTCCAACACCTGGGCGTCCTCGGCGCCGAATACTCCCTGGTTGAAGCAGGTGGGAGTCACTTTGCCGGGGTCGAGGTAGAAGCCCTTGGACAGCATGTCGACGCTGAAGGTCGAGTTCGGGGCGCAGTCGGCCTCGGCACCGTCGGGAACGGGGGCGTCGGACGATTGGCAGCCGGAGGAGAAGGGTCCGGAGCCGATCTTGCAGTAGATCTTGCCGGACGGCGACTTCCACGCGACCTGATTACCGGGAACGATCAAGCTGGCCGGGTCGACGGGCGTGATCGGTGCGGTGTTGTTCCCGGGGTCGGCAGCGGTTGGCGTCGATTCGGTCGCCGCGGGTGCACCGGACTCACCTCCGGCGTTGCTTCCACTGGTCTGGGTCGGCGCTGCAACGGTCACCTGCGGCGGAGCGGAGTTTTGTGACGCAGCGGTGGGGGCCGGTGCGGCCGCGGGGGCGTCGTCACTCCCACAGGCCGTCAGAGTCACGGCCGTGAGTGTTGCGGCCGCCGCGAGCAGAGCAGTTCTTCGGATCATTCGGAGCCCCTTCATCAGAAAGCGATGTTGACGTCGCGGGAGATCATGAAGCCTCGGTCGCCGTCGTAGCAGGTCATGCCAGCTTCGGTAGAGCGGCAGAAGTTGCCCGTCACTCCGATGACCTGGCCGTATTCCAGAACTCGTGGGCCGGGATTGCCACCGAAGAAGATTCCCTGGTTGGTGCAGATCTGTTCGACGGTGCCGTCCTGGGTGATCTGCACGCCGTAGGTGTTGTTTGCGGTGTTCGCGCACTCGCGTCCGGTGTTGCCCGGTACCGAATAGCGGACCTGACAGCCCACGAGCGTTCCGGGTGCATTGGATGAATTGAATGCGCAGAACACATTCCCGCTCGGGGATTGGAAGAAGTACTGGCCTCCGTCTACCTCGAAGTCGCGTGCATCGACGTTGACGTCGTCGCGGTTGGGAACGGGCGGCACGGCCGCTGGTCCCGCTTCAGGGGGCTGCTGCAGCGCCGGAGTCACGACCTCGGGAGTCTCGACTGCTGGACCGTCCGTCCCGGTGCCGCCACCTGCATCAGGGGAACCACGGCTGACGGCGAGGACGCTGCGCTGGTGACGGGCGCTACATCGGTGCCGTTCGGTGCCTCGGACCCGCAGGCCGTAAGAGTCAGGGTGGTAGCAGCGACCAGGGCACACATGGCCACGATGTTGCGGACTTGCCTCATTCGTTCGTCCTCACCGGTGGCTGCAGAGTGCATCACCTCTGAACTATGAATCGAACGGGCCAGGTGGTCTGTTAACGTCGTTCGTGTCACGACCCCGTCACGAATCGGTATACGGGTGGACTATCGGACATTTCGCCTGCGAGTGTGGACGGAGATAACACTCAACCGCCAGTTGATGTTTCAGGTTCAACCTGAGACGCCTGGCGCAGGATCTATCTCGATCTGGAATCACGTTGTGCGACTTCGATGGAAGGTACGCAGTATGCGAAAGTCATTGCGGCGAGCGGTAGTAGCAACGGCGCTGACCGTGCCTCTGGTGTTCGGGATCGGAGCCGGCACGGCACCGGCTGACCCGCAGGTGATGAACTTGCAGGTACCCATCGTGACCGGATTCCAGGTAGCTCCCGGAGCCGTCCCCGGTGGCCTGTTCCAGACCATCCCGATGAAAGCCACTGTGGGAGACGAGTCCGGTGTCGCCCGCTTCTCGGCCGCAAACATTGCTCCATTCGCCGATCAGTATCCCTACCGGTATCTGAACCTGAACTGGCGAAACCTCGCGACAGGTGCGACGGGTGCCGCCGATCTTCGGCATTGGCAGGACGATCCGACGCCATCGCCGAGTGGCCCCTACGGACGGGAAGATCTGCCCCTCGAGGTGGTCGCGAACACCGGACCGGGTCCTGTTGTGGTGACGGTGACGCACACCAAGGACTACTCGAACGGCGGTCAGTGGGGCTCTCCGTACCTTGACACTCTTCTCCCAGGGGCCGGCGTGGTGCTGGTCCCCTGAATTCGATCGCGGATGAAAGGCAAACGATGCGAACATCTTTACGACGCGGAGTAATTGCGCTGGCGCTCTCCGTACCACTGGTTCTGGGTGTGGGAGTGGGTGCGGCGACGGCGGCACCGACGACGTCCGAGCTTCTGGTCCCAGTCGTCACCGGGCCGGAGTTCGGTCCGGCTGGGGTTCCAGGCGGACTCGTTCAGACGATTCCGATCACGGCGACGGTAGGTGAGAAGCCAGGTGAGGTGCGCTTCACGGCTGCGGAGATCAGGCCGTACTACTACCAGTTCAATTACCGTTTCCTGACGGTGAACTGGCGCAATCTCGCCACGGGTGCCGTCGGAGCGGTCGATCTACGGCACTGGGAAGCCCTCGAGAATCCATCACTCCCGATCAACGCTGAGCCGAGATATCCGGTCAACTTGCCTCTCGAAGTAACTGCGCAGACCGGGGCGGGCCCGGTGGTTGTGACCGTCACCCACAATCGTGAGCAGTGGCAAGCCCCACCCGCATCGAATGCACTCATCCCCGGATTGGGTGTGTTGCTCGTTCCGTGAAACGTCTGGACGGTCAGCGGGCAGTTTGCCACGCTGTCGTCTGCTGATCGGCGATGCTGACCAGTCGATCGAGGCCCACGTTCATGTCGACCAGGTGCGAATCGAGCAGAGGAATCTCGTTGAGCGGCTGAGGTTCCACAAACGTCAGGTGGTACTGGTTGTACCCGCCGGCGTCGATGCAGGATCCGGCCACTCGGCCGCGGCTGGTGGTCCACGTCGAGTTCGAAGTCGGCACGGTCTCGGGGGCCGTGGTGTACTGCAGCAGAATCGAAATGATTCCGAACGCGAACGGTGCGCTCGGCACCGTGATTCCGACGGGCCGATCGTCTCCGCTGAGTGCCACCGGATCGGTGCACGCCACCTGATACTGCGGGCCACTCGGCAGGCCCCATCGCTGTGACCACAGATCCAGAGCGGAGTTGCCGAACGTCGACAGCACTTCCGTTGTGGTGGTTTCAGAACAACGTGGGTGTGGTGTATCGGCCGTGTCGTGCTTCGTTGAGTCGGGCGCTCCAGCGCTGTACGAGCCACATTTCGACGAGTTCGGGGCTGGTGCCGATGTCGGTGGCCCATGCGGTGATGAGTTCGACGTAGCGGTCGTAGCGACGACGAGTGAATCCGGTGACGGACGGGTCTTCGAGCCACCCTTCGTGGATGAGGGTCGAGACTCCGTATTGGTCGATCAGCTGTGCTGGGCCGCCGTAGACCGACGCCTTCACCGCCCACAGGAACGTGGCCATCAAGGACATCCCGACGCCCGGTGCGTCGGGCCAGCCGGACCAGTTCGAGTTCGGATGCTCGGGCACTACGCGGTTGCGGACGCAGCTGTCGAGCACAGCCAGAGTCTTGGCGACGGGGTTCTCGTCGGGACGGCTGAGGTGCGGGGTCATGACGTCCGGGAATCGTCTCATTGCTCTGCGGTGCCGATGACTGCCCTGCCACGCTGCGCAGAGAAACAACAGGGCGAGCGAATCATGTTCACCTGCAGCCAGATCGGTGCCGATCTGTAGATCGTTGCGCTGCACGGTGGCACCGCCGTATTCGACGATTTCGCCGTCGAGGTTGCGGCCGCGCAGTCGTAGATCATGACCGGCTCGGTCGAGGTGGCCGTTCCACCAATCCAGGTCCACCTCCACACCGTCGTCGAGGACATGCAGGTCGTAGCTGCGGTGCTGACACCACTGCACACAGGCCGTGGGAGGCGGGAACCCCTCGTCGAGTCGTGACATACCGCCATCGAAGCATCGGGTACCGACAGTTCGACGCTGCCGTCACTCGGGCACGGTCACTCGGTGCGGGTCCCGGATGGTTTGTCGTGGTGATCAGTTTCCTGATGTGCGATTATTGCCAGCAGCGCCAATTCGTCGGCATAAGGGGTGCCGACAGCCGCGGTCTACAAGGTCAGGTTCTGGTCGAGTTCGATGAGCTTCAGCGAATCGCAGTCCACCGTGATCTCTCCAACGGGGTGTGCCGATAGGTCTTCTGTCGGGGGGACTGCGGACTTGTCTCGTTCTACGTCCGAGCGGAGTCGTCGACGCGCTCGACCAGCTCGCTACGACGATTCCCACGGTCGGGGAGCCGACACCGTATGCATGGACCTCGTCGGCTCCGACAGTATCGGCGGTTCTAAACAACGGTGGCGTTAACCAGCGGCAGATAGCCGTCGCGAGATCAAGGACCAGCCGTCGTGATCCCCAATCTGCACGAGCCTTTGAACCATCGCGGTCCGAACTGGAAACGCGACGGCACTCTGAAACGCGGGCTGAAATGAACCTTTCCTTGAGCATGTTAGCTAGCATGACCACGACGCATTCTAGCGTGTAACCCGACTATGAGAGGCTGTTGCAATGGCGACGTTGCTGGACGGCAGGTACGCGCTCGGTGAGAAGCCTGTCGCTAGCGGTGGCCATGCCCTCTTGTATCGAGGTTCAGACATGGACCGAGACAATGACATAGTTGCGGTTAAAATATTTCGGGGCGGTCATCTGCATGATGACAGAATCCTCACGGCCGCCTGGACTGCCGAACTCACCGCCTACCAGCAGATTCGCGAGGACGAAAATCTTGCCAAACTCTTAGATTTCGGTCGCGATGACGAAGGCGCACCGTATCTAGTCTTCGAATGGATGCCATCTGATCTCGCGAAGTATTTGCCGACTCTTGAACTAACCGGATGGGACGATTTCTGGCCAATCGCGAGGGGAATCCTTCGAGGACTCGCAGTGCTACATTCGGGTGGGTTCGTCCACCGCGATATCAAACCAGGTAACGTCTTAATTGACAGCGAGGGCCGAATAAAAGTTGCTGATTTCGGAACGGCGCGACTTGTGCAAACGCTTAATCTTGGGTTAACGATGGCACCGTTCGGCACCGAGCCGTATGCGCCTCCCGAGAGAATGACATCATCGCCCACTTTTGCATACGATGTATTTTCTTTTGCAGTCCTAGCGATCGAGTCTTTGTCGGCTTCGTCTCCGAATTCGACGGCCGAGTTCCTTTTGGCTTTGCAAGAGCTAAACATCCCGGAACCTGTTCGAGAAAGATTGCACGACTGCCTCAACGTAGAACCGGAAAGCAGGCCCGAAAGCGCAACCACCTTTTTGGCTTCTTTAGAGGCAATTCAAGATGCGCGCAACGTCGTGGGTAGATCTACGAAATCTGTACATCTAGTTGTGAGTCCCAAGATTTTGGCTGATGTATCAGAAACCGTCGGCATCGAGCCAAACGATGCGCGCAGGTTTCTTCTGGACGACCTTCAGAACGTCGGTGCTATGGCTTTTGATAACCCATCTGTCAAGAACGGTGCTGAGCTGACACCAGACTTGATGATATGCGGGGAGACATTAATGGTGCGAGTCCAGGTCGACCGGATTGCTCCATCGATGCTGCGTGTCCACCGCGTTGTCAGATCTATAACGGAGGAGAAGCGTGACGGATGGTACCGGCCGTCTGTCAAGTTCCGAGGCACCACTCCCACAGATCCTGCCGCAGTGGAGTCTGATTTGAACGTCCTTCTAGAGGACACACAGGAATATGACCGTGATCGAGCGCGCAGGCGTCCCTCGGTAGACGAGTTCCGCACTTGGCGCGATGTCTTGGCCGCAAAATTTTCTGTAGAAGATCGACGCGGTTCCAAGATTAGGTATATCTCGTTCCGGGTGAGCGGCAATCGCGTATATTTCAAGTGCCCGGAAATAAATGATATTAAGGTAGGCGAAGCCAGGCTAGTCAGTTCCGGACGCAGACGAGTCTTTTTTGGAGAGGTTGAGGGAATCGAGAATTCAGAATTGGTTCTCTATTTGACAAAGGGAAAATTTTCGGACCTTCCTGCAAAAGGTATCATCGAACTGGATACAGAAGGAAACAAGTCGAAACTACGGCGTGAAAAGTCTGCATTAGATAGAATCTCGGACCAGAAGTCGGCGAGATCTGATTTGCGAGAGCTTCTGCTGGAGCCAGAGATAAGTGCGCCACCTGTGGCGCAGACCCATATTGTGCCAGTGCAGGACGGACTCGATTCGGCGAAACTTCGAGCTGTCGAGAATGCGCTCGGCAACAACGACTTCTTGCTTGTTCAGGGGCCACCTGGAACAGGAAAGACTACGTTCATCGCGGAAGTTGTTGCTCAGACTTTAATCGCCAAGGCCGACAGCCGAATCCTGCTCGCATCGCAGACGCACATTGCTTTAGACAATGCACTGGAGCGTATTGCTGCGATTTGCCCTGAAGCAACCCTTCTCCGCTTGGGAAAGAGTGAGCGGGTCATGGCGGAGGTGGAACCCTATACGGTCGATGCTGCGGTGGAAATTTGGAGGACCCGGGTAGAAGCTGCGGGACGGAGCTATCTCCAGCAATTGGCTGAGTCTCTAGGCATCAACACGAATGGTCAAAAGATTCGTGATTTGGCCGCAGAGTTGACGGGCAAAATTTCACGAGAAAAGCAACATGCGACATCGGTCGAAAGCCAAAACATAGAACGAAATTCAATTCTTGAGCAGATGGATCAACTTTCTGCCCTTGCTCCTGCACTCATCGAGGCGGCGCTCAAGCTAGAGTCTGCTTCACACATCCAAGAGCTGCCGGCGCTGAACGATGCCGTTGATCAATTTGTAAGAGCAGGGTCTGAAGTAGCCGCGATCTTCGAGGCAACGCCAAGCCTAAGCACGGAACTGGTGTTGATCGAGCAACGCCTTAGTGGACTGCGGAGAGAACTGGAAGCACTTCAGACTGCTAAACAGAACCTACGGCGTTCTTTGATCGCTATGCTTGAGCTTTCTTCAGATATAAAAAGTGAGGACCTATTAAAAATTGCCGCTGTTCGGGCACCAATTCACGATCCCAGATTAGATCGCCTCCGCGTAATACAGGAGGATTGGAGAGCTCGATTTGGAACCGGCCATGAATTTGTAGGGATTGTGGTTGCAGGGTCTAACGTTGTAGCTGCAACCTGCGTGGGATTAGCGGGAGTCCAGGGGGCCGAAAACATCGACTTTGACATGTGTATCATCGACGAGGCATCGAAAGCTACCGCTACGGAGTCACTTGTTCCACTCGCAGCGAGTAAGCGGTGGATTCTAGTCGGCGACGACAGGCAGCTTCCGCCATTCGTCGAAGACGCGCTTAATGATCCCTCGATATTGGACCAGCACAATCTGAGTCGGGACGCTGTTCGGGAGACGTTGTTTAACGTCCTACTGGAGCGGTTGCCACTTGCCTCAAAGGTGGCATTGACACACCAGCATCGCATGCATCCGACTATTGGAAGACTCATTAGCAAGTGTTTCTATGCGGGTAGCTTAACCAGTGAACCCCGAGAGGCATCGAAGATTGTGGGCCTCGGAGTGAGTCATCCAGTCACGTGGTTCGATACGTCTAATCGTCCGGGTAGATTTGAAGCTGCGGACGGAAATAGTTATTTGAACCGGGACGAAGTGAGGGTCGTGGTCTCGATCTTGCAACGTATGCAATGGGTCGCTGAGCGGCAAAAAATCAATGTCTCAGTGGCAGTCCTGACTGGCTATGAACCGCAACGACGAATTCTGACGGAATCAATTTCAGCTGAACTCACAGCATTGTCGCGGCTTACTGTTCAGGTGGCGAACATTGACGCTTATCAGGGGCAGGAGGCAGACGTGGCCATTTTCAGTGTTACTAGGTCCAACAAAAAACATGCCATGGGGTTTCTTTCTGTAGAAAATCGTGTAAACGTGGCATTATCCCGTGCGCGCGATGCACTGGTGATAGTGGGTGATGCTGAACATATAAAGGCGTCGTCAGGCACGCAGAGCGCCCTTGGGAAAGTTCTCGAACATATAGCGTCGGATTCTGACAGTGCAGTCGAGGATGCGAGCTCGATATGACGGATCCGTCGATTGACCAGATTGTGCGTCGCTTGGGCAGGCAACCAGGGTTGCGGCTTCTGTCTTACCGTGAGATCGGTCTGCCGTTCTGGGAGTTACCGATAAAGTGTCGTATGCTGCAACGATCTGAACTGCCGACAACGACGGAATTTATTCTGAGATGTATTGAGGCCGACGTGTCGAGGGCTGTTGATATATCAAACTTCCTAGGCCTTCCGGCGCGGGTGATTGATCCTGTAATGGTGGATGCTCTTAGAACTGGCTCGATAACACCGACCTTCGGCGACAGTAAGGAAGTAAGGTATCGGATTACAGAGCGCGGACAGCGGGTGCTGAGCGAGCAATCCGAGGTACGACGAACCGAGCCCACGCTTCACCTTGCTTACGACGGTCTGCTGCGTCGGTTTGACCTAGTCGATAGAACCGATCGCTGGCGTCCGCGTGATCTCCGGGACAACGAAATCGTAGAGGTCCGGCCTGCGCCGATTGATCCTCCCGAGATAGGACCGGACGACACTGCAGAGGTGAGACCAATCTTAAAACGGGTAAGCGCGGTGTCAAATTTCGACTTGATTACCGTTCTGGAAATCGACGGAAAACGAAGTAGATTTTTCAAGAAGGCGCTTGCTTTAGTGTTCGAGTCAACGGACTCGGTATCCGAACTTTCTGTTCAGATTGCGGTAGATGGTCGTTTGGTGGCCGAATATACAAACGCGTTCGCAAGCGCAAATGGAAAGAATCGTGTTGGAATTTTTGACGGGTTGACAAGTGACCGAGAGTACGTCCAGAAGTTGCTTGGGAAGGATGTTTCTAACCAAATTGCGCCAGACGAAAGTGTATCAGCGTTAAAGCGTGCCACTGAGAGTCTTCAGCAGCAACTTGATTCCCTTTCGAAGGCAACGTCGTCAGAATTGGATGCGGAACGAGCCGAGAATGTGCGTCTGGAGCTAGATCAGGCCGAAGCGGCGCTAGCGTCGATGCCGGTGAGGATTCTGGAGGTGCACGAGCATGCGTCATTCCTGCGTGAGGGGATTGAGTGTGCGGAGACTAGGTTGTTGATAGTTTCTCCATGGATCAGGTCGACTGTCGTAACCGAAGAGTTCGTCGATCGACTGCGAGCATTGCTTACGTCGGGTGTGGAGGTCATTATCGGTTACGGAATAGATGATGGAAAGCGCATGACAGCTGGGGACAAGGCGGCGGAGAAAGCTCTTGCTGGACTCGCAAAAGCCTTCCCAAACTTTGGTTTCTCGCGTTTAGGTAATACCCACGCGAAGGTGCTGCTTGTCGACTCGCAATTCGTAGTTGTCACAAGTTTTAATTGGCTATCTTTCTCCGGCGATCCTGCACGCCCTTTTCGGGATGAGCGGGGAACATTTGTCTCGATACCCTCGGAAATAGATCGAATCTACGCGGACTATCGAACTCAGATAGTAGGATCATGAGCGAAGGGGGGAAGGTTTAAAGCTTCCTGAAGATGCTCATGCACAGATGAGCCAGACAGTCTAGGGTGATCCTGCTAATAGTGAACAACCGGTTTCGCTCGATTCCAGCTTTTGAAGGTGATCGGACTTATCGTTCGTGATTTATTACGCGGCAGCCGGTATCTCTGACGATGTCGGCGATCCTCGCGCCTCCTTTGTGCAGGGCGCGTTTTTCGTGTCGTCGTCCCGTGTAATCATGGGCAGCGGGCCTCCTTCGGGTAGCCGGTGCCTGGTATGAAGCCTCAGCAAGCGGGAGGCTCTGTCTCGTTGGCGGTGCCCTACCGGTGGGTAATTCGATGAGTGCCTTGAGAGGCGCGATCGTGAACACCTCAAGCATTGGCAGCCGCATCACCTCGTTGCTTCCTGCATACGGGGCGATCGAGCGGGCGCTCATCAGCATTACAGAACCGTCGCTGTCATCTGGGGCCCGGAGGGTATCCGTGTCACGGTCTGATTCTTGGATAGAGGTAATGAAAATGATGGACGAATGAGACACAAGAACACCTGGTGTCATCGCGGACAGCCGCGCTGCGTCGCCTATAGGTCGTATGGCGAAGGCATGCGAGGGTGCAGAAGCCGCCGCATGGCTGCCTGGTGAGATGGCTCCGCCGTGACCGGTGCGATCGTCCTGGTTGACCGTGGCTCGGGGTGCCTGAATCTGATAGCCGCCTTCGTGCCTTCCCGAAGTCAACCTCGACCGGCGAGTTCCGAAGCTGGATCGGAGATAGTTCATGTCCCTGCGCACTGTCGGCACCGTATGGGACTGTGGGGTCTGGTTAGCCATCAGAACGAAGAGGGGAGTGCCGGTGCCCGTTGCCGACAATGCTGTCGACAGGCCACTCGTCGACGTGGTGATCGACGCCATCGACGCGGACAATGATCTGTCCGACGAGGTCAAGTACTTCGTTCTCGCAGCCCTGGAAGGGCCGACGTCACTGCAGGAGCTTCTCGACGGCATCTCGACCCCGCACGTTCCGGAGCCGTCGGGTAGCAAGCTCGTCGAAGAGCCGGTCGGTGCTTTTCTGACCTCGATCACTGTCGCGGGATTCCGCGGCATCGGGCCCAAAGCAGCGCTGGATCTACACCCTGCGCCTGGGATCACGATCGTCAGTGGCCGCAACGGATCGGGCAAGTCGAGCTTTGCCGAGGCGCTCGAATTCGCGATCACCGGTTCGAGTTACCGCTGGGAGAACAAGGCCAAGCTGTGGGCTGATACCTGGCGCAATCTGCATCAGGGAGATCCGTGTGAGGTGCGGGTGGGGCTCACGATCGAAGGATCCGAACCGACGGTTGTCGGTGTCGACTGGACCTCTGATGCCGCGCTGAAGGGATGCTCCACCTGGACTCAGGTTGGAAAGCAGAAGCGCAGCATCGGTACCGATGCACTTGGGTGGAAGTCTGCCGTCGAATTGCATCGCCCGATCCTGTCCTACGACGAAATCGGCGGCCTGTTCGACGCGACGCCGTCCACCCTGCACGACGCCCTGGCCAAACTCCTCGGACTCGACGAGATCACCGATGCCGAGAAGCGACTGGCAGCGGTACTCAAGGAGGTCAAGGGGCCCCGGCAACGAGCAGCGGAGAGCCTGCGCCAGCTCAAGAACTTGTTGTCGGATGCGTCGGACGACCGTGCGAAAACTGCTGCAGACCTGGTCAAGAAGCGGGTTGCGGATCTCGACGCGGTGCTAGCGCTGGCCACTGGTGCCGACGCATCGGCATCGCCCGCGCTCATCGGTTTGAAGCGGCTCGCAGCGCTGAGCGCCCCGACTCAGCAGCGTGTCGACGAGGTGGTGGCGGAGCTAAGGGCAGCTGCGGCCGATACCGCGGATTCGGCTGATGAGGCACTGTCGGTGGTGGAGCAGCGCAACGATCTGCTCGATGCGGCACTGCGATTGCACAGTGAGACGGGCAAAATCGAGTGTCCGGTCTGCGCGACGGGGACGCTCGACGATGCGTGGGCCGAGCACTCGCGGGCGCAGCTTGCCGAGGAGAGCCAGAAACTGGCTGCCTACAAGCACAGCCGCCGCCGCCTCGACCGAGCGCAACGCGCCGCAGTCGAACTGGGGAACGAAATCACCGACGCCACCGCGGTGGAGGGCGTCGACCTGCCTTCACTGTCCGAGTATCAAAAGTCCGTCGCCGTGGCGCGAGAGCAACCGTCGAGTTCTTCCGGTGTGGCGGACCACTTGGCAACGACGATCCCCGCGGTCATCGAGTCTGCTGAGGCGCTGCGCACCGAGGCCAATGAAGCGGCGGCTCAGCGTGAGGACACCTGGGCACCGATTGCTGGACGTCTGGCCGCGTGGGCCACCCTCGAATCCGCAGCGCGAGAGGCGGATGAGGCCGTCAAGAACGTCGACACGGCCAAGAAGTGGATTGCCTCGCACGCCAAGCAATTGAGGGATCAGCGGCTTGCTCCGATTGCAGAGCAGGCGCGCGACATTTGGGCGGAGTTGCGTCAGGAAAGCAATGTCGACATCGGTGCTATCAACTTGGTGGGCCACAACACCAGCAGGCGAGTGGTGATGACCGGCTCGGTCGACGGCGTGGAGTCCGAGGCACTGTCGGTGATGAGTCAGGGCGAGCTGCATGCGTTGGCATTAGCACTGTTCATACCGAGAGCGACCACGCCGAACAGTCCGTTTCGATTCATCGTGCTGGACGACCCTATCCAGGCGATGGATCCGGCGAAGATCGATGGCTTCATCAAGGTGCTGTCGGCGCTCGCAAAGACCAGGCAGGTCATCGTGTTCTCGCACGATGATCGATTGGCCACTGCGATCAGGCAACTCGCAGTCGATGCGCGGCTCGTCGAGGTCATGCGCGAACCAGGTTCCAACATCAGTGTTTCTGAGACACAGAATCAAGCGACCCGGTATTTCAACGATGTGCGGGCATTGGTGTTGGACGAGAATGTGCCCGAGGACGTCAAGCGGCGAGTTGCGCCGGGCTTGTTCCGGTTGGCTCTGGAATCTGCTGCGCAGCAAGTGTTCTATGCAAAGCAACACCGGGCGGGGGAGTCTCGGCTGGCGACCGAAGAGCGGTGGTCGGCAGTGCACAAGACGCGCAACAAGATTGCGCTGGCCGTGCACCAGGATTCCGAACGCGACCTATCGCAGTGGCTCGGCTTCCGCACCGAACGCTTCCCGACGCTCCACATCGCGAATGCAGGCACTCACAACGGTTCGGATCGGCCGATCACTTGGGAATTGGTGAACGACCTAAAGAAGATGGTCGACGGGATTCTCGCCGAATGACTACGACCACGTCACCGGCAGTAGCGCTGAGAAATGCCGAACTGCTGCTCGACGGAAGTCATGGCGCTGCAGGCGGTTCCGCGCGTCTGGCCGCGTTCATCGCTCGCCAGGCGTTGGAGGAGTTGGTGGTCGCGCGATGTGTGGCGCTGGGCGTGGATATCGAGCGACCGAGCATGCGATCACGGCTGGTGATCTTGAGGTCGTTGGACACCACGGAACGCGCGGACGCCGCGTCGATGGCGTGGAACAGGCTGAGCAATGCCTGCCACCACCATGCCTATGAACTTGCACCGACAGTGGATGAAGTGCGGCATTTGTGTGGCGTGGTAGCCGTGCTGTTGGAGGAAACGTGATCGAGCAGGCTCGAAAGGTTGATATATGGAAATGAAAAAGAGCTTCTTCGTCCTCTGGAACGGAAGCGACGAGGGTCTCGATCCGGACGAGCGCCGTGAGATGATCGATGAAACGACCAAAGGGATTCCCTACCCGGGCAATTGGAGTTTCGGTCGCGGATATGGGAATCCACTGAACGGAGATCGGGTCTACATGCTGCGGACCGGGAAGAACCGCGGCGTGGTGGCGAGCGGTGAACTCATCGCCGATGGCGCGCACCCTGGCGAGCATTGGGATGAGGGGGGAGGAACTGCTGTGTACGTCGACGTCAGCTGGGACGTGATGCTCGACGACGACGATCGTCTACCCGTCGAAGAAGTTCAGCAAGCGTTACCCGAGTTCAAGTTTCCTGTGCAGAATTCAGGGCGGTTGATTAGAGAACCCTCAGCGTCCGTTCTGGCTGAGCTGTGGTCCGGCCACCTCGACAACCTCCGGCGCAAGAACGCCAACCCATGGCTCGGTGGAGGTGGGAGTGCCGGTGGTGAGCGAGTCGCGCGGCGAATCCCGTTGGAGGGCAATCGCATCAAGGAGTATTACGTCGAGTCGTTCGCGTCCTATCGAGCGACGCGGGCTGAGAGCGCGATGGTCCACCGCTTCGCGGACACACTGAAGGCGGATGGCGTGGACGTGAGCAGTTTCCAGCTGGCAGTGAAGAACACGGGGCGTACATTGATCGCCGACTTGTTCGACAACACCAACGGCGTTCTGTACGAGGCGAAGGCATCAGCTTCGCGGGAGGCGGTGCGGATGGCATTGGGACAGTTGCTCGACTATCGAAGGCATTTCAAGACTCCTCCTGCCCTCTCTGTGCTCTTGCCGGAGCCGCCGGTCGGCGACCTCATCGAGTTGTTGAGAGAGCACGGGATCGGATGCGTTCATGAGAGCGACGAAGGCTTTGTGTATCCAACGCTTCCGGAAGGACGGTAACGATAGGTGCCTTGTGGCGTCGAACGACTGCTTAATGCACGCGACACGTCGGCTTTAAAGCGCACATCCGTGCCTGGTGTTCTATCAGCGACTCCAAGCGGCTACGCCTTGGGCAACAACGCCTTCCACGATATCGGAGGCGCCGTTCGAGCGGTGATTGCCAGGGCGCTGATGTCCGACGAAGAACGTACGTGGTTACAGACCGCCGATCTGTTCGATCACGACGTTGTTCGCGTTTGCGCGTGCCGCGAACTCGGGATTCAGGTCGAGGTCGTCGTCGAATTCGCCAGTCAAATTTCTGACAAGAGTGTCGGCTAGACGGTGTCCCATGGGGCGAAAAGTCACATACGTCAGCCCGCCGGACACTATCCCGCCGACCACGGGTACGGCCTTGGTGATCGTCTTCTCTACGGTCTTCTTCGTGATCTTCTGCCCGATGATTGCGCCGACCTTCTTGACGAGGGGGTACCAGGTGGTTTTCGTCAGTGCCTGCGCTGCGACTTTCTTGCCGATGTTCGCGCCGGCGACTTTCGATGTGCTCGCCACCAGCGCCGATGCCCCAGCCGCTCCGAACATTGCGCCGAGGTAGCCAATCACGCGAATTTGGGCCGACTCAGACAGTTCGTTGCCGTCGAAGAGGTCATCTTCCCCGAACATGTACGCGATCTGTTGAGCAAGGTTGATGGCGAAGCCGAAATATTGCGCTACGTCCGCTCCACCTGCGGCAACCATGATCGCAGGGTTGCCGGGCAGGCCGCTGGCAAATGATACAGCCGAGGTCTTCGCTGCACTGTTCTTGACAAGTGTGTTGCATTTTTTGCGAAGTGATTCGACTGAGTAAACGACCTGTGGCCCCTCGGCGAGGATGACATCGAGGTACGAGGAATCTTTGAACTGCTTCCGTAGAAAAGAGTCTCTGTCCACGTGGACGACGGGTAGCTTCGCGATGGCACCGATTGTCTGCAGCGTGGTCGCGTAGAGCTTGTCCTGGGAAGGTTCTGCCATGTTGGACACCATATCCGGTCGTGATGACACGAGGTTCTGCGCCCGTCGGATTCAGTCGGACCGGCTCGTGCTGTGACGGTACCGGGTATCAATCTTGATCTATGTTCCGTCACCGGAATCTGCTCGACGGTGGACACGAAGTCGAAGTTGTCGAACAAACGGACGAATATGCCAGCACGACAGCACGTTCAGCGACCGAAACCCATGCTCCTCTGTTGTCTAGACGGTGTATTCAGGCTAGAAGAGCGTCCGTCCTCGGGGATCAGTTGGTCGGCGAACCGGTAGTTGCAGCCAATGTCGATCTTCTCGTTCGGGTCCTGCTTGTCCCGGAACCAGGTGACGCAGGTTTCCGCGGCTAAGCGACGATCCTTGGTGAACAGGTAGCCGTCGGTGCAGTCGTCGAAGTGTTCCTGCAGGTACCACTTGTCGAGAGTGATTGCCGCAGTCGAATAGTTGGCGAGCAGTAGATGTCCGAGCTCGGTGCGGGAGCGACGAACAAGGAATACGTCGTCCTCCATCACCTGAAGTTGAGCACACAGGACGTCGTCGGACTCGTGCTCGCTGGGGATGTAGTCGTTGGGTCCGAGGTCGATAATGAGTGCCACCGGTTGGTCGACAAGCGATTCTGTCAACCATTCTCGCGTGTAGACCCAAGGCTCGATCGCGAGACGTGTGCCCGCAGGGGTGAAGAACGCGGTCAGCAGTGCCCCGCCTTCGACCGGTGCGCACCAACCGTCCACAGAGTCTCCGAGACCGAGCAGGTTGAAATCAGTGTCGTCGTCACGCCACAGGGTTTCCGACATCACCTGGCCGATCTGAATGCCTCCTTCTTGCTCGACTTCCACCGACCATCCGGCGTAGTCATGATCGAGGTTGGTGATCACGGCATACCGATCTCCATCGATGGTCGATGCGAAATGCCATTCCGGAGCGGGGTGGTCGGATTGCTTCATATATGTCTCCAAGTCTTTTGTGGTGTCGGGCTTAATCGCTATACGGCGGGCTTGAGGTGGGACGCAAGGGTCTGCAATTCCGCCACCAGATGTTGGTACCCGTCTGGGGCAGATCGAGTGCATTGTGGCGAGTGTGGGCTGCGTGTGCGAAGACCGGTGCGTGCATGGTGCGCAATCGGTTTCGCTCTCCCCGGGATCTCGGTGCGACACGACTGACTGTATCCAACGGGTCTGACACAGTGTGGAGCTCACGGCGACGGCAGTGGTCGCGAAACAGCTTGTCGTACGCGTGTGCGATGATCGAAATGCGGAACGGATCAAGTTCTGCTTCTCTCGCGGTGTCGATGTTCCCGTGACTCTTCTCTGACATTGCACCGCGACGGTGCACGACGAAAGGTGCCCGATGGCCAGGAAAATTCTGTACGTAGACCTCGACAACACGCTCGTAAACTTCCAGTCGGGCATCGACCGGGCAGACCCGGCCGACATAGCGAAATACCCCAACGACCTCGACGAGGTAGCGCACATCTTTTCGCTGATGGATCCCATCGACGGCGCGCTCGATGCTTACCGCACGTTGGCGGCCGTGTTCGACACCTACATCCTCTCCACCGCCCCCTGGAAGAACTCCAGCGCCTGGCACGACAAGGTGCTGTGGGTGCAGAAGCACCTCGGGTCCGACGAAGGATCCGTCGCCTACAAAAGACTTATCCTGTCCCACCACAAGAACCTGAATCGCGGGGATTTTCTCGTAGACGACCGACGCAATAATGGTGCCGGCGAATTCGGAGGGGAATGGCTGCGGTACGGCACCGAACCGTTCGAGACGTGGGACCAGGTGACGGCCTACCTGCTGGAACGGGCGTGACCGTCGTAGCTCAGTTCTTGTCGGTACCCCTCGGTATGGTTCGGCCATCATCGTCACCGCGTCCATTCGGTGCACTTTCCATCAGGAGGTTCTTTTGACCAATCCACAGCTCTCTCTCGTTGCTGCTGTGCTCGACCGTTCGGGTTCGATGAATGCCATCGCCGACGACACCCGCGGCGGGTTCGATTCGTTCATCGCCAAGGAACGTGAGTCCGACGGCAATACCGTTGTCACTCTGGCTCAGTTCGACGACCGATACGAGTCGGTCTACAGCTCGAAGCCGATCGCGGAGGTACCGAACCTCGTGCTGGAGCCACGCGGGATGACTGCTCTCTACGACGCGGTTGGCCGGCTCGTCACCGAGGTGGGTGCGGAGCTCAGTGCGTTACCCGCGGACGACCGCCCTGGCTCGGTCACTGTTCTGGTGATGACCGACGGGCACGAGAACGCGAGCAAGGAGTGGACCAATACTGCTGTGCGCGAGCTGATTGCGAAGCAGGAGCGGGACTACGAGTGGGACTTCGTTTTCTTGGGTTCCAACATCGACGCTGTCGAAGTGGGTGCTGATCTCGGGTTCGCGCGGGAGAAGTCGATGACGTACGTATCGACGACGGTCGGCGTCACGGCTGCCTTCGATTCGGTGGCGAGCTACCAGGACCGCAAGCGTGCCCAGGTGCACGGAGCGTCTCTGGCCCAGGGTTTCTCCGAAGCCGACCGTCGCCGAGCGCGCGGCGAATGAGTAAGTACCGGGGCAGCGGCGTGTTGGAGGGCAATTGAACTGGTCTTCGTCCTCTGCATCGTTGCCGCACTGACCGGTTGGAAGTTCAGTTGAATCTGTCCGTAGGTTGCACCTGCCGCTGAGGATGCGTTTACTGCTGCCGCGCTCGGATTAGGATTACGAGTCATCCTCAGCTCAACGAGGAATAAGCAAAGCTTGAAGAATCCGTGTGCGACCCTCAGATAGTTCCCCGACGCTTTGGGTAGGCTCAACTTCAAGAGTCAAAGTCTTCGACCTAAAGAATCGCGATCATGAGAGCCAAGCAGCGCCCCTGGGGGCTGGACGGATAGGATCACGTGATGTCTGTGAAGCACAATCGCCAGCCTCCACAGCCAAAGCGTTTCGGGGCGCTAGAGCTCGACATGGCACCAGATGTGCCTGGCATCTACGCGTGGTATGCAAAGGTGGCGCTCTCCGAGCGCGACTGGGAACCTCGGTTGCGGGGCGACAGAGACCTGGCGACCTTTGAACTTAACCGAGCCATCATGGATTATGTCAACGTGCACCGCACAGGACCGGTCCATATGGCAGGCCCCGGAAAGTACGGTTTGAACTGGTCAGCAACACTCAATCGCGAGTCGGCCGCAGACCTCGACGAAGTAACCGAGACCAGCCGATTGGGTTTGCGCTTGGCTGAAGTATCTGCAAACCCGGAGCAGCGGCGACTCTTGGCCGACCTGTTGCTGGCTGCATCCCCGATCTTCGCGAGCCCTCTATACATCGGCGTCGCGACGAATCTGAGGGGCAGGTTAGCCGAACACAAGAAAGCGTATGAGGCTGCATACGCTCAGCTGAGGCAGAATCCGGCCCTGGCTGACGTGATGCAATTCAATGGGCAATCGCTGGGGGAGAGACTGGCCGGGTGTGGGATCCGCCTGGAACGACTGGACGTTTGGGTCCTCCCGTCGGGTACAGAGTTCCTGGGACTCGGAACTAACGACGATGGACGTGCTCAGCGAAGAGTGGTAGCACAAAATGCTGAATGGGTCCTACAGCGAGTTTTTCAACCGGTTCTAGGGAGGCAGTAAATGAGTCTTGGTCAATTTGGCAGCGGTGCTTCATTTCAAAATAGCGTTCAAGGAATCACCGGACGATTTTCAACGCCGGCGGGGCAGGTTGACTACTTGATGACCAAAGCCCGGCTGGGAGCTGATGCTGCGGACTCTGAGCGGAGATTGACTCAGCACCTTGTGCCGGTTCGTGAGGTGATCCCTTCGGAGGAGCTCGACTTCAACCAGCTCCTGCAACGCGACCTTGATGATCACCGCGTCGCGGTTAATCTCGTACCTTACCTACTCAATCCAGAGAAAAACGGACCAGCGTTTTTTCCACCAATAGTCGCAGTCTTGCTTCCATTTCAGTCTCAGCGACCTTCGGATTTCCCCGAGCTGGGCCAGCGGACAATCGTGAACGACGGCGGGTTGGATTGGGCTCAGCAGGATGCAGGCCAGTCGGTGCGCATCCGCCGGCTAGTCGACGACACAGGCAAAGCGAGTCCAATTGCGCTCGGGGAGGTCAAGTGGAACAGCGAGTTCTGCCGTCTTGTGGTTGTCGACGGGCAGCACCGTGCTATGGCATTGTTGGCCATTGATCGAACTATTCGATCGGCATGGCAAAGCTCCTCGGGCGCGCGATACCGCTATTTTTACGAATCGCGAATTAAAGAGGCGCTCAAGAATCGTGATGGCGTACTGGATGACATTGAAGTCCCGGTCACTCTTCTGTGGTTTCCTGAGAAGTTCGGTAGCGGCCACGAGCCGCACAAGGCCGCACGTAAGGTTTTCGTGGATGTCAATAAAGAAGCTCGAACTCCAAGCGAATCAAGGCTAATTTTGCTCTCGGATAGCGAGCTGCTCAATATCTTTGTTCGCACGACGCTAACTGATCTGCGCAATCAGCCTGGCGAGGAATACTTACCGTTATTCTGCGTCGAGTACGACAATCCGGATACGAAATCGACAACATCGGCGAGATGGTCTGCATTAACAAATATACATGCCATTAAACAAATGATAAGTCGGACCGTCTTTGGTCCACCAAAATATATCAATAAGCTCGACTCGGTAATAGGAAAGCGCGAGCCTGAAGAAGAGAAAAACTCGTTCATGCGCGAACAATTAGATGTAGAGAGATTGTTCGATCCGACCATCGACGGTGACCAGCCTTTCTCTCGAGACGAGTTGGCGAATAAGAACTTTCCTGACTCCGCGGTACCAAAGTTATCGGAGGCGTACCGGGAGTCATGGGGAAGAGCGATACTGGTGCTTCTCAGCGGAATTCTGCCTTACAGGGCACACGCGAGGGCATTGTCTCAACTCAAAGATGGATGGCTACTTGACGATGCCATTTCAACGCTCGCGAATGATGCATTGTTCGGGGGAGTGGGAATGTACTGGACACTCCGCGATTCGGCTACGTACTGGCAACGCGAAAAGGAGCTTTACGGGGCAACTACAAAGCCAGATGTTGTGAAGGCTTGGGATCTGATTGTCACCAAGCAATCGGAATTTGAAACCCTTAGGGCCGATCAGTACATCGGTGCCAAGTCAAGGGTGGACGAAGTGAATCAACTCTTCCAAGCGGTAAACACCCACGCGTGTCAATTAGGCCTGGCCTTGACCTTGGCATCCATCGTGAAACGAGCAACACCGGGCGGCATCGACGACGTCGTAAGTGTCGCTGAGGGAATGAAGGCAGGTGTCAATTCTTGGATGGAGAGCCGAACCTCAGGCTCTTACGATCGGCGGCTCGCGCTGTCGAAGCGTAGTGCCAAGTCTCCGAAAAGTCCTTTGAATTTAATCACGAATATGGACTCGCCACGAGCAGTTCAGTTCCGGTATTTTTGGTTGGAAATTCTGGCCTCAAAGGAGGGGTTCGCACCGCTGAAAGGCGTCGTCAATGAAGAATCTCTACTGAATCTTCGCGACGAGTCAAGGCAAGCCTATCTAACGTATATCGTTGGCGAGAAAGATAAAGCATTGCGGACAACTCGTCCCGATTTGAAAGACGACAAACGTAGGCAGCAAGCAGTAGTAGATTCTTCCAAGGAAGTTAGAAGCGCTATTGCAAAATGGTTCGACGTACCAGACGAACAGCTGGAGGCGTGGTTCAAGGTTCAGTCAGGCAAAGTTGTTGAAACGCCCGATACGACTTTGACGGATGATGACCAGGTCGATGATGATCTTGACGATGGCCTGGGAACGGAAGCTGCCAATGGTGAGGTGAGTGAACCGTCATAGAGGCGTGTCTTAAAGATAGTCGGTGGCCCGCGGAAGGAAACCGTTTGCACCACAGCCCGACCATCGACCGATGATCGATCTGACGATGAACTTTCAGGCCCTCGGGGGGGCATACTCACCCTAGAGGCTGCCGGCTCCTGACGTTATGCCGATCTATTTGTTGAACAAGCGATGCCCACGGACAATCTTCGACCTTCGTTCCAAGGTCTGTCGCCATCCGTCCAACCTGCCGATCTGCTCAGGGCGTTCATATAGTCCCGCTCGCACCTCGGACGCGGTCAACTTCTCGTAGAGCGCGCGTCTCGGGTCGTCGGCACCCACGAATTCTTCCTTTCGATGAAGGAGTGGGGGATTGGTTGATCGGGTGTAGTCCCTCCAATCCACAGAGAGATCCCGCAAGTTGACAGTCACTGCACTCGCGAGTGTCGGATGTGCGTTGGCTTCAAAATCGGGATAGGTCAGGAAAGATATCTGTGGTTTGAGGACCGAAAGCTTGATCATATTGGCCCGCGGAATATTCCCAGACAGGACCCGCGCGCACCCCTCGTAGACCTGAAGGAGTGGAGGTAGCTCCGCAACAGCGTTGCGATGGACATAAAGTGCTGAGGGTGTTTGTTTCCCAACTTTTGAGCTGCGAGCTGACATCAGTATCAACGTTGGGTTGCCCGATGAGGCGAGGAGGCGATCGCCGAGGGTGGTGACTTCTCGATATGTGTTGAAATGAGTTTTTATGTCGCGTTGCAGTGTTTTTCCCAGGCTGCCAAATTTCGGTCTACGGCCGAATCGCGAGAGGGCGGCATAGACAACGAGCTCGCTCTTGCACTGCGTTCGAACTCGCTCCCAGTATGTATCCTCCGTCACCTTGTATATCAAATTCATTGCGCGGCCAAGCGTCTGAAATTGCTCTTTTATACACCGTTCATGATCAACTTCAAGTTCACCAGTCTTCGGGTAGCGTCCATGTCGAGACATGAATTTGAGCAAGGGTTCAAGCAGCTCGCTGTTCTGCTCGTATGTGACGTGAGGGTCTATCTGTACGCGTGGGCGGTACGTGTGCACTCGGTTGGCTAGGAATTGTTGTTCATCTACTTCGTCCCTGAAAACGTAGAAGATACCGGGAGCAGCGGCGACGGGCTTCTTGCCCAGTGCCTGTTCAAGCCAAGTCGATAATTCGTTTTGTTCGTAGAATTTTTGAAAGGTACCAGACTGTGTAATTATTCCGTCGGCAAAGCGACGGCCAACTAGGTGTCTTGCTTCCCAAACGAGTCGCCCGGACACGATCAGAACTCGCCGCGCAAGCCCCCAGGCGGACCTGACTGTCTCTAGCCGCTCAGCAGGGTTTTCGATCACGTTGACTACGAACCCTAAGTTGACCACGTCTGCAGAAGATCTGACTGCCTCAGGACGATGGCCAGGGTCCCAGCCGGATGCCCGGTAACCCAAGGCAGACAAGCCCCGCAGATCGTCCCCCCGCCCGCACCCGTAGTCGAAAAACGACATACCCGTCGTGAGGATTTGGTCCGCAAGGGCGGTTTCTACGGGCCTGGACAGGGCTGTCCGCGCCATGGCGGTCCTGTGCCGAGCAACGTTCTCCAGATGCATGCCAATGACCTACTCTGTCAGCGCAAGCTTGACCAGCCCCCCGATGTCCGAAGAACGGGTGTCACCAATCAAGTATCCGATTCCTCGGTGAAGATGCAATCGGAGATAGTTGGCAACAGTGTCTTCGTCCAACGGCAGTCCATCTCGGTGGCACCTGTATCTCATTAGTGCCCATAGTGTTTCTCCGTGAGAACCGGCGAAGACTTTCCAGGTCATCTCAACGCTGCTGTCGGTAACGAGTCGTAAGGCGGGGGGGACCGTCGGTTCGGCGAGCGATCGGCACAGAGCCCACCTGCACAGAACGTTCCAATGTTCGATCTTGGTGCGCCGTTTGAGTGTTACTAGTTGGTCGCGGGCGGTTTGGGACAAGCGAACATGTTCGAGTGGCACTTTAGTTACTCCCAGAAGTAGCCGGGCAGCACGGACGTGGAGTTCGTTGCCTGGTCAAAATCGAGTCTGTACGCGCGGCCAACGAATTTCTTGATTCGCGCATAAGTAATTTCGTCGATCTCGGTGTCCGTGGACAAGAGGATCACTTGATGGCTTGCATACGGGAAGTATCGGTCGACCAAGTGGCCTCGATGAGATCCGTCCAGCCTGCCCAGCGGCGTGTCGACGACAACTGGTAGCGGTTGTCCGGACGCCCGCGCCAAGCCCCAGAGCAGCGAGACTGCGAGTAGTTGACGTTCACCAGCAGACATCTGGTTGGCTGGAAGTACGTTTCCGTCTCTCCCTACAAGTTCGACTGTGTAGGTATCGGGGTCGATATTTACCGAAGCCACGAGGGACTCTTTGCGAAGTAGCCGTTGCAGCGCTTCGAGGACGAGCTCTCCGATCCTTCCCAGGTATCGGCGTGTGGCCGCCCCACGAAGAGATTCGAGAGTTTCCTTGACCTTGTCTACGTGAGTGACGATCCGAGTGTCGTCATCCGTGGATAGCTCGGCGTGTGCGAGACGGTCTAGTTCACTCTCGTACGCTGCATCAGCCTTGACTCTGTCCGCTCTGGTTGATGTAAGCGCTTCCTGCACCATTTGAAGAGTCGCTTGCTTACGCACGAGGTCAGAGGAAGCAACGTCCAATTCGGCCTTCAAATCATGAAGTGACTCGGGATCTGGCATGGCAACCAGGACGCGCTCGAGCTGATCCAATTCCGTACGGGTCGAGTGTCTACGCTCCAGAAGCGACGCAAGTCGTCTTCGGGCACCCGGTAGTGCTGACTCTCGTAGGAACGCGATGCCCGCTGGATTCTGAAGGCCGGTCACGTGCGGCACCGTTCCTTCTGATTCACGACGTGTGCGATCTTCTGACATGTACAGAGCGATGGTGTCCAAGGCAGAGGCATCGACGCTGGCCGTCGAGAGCATGTCGACGATTGCCTGGTCACGCAAAACGAGAGCGTCTGCGACTATTCGCTGGTTTGTGGCATTGACTTCCGCCAGGCTTTGCCGTTCCAGCCCCTCGAGAAGCTCGCTGATCTGAAGCAAAGGAGCGACATCGGCGGCTTCCTCTCGCAGTTCAGCCTCGATCTGGTCCAGAGATTCCCGATGCAGCTGCGCCGAACTTTCGGTGGCCACACGTTTGTCGAGCAGTTCACCTCCGGTCGACCGATATCGCTCGGTTAGCTCGAAGTGACGCTTTTCCGCGCGCTCCAACTCGACCCGGGCGGATGCCAGCGACTCGACAGTGGTCTCTTCTACCTGTCGAGAGTTCGACGCCGCGTCCTTCTTCTCTGCCACTTTGGCTTTGAGGGCTTCAGGTATCTGATTCATTCGGTGCCGGCGTCTCAAAACGGCCAGATCGGTAGCGAGTCGCTCGACCAGATCGAGTCCCAACAAAGTGGACAACGCCGATCCGAGCACTTCGCGCGATTTTTGCATGTCGGCCAGGGCCTCGATTTGCTCACCGTCGAAGAAGAACAGACCCGCGATACCGCGCGGCAGGAAGGTTTCGACGTGTTCGCCCCACGTCGAGGTCAGAGCCTTGTCCACGACGCCGTCCACTTCCACTTCGAGGCGTTCGCGTACGGGGTCTTTCGATCCCTCCCATGAACGCATCACACGGTATCTATGCTCGACTCCTTGTTGGTTGGCGCGAAATTCGAGCTCGACCGCTGAAGTCGAGCCGGGAGCGGCACCACGGTGCACCAGGCTACGGAGGTAGTTCTCGTAGCTTCCGGTTCGACGCCCTGTCGATTGAGCCAGCGTTCCGTAGAACGCGAGGTGAATTGCCTCCAAAATTGTGGTCTTGCCAGCACCGTTCAATCCGCCGACCAAAATAATTGGCTTGGTCGACGACTTCGGTGTGAGTTCTATTTTGTGTCTCGCCGAGAAGGTGCCGACGTTTTGTAAGACCAGATGATCGAGTATCAATCTGTTGCCCCTGTCGGAACTGCGCGAACGTACCCCGCTGCAATGTCGAGATCGCTGGGTGTGTCGGAGTCGCTCTCACGTTCAATCGCGTCACGCCGCTTGTTAGCCCGGTTTAGGGCGTCGTCCTCGTCATCGTAGAAACCTCTGCGCATCGCCTTCGTAAGAGAGTCGAAAAGACCGGCACGGCGGGCTTGTGAACGGTGTCGCTGCTCGATGTCGAGCAGCTCGCGTACGAGCTCAAAATGGAGTCTGTCGTCGCCCACGACTTCCTGGAGGATGGCGACCGTCTCTGGACCGAGGGGGAGATGCTCGTCGAGTGGGCGTCCAGGGAAATCCTCGCCAGTCACTTCGCGATAGATGGCGGGCAGGTTGTCCTCGAACTCGTGCTTCTCGACTACCCACAACCGACGAATTTCCTCGAGCTCCGGAAGTGTCACCAACTCAAGGTTTTCGACTATCTTCGGCCCGTTTGCGCGAATCCATGTCTGAGCTTCGAGTAGCTTACGTACCCATCGTTCGCGTGACTTCTGCGTGTATGGGCCCGGGATGGTTCGGTCGTGAAAGAGCTGGACGCTCCCGTTCATACGGCGAAAATCGCGGAGATGTCTGTCATCGGCTACATCGAGTTCGTTACGAAGCTCTAAGAGTGGAAGCATCCACTCTTTCTCTTCGTCATTCTGAATCATCGCCGACATCGACTTGTCTTTGTCGACCAGTGTGCATGTCCAGCAACCAAACCGGCTATCACCGCAGCTCGGGGTGGAGGAGTCGACGACCAACGGGCACTCTCCATCGGACGAGGCACCTTGATACATGGTAAGAAGCTCTTTGTTCGAGTATCCCCATGGGTTCTTGGTTTGCATGAGGAAGGTCCATACATCGTCGTTGGACCAATTCTCAACAGGCGAGTAGACGAGGCAGTTGGGAAGAGAGTCGTTGGGACTGAGTAGATCTCGTACCCGACGTGACTCTAGCTCGGACATTCGATGTGACCGACCGGAGCTCTCAGCTTTACGCGTGCCCAGGACCAGTATCGCTTCTCCGTGGGATTTCACCATGTTAATGATAAAACTGTTGGAGGGCTTGATCTTCAGCCGCTCTGTGCACCACCGGAACTTGGGCCGTGGGGCAGGGTATCCTCGACCCGCCAAGTTGACCCAGAATGTGTCCGCGACAGCAGGCGTCAAACGGTGAGGTTCGATCGGCAGATCCTGTTGGGTTGCAGCGGCCCTGATCGTCTCCAGCGAGTGGGTGACCCACGCCGCAACGATGGGGTTCTCGACCAATGTGTCGGTGCTGATGACATGAATCTGCTTGGTTCGCTTCTCCGGCTCCAAGCGAGCGATGGCCATCCAAACCAGCTGCAGTACAGCGGTCGAGTCTTTACCACCTGAATAACCGATGACCCACGGGATACCGTCTTCGAGGTAGAGAGTCTGAGTTTGCTCAACCAATTCGTCGATCGTGCCCGACAGCCCTAGATTGTCGAACGCAGATCGCGGTCGGATCGGTAGGTTAATGGTCACTTGTCTCCTCCATTAAATGCAGTTTCGGCGCGCTGCTCGTCGGCTGGCAACGGGATTCCCAAGGTTCTTCTGATGAGCGCTGTCGTCAGCAACACGTTGCCGGCGCTCTTCGAGACGCGACCACCGGACATTGCCCGGCCTTCCCATACGGACGAATTCGATCGATGCCAATCGATGTCTCCGAGTTGCTTCAGAATCTTTGGCCACTTCTTCTTGTCTGGTGTGTCCCGCAGAATGCTGTTGCCGACCTTGCCGAGTGAGTGCAACACGATGCCGTGGCTGTGTATGAAGTCCCTGCGGATTTCGCCGGCGCTGACTTCGCGTTGGCGAACTTGAGTCCACTCGGGGATGTACTTCGAGACGGTGTCCCAGAAGACCTGAGCCATTTCGACTTTCTGATCGAAACTGCTGTCATCGAGACCGTCGAGAAGTGCCCGGTTTGCGCTGTACATCGCGGACAACGTAAACAGCTTCCGTGAGCGGGTTGCCAAGTTGCTCGACTCGGTCTCCGTCAGATCGTTGTAGAAGTCGGACTGGAAGACAACGACGCGCGTGATGGCCGACAGGTCATCTCGATGGTCGTACAACACACTGATCGATTTTGCGGGTCGGATGGCGTACCTGTTCAGGTCTGCAAACATCTGCTGACAACGCTTGAGCCCGAGATCCAGGAACATGACGATAGCGATGGTCTCGTCACCAAGGTCTGGGTTCTGACTCAGAGCTTCCTGGATCGCCGCGCGACGATGCTGGCCATCGTTGATCACGAACTTGGCCGACATAGGGATGGTAAGCGTGCCGATGCGGTCATTCGGTCCACCGCCGCCGAAGGGCTCGAAGGTGACGTCGGCGTCGACTGACGCCGTGAGCGCTGAGAAGACGTAGCTGTCCGGATTTTCGACCACGTAGCGAGCGATCTCCGGTACTCGTGCCTTGTTGAGCGTCCGCTGCGCACGCATCTCCGGGACAAGCTCCTCATCGTCAAACAGGAACAGGCGCGGTATTAGTCTCAAGGGGCACATGGTCACGAAGTAGCCCCGCCCGGCTTGAACCCCCCGGATGGCAGGGAAGACGTACTCGAAGCCCGGGCTTCGAGCAACTACCGAGCTGGACTGCTTGACCATGTCTCTCCAAACGTTGGTCGGTGATGTACGGAACTATACATCCGAACAACACGCCGGGTTTAACGAACACCCGCGTCGATTTTGGCGTACAGTCTCGGGCATGACGATAGCTCCGGGTACCGACAACTCTTTGCTGAGCGACGCCGCTGCAGCGTCTCCGGTGTACCTGGACTGCAACGCAACGACGCCAATCGATCCTGAAGTCCTGGCAGAGGTCATCCACTACCTGCAGGAAGATTTCGGTAACGCCGGCAGCCGCACGCACGCGTATGGGCAACGCGCTAAGGAACGCGTGAATCGTGCCCGTGAGCAGGTTGCGGCACCCGCGGGTGCCAAGCCAGACGAGGTAATCTTCACTAGCGGGGCTACTGAGAGCAACAATCTTGCGATCCTTGGACTCGAGCAAGCCGGTCGTGACTCGGGACACATGCACATCGTGACCACTCAGATCGAGCACAAAGCTGTTTTGGAGCCAATTCGTGAGCTCGGAAGACGTGGGTTCGAGATCACCGAAGTATCACCCAATTCTGATGGCTGGGTTTCGGCGGATGACATATCAGCGGCCCTTCGTCCTGACACACACCTAGTGTCGGTTATGGCCGCAAACAACGAGACGGGCGTGTTTCAACCGATCTCCGACATTGCGGCGTGTCTGACGAGCCATGGTGCATTTTTTCATGTAGACGGAGCGCAGGCCTACGGAAAAGTCGCGGACATCTTCGACAACTCTAGGATTGACCTAATTAGTTTGTCTGGTCATAAGGTTTACGCGCCGAAAGGTATCGGTGCCTTGATCGCTCGACGTCGTGGCTACGAGCGCATCCCACTGAGCGCGCTATTTGTTGGCGGCGGCCAAGAACGAGGCCTTCGTCCCGGCACCTTGCCGGTACCGCTCATCGCTGGGCTTGGAACTGCAATCGAGCTGGCCGGAGCTAAGCGCCTGGAGCGCAAAAAATACGCGCTGCAACTGAGGGAGCAAGCGCTAACCGCGCTTGCTCCGCTTAGTATCTTAATAAATGGAGACCCGTCACGGGCGTTGCCTCACACCTTGAACTTCTCGGTGCCTGGCTTGGACTCTGAGGCAGCACTTGTCGCGCTAAAAGGTACGGCAGCTATTTCGAACGGGTCTGCGTGTACTTCGCAAGCTTACGAACCAAGTCACGTGCTGGTAGCAATGGATCTCGGCGAGGACAGGATCAACGGTGCGCTCCGCCTATCGTGGTGCCACTTAACTCCGCGGCCAGACTGGCTGGCCATAGGCTCTGCTCTTGAACGGATTCGACACCGCTAGATTACAAACCATAAGATTGGTGAGCTACCGTATGCCGCTCCACTGTCTGGTTGAAAGTCATAAAATCATTGGAACTATGTTTGTCGTGCGGCCGATCTTATCGGCAGAGAGGTGGTTGACCAGACCGGAGAATCGTTCGTAATCGCAAGTTGGCGGTATTAAAGATCCGATCTTGTAGGAATTCCAGCATACGTTCGCAAGCTTTCGTGAAGTGGTCAATGCCGACGAGCCAAAGCCGTCACGCGAGGCAATGACCAGTGCCCTCGAGAATCCCGGCTGAGAATTGATATCAATTAACGAGTCATAGATATGCCAAACGGGCTTTTGTAGTCCATACAAGTATTTATTTACCACGTCTTCTACGTGTTGCCCAGATAGGACCCCGGTCCACGCTTTTGCTTGAATAGATATGCATAAACCCTGGATCGGGCTCGTCTGATAAAGTCCTAAGACGTCTATACCGCCATCGTTGGATCCATCAACGACGTAGACTCTAGAAGCGCCTGAATATGCGAGCGCTACCGCGCAAGACCATACAAATTCACGGGGTTCGCAGCACTTTACAAACTCGATTATGCGTAAGTTTTCTCCAGTTGTACCCCCCCGGAAGTATTTGTGATTTACCCCTAAAAGCACGTCTGCCTGCAGTGTAGATGCGTAAAGCGGAGGGTCAATTCCCTCCGCAGACCACGTGCGATCTGTAAATGTCTCAAAATGTTGCAAAAATCGCCCCAGCCATTGCTCAGCCAATTCGTCGCTTTGCATGGAAGAGTAACCTGATTTCACAAACGCGCACGATAGGTGACTCAGGACGTGCACTGACTTTCTGGGCTGCGTTGAAGTGGCGAGGGTATATGCCTCTTCTCGAACGATTTTCAGCGCATTCATTGCTTACGAAGTCTCCGAGGCGGAATCGCCTTGATTGGGGGCTGATACCGCAGCGAGAAGAGACGCGATAACATCAGCGAGTGATTGAAGCGATGACGAAACATCTTTCGGCTGTGACATGAGCATTGTCGCAGGAAGGCTTTCAAGCGCTTTTGTCGCACGCTGAATCTCAGCTTTCCAATCGTGCTTTGCTGACGATTCGTCAAGACGGCCTTTGGCCTCGTCGATCGGCATGGCGTACTGCAGCACGCTGTCGATCAGGTCAGTTCGGTTGTTTTTGACTAGCTGCTCCAGAGCGCCAATTTGGCGCGGGTCGTGAATTCTTCGCTTACTGCCGTTTTCCGGATCTTCACCGACCAGCTCGTAGAATGTCTGCAGGTTATCAATGTTCTCGTAGTTCTTGCTTGCTTCATTCCAGCCAAGCCAGTTCCTTATGTTTGGCCTCCTGTGTGCTTCTTCGAAGAGTGTGAAATATTCTTTTTTTGCACGGCTCGAGTAGTCTTCATCGGAGAGCATTTGCTGGAGGCCTCGGTTGGCGTTGTACAGTCTATTCACGGCTTGTGTTGATATTCCAAGCTTCTGACCCACCTGGCGGGATTTTAAACCACCCTCATCGATTTCTCGTGATACAAGTTCTGCTCGCTGCGCGGGGGACCAATCCCTAATTCCGCTAATGTGCCTAATTCCCTGAAGTATCCACGCAATGTCGTTCGACTGGGCACCCGTGTATACGAGGCATTTTATGCTTTGTATAGATTCTAAAAGTAGTTCCTGACCCTCCTCGTTTAGATCGGACTCTTCAATCAGAGCGCCGCTGATTCTCTTTTCAACTGTTTTGAGTGCTGCGACGCGCCGATTTCCTTCGACTGCGACATATCTACCACTTCCAATTTCAAGTTCGCGAATTACGATTCGATCCAGAGGTAAGAATCCGTTCTGAATAATGCTACCGACAAGCTCTTCGACCCCTTCTTTCTGAATGCTAACGTCCGTATTCTTTTGGACCTGTTCTTCGTGGGCTCTTTTGTCGGGGATCTTCGATTTCAGATTCGTGAATCGAGGATTGTTAGGGTCCAGATAAATTTTATCGAGGGAAATGTTCATTTCAAGCAAATCTTGGTCGTACACTGATTCTCCTTTTAGTCTTCTGATCTTCAACGTCGATTATAACTCACGGACGTGAGGTGGACAGCGTTTCTCGGCCGTCGGTTGCTGAAGCGTGCGCAAACTTGCGAAGAGTGTGAAGCATTGCCGCTTTGGCCTGCCCGGACTGGCGAAGGTAGTGACCGCCGAGGTCACGTCACTGCCGCCGATATTGATCAATGCGCCAGTGGTTTCGACGCACGACATCGCGGCTGGAGTTACTCTGCAGTCAGGCGTTCGACGGATCTTTCACTCCATCGACCATTGCGAAGGATGCCCTCAATGCGGCCTTGATCGCTCTTGCGCGGTCGTCGCTCACCGAAGTACCTACCAACGCTCGTTTAAGTTAGCAATCGCTCCGCCAGTTTCGCGCAGGACGGGTGCTGCCTCGGGTCACCGGTTCAGGCTCGGTCCGCTCACGTGACCATTCCCGCCCGGAAGGCAGCCAGCGCCGCCTCGACTCGATTGCGCACACCAAGTTTCATGAATATCCCAGAGATATGGGTCTTCACCGTCGTCTCGCTGAGGAATAGCTCCGAGGATATATCCGCATTGGTCGAACCAGTAGCCAAGATACGCAGCACATCTCGCTCTCGCGGGCTCAGCACGTCCATCGACACCGATGCCGGAGTTGCCGGCAACATCGACGTCGCGACAATCTTCCGAAGCGAATCCTCACTGAACAACGTGTTGCCGGATGCCACTGCTCGAACCGACTGATGGAACGTCTCGGGGGCCTCGCTTTTGCTCAGAAAGCTGTGTGCCCCCGCCTCGATGGCCCGGACCACCAGGTCGTCCACATCCATCGCCGTCATCGCAATGACCTTCGGTGGATGGGCCAGCGTCATTAACTCGCGGGTGGCATCCAGTCCGCCGACCCGGCGCATCTGAAGATCCATCAGCACCACGTGCGGCCGGAACGCCGTCACCGCAGCAGGCACCTGGTCGCCGTCCTCCACATCCGCCACCACCGAAATGTCCGGGGTCTTCGCGAAGATGTCGGTCACGCCCCGCCTAACGAAGGGGTCGTCGTCGACGATCAGAACTGTGATCACGGCTGGCGCTGTCATGGTTCGCTGAGCTTAGAACGCGACTCCGACACTGCCCGTCAGGAGTACCACGGCAGCCAGCACGAGACCACGAATTCGCCCGGCTGAGCGCCGGCAGCAAACGTGCCGCCCACCCCGCGGACTTGTTCGGCCAGTCCGGTCAACCCCGTACCCGACCCATGCGCAAACGCCGGTTGCCCCATCAGCTGATTGCGTACGTCCACGCGAAGGCCTGCCTGATCGGACCCGTGCACCGCCACCCGAATCGTCGAACCGGCGGCATGCTTCTGCGCATTGGTGAGCGATTCCTGCACCACCCGATACACCACATGGCTGCTCGCAGCTCCGATTTCACCGGGCGTCACATCGAGCATCAGCGACGTGTGCAAGCCCGCGTCCCGTGCCGAGTGCACCAGATCCGAGATGCCCTCGACGCTTTGCCGACCACCGCCCGAGGCATCGGCCGATCCGCGCAGCACACCTATGATGCGCTTGAGCTCGTCGAGCGCATCGTGGGCGGTCTGCCGAATCATCGATGCAGTTTGGGCTACTTTCTCGGGTCCATCGGCGCTGTTGACTTGCATTCCGCCTGCAAACAGTGAGATGCGGCTGAGGCTGGCAGCGAGGGTGTCGTGCATGTCGCGGGCGATGCGGGCACGTTCGGCATTCAGCAGCATCTCCTCACGAAGTGCGTTGGACTCCACCGTCACCTTGTCTCGCGTGACCACAGCCTCCGTCAGGTCGGATCGCGTGCGACGCAGTATTGCTCCACCCACGACCAACCCGACGAGCACTGCCGCGACGACCCACGGAATCCACGCCGGGACGTCCCACTCCACCGGCATGGACCCATCCTCGGCCTTCGTCGAACCGATGGTCAGGACGGAGTAGTACCGGCTGCGATGGGCGTCGTACGTCAACGACACCCCGCACGCGACGTACACAGCGACTGCGGCAATCACGAGCGGCTTGGTTCGCGCGAACGCACCGACAGCAAACAGAGCAATCAACGCTGCCGTCGCATCGGTGGCGAAGAACAGCGGCCCGGCCAACGCCAGTCCCAGAACGACCCATGGCCGTTCGTGTCGCCAAATCAAGGCGACGCCTGCGATCAGGTTGAGCGCGACGCCGAGGCCCAGGTTCCACCCCGGCGTCCCGGACGCACCCGCCAACCCGGCGGTCATCATCGAGCAGAACAGGCTGAAGGCCACCGCCGCCGTCGTCCAGGCTTTGCGGCGCAGGGTGCCTGTCCGATGGGTGCTCACGAGGAGAAGCGTACGGCCGTGCACCGACACTGCGAATCGTCCGAACGGCCCGCATGACCGATCGGATGCGACCGAAAGGAGGAGGCGCACCGACCGGTCAGCCGAGGCGCGGACAGGGCTGACTGCGGTGTGGTTGATGCATCGCCTAACGAGAGGAATTTCGACATGACCAACCACAACCCGAACCCCCAGCAGCAGTACGCTCCGCCCGCTCCCGAGCAGAAGAAGAGTTGGTTCGCCCGACACAAGATCCTGACCGTCATCCTGGCGATCGTCGTGCTGGGTGCCCTCATTCGGCTCATCGGTGGTGGTTCGTCGGAGAGCCCGACAGCTCCCGCGCCGGCCGGATCCCCGTCGTCGGAAGAAGCGGCTCCTGCAGCCCCGGCCGAGCCGGCTCAGCCGGGAATCGGCGTACCAGTGCGTGACGGCAAGTTCGAGTTCATCGTCACGGCCGTCGCGCCACCCGTCACGACCGTCGGCTCGGAATACCTGACGCAGACCGCACAGGGCGAGTACGTCCAGGTGACGATGACCGCCCGCAACATCGGCGACCGAGCACAGAGCTTGGACGCGTCCTCGCAGAAGTTGCTCGACGCGGACGGCAAGCAGTACTCCGTCGACAGCCTCGCGACTGCCTACCTCGACGAGGGCATCGGCTACGAACAGATCAACCCGGGCAACGCGCTGGATACAACCGTCGTGTTCGACGTCCCCGTAGGAACCGTGCCTGCCGAGATCGAGCTGCACGATTCGGCCTTCTCGGGCGGTACGACGGTTGCACTTCGGTAGCCATCGAAATCCGCACTTCCGTTAAGCCTCAAACCAATTCATTCGGCGCAGTCTCGGCTGCGTCCTACGGAAGGATACTATGACCAACCCTCAGCTGTCCCTCGTTGCTGCTTTGCTCGACAGGTCCGGTTCGATGCATTCCATCGCCGACGACACCCGCGGCGGATTCGACTCGTTCATCGCCAAGGAGCGTGCGGCCGACGGTCGGACCGTGGTCACGCTGGCACAGTTCGACAACCGGTACGAGCTTGTCTACGACAGCGTGCCCATCGCGGACGTCGACCCACTCGTCCTCGAGCCGCGTGGTGGCACCGCGTTGTACGACGCGATCGGGCGGCTCGTCAGCGAGGTCGGCGCGGGTCTGGCTGCGAGTCCAGAGGATGAGCGCCCCGGTTCGGTGACCGTTCTCGTCATGACCGACGGTCACGAGAACGCGAGCCAAGAGTGGACCAATGCTTCTGTGCGGGAATTGATTCAGCGGCAGGAGTCCGAGTACAGCTGGGACTTCGTGTTCTTGGGATCGAACATCGACGCTGTCGAGGTGGGTGCCGATCTGGGCTTTCAGCGCGGCAAGTCGATGATGTACGTCTCGACCTCGGTCGGCGTTACGGCAGCCTTCGATTCGGTGGCGGACTATCAGCATCGAAAGCGATCGGCCGGTGTCGATGCGCGCTCGGCATCGGCCTTCACCCCGGGCGATCGCAGACGAGCGCGAGGGGTATAGCAGAGATTGCCTCTGAGGAAGCGGAACGGCTCGTAGTTCATTCGGTCGAATGAATTCAGCCGATGTACTGAAACATTCCGACCCGCCGGTCCTATACCTACTCAGCACCACTTCGACCAGAGACCAGGACTTCATGACATTTCCGCACGATCCAAATCAGCCGCAGCCCTCGGGACAGGCTCCCTACGGGCAGCCACAGGGGTCTTACGGCGCCCAACCTCCGCACGGGCAGCCCTACGCACAGCAGCCGTACGGACAGCCGCAGCCGCCCGCTAAGAAGAAGCGGAAGTGGCCGTGGGTTGTGGGTGGCGTCGTGCTGGTTCTTGTTGTGGGCGGAATGTTGGGTGGGGGTGATGATGAGAAGTCCACAACTGCGAAATCCTCAACCTCGTCCACCGCTGCACCTGTCGCAGCCGGAAATGCTCCCTCTGCCGCGGTCGTCGCTCCCGTCGAATCGGTTTCTCTCGCACCAGAACCTGAGCAGACGGCCCCAGGTATCGGCCAGGAAGTGCGCGATGGCAAGTTCGGTTTTGTCGTAACCGGTGTCGAGACGGGTATCACGACCCTCGGCGACAACCCGTACCTTCAGAAAGACGCCCTGGGGCAGTTCGTGCTGGTCAGCGTCACGGTCACCAACGTCTCCGATAAGGCGCAAAGCTACTTCGGTTCGAACCAGAAGTTGATCGATGTCCAAGGTCGTGAGTTCGAGAATGACGCGATGGCAGCGATCAACCTTGAGGCAGAAACTGCAATTGGGGGTGACATCAACCCCGGTCTGTCACAGAACATAACGATCGTGTTCGACATCCCAGCGGATGCGGTCCCCGCGACTCTCGAGGTACACGACTCCGTCTTCTCCGGTGGGGCTGAAATCTCCCTGCGATAGCTCAGAGGCTTTCGTCGGCCGGGCACCGAAACGGTGCCCGGCCGTCTTTGTTGTCAGCTCGCGAGATGGTGGATATCACCGCTCGACTGCCGAGGTCTTGTCTCGGCGGCTCGAGGACTTGCGAACGCGAGCTGAACTGTCCTTATCACCGACCGCCGTACTTCGAGGTGATCCGAGTTTCCAACCACTGCAGGGCGATGGTGGGTGGCAATGCCATCACCAGAATCAGCACAACAGTGCCCATGATGTTCTCCATGCGCACCAGGCTGACGTTGCGCAGCAGTTCGTAACCGATGCCACTGGACGACGAGAACATCTCGGCGAGAAGCAGACCCAGGAATGCCAAGCCGAAGGTCATCCGCATACCCGTCGCCAATGCCGGCAGCACCGCGGGAATGACGATCTGACGGATCAAGCGAGGCCAGCTCACCTGAAGCGATGCCGCCATCTTCAGGTGGATTCTTTGGACCGATGCCGTGGCCTCGACCGCGACGAGAAACATCGGGATGAACGCGGCGTAGAAGGAGAACCCGAATCGGCTCAGCGCGCCGATGCCCAGGAACGACAGGAAGATCGGGTACAGCACGATCTTCGGGATGCTGTTGATCGAGTAGACGATCGGGGCGATGGTTCGGGTCCAGAACGGACTCAGTCCGAGTGTCAGGCCCAGCAGGGAACCCGCGACTGTACTTGCCAGAAACGCGAGCACAAGGATGCGTAGTGAGTCGTAGACGTTGGCTCGGAAGTCGGCGGTACCAAGGTCCGCAGCAAGCGAACGCATGGCCTCGGCAGGCGTCGGGAAGATGAGACTGTCGACCAGAACGGCCGCGATCCACCAGATCACAACCGCGACGACGGCCACGACCACCGGAGGCAGGAACCGTCGAGCGTTCGTGCGGCCCGCGGACGGGGTCACTTTCGGGGGAACTGAAGGGGCGGTGGCAACTCTGTCCAAGGTGCTGCTCATCAGCGGCGCCTCCAATCGAATCGGTTGAGCGCGAGCGAAATCAGCGAGGTCGAGAGCAAAGCGATCAGCGCCACGATGAGGATCCCGGCGTACATGTCGGCGATGTCGAACCCGTCGTAGGCGATGGAGATGAAGTGCCCCAGACCTTGGGTGGAGAGGATGAACTCACTGGCCAACACCGAGATGACGGCGTACGAGAGCCCGAGCTTGAGGCCGGTCACGATGCTCGGCAGCGCATACGGCAGAAGCACGGATCGGAAGTACTGCCACCGCGTCAACATCAGCGTGGTGCCGAGCTTGGTGACGATCGGCGACACCTCGTTGAAGCCGGTGCGTGCGTTCAGCGCGACCACACCGAATGCGAAAATGGTGGACAGGATGGCGATCGGGGCGACTCCAGCGCCGAAGAGCACCACCATGATGGGGTAGAGCGCGAACGTCGGGACGGCGTAGTAGACGTTGAGGTACGGCTGAAACGCTCTGTCCCACAATTCGTACCGCCACAGCACGTAGGCCGCGGCGACGCCGAGTACGGAGCTGAGCACGAATGCAAGAACGATGATGCCGAGCGTCCGGCCCAACTCGTCGACGAGGAAGTCCGGGTCGGTCAGCAGGCTCAGCGACGTCGAGATCATATCGGTCACCGGCACGATGTCGAGCGGTGATGCAAAGAACCGTGCCGAGATGTCGATGGCCACCAGTGCCGCGACGAGGATGAGTACGGTCCAGCCCCATGCGGGGAGACCGAGTTGGGTGGAGGGGGCCGGCCGGATGTATCCGGGAACTACGGAGGCGCGGTTGCTCTCGCGCGTCGGCGCACTCATGGTTCGATGCTCATCGTCTTCTTGGCCTCGTCGCGCAGACTCGACCAAATGCGTTCGTGCAGAGCAGTAGCCGCTGGGCTGGCGAGAACGTCCTCGGAGCGCGGGCGAGGCAGGTCGATGTCCATCTCGTCGATGAACCGGCCGGGCCGCGCGCTCATCACCAACACGCGGTCGGAGAGCAGTACCGCTTCCTGAATGCTGTGGGTGATGAACAGGACTCCACAGGTGAGCTTTTCGACGATCTTGAGCAGCTCGTACGACATGACCAATCGCGTCTGCTCATCGAGAGCACCGAACGGCTCATCCGCGAGTATGAGGTCAGGCTCCATGGACAGGCAGCGCGCGATGGCCACACGCTGGCGCATACCGCCGGACAACTGGGTGGGGTAGTGGTCGCCGAACTTGCTCAGCCCCACAGTGTTCAGTAGTTCGTCGGCGCGGGACCGACGTTCTTTCTTCCCGACACCCCGGACTTCGAGAGCGAACGCGACGTTGTCGCGGACGGTCCGCCAGGGGAGCGTCGCCGATTCCTGGAAGATGACCGCAGTCTTGGACCGAGGGCCGGTGAGCGGTTGCCCGTCGACGTGCACGGTGCCGCCGTCGTGATCCTGGAGTCCGGCGAAAACCTCGAGCAAAGTGGACTTGCCGCAGCCACTGGGCCCGACGACGGAGACGAATTCTCCTCGGCCGATGGACAAGTCGATCTCGTGGAGGGCGGTCACATCACCGAAGTGCCGCGAGACCGACGAGGCGACGGCGATGGCGGAGGTGGTGTCGGGGCGGGGTCGAGTCGCTGCGTGAGTCACGTCGGTACCTTCTGGTGGTGGGAAATTGCGGTCAGGAGTCGCAGTCGCCGGGAACATCGTTCTCTACTCCCGCGGCGAGGAAGTCCGGGTCGAACAGGGTGCAGAAATTGGGTACTCGATCGCTCCCGGACGCTTCCACGCCGTCCTGGGCGGATTCGACCGACGCGGCGTCGAAGCCGCCACCCCAGGTGTCGACCGAGGATGCGCGCTCGACCACCGCGATGGCCGACTCCACATTGAATCCGGTGTAATCCGCATAAATCTGCGCTGCCGCAACAGGATCGGCCTTGATCGATGCCACCGCGTCGGTGTAGCCGGCGTTGATGGCTCGTACGACGCCGGGATTGCTCGCGGCGTAATCCTTGGTCGTGGTGATCGTCGACTGCAGGAACCGCGACATGTAGTCGGGGCTGCTGACGATCAGCTTGAAATCCTCCGGCCGCTGTTCGGCGACGATAGAGGGAACGAGTGCAATGTCGACGTTGCCGGCTTCGAGTAGTGCGAAGCCCTCACCGATTCCGCCGGAGGCAACCCGCTCGATCCGGCTCGGGTCGACGCCCGCAACGGAGGGAAGCAGACGCGTCAGAGCATCGGACGCCGAGTTGGGCCGCGTGTACGCCCAACGGCGCACGTCCTCGATGGAATTGATGTTGGGATTCGAGGCGAGTGCGTAGAAGTTCATCGGGTACGGCCCTTGCGTGCCGCCGCCGACGATGCGCAATTCGGAGCCGGCTGCGTCCGCCTGCACGATCGACGGGTAGCTGACCTCACCGATGGGGATGTTGCCGTCGAGCAGCGTGCGCATGGTCGCGCTGCCGCCCTTGCCCGGCACGATGTTCTCCACGATCACACCGTGCTTCTCGAACAGTCCCTGCTTCTGCGCGACAAGCCAAGGGATGCTGTAGATTTCGGCCGCGGCCGAGACGGTGACGTCGATCGTGACCGGATTGGCGGGGTCCGCGTCGGGGCCGGGATCCGACCCGCATGCCACCAGTGCGCCGGATAGCGCCACCGCTGTCATGATCGAGGTGATTCGGCGTAAATGCATCTGCGTCCTCGCTTGCTGATCGGCGTGACGATGCCGAAGTGGGAGTGTCGGCTGTCGCAGGACCACCCGTAGTGAGACGTACGTAACAGCTGCTAACCACTTAAACATAAGATGTTTTACGCGTCAAGATGAGGTAAATACGGACAATGCCCGCTGATTGGTCGCACAGCGCGGGTTAAAGATCAGATGTATGCGGTGGTGCCGCCCGATGCCAATTGGTCACCGACTGATAGCGCTCACCCACGCCGAACAACGCGCCCTCGCGGTGCGCCGCAGCGGTGAGTTGCGCTCCCACCGGCATGCCCGAGGACGGGTGGAACCCGACCGGCAGAGCCAGCGTCGGGCCGTCGTGCAACGACCACGGGTACGTGAATTGTCCCATCCGGCGCGAGAGCGCGACAACGTCGTCGCCCCCGTCCCTCGGGGGAATATCGACGGGCATGGCCGGGGTCAGCACCGCGTCGACAATCTCGAACGTGGCGGTCATGGCCTGACGGAACCGATCGCGACCGGTGAGTGCACGGGCACGGTCGGACTCGGAGATGCTCAGGCCCAGCGCTATTCGTTCGTAAGTCGCGGGCTGGAAGCGAGAAGGCTCGGTGTCGAGCCGGTGCCGATGGCGGCGAGCGAGGTCGCTGTAGACGATCGTGTAGACGATGTCCTGAGCATCGGCGGCATACCCCAGCTCGATGGGGACGATCTCGTACCCTAGTTCGGCGAACGTGCGCACCGCGGCTGCGACGGTCTGCGCGACGCCCGAGTCCACGTCCGCGGTGAGGAACACGGTCGGGACACCGATACGCGTGACGGCTGATGGTTCGGACGGGCTGGGGGACAGGACGTCGAACAGAGCCTTCACCTCCGTGACCGACCGCGCCATCGGGCCGATGGTGTCGAATTGCTCGCTCACCGGGAACACGCCGTCGTTGCTGATCGATCCCCAACTCGGGCGTAGACCGGTGATGCCGCACGCTGCGGCGGGGAGGCGCACCGACCCGCCGGTGTCGGTGCCCAGGGACGCGTCGACCAGTCCGGCGGCGACGGCAATCCCCGAACCGCCGCTCGATCCGCCGGGCACCCGAGCGGTATTCCACGGGTTGTACGAAGGTCCGGCGGCCGAGTTCTGCGAGGTGACGCCGACGGCGAACTCGGCCATGTTCAGCTTCGCAACCACCGACCCGCCTGCGCGTCGCAGGCGGGTCACTACCTCGGCATCAGCGTCGGCGACGTTGTGCTCGAAGAACTCCGACGCGCAGGTGGTCTCGACGCCGGCCACGTCGATGTTGTCCTTGACGCCGATGCGCAGGCCGGACAGGGCCCCCGGGGTGTCGTTCCGGTCGTCGATCCACCGGACGACACCGCCGAAGGTCCCGTCCTCGATCAGGCTGCGCTCCGGGCGCGCAGCTCGGCCGTCGCGTCCTCGTCTACCGTCCACGAATCGGTGTTCACGACTACACCGTAGTCACGTCGAGCATCGTCCTCGGTGAGGTATTCGTCCCAGACGTCGCTGAGCACCTGGAACGGATCACGCTCGAACGGGTTTCCGAATCCGCCGCCCGAGGGGAGCTTGATCTCCAGCGTCTCACCGGAGCGAATCGTCTCCTGAGTGACCTTGGAGTACAACACTTCCTCGCGATCGGTCCCGGCGTTCCTGGTGAACGAGCCGGACACACCGTTGTGTCCGCCGAGGGCTCCGGCCGGAGGATCCGATCGGTTGTCGGCCTCGGAACCGAGGAACGTATCGGTCTCCATCAACCACTTGCGCACACTGCCGATACCGCCGCGCCACTTGCCCGGTGCGGGAGCTTCGTCGCGCAGTTCGTACCGCAACGCGCGCATGGCGTGGTTGAGCTCGAGCTCCTCGATGGGGTTGTTGCGGGTGTTGGCCATCAGGGCGTCGACGGCGTCCATCCCGTCCTTGCCGTTGCGGCCACCGTAGGAGCCCTCGTTGATTTCGATGTAGACCCAGTACGATTCGCCGTCCGGCGCGATGCCGGAATAGGCGATGGCACACAGAGCGGCGGACGATCCGGCGATCGCGTGGTCCGGAAGCACCGGTGCCAGAGCGAGATTGATCGAGTCGAACACCCGGTTCACCTGAGAGAACCGCGCGAAGCACGACGCGGGGAAGTCCGGGTTGAAGATCGTGCCCTCGGGAGCATAGGCCTTGACGGGGCGGAAGCACCCGTCGTTCTGGGGGACGAATTCCTCGGTGAGGTCCTCGTCGAGCAGAATCGTGCGAATCGCCGAGACGGCTACCGGGAGAACCGAACCCTCGAACGGGACGTTGAACGCGGTGGGCACCTGACTGTTGGAGCCGGTGAGGTCGATGAGAATGTCCTCGCCCTCGACCTGTACCCGCACGGCCACCTTCAGTGGTTCGCCGCGGTTTTTGCCGTCGTCGTCGAGATAGCCGATGGGCGCGGTGTAGCTGCCGTCGGGAATCTCGCGAATCTTTTTGCGCAGCATGGACTCGGAGTAGTCCATCCAGCGTTCGCCCGCGCTCATCACGGTGTCGAGGCCGTACTTCTCGAGCAGCTCGGTGAATCGTTTCTCGCCGATCCGCGAGCATGCAATCAGTGCTTCGAGGTCGCCGCGGTTCTGCTCCGGGGTACGGACGTTGTCGAGGATGTGCTGAATCAGGTAGTCGTTGCGGACCCCGGCCTCGTAGATCTTCATCGAGTCCATCAGCTTGCCCTCGGCCCACACATCGACGACGTCCATGCACAGTCCGGGGAAGTTGCCGCCGACGTCGGACACATGCCCGGTACACCCGGCGAAGCCGATGTGCTCGCCCTGCCAGAAGATCGGAATGATCACGCCGTAATCGGGGGAGTGAGCCGCTCCGTGGTACGGATGATTGTGCAGCACCACGTCTCCGGGCTTGTACGTTCCGGCGAGGCGACGGTTGACACCCTTGATGTAGGCCGGAATCGAACCACAGTGCATCGGAGTCGAATCCGATTCGCACAGTTCACGTCCGTTGATGTCGAAGATGCCCGCGCCGAGGTCCTCGGACTCGCGGATGAGCGAGGAGTACGCCATGCGGTAGAGGACCTGGGCCATCTCCTTGGCCATCGACTGCAGTGCTCCGCCGATGACGCGCAAGGTGATGGGATCGACCTCGACGTCGTTCCAGGTTCGAGTGGATTCGCCCGCCAGTGACACTCCGGTGGTGGGCATCAGCGCCTTGCTCATGCGGGGTTCCTCTCGATGATGATGTGGCCGACGGCGTCGACGGTGGCGTGCTGATTCATGCCGATGATCGTGGTGGAATCGAACTGCTCGACGATCGCCGGACCGTCGATCTCGTTGTTCGCCAGCAACAACGACCGCTCGTAGACAGGGGTGTCCACCCACTGCGGCGCGGACGTCTCGTCCTGCCAGAACAGCGCCTGGGTGGTCGTCTTGATCGCGGCCGAGGAGTCGGCGGAGCCTACGGCGATGTCGGCGATCTGCACGTGCGGGACAGCGCCGACGCCGGTGACACGGACGTTGATCAGCTGCACGGGCTTGTCGTCGAACCGCTGAGAGTAGGTACGTCCGTGCACGTCGTGAAATGCCTCCGCGACGGTCTTGACCCACACGTCGTCGATGTCGCCGTCCGGCGCGGCGACACGCAATTCGTAGCCCTGGCCGACGTAACGGCAGTCGACGCTGCGCTCGAGCGAAATGTTCTCGGCCGCAACGCCGTCCTTCTCGAGCTGCGCGACGGCCAGTGCGGACAGACGCTCGACCTGCTCCTGCAGCAGTTCGATGTTCGGGTCCGCAGACGACGTCCACACCGTCGTCGGCTCCTCGTAGCGGATGTCGGTGGTGAGCAGGCCGACAGCGGAGGTGATGCCGGGGTGACCGGGCACGATCACGCGCGGGATACCGAGCTGGTCGGCGATCTGCCAGGCAAACAGCGGACCGGCACCACCTTCGGCGATCAGTGAGAAGTCGCGCGGGTCATAGCCTTTGCGCACCGAGTGCAGGCTGATCGCCTCGGTCATGGAATGGGCGAGGATCTTGAAGATGCCCATCGCGGCGTCGTCGAGTGGGGTGTCGAGCTTGTCGGCGATGTGCGTCTGAATCGCTTTACGCGCCAGCTCAGGCTTGACCTCCATGGTTCCGGACAGGAAGCTCTTCTCGCGCAGCCATCCCATCATCACCATGGCGTCGGTAGAGGTCGGTTCAGTGCCGCCGTGTCCGTAACAGGCCGGACCGGGAACGGCACCCGCACTGCGTGGTCCGACGCGGAACATGCCACCGTCGTCGACCACGGCGATGGATCCGCCTCCGGCACCGATGGTGTCGACCTCTGCCATCGGCACCATCGCGTGATAGTCACCGATTCGGGTGTCGAGCAGATGCTTCATCCGCAGGGCGCCGTCCGGGGCCACGCCGACATCCGCGGAGGTGCCACCGACATCGAGGGTGATGACACTGGGGAAGCCGGATGCCTTGCCGATGGCGCAGCCACCGAGCAGGCCGGCGACCACACCGCTGGTCAGGAGTGAGACCGGGATTTCGCTGGCGCTGCGCGAGGTGACGAGCCCGCCGGCCGAGGTCATGAGGTGTACGTCTTCGCCGACCTGCGCTGCTTTGGCCTTACCTGCGAGGTTCTCGATGTACTTCGAGGTCTTCGGTCCGATGAAAGCGTTGAGTGCTGCGGTCGAAAAGCGTTCGTACTCGCGGTATTGCGGGGCGACCTCGCTGGAGAGGGAGATGAAGACGCCGGGAAACTCTTCTTCGATGATGGCTCGCACGCGCTGCTCGTGCGTGGGGTTGCGGTACGCGTGCAGGAATGCGACGGCGATAGCCTGCACGCCGCGCTCACGCAGCAGCCGAACCTGCTCGCGCACAGCATCTTCGTCGAGTGGGGTGAGAATGTTTCCTGCGGCATCGATACGTTCCGGGACAACGCGACGGTTGCGCCGCGGCACGAGTTGCCACTTCTGCCACGGAAGATCCTGGTAATTGGAGTAATTGAGAGGACGTTTCTTGCGCGCGATGTGCAGCAGGTCGCGGAAGCCCTCGGTGGTGATCATGCCGACGTCGCAGCCGTTGTGCTCGAGCACGATGTTGGTGGCCACGGTGGTGCCGTGGAAGAACATGTCGATTTCGGACGGGTCGATGCCGGCACGTTCGGCGAGAACCTTGATGCCGTCCATCGTGCCGATCGAGGGGTCGTGATTGGTGGACGGGGTCTTGTGCACGACGACCGTGCCGTCGTCGTCCCACAGGACGAGGTCGGTGAACGTGCCGCCGACGTCGACTCCAATGCGTTTCATGCTGCGTCCGTTCTGTCGGTGCCCGAGGGGAGCGGGAAGGCGTGCTCCGCGTGTCCTACGAAGTCGTGGGGTCACTGCTGAGGTGACATGAGTCATAGTGCTGATGATCGACAGGAAAAGCAATACCTCTGATGTATTGCGTCGTCTTTGTCCAGATATCGGCCTAGATTCGGGTCGGTATGCGCGGTTTCTTGCTAAAAAGCGGATGTATCGAGGGTTGCGATCTCCGCATCTCGGGGCATCGGCCAGGCTAAGCTCGAGCCGACCGGTCAGTAGGAACAGTCGAACGACATCAGGGGGAAGACGTGGCCCAATCGGCTCCGCTCAAGGCGACCGCCAAGAGTGTCCCCGCGTATGCGGTTCTCGCCGGCCATCTTCGGAGCCGCATTCTCTCCGGTGAGCTGCAGCCAGGAGAGCGGCTACCCGGCGAAGCCGAGCTCACCGCCGAATTCGGCGTCGGGCGTAGCACTATTCGTGAAGCCCTCCGGTCCCTGGCCAGCCAGAACCTGATCGAGACGACCAGGGGGGTGACCGGGGGAAGCTTCGTCGCCGTCCCCAGCGTTGGACACATCAGCGAGCATCTGGAAACCGGTGTGGCCCTGATGGCCGCCGCCGAGACTGTCACCGTCGACCAGCTCATGGAAGTGCGCAACCTGATGGAGGTCCCGGCCGCGGGCATCGCGGCGTTCCGCCGCACCGACGAGCATCTCGAGCAGCTCAACGCGACGATCTTCGATCCCAATCAAGTGCAGGGACCCGAGACGTTCGCCAAGAACCAGGAATTCCATCTCGTCCTGCTGCGCGCAGCCCACAACCCCCTGCTCGAGCTCATCACCGCACCCGTCTTCCGTGTCCTGTCCGGGCGATTCGGCCGCGATCACGCGCCCGAGGGCTTCTGGAAGTGCGTCGACAGTGACCATCGAGGCCTGCTCGACGTGGTGGAGGCCGGTGACTCGATGGCCGCCATGGATCTGATGCGTAAGCATCTCGACCACCTCGGCGACTCGTACCGACAGATGGATCGACTTCGTAATACGTAAACATCTGCTCTTTACCGAGTCGATTCAGGTGAAGTCTGCTGATTTCCGGTTGTCTCGAACCCTTGACGCCGTAAACATCTGATGTTTATGGTCTAGGCAAGGCACTCGCCAAACCGACACGAGGAGACACGGTGGCAATCCATCCGGCCGTTCTGGGGCGCTTCTTCGACGATTACACCGTGGGGGACGTCTATCAACATCCCTTCGGGCGGACGATCTCGGAGACCGACAACACGTGGGTCACGCTGCTGTCGCTCAACACCAACCAGAACCATTTCAATGCGCACCTGGCGTCGCAGAACCCCATCACCGATGGGAAGGTCATCGTCAACTCCGGCTTCACAGTCTCTGTGGTGCTGGGACTTTCGGTGATCGACATGAGCCAGAACGCGATCTCCAACCTCGCCTTCACCGACATCAAGATGTCCCACCCGGTCTATGCAGGCGACACCCTGTACGCCGAAAGTATCTGCACCGGGCTGCGCAAGTCCGAGTCACGCCCCTACGCCGGCATCGTCTCGATGATCACCCGCGGCCTCAATCAGGATGGCGTCGAGGTCATTTCGTGGAAGCGCTCGGTCATGGTCGCCACCCGCGACAGTGGCATCGGGCAGAACTACTTCCCGGAAGCGCAGAACGGCCCGCTCGAACTTCCTACTACGAAAGACTCCGACGCATGAGGCCACTGGAAGACGTCCGCATCATTTCCCTCGAGCAGTACGGCGCAGGCCCGTTCGGTAGCTTGCACCTGGCCGACCTCGGCGCGGATGTCATCAAGATCGAGGACCCCAGCGTCGGCGGCGACGTCGGACGCTACGTCCCGCCCTACAACGAGGGCGAAGACTCGCTGTTCTTCGAGAGCTTCAACCGCAATAAGCGCTCTCTCTCCCTTGATCTTTCGACCCCGAGTGGCCGAGCGGTGTTCGAGGACCTCGTCCGCACCAGTGACGCCGTCTACTCCAACCTGCGTGGTGACGTGCCGGAGAAGATCGGCATCACCTACGACCAGCTCAAGCATCTCAATCCCGCAATCGTGTGCTGCAGCCTCACCGGGTTCGGCATGACCGGCCCGCGCTCGAAAGAGCCTGGCTACGACTACATTCTGCAGGGCCTTGCCGGCTGGATGAGCGTCACCGGCGACCCGGACGGCCCGCCCACCAAATCCGGTCTGTCGCTGGTCGATTACTCCGGCGGATTCGTCGCCGCAATCTCCTTGCTGTCGGGATTGCACGCGGCCCGTCGCGACGGCATCGGTGGTGACTGCGACGTTTCGCTGTACGACACGGCGATGTCGCTACTCACGTATCCCGCGACGTGGCATCTCAACGCCGGCTTCGAGCCGATCCGCACGAAGAACTCGGCTCACCCATCCCTGGTGCCGTTCCAGGCCTTCGAGGCAACGGACGGTTGGCTCATCGTCGGCTGCGCCAAGGAGAAGTTCTGGGACCGTCTCGTCGTCGCCATCGATCGCCCGGACCTCGGTGCAGATCCGCGGTTCACCAACTTCTCGCTGCGTGGCAAGCATCAGGACGTGCTGCTGCCGATCCTGGAAGAGGTGTTCGCCACGAATACCGTCGAGCACTGGCTCTCGAAGCTCGGCCCGGCCGGGGTGCCTTCAGGTCCGATCAACGACGTCGAGCACGCATTGACCGAACCGCATACGCTCGCACGCAATCTCGTGGTCGAGACCGAGCATCCGGTGTACAACACCGTGCGCCAGGTCGCCTCCCCGGTCAACTTCGGATCCGAGGCCAAGCAGTACCGCCGCGCGCCGCAGCGCAACGAGCACTTCGACGACATCGTGCGCGAGCAGCTGGGCTACGACGACGATCGCATCGCGAAGCTGAAGGCGGAGGGAGCCTTCGGTACGGCGAAGGACGAGGTGCGGGCGTGACCTCGACGATCCTGGCGGAGTGGGCATCGGGGGTCACCGTCGCCGATCTGTCCGAGGACGTCCGGCACGCGGCCGCCCGGCACCTGCTCGATGGCGTCGGTAATACCGTTGCGGCCCAACGGCTCGGCTACGGCCGACCGGGCTGGACAGTGGCCGACGCTCTCGGCGGCCCACCAGAGGCGCGGCCCCTCACCGGGACCCGTGGCCTCTCCGCGCCGGCAGCCGCCTTCGCGACCGGGGTGATGCTGCACTCGCTGGACTTCGACGACACCCATGCGGGCGCACTGGTGCACGCGACGGCCGTATCGCTCCCCGCGGCATTCGCCGTCGGGCAGCAGGTGTCGGCCTTGGGTGCAGATGTGCTGACCGCCGCAGCTCTCGGGCTTGAAACCGCCTGCCGCCTCGGTGAAGTCAGCCCGCACGGATTCCACGCTCGCGGTGTACATGCCACGGCAGCGGTGGGACCGTTGACAGCCGCACTCGTCGCCGGACACCTTTCGAAGTTCGACACCGAGACGTTGGTCAACGCCCTGGGAATCGCCGGATCGTCGAGTTCGGGCTTGCTCGAGTTTCTCGATACCGACGCCGACACCAAGGCGCTGCATCCCGGATCGGCCAGTATGAACGGCGTGCTCGCTGCACGGCTCGCCGCCGCGGGAGCCACCGGACCGTCCTCGGTTCTCGAAGGTCGACGCGGAATCTACGCTGCGTTGACCGACCGGCCGACGAATTTCGCGGCGCTGACCGAGGGACTCGGCACGCGGTGGGAAGCCACCCGGATCGGCATCAAGCCGTACCCCAGTTGCCAGCTGATGCACGTCACGCTCGACGCAGTGACGAAGGCGCTCGGGGACAGCGCCGTTCACGCAGGAGACGTGGCCGACATCGAGGTGTTCGTTCACCCCGATTCGAGTCCGTTCGTCTGCGGACCGAACACTGGCGTCGCGTCACCGCGCAGCACCTACGACGGCAAGTTCGATCTGCCGTGGAGTGTGGCGGCACTGCTGCACGACGGTGCCATCACCGTGTCGACCTACACCGACGAATCCATCGCACGCGAGGACGTTCTCGTCACCGCTCGCAAGGTGCGGGTGACGAACCTGCCGTCCGAGGTTCCCGCGGCCGCCGCGTCGGGCAGGGCGGTTCTCACCCTGACCGACGGACGGGTGCTCGACGCCTCCGTCGGCGGCAGCCAAGGATCTGCCGGTTTCCCGCTGAGCGACGACCGTCTGCTGGAGAAGTTTCTCGGCAACTGCGGCAGCGACTCTCGCGCCAACGAGCTGGCCGACCGCGTCCTCGGGTTGGTCGACGAAACCGACTTGACCGCCATCCTCGACCTCGCCGCAGCCATCGCGCCGGCACCTTGACACTTTGATCGACGACACTCCAATCGACAGGACTTCATCATGGACTTCACGTACGACGAGCAGCAGACGGCCTTCCGTAAAGCATTGCGCACCTTCGTCGACAAGGAAATCATCCCGGTCGCGAACGAGTGGGAAAAGACGGGGCGGTACCCCACCGAGATCGTCGAGCACATGAAGGCCATGGGCCTGTTCGGGATCACGACGCCGGAGGAGTACGGCGGCCTCGACCTGGACAAGGTCTCGTTCACCCTGGTGTACGAGGAACTGGCCCGCGGATGGATGGGCGTCGCCGGCATTCTCGGCAGCCACAACCTGTCGTGCTGGATGATCGGCAAGCACGGCACCGAGGAGCAGAAGAAGACTTTGCTGCCCAAGCTCGCGTCCGGCGAATGGCGCACGGGAGTCGGCCTGACCGAGCCCGGTGCCGGAACCGACCTGCAGGGCATCAAGACCACCGCCAAGCGCGATGGCGACCATTACGTCGTCAACGGCGCGAAGACGTGGATCACCAACGCTCGGCACGCGAATGTGCTTCCGGTACTGGTCAAGACCGACACCACCACGACTCCCGCGCACAAGGGAATGTCGCTGCTGCTGATCGACACCACGACCGACGGTTTCGAGGTGCAGCGCGACATGGGCAAGCTCGGCTACAAGGGCACCGAGTCGTGTGAGATCACCTTCACCGATGTGCGCGTTCCCGTCGACGCAGTGCTCGGTGGGGTTGAGGGTCGTGGTCTGCAGCAAGCATTGTCCGGTCTCGAGATCGGTCGCCTCAACATTGCCGGTCGCAGTGTCGGAATCGCGCAGGCCGCCTATGACGCGGCCCTCGAATACGCCAAGCAGCGCACCGCGTTCGGTCAGCCCATCGCCGAGTTCCAGGCCATTCAGCTCAAGATCGCCGACATCGCGACCCAGCTCCAGGCTGCACGTCTGATGACCTACTGGGCTGCATCGCAGGCGGATTCGGGTAAGCGCGTGGACATGGAAGCCGGAATGGCGAAGTACTTCGCCTCCGAAGCCGCCATCACCGCCAGCCTCGAAGCCATGCGCATTCACGGTGGGTACGGCTACTCCACCGAGTTCGTCGTCGAGCGTCTCTACCGCGATGCTCCCCTCATGGCCATCGGCGAGGGCACCAACGACATCATGCGGACTGTCATCGCGAAGTCTCTCGTCGCGGGCACGGGCGTCATCGGATGAGGACGGCTCTGACCTACCTCTATGTTCCTGGGGACGTGCCGGAGCGGTTCGACAAAGCATTGGCCTCGGGTGCGGATGCGGTGGTGTTGGATCTCGAGGACGCCGTCACCGCGGCGAACAAGGATCATGCCCGCGTGACGGTGGCTGCATGGGTGGCTGCCTGCGATCCAGGCGATGTACAGATCTGGGTGCGGGTGAACCCAGGGCTGTTGCAGGAGGACGATATTCGTGCGGTGTTGCACCCGAATCTGACGGGTATCTGGTTGCCGAAGGTGTCGTCTGCTCGGGAGATAGAGCAGGCCGGCGCCCTACTGAGCGGCAGTGACGCGGTGGTCTCGCCCCTCATCGAGACGGCCGCCGGAGTGTTCGCTGCCCTCGAGATTGCCCGTGCGTCTCGGGTCAAGTTTCTTCAAATCGGTGAGGTGGACCTGGCCGCGGATCTGGGCGTCGACGGTTCTGCGGAGTCACTATCGTTCGTGCGCGCTCAGGTGGTCGCAGCCAGCGTTGCAGCGGGAATCGATCCGCCGCCGGCCGCGGTGTCGCGAAACTTCCGCGACGCCGATGCGTTCGAGGCTGACACACGTGCACTGGCCGGTCTGGGATTCGTCGGTCGTGCGTGCATTCATCCGGCTCAACTCGAACCTGTACGAACGGTGTTCGTGCCATCCGAGCTGGAAGTGCGCGAAGCCGAGGAACTGTTGGCCGACTTGGAACGTGCCACCTCGGGTGTGGCCGTGGACGGCAAGGGATTCCTGATCGACGAGGCCGTGGCTCGAACCGCTCGACGAGTGGTGGAGCGTGGTACGCGGGAGTCGGCCAGGACCTGATCTTCGGTCGAGTAGCCCAAGATTCGGCACTGGACGCAGCAAATAGCCGGGATAATAAAACAACCAAACGATTGGCATAATATATGCTCGGTCTATGGCATCCGAACAGATTGGTGACCGACCGTGGACCGTCGTGACTGGAGCGACGGGAGGAATCGGTTCCAGTTGCGTACGTCGACTGGTGGCCCAGGACAAACCTATTGCGTTGCTTTACAGAACGAGCTCGGAGAAGGCACATGCACTCGAGAAGGCGGTCGAGGAGGCCGGTGGACTTGCCCGGAGTTGCAAGATCGACCTCGCTGACCCGAAGGCCTTGAAGGTGGCTATCGACGAGATCGATAGTGCGGGTGGCGGAATCGGAGTGGTCGTGCACGCTGCAGGACCTTTGGTTCCCATGATGCATTTGTCGAAGGTCGAGCCGTCGACGTATGCGGAGCATCTCACCGACGAGGCCGCGTCATTCTTCAACCTTGTTCACGCGGTACTGCCCGCATTGCGTCGCTCGCAGGGAAACCTTGTTTCGGTGACGACGGTCGCAACGAGCCGGTATCCCGTACGCGACGGTCTGTCCGCAGGTACCAAAGGCGCTGTCGAACAACTGGTTCGCGCCTTCGCCAGCGAGGAGGGACGTTTCGGGGTCCGATTCAATAGTGTCGGGCCCGCAATACTGGCGGACGGGATGGTGCAGAAGCTCCGCGCGCAAGGCGAGCTTACCGAAGCTGACCTCGAGGAAGTGCTACGCAGAACTCCCATGCGCCGCTTCGGAAGTACGGTGGACATCGCGAACGCCGTCGCTTTTCTTTCGTCGGACGAAGCGAATTGGATCACGGGGCAGAAGCTCAATGTCGATGGAGGATACTCGATCTGAGCGGATACCGGGAGGGTGGACAACCGCCCTCCCGGCTTTTTACGGCATGAAGTGCCCGCCGTTCACGTCCAGAACCGTTCCGGTCACAAAACCCGCACCATCGGAGATCAGATACTCGACGGCCGCAGCGATGTCGTCCGGTACGCCCAGACGGCCGGCGGGGAGCTGCGCCGCATAGGCCTCCGCGTCTCCGAAGCTGCGGCTCTGCAGTGTGTCGATACGCCCCGGTGCCACACAATTGGCAGTGATACCGTGCTGGCCCACCTGACCTGCTAGCACGCGTGTGAATCCAATCAGGCCGGCCTTGGTCGCACCGTAATGTGCGCCGGACAACAGTGACCGGGTGCGTCCTCCCTGCGACGAGAAGTTGACGATGCGGCCCCAGCGTCCGCGTTTCATCATCGGCAGCGCGGCACGGCACATCAAAAATGTGCCCGTGAGGTTGACGGCCAAGACACGATCCCACTCGTCGAGACCGATGTCCTCGACCGGCTGAGAACGCCCACCGTGCGACGGACTGATACCCGCGTTGTTGACCAGTACGTCGAGCCGTCCGTACTCGTCCTCGATCGATCGAATGGCGTCCGCGACCTGTGCGTCGTCGGAGACGTCGGTTGCGATTCCGTGAATTCCCTGGGCCGCAGTGAATTTCGCGAGCTGGGATGCATCGTGATCGAGGCCGACCACCTGGTGCCCGAGCGCAGCCATCCGCTCGGCCACCCCGTGACCGATGCCCTGTGCGGCCCCGGTCACGACGACTACCCGCCGAGATCCCATCAGTGCGTCGTTCGCAGTGCCGTGTACGAGTAGTCCGACCGGTCCCGCGCCGGCGAGGTGACTTCGGCACCGGGGCTGTGCGCCTCGATCAACCGCTGGCCTTTCGCGGGGTCTGTAGGCTCCAGCACCGCGTCGGTCCGGCTCCACTCACGAATCGACCGACGGTGTGTAATAGCCCAGACGCCATCGCGTCGCTCGAACATGTCGACGTAACGCCCTCCGGACTGGGTGTCGACACTCCCTGCATCCGTTGCGGTTCGAAAGGTCAGGCTCCAGTAGCATTCGGTGCCGGCTCGGTCACCTCGCAGATCGACGACGACGTTGGTCACCATGTGCCGAGTCAGCTCCATCCCCGCATGAACCGGCCACAACCACTCGAGGAAGTCGTCCGCGGTACCGACGAACAGCGGAGCATGGTCGTCGGTACCGTCGGTGTGCCAGCACGACCTGGTCAATTCTTTGTCCATCCGGTCCAAACCGCGGCAATACCGGAACAAAACTCCGTTGATCTCGGCGAGATCGCTCAATTCGTCAAGGTTCATGCGTTGTCCAGTTCCGCGCTGTTCTCGACCTGGGTCGCCTTCGGGGTTTCCGGGCGGCTGCGGCCGATCTTCTTCGATAGCAGCAGAATTCCTGCTGCGGCGAGCAGAGTCGGGATCATCGTGAGGGTGAAGATGTTCACTGCACCGAGCCCGATGGCGATGAGGAACCCGCCGAGAGTCGGCCCGATTATGGAGCCGATACGGCCGACTCCGTACGCCCAACCGACGCCGGTGGCTCGGGCAATGGTCGGGTAGGCGGATGCTGCGACGGCGCTGATTCCGGTTTGACTTCCGGAGACTCCGACACCGACAACGAACACAGCGATGAGCATGAGCGGAACGATGTGGAATGCAACGGCAACGACACCGATGAATACTGCACCGAGAACGTAAGACGTAGCGATCACACCGAACGGGCGCTCGCGGCGGTCGGCCAAGCGGCCGATGGTGATTCCGCCGACTACTCCGCCGAGATTGAAGAGCGCAGTGGCCACCAACGCAACGGAGGCGGTCAAGCCGGCCTCCTTGAACAGGGATGGCATCCAGCTGAGCACGAAGTAGATGACGAGCAGGTTCATGAAGAAGATGCCCCACAGAATCACTGTTCGTGACGTACGACCCTCGCTGAACAACGCGCCGACCGACGATTTGTTGCTTGCAGTTTCGGGGAGCGTGAGGGAGCTGCCGGGCAATACGGACCCGGGGGAGACCTGATCCAGGATATTCGCTGCCTCGGCAGTTCTACCGTTCACCGTGAGGTACCGGACCGATTCCGGCAGCGTGAAGTACGAGTACACCGCGAGGAACAGCGGGAGAATGCCGCCGACGATAAAGAGGAAATTCCAGCCGAAGGTCGGAATCAGATAGGCGGCCAGGAACCCGCCGAAGAAACCGCCGAGCGAGAACCCGCAGACGACGATGGTGACGACGGTGGATCGAATTCGGCTGGGTGCGTATTCCGATGCGAGTGCGATGAGATTGGGCGTGATACCGCCGAGCCCGAGACCGGTCAGAAAACGGAGGATCATCAACATCTCGACCGACGTCGACATCGATGTCGCGAGAGTGAACACGGCAAAGGCGACCGTGCATCCGACGATGACGTTCCGTCGTCCGTACCGGTCGGAAATCGGTCCGAAAATCATGCCGCCCAGCATCATTCCGACCAAGCCGAGTGAGAAGACCAATCCGAACGACGACACGGGTATGTCCCAGTCCGCGGCGATCGCTGGTGCTGCGAAGCCGATGCTCTGCGCGTCGAAACCATCGATGATCGCAATCGCGATACACAGCCCGATCGCCTTCTTCTGTATTCGCGAAAACGGCGCATTGTCGATGACGCTGGTGACATCGACCGATCGTGTGTTGGACATGGAGTGTCTCCCGAGGGTGGACGGCACCAATCGAGTGTGCCGCAATCTGATGGCGAATGGCTATGCATCTCGTGATTCGCATCACAGCGAACGATGCAGACGCTATCGTGGCCATCACATTATTGCAACCAATCGTTTGGTGTAATTATTACTACGACTCAGGAGACACACGTGGTGATCGAAGATCGTTGGGATGTGCTCGATGTGCGGACGAAGCTCGTCCAGGGCATCGACCGGCGTAACTGGGTGCAGTTCCGAAGTTGCATCACGGATGCGGTTCGGCTGGATTACAGCGCCCACGACCCGAATCGGATTCCGGGTTCGATCGCGGGTGATCGGTGGACGGCGTACTGCCGAACCCTCTTCACTGGATTGGACGCCACGCAGCATTCGTTGACGAATCCATTGGTGCGCATCACCGGTGAGACCGCGACATCAACGGTGTACGTGGTGGCAGAGCACATGCTGCGCACTGGCGGCGACTCGAAGTTCTACACGCTGGGTGGATTCTACGAGGACACGCTCATTCGTATCAATGGGAAATGGCTGCTCACCGATATGAGGCTCGCCGTCACTTGGAGTCGAGGTGATCGGTCGATTTTGGCGGAGGCTATGCAGCGTGGCGCGACTGCGCTGGGGTCATCGGCCGAGACGATCCCGCCCGGTGTCGCGATAGATAAATCAAACAATCGGTTGGCAGAATAAAGAATCTGCACTATCGTGATTCCCATCACCCCGACGGTTCGAGGATTGGCATCGATGACTACCGCTCCGGATACGAACAATCTCACGCTGCACGCGTCGCTGGAACGCGCCGCGAAGGCCCATCCCCACAACGTGTGCTTGGTCGTGGGCGAGGAAAGCTGCACGTACGAGCAGCTTTTGGCGGACAGCTATGCGGCTGCGTCCTACTTGTACGCGCACGGTGTCGGACCGCGGTCCAGGGTCGGACTGCTGGTCCCCAACTCCTTCGGAGCGGTGCAGACGCTGTTCGCGTGCTCATCGCTCGGTGCGGTGGCTGTTGTGTTCAACACCAGATTTTCCTCGCGGGAGCTGGCGCATGTGCTCGCCGACTCGGGCATCGACACCCTCGTCGTTTCGGGCATGCGCAACGACCGCATCGATTTCGTCGGCCAGTTGACCAGCGCGCTGACCGAGCTCGGGGACGTAGATCTGGGCGGGCCGATCGATATCGCATCGGCTCCGAGCTTGAAGCAGATCCTGGTTCGGGATGTAACACCGGGATCCGAAGCGTCAACGTCGATCGCGCCGGAAGTACTCGGGACTGCGACCGCCACCGATATCGCGCTGATGATCTACACCTCGGGAACGACCTCGTTGCCCAAAGGTTGCCAGTTGACGCATCGATCATTGGTGCGTGGCGGGAACTCCATTGGGCGGTACCGCTTCGAGCTGACTGCCGAAGACCGGCTGTGGGATCCCCTGCCGTTCTTCCATCTGAGCTTTGTGCTCCCGTTCCTGGCGTGTGTTGACGCTGGTGCGGGATTCGTGACGCAGCTGTACTTCGAGCCGCGCGCGGCATTGAAACAGATCGACCGGTGGGGGGTCACCTCGGCATGGCCGGCTTTTCCGGCCGTCACCGAGGCGTTGCTCGATCACTCCGACTACACCGAGGAATCGTTGAAGAACGTACGGGTCATGCTCAACGTCGCACCGCCTGATGCGTTGCGCAAGTTGCAAACTCGCACTCCCCACACCGTTCAGGTCAGTGCATACGGGTGCAGTGAGGGCGGGGGAGTCAGTGCCGTCAACGAAACCGACGAATCACTGGCCGATCGGGTGCTGTCGCAGGGGCCCGCATTTCCCGGCGTCGACATCGCTGCCATGGACAGCTTCACCGGTCGAATTCTGGAACCGGGCAAGGTAGGTGAATTGGTCATCAGGGGCTGGGGAGTTTTCGCGGGCTACTGGAACGACGACGCCCGCACAGATGAGGTGCTCGACGCGTCCGGGTGGTTGCATACCGGCGATCGCGGATCCGTCGACGAGCTGGGTCGCGTTACGTACCGCGGCCGTCTGAAAGACATGATCAAGGTGGGCGGAGAGAATGTCGCGGCACTCGAGATCGAGAGTGTTCTGGTTTCGCATCCCGATGTTCTGGTTGCCGCTGTTGTCGCCGTGCCGCACGACCGTCTGATCGAAGTGCCTGCGGCGGCAGTGGAGTTGCGAACGGGAGCGGTATTCGACGCCCAGGTGTTGCTCGATCACTGTCGAGTCTCGTTGGCGCGATACAAGGTTCCGCATTATGTCGTCGCGAAGAAGACGTGGCCGATGTCGGCCACGAAGATTCAGAAGTACCGATTACGGGACGAGATGTGCGTCGAGCTGGGTCTCGAATCGCAGTCGTCCGCGCCGGCCTGAGCCTGCTTGTCCGACGTGTCGACCCCTGCTTTATTAATTCAAACCACCGATTGGTATATTAAAATCATGATTGACGGAGAGCCAACCACTACGCCCGATCCGAGGCCGCGTGTCGAGACGGTTTCAGGTTCGGCCGCGGTCGTGGGCGTGAGATGCGGAACGTGCGCTTACCCGACTTTCGCAGCGTTGACCCGGTGTCCGGCGTGCGGTGCCGACACAGAGAGTTCTCGGTTCGACCCGACCGGCACCGTGTTCGCGTCGACCTGCGTTCGCGTGCGGGTGCCGGACCGTCCAAGCCCCCGCGGGCTCGCGTACGTCGATCTCCGGGATGGGCCACGAGTGTTGGTCGAGACGCCCATCGACGAGTCCCCGGTGCAGGTGGGTGCGGCCGTGACTATCACCGGTGTCAACGAATTCGGCGATCTTCAGGGGAGTGTCGTCTCATGACTGCACATGTATGGGGCGTCGGGACCAGTTCGTTCGGACGGCAGCCGTCGCTCTCCGCCCCGCAGTTGGCCGGAACTGCCGTGCGGGAGGCGTTGGGGGACGCCGGGCTGACCGGCATCGACGCGGTGTTCGCCGGAACGGTCTTCGGTGCCCCGGGCACGGCCCAGCGAGCACTGTCGTCGATGGGCATCACGGGCGTTCCGATCGTGACGATCGAGAACGCTTGTGCCACTGGATCTACTGCACTTCATGAGGCCCGCTGGGCAATCGAGAGTGGGCGTTACGGCACCGTTTTGTGTCTTGGTATCGAAACCATGACTGCTCACTTCGCCGGACCCATCACGCCGGAGTCGACCGATTCCGAAGGTCGCAGCGGTATGGCGTTGCCCGCGGTGTATGCCTCGGTTGCCAGCCGGTACGCGGCGTTGCACGGGCTTGCCGATATCGACTTGGCTGCGGTCGCGGTCAAGAACAGGCGTCACGGATCGCTCAACGACCGCGCACAGCATGGGCGCACCGTCACGGTGGACGAGGTTCTGGCGTCGCGCATGGTGGCAGATCCACTGACTCTGCTGCAGTGCTGCGACCTGTCGGACGCCGCTGCGGCAGCAATTCTCGGGCCTCGACGCCGCACGAGCCGCGACATTCCACTCAGGGCCACCGCCCTTCTGTCCGGGCACCTCTGGGATCACCGCTCCGCACAACCCTGGGGTTACGAACTTGTCCGAGATACGGCAGCGCTGGCATACGACGCCGCTGGTATCGGACCGGATGACGCGGACCTGGTGGAGCTGCACGACGCTTTCACGATCGGAGAGCTCGTCACGTCCGAGGCACTCGGCATTGCCGGTGAGGGCAAAGCTGCGTCGTTGCTCCACGAAGGTCATACCTCGCTTGGCGGGGCGCAGCCGATCAATCCCTCCGGTGGGTTGCTCAGTCGGGGGCACCCACTCGGAGCCACAGGGCTGGCGCAGGTTGCCGAGGCCGTGTGGCAGCTGCGAGGCGACTGTGGTGCACGCCAGGTCGATGGTGCCGAAGTCGCCGTGGTCGAAACGATGGGTGGCGGCACCGCCGGCATCGACGGAAATGGCTGTGTCGTAGCCGTATTGGGAGGATGAAATGAACACGATCGAGACGACGGACCACAACATCCTCCGCGAGGATCGGGTGACGGATCCCTACGAGTACTTCGCGTACATGCGCGCTGAGCATCCGGTGCATTGGAACGAAGAGTTTCGCGCCTGGTTCGTTTACCGGCACGCCGATGTTACTGCTGCACTGCGTAACCCGGCCTTGTCGTCGGACCGAATCAAGCCGATCTTCGAGTCCAAGCTGACGCCGCAGCAGCAGCGCGAGCGTAAGCCGACGTTCGACATCCTGGGCAACTGGATGGTCTTCATGGATCCGCCCGACCACACTCGGTTGCGCAAGATGGTCATGCCGGCCTTCGCCCCCAAAGCCGTCGAACGTATGCGTCCCCGGGTGGAATCCGTCGTTCGGGAAACACTCGACCGAGTGGTCGGCCGTACCGAGCTGGATCTGGTCGAAGATGTGGCCTACCCGATTCCCGCCGTGGTCATTGCGGAGTTGATGGGTGTGCCACCCGAGGACCGCGATCTGTTCAAGCGCTGGTCCGACCAAATTCTCGTGCTGGTTTTCGGTGCACGGGGCGTCGAAGGCCGGCGCGCGGAAGCGCAGCAGGGTCTGACCGATCTCGCGGACTACTTGCGTGAACTGATCGCCACGTTCCGGAAGACGCCCGGCGACAACCTGATCAGTGCATTACTGGCGGCGGACGAAGACGCGCCGCTCACCGACGACGAAATCGTTTCCACGTGCGTTCTATTGGTGTTCGGAGGACACGAAACAACAACGAATCTGATCGCGAACGGCACCAAGGTTCTACTCGAGCACCCGCACCAGCTCGCTCGACTACGTGCGGATCGGTCGCTGATCAGAGGCACGGTCGAAGAACTGTTGCGCTTCGACGGTCCGTCGAAGATGGAGATGCGACGCGTCATTGCGCCCGTGGACATCGGCGGGCAGACACTGGGTGTGGGTGAGCAGGTGTATCTGGTTCAGGGTTCGGCGAACCGTGACGACGCTGCGTTCGAGTCGCCCGAGAATTTCGACATCACACGGACGCCGAACCGGCACGTGGGCTTCGGTTTCGGGCTGCACCATTGCTTGGGCAACTTTCTGGCGCGCCTCGAAGCGTCCGTCGCAATCGAGTCGATCGTTGAAAGGTTGCCCGGGCTGGTCCCGACAACCACGCTTCCGCATTGGCACCCGACGTTGATCAGTCGGGGAATGACGGCCTACCCGGTGCGGGTCGAGTCATGACCACGGGCGGATTGGCCGGTCGGACGGCACTGATCACCGGCGCGGCCGGCGATATCGGACACGCCACAACCGTCGCCCTCGCAGCTGCCGGTGCCGACGTGGTGTGTGTAGGGCGACGACAGGAACCGCTCGAAAAGGTTGCCGCTCACGTCCGGGAAATCGGTGGCCGCGCTCTCGTCGTCGTCGCCGACGTCACCGACGAAGACGCCGTGAAAGCCGCGGTGGCGGCAACCCACGACGAATTCGGCCACCTCGACATCGTCGTCAACAACGCTGGCGGAGCACGATTCTTGGCACCCATCACCGATATGGAACAACGCGGCTGGGACAGGACAATCGCACTGAACCTGACTGCTCCGTACCTCGTGGGCCGCGCTGCATCATCCGGCATGATCGCGCGCGGGAGCGGCGTGATCGTCAACATCGGATCTCTCGCAGGACTGCAGGCCCAGGACTCGATGGCGCACTACTCCGCAGCAAAAGGCGGTCTCCAAATGTTGACCAGATCGATGTCGAAAGAATGGGGCTCCCACGGCATCCGCGTCAACACGGTCGTACCGGGTCTTATTCGCACCGAGGGATGGTCCCACTACGAGGGGACAGGTGCGATGGACGCCCTGTTGGATCAGGACATTCCGCTCGGACGCTGGGGCCGGGCCGAGGAAATCGCTATGCCCGTGGTGTTTCTCTGCAGCGACGACGCGTCGTTCATCACCGGGTCCACGCTCGTCGTCGACGGAGGAGCACTCGCATGACCGCATTCACAGTCGACGACGTCCAGGCTTTGCCCGGCCGCACGCTGCCGGGTGGGTCGTTCGTCATCGAGCCCTATCAGCAATGGTTGATGAACGACGTCGTGCTCGGCATGCAAACCGGTGATCGCACAGCGCATCCCATTTTCGTGTACGTCGCGGCAACAGGTGCGATGGGACTGACCTGGGACGAGCTATTCAAGATGTGTGGCGCGTCCGCTGCAGACGGGCCCATGTTCGGTGAAAGCGAGACCATTGTCGATACTCCGCTCCGGGTGCAGCGGGGTTACGAGGTACGCGGCCAGTTCTGCAGTGCCGAGCGCAAGCAGGGCCGCAAAGCGGGAACGTTCGACATCGTCGGGTTCGAGCTCGAGATCGTCGACGGCGATCACGTAGTCGCCCGCACCCGAAACTCGATCGTGTTCCCCAGGAGGACACCATGACCGACATTCTTGATTTGCGTTTCGGAGCAACGCTTCCGACAGTCGTCTTGCCGGCCGTCAGCGCGGAAAAGATGAAGACAATGGCCGCGCTGTTGTCGGATAGCAACCCGATCCACTTCGACGTGAATGCAGTTCGCGCGCTTGGAATGGGTGAGCGGCCGGTGAACCAGGGCCCGACCAATATGGCCTACGTCATGAACTACCTGGGTGAGGTGTTTGGGTCGGTGAACGATGTACGGAAACTGTCCGTGCGTTTCGTCGGAAACGTTTGTGCTGGAGACATTCTGGAAGTCAGCGGCACAGTCGACGAGGTCGACGTAGATCTCTGCACCTTGACTATCCAACTGCGCATTCAGGGTGGGCCACTCGCGTTGACAGCCCGCGCCAGCGTCACCAGAAGGGCTGTCACGCAATGACCATGCACATCGGTGTCGGGTTGTGGTCCATGCAGTCGACGGTCGCCGACTCTCGAAACCATCAGCGTCTCTATGCCGACATGCTCGAATCCGCCCGCGAACTCGAACAGCTCGGCTTCGACTCGATGTGGTTCGCCGAGCACCGGTTCTGGTACGACGGGTGGTGCCCGTCTCCGCTGACTGCGATTGCCGCTGCAGCGGGCGTCACCTCGACACTTCGATTCGGCACGGCGATGTTGCTGCTGCCCCAACACGACCCCGACCGAATCGCGTCGATGGCGCAGGAAGTGGCTGCGATGTCCGGCGATCGGCTCGAACTCGGGGTCGGTCTGGGACATCGAGACGCAGAATTCGACGCGCTCGGACTTTGCCGACGAGACCGCGGACGCCGAATGGAGGCCGGTTTGGACCGACTGCTCGGCGGAACCCACCCCATGGATTCAGCGCGGATCTGGATCGGCGGTATGGCCGATGCGGCGATCGAGAGAATCGGCCGCCGTAATGCGTCGGCTCTGCTACCTCAGACCCTGTATCCGGACGAACTCGACGCTGCTGTTGCGCGTATTCATCAAGCGGCAGGTGGCCGGAGTGCCGGCCGGATCGGGGTTTTGAAAGACGTGTACGTCGACGTCGACGGTGCCCGCGCGCGCGAGACTTTCCTGCCCGCGCTCGAATCGCATTACCGGGAGGAGGCAGGAGCCTGGTGGGTCCTCGACGGTGACGCCAACGGCTTCACCCGGCCGGAACTGCTCGACAAGCAGATGCAGCGCATCACGCGCACGGCCATCGTCGGTAGTCCGGACGAGGTCTCCGCTCAACTGTCCGCGCTCGCATCGGCGGGGGTGGATACCGTCGTCGCCCGATTGAACTTCGATGTGATTACCCCCCAGCAGTATCGAGACAGTCTCATGCTCTTCGCGTCTGCGCTCCTCCCTGTGGCGGTGTCCGCATGAAATTGGGAATCGCCGTCGACCCATCGGCGATGAAGCGCGGCGACCTCGCTCGTTGCGCGCAGCTTGTCGACGACAGCGCACTCGATCTCCTTTGGCTCGAGGCAACGTCTGACCGGACTGCGGCGGTGGTAGCTGCCGCGGCAAGTCTGGCCGGCACTACAGAGCGAGTCACCATCGGTGGTCGATTGCACCTCGACAACAGTCACCCCGTTTACACGGCTGAAGAATGTGCGGTCCTCGACAACCTCTTGGGCGGCCGATGGATTGCGTCTCTGGCTCCGGCTCCTGGACACGAAGCCAGCTTCGACGAAGCCGCTCACATCGTCCTGAAGGCCGCACGGTCGCGGCCGTTCGCGCACCGCGGCGTGGTGTGGACTGTGCCGGCTCGAATTCACGCCAACACCCATGCCCAGGACGACGCGGTGATGGTCACCCCCTCCCGTGTGCGTTCCGACGGAACCTGGATCCAGGCCGACTCGGCCGAAGACCTGGGCGCGCCCTACCTGGCAGACAATTCTGCGCCGAGAGGTCGCGGACTGCGACCCGCCGTGTTCGACGTGGAAAGCGTCGACGGCCGCGACGCCATAACGCGGGTGGTCGAGAAATTGCGTGCAGCCGGACGCGACGACGGCGTTGACACTGCCATCCTCCGCGTCCCGGCTGTGAACGCGAGTAACGCCGCTTTCGTGATCGACAAGATCGCCGGCCGAATTCGAGCGGCCGTCCAACTGCCAGGTCTGCCTGCGGGCCTCGAGCAGTTCTGGGACCGACACAACTCCGACGAAGAACTGGTGAGCATCGATGTCTGAACACACTCGACCGGCGGTCTACATCGTGGACGCCGTACGAACACCAACCGGACGCCGCGGCGGCGGTGCGAGCGCAATCCATCCTGTCGACCTCGCGGCACACACGTTGCGCGCACTGATCGAACGGACCGGTATCGACCCCGCTGCCGTCGACGACGTCATCATGGGATGCGTCGGGCAGATTGGTGGTCAGGCTTGGAATACAGGGCGCAATGCGTGGCTGTCGGCAGGGCTCCCAGAGGAGGTGCCCGCAGTTACCATCGATCGCCAATGCGGCTCGTCCCAACAGGCAGTTGCTTTCGCGGCGCAGGGGATTCGGGCCGGCGACTACGACTTGGTCGTCGCTGCCGGCGTCGAGTCGATGAGTACCGTTCCGCTGAACTCGTCGGGGACGGTCGGGCCGGACCTGAACATGCGCTATCCCTTCGACGGCGCGGGTTGGCAAGCTCGCTTCGGCGAGCAGGAGATACATCAGTTTCGCGGTGGCGACCTGATCGTCGAGCAGTGGGGTATCACCGACGACGAGATGGTGTCGCTAGCCGAGCGCAGTCACCGAAATGCATCGCGTGCGTGGGACGAAGGCCGCTTCGACGCCGAGGTTGCCCCACTCGGCGAGCTCACCGTCGATGAAGGGTTCCGGCGAACGCTCGATACCGAGAAGATGCGCGGTCTGGCACCGATCCGTGCTGGTGGTCGTCACACCGCGGCATTGGCGAGCCAGCTGGCCGACGGTTCGTCGGCAATCCTTCTCGCGTCGGAATCGGCTGTGCGGCAGCACGGTTTGGCGCCGTTGGCCCGTGTGCACTCGAACGCCGTCGTCGGCAGTGATCCTGTTCTGATCCTCTCGGGTCCGATACCTGCTACCCGCAGGGTACTGAAAAGGGCCGGCCTCGAGATCGACGACATCGACCTCTTCGAGTGCAACGAGGCTTTCGCCGGGGTCGTTGCCGCCTGGTCCAAGGACACGGGCGCACCGATCGAGAAGACCAATGTCAACGGTGGCGCAATGGCTTTGGGGCATCCACTCGGAGCCAGCGGAGCCAAACTCATGACGACCCTGGTCCACGAACTGCGTCGCTCGGGAGGGCGATGGGGACTGCAGACGATGTGCGAGGGCGGGGGCCTGGCCAACGCCACAATCATCGAAAATCTCGACAAATAAGCATTATTCACCCACTCAGTAGGAGAACACCATGGACTTTTCGTTGACCGACGAACAAGAGCAGTTCCGCAAGTCGCTCCGCGCATGGATCGACTCGGAATTGGACAAGAACACCGCTCGGGAATGGGAGGGGCGCGAATTCGAGTACCCCTTCGAGCTGTGGGACAAGATGTCGAAGCAGGGCCTGCACGGAATCGGCCTGCCGGAGGAATACGGTGGCCAGGGCGGCGACGTGATGACTCAGATGATCGTCGCCCGCGAACTCGCGCGGACGCTCGGAGGACTGACCTGGATCTGGGGCGTCTCGTCGTTCTGCGCCAAATCCGTTGCGCTGTATGCCCAGGAAGAAGTCAAGCAGGAGCTGCTGCCGAAGTTGGCGGACGGTGAGATCCGTATGTCCATCGCCCTGACGGAACCGTCGGGTGGTACGGATGTCCTGGGCTCGATGAAGACCGTCGCGAAGAAGGTCGAAGGTGGGTGGCGCATTACCGGACAGAAAATCTGGTCCACGGCAGCCCATGTCGCGGACTACCTCATGCTCGTTGCGAAAAGTGACCCGAACGCGGACAAGGCCAGCCGCGGTATGACGATCTTCTTGGTACCCGGCAACGCCGAGGGCATCACCACTCGCCAAATTCCTAAGGTCGGCATGAAGTCGGTCGGCTCGTGCGAGGTGTGGCTCGACGACGTGTTCGTCGAGGACCGTCTCGTCGTCGGCGAGGTCAATAAGGGCTGGTACCAGATGCTCGAGACTCTGAACAACGAGCGAATCATGGTGGGCGCCCTCTGCACCGGGGTGCTCGACGGTGTCTTCGAGGACGCGCTGGCCTACCTGAAGGAGCGCGAAGCGTTCGGCAAGCCGATCGGCCAGTTCCAATCGCTGCAGCACTTCGTCGCCGATATGGCGATGTGGCAGAAGCAAGCCGAGTTGATGACCAACTACGCGGCCTGGCGTCAGGAGCAGGGCTTGCCCTGTGGCACCGAATCGACGATGGCAAAGGTAGTGGCGTCCGAATTAGCAGGCAAAGCAGCCGATTTGGGCATGCAAATCCTCGGCGGAATGGGGTACGCGCTCGAAACGGATATGCAGAGGTATTGGCGAGATGTGCGCCTCTACCGCATTGGACCCATCACGAGCGAAATGGCGCGCAATCAAATTGCCGAGTCCTATGGTCTGCCGAGATCGTTCTGAGGTCTCTTATGCGAATAGCAAATTCGGTCGTCGTCGTCACCGGCGGAGCGTCGGGACTCGGTGAGCAGGTCGCCAGAATGGTAGTAGCCGAGGGCGGTCGCGTCGTGATCCTCGACCGCACGGAGTCCGCGGGGGGTGAACTGGCAAGCGAACTGGGCGACGCGTGCGCGTTCGAGCCGGTCGATGTCTCGGTACCCGATCAGGTCGAGCGTGCGGTCTCGCGTTCGGTAGCCCGATTCGGACGCATCGATGTGCTTGTCGGATGCGCAGGCATAAGTCCTCCAGGACGGGTGGTCAACAAAGCGAAGCGCCCGTTCCCGCTGGACCGGTACCGCCAGTGCCTGGAGGTCAACCTGATCGGTGCATTCGACGTCATTCGTACCTGTGCTGCGGCGATGGCCGAGAACGAGCCGGACGGCGACGGCAGCCGAGGAATCGTCATCAGCATCGGCTCGATTGCGGGTATCGAGGGTCAGGTCGGCCAGGCCGCTTACGCGGCTTCCAAGGGCGGCTTGATTGCCATGACGCTGCCGGTCGCCCGTGACCTCGCAGAGTGGGGGATCCGATCGATGACGGTGTGCCCAGGCAGCATGGATACACCTATGCTGGCCGCGGCCGCGCCGTCGGTCCGAGAGAGTTTGATCGGCGAGGCGGTTTTCCCGAAGCGGTTGGGCGCGGCGTCCGAGCTCGCTCGACTGGTCCAGCACATAGTCGAAAACGGCTTCTTGAACGGGGAAGTGATTCGCCTCGACGGTGCGTTGCGGCTCGGACCTTCGCCGGCGTCGTAGGGTGGAGAGATTCGCCGTTGTCGAGAGGGGTGTGCATGGTCGAGGAAGCGACGCGACGCGGGCCGGGCCGTCCGCGCAAGGACCAGCCCGATCCGCAGCGGTTCCAGGAGATCCTCGATGGTGCCGCCACGGTTTTCCTCGCTCGTGGCTACGACGCGTCGAGCATCCAGGAGGTAGCCGACGAGGTCGGCATGCTGAAGGGAAGCCTCTATCACTACGTCAAGACCAAGGAAGATTTTCTCTACGAGATCATCAAACGCGCCTTCGATGCTGCGCTGATAGAGGTGGGCAATGCAGTCGACTTGGACGGTAACGCTCTCGATCGATTGACTGCGTTCGTGCGCGCGCACGTCGAGTTCACCGTCGCCAACTTCACGTCGATGAGCATTCAGTTCCGCGAGCGACGCGCGTTGTCGGAGAACCGACGTCGCGAGATTACCGAGCTCGGCGACGTATACACGGGCCTGCTGCGATCGATACTTGCCGAGGGCCGTGCGGAGAAGTTGATCAGCGACAGCCTCGACGTCTCGTTGGCTACCTGGACCATTCTGGGGCAGCTCAACTCGCTGGTGAATTGGTTCCATGTGGGCGGCCGGATGTCGGTCGAAGAACTCGTCCAAAGGCTGACGGGGATGATTTTGGCGTCCGTGGTCTCGGACGACGGCGTGAAGCGGGCAGGGTCACTCGAGGCGGTACGAACCTCGGGTCCTGCCGCGTTGCGCGCGACGCGGTAGCAACAAATTTTTTTGTGGACCATGGCCCACCTGTAGGTATACAATTACACCAACCGATTGGTTGAATTAACTGGAGGAGGCTCGATGGCTAGCGTTCATATCGACCACGTCTCGATGTGCGTGAGGGATCTAGATCGTGCAATTGCGGACTGGCAGGACATTCTCGGTGTCCTCACCCCTGAATTGACCACCGCCTTGACTAGGGGAAACGGTGCCTCCGATGGGACCGCAATGAATTGGGCCACGTACCAGAATCCGGATCCCACCGGAGTGTCGATTCAATTGTGGGCACCCGCGACCGACGATTCCTGGGTGCACAAGGTGTTGAAGAAGCGTGGCGAGTTCGTGCACCACATTGCGTTCCTGTCGACGAATTTCGGTCATACCGTGCAGCAGTGTCGAGACGCGGGTTTGCCGCTCGTCCTCGACGAAAGCAGCTCGCCGGACACTATGCCCTGGTTGCACTGGAATTTCATTCCCGAAGAGAAGTGCCACGGGGTTCTGATCGAACTCGCAACTCGTTACCAGGTAGGCGGCGACAAATGGTTGCCGCACCCGGGTAACGAGGAGAACAAGAAATTCCAACAAGAGCTCGTCGAGCAGTTCTACCAGTAGGGAGTGCGACATGAAGATTTCAGTCGACCTGACTCTGTGCCAGGATTACGGTCAGTGCGTTTACGCAGCACCGACGGTGTTCACATTGAACGACAATGGCCTCGAATTCGAGTCGAACCCCTCCGACGATGACCGTGCAGATGTGGAAGCGGCCGTCGATGCGTGCCCACTGCAAGCGATTTCGATAGTCGGCAGCTGATGTCATGCGGCATCGCCATCGTGGGTGCGGGCCTGGCGTCACTGCGGACAGTCGATGCTTTGCGCGCCGAAGGATACGTAGGTGACATCACGGTATTCGGTGCGGAGAAGCACATGCCCTACACCAGGCCACCGATATCGAAGGCGTTACTGCACGATCTCGCTGTACACGAAACAGTGGCTCTGACGGGACGATCGAACTCCGCGCGTGACCGGTGGGTACTCCGAACACCCATCGTAGGTAGCGATTTGACGAAACGAACTCTGACAGCCGACGACGGCTCCACATTCGAGTACGAGGCGCTGGTAGCGGCGTCGGGTGTGGAACCGCGGCGGCTGTCGGTGACCGCCGGCCGAGCGGACTGCAGGAGTCTGCGATCGCTCGACGATGCACAGTTCGTCCAAGCGAACGTCGCTGACGGCGCCACGGTCGTCGTGTTGGGTGCCGGCTTCATCGGCTGTGAGGCCGCGGCCTCGTTGACCGGCCGGGGAATCCGAGTTCACGTGGTCGCGCTCGACGACGCGCCTATGGTGCGGCCGCTCGGTGCTCTCGTCGGCGGCGAAATTCGGCGCAGGCACGAAGCCCACGGTGTGGTCTTTCATCTCGGCGTCGGTGTCTCGGCGGTGGAAGGCGACGACTTTGCACCCGTCGTGACGTTGAGCGATGGATCGGCCATAGTGGCATCGATGGTGATCGAAGCCGTCGGTTCGATGCCAAGCACTTCATGGATGGAAGGCAATGGTCTCGACTTGACCGACGGCGTGCTGTGCAACAACGACTTACGTGTTGTCGGCACCGCCGACGTGGTGGCCGTCGGCGATGTCGCAAGATTCCCCAATCCGATGTTCGACGACGTCGCCCGCCGCGTCGAACACTGGCAGATGCCGATGTTCTCCGCGAAACGCGCTGCAAGGTCATTGCTGGCAGGTTCGGTAACGACTGCCCCGGCATCCGAGGTTTTTGCTCCGATGCCTTGGTTCTGGTCCGATCAATTCGACATGAAGATCCAGTCGTTCGGTCAGCCTGGTCTGGGTACTGACGTCACTGTGGCAGACGGTGACCTGGGCGCGGACTTCTGTGCGGCGTACATCCGGGACGGGGTCGTCGTAGGTGTCGTTCATATCGGAGAGGCCAACAAAGCAGCCAAGTTTCGAGGTTTGATCGGTACATCGATGATGGTGCGGTCATGACGGCAGGAGTTCTCCCCCTGCGTCGGGCGACCGACGCAGGGCAGCATTGGACCGAAGCTGGTGTTTTCGAGGTCGCCGACGGTGTGCATCGAATTCCGCTGCCTATGCCAGGCGACGGATTGGCTGCAATAAACGTCTACGCGCTCGAGACGGGCAAAGGGCTCGTACTGATCGATACGGGGCAGTCGAGCGACGCCGCACGTGAGACGCTGGCGCGCGGACTTGCGGCGCTGGGGGAATCATTCGAGTCCGTTCATGCCGTCGCGGTGACGCACGTTCACGCCGATCATTACTCGAACGCAGCCGAGATCAGACGCTGTTCCGGAGCCGAGGTAGCCCTGCACGTCGACGAGCGGGAGTCACTGCGACGCGCGGCCGAACCCGAGTTCATCGGTCACGAGCCGCATATGCGTTCGTTGATACGCGCAGGAGCAACGGGGTGGACGGACGACGTGCCAGCGCGGCCAGAGTGGCGTTCGTGGAGTTTCAGAGATTTCGAGGATCCCGATCGGTGGCTGGTCGACGGGGATTCCGTCGCTCAAGGCACGCTCGAGGTCGTCCACACTCCGGGGCACACAAGAGGTAACTGCGTGTTCGTCGACCCGTTACGCGGGGCAGTCTTCACCGGCGACCATGTGCTGCCGCGCATCACGCCGTCGGTTGGCTTCGAGTCGGTGTTGTCGGTTAATCCTCTCGGTTCGTATCTTGGGTCTCTGGGTGCTCTTCTCGACATGCCCGACGCGCGTATGTTTCCCGCGCACGGCCCAGTGATGCCGGTGCTGCACGCCAGGGTTCGTGAGTTAATCGCGCACCACGAAACGCGACTGAGCGGTTTTGCTGACGCTGTGGCGAGGGGTGCGCACACCGCGTACGACGTCGCCGTTGCGTCCACATGGACTCGGCACAATAGTGCGCTGGCCGAACTCGATCTCTTCAACCGCACTTTGGCTGTCAACGAGACGCTGGCGCACCTCGAACTCTTGGTGGTGCGAGGTCATCTGGCGGAAGATGTCGATGACCGGGGTGTTGCCTCGTTCCGGATGGTTGAACCGTCGTAAAGCGAGCCTTGAGTCGGCGTCGGAAAGAACAACGCTTCTCATCCCACAGCTGATACCGCGCCAGAGGTCAGCCGAAGGCGATGCGAAGCCCGACGCTCGCTGTGGCTCCACCGGCGCTGAGGATGAAGTTGTGCCGCCCTTCGTCGCGGAACACCATCTGCATCGGCAGGAACCAGAATCGATTCTCCCCGGTAAATCCGGCACCGGGGATCTGGAGACCACGTTGATTGACGATGTGTTCGCCCTTCGCGTCGAGCACTTCGAGCGTTGCGGGGAAGTCCTTACCGATATCGTCGGGTCCCGTCTGCAACAGTGCGACCAGCCGGCATTCGAGCATGCGACTGTCGCGAGGAACCGTGCAGGTATCCCAGACGCCGCCGAGGATGTCGAGCATGTCTCCGCTGACCCGCGCGTATTCCGCGAAAAATAGACCCGTGATGATCATCGGTTGGTGGTGTCCGTCTCGTAATAGGGAAGTGATGTCATCGCATCCAGGACGGCCGGGCGAAAGGGTTGCGGCACTCGGTAATTGCCGTCACAGACCAGCCACCCGTCCGCAATGAACTGCTCCAGCATGCCGCGAAGTATCAACGCCTCGATGTGTTCGTACAGATCCCCGGCGCCGGCCGGGCCGACTGCCGGAAGCTGCGTCCGCGGAGTGCTTGTCATCGCGGCGAGAACGATCTGTCCGGCTACGACATCGACAGCCGGGGACGGACGGAGGGGATCCTCGCTGAAGAAGTAACGACCGATGACGTGCGAGAGAGCCCTTCGGTGAGCGGCCAGGGAGCTGGCATGTGAGTGGGCGAACTGTTGGGCATGCGGACCAGGAACAGCTCTGGTGGAGTGGAGCTCGATCAATCCGGTCACCTTCGCCGCATCCCACAGAGTCATCAGGGCTTTGATCTGGAGCATCGATCTCGCCCCCAATTCACGCCCATTCAGCTCAACACCAACGGCTTTCGCCAGCTCGCTGACCGAACCCGGCCGCGGAACCCCCTTCCCGGTGATCGGTCGTGAGGAACCGAGCCAGCCGAGGAGTGAGCGAAGCTGGGCTATCGGTTTTGATGCCGTCAGCGCTGCTAACTCGTCCTCGGCATTCAGCGATGCGAGCTCGATGTGCTGGGGCGTCACCCATTGGACCGGAGACTCGACCACCGGCTCGACGTCGTCGACGAAGTCCGTGGTGCCGCGGGATCCTCGGCGACCGAACAATGGAATCACGCGAGCGAGGTTGCGATCTGTTCGGTCAGGGGACACGACTCCATCATAGGAAGGGTTCGCGTGCCCCAACGCCGCGCGCCCGAGTCCTTGACGTCTGTTCGAACCGCGATGGACGGGGCCAACTCGTCGCGACGATGTGATTCGTTTACAGGATTGTTTTCCCAGCGATGAGCGAACCGGTGCTTGTTGGCGGTGGGGTCGACGAGCACGGAGCGCCACATCGACGATCGAAGTCCGGTGGAACCGCAAGGTCCGCCAGTGCGTCTGATGCAGTGAGTCGGCGTCCGTGCCGCACCAGGGGAGGGCGTTCATGGCAGTTCCGGCATATTTCCCGCCAGTGATCTATTTTCCGTGCGTCCAGTCGGCCGTAACCCCGAATGATGCGACCGTCCGAGTGAGGACCACACGCGACGGACGGTCGGCGTTGTTGGTGTTTTCGGCACTGGACCGCCTGCGCACCTGCGTTGGCCCGGATGAGCCCTGGCTGGTGATGCCAACCGAGCGGTTGATGACGGTTCGAGAAAGCGTGTTATTCGACCTTGTTCTTCTCGATGTCGTTGTTCCGCAGAACGAGTGGGCGGCACCATCATGACGTTGTACGTGGACAAGGACGCTTTGCGGTCCGAAGCCGCACGGCTATCCGAGACGTCGGCTTATATGGATGCACTGGCGGCGTCGATTCCCGGCGACGTCGATGGGGGTGTAGGAACTGCAGCAATTCTCGGGATCATGTCGATGTTCGCCGAGTCTGCCGGCCAATTGACTCTATCGCTCGCGGGTTTCGGCGACGTTGTCTCGGACAGTGTCGATCGCTATTCGGAACAAGACCTGGCCTCGGCCGACCAAGTCAATGTTGCACTGTGGGAGGAGCATCGGTGACTGTCGATACTCACGTGAACGGTAATCCTGGCTCGGTCCGCGTGGCAGCCGGCTGGCTACATGACCAACTCGCGTCGAACATCGACGTCACTGGCGAAACGATGTATTGCATTCGGAACACTGTGGATTCGGCCTGGGACGGGCCGGCATCTCGACTTGCGTGCGAGCAATTGACTCACGGCGCGCAGCGAACTGTTGATATGGCGGTAGCGGCCCGCGCCTATGCTGCCGCGATCGACGCCTTCGCCTCCGATCTCGAGAGGGCGCACGATCGGATGTCAGACGTTCGGACCGATGCGGCCGCAGCGGGGCTGACCCTCAGCGGTCACGTCATCCTCGACCCCGGTGGGGAGTCCAAGGCGCATCGTCTCGCGTACGAGGCGGCGTCACAGGGTGCCGATGCGGCGCGACAGATCGAAACCCTGGCCGGCGAAACACTGAAGAATGCATGGTTGGAGGTCACTGAAGGATGGTTCCTTCTCGCTTCGGACTTTCTCGGAGGAGCGGCCGAAGGCCTGGCCTCGAAGCATGTGTCACTGCTGACGAAGCGCGCAGATCTTCTCGCCGAGGAAGCGGCCAAGTATCTACGGCTGGCCCAGTCGGTCCCGCCCGGAACTCCTGCAGCTCAGATCTATCGCGATGTCGATGAGTCCAGGGCAACCCTGCGTAGGAGCGAGATGTACAGAGACGTCGCGGATAGATTCGAAACTAGAGCGGGCCGGTTCTTTGCAGGACTTGGCGGTGCACTGGCCGTCGGTGGAATCGCCTACGACATTTACGAGGGCAAACCAGTCGACCAGGCCATCGTGTCGGGCGGTCTCGGATTCGGGGCGGCAGTCGCAGCGGGTGCTCTCATCGGCACCGCGATCCCAGTGCCGGGGGTCGGGACTCTTGTCGGTGCGGCCGGCGGTGCGGTCGTCGGCATCTTCACTTCCGGTGCTGTCGACACTCTGTACACAGAAGGTCTGGGTAGCGTCGGCGACGCGATCGGCGATGGTGCTGCGGCAGTCGCTGACACGGGGTCGGCAATCGGGGAATTGGGGACGGGGGCGTGGGATGCGATTTTCTGACGTGCGGCCTAGAGAATTGCGGCGCTGGGTGGCATCGCCGGGGTCAATGGTCGCGCGAAGCGCGATCTTCGGGTTCGCGGCGCTGATTGCTCTGTACTTGTGCCTGGTGAGCGTCATGGAGGGAATGGTCGCCTCCGCGCTGTCGACTTTCGGATTCGCTGTGTTCTGCTTCAGCACAGCGGCTTTCGCGTTGACCAACGTGCCGTCTGTCAAGAATGGCTCTCACGTCCGCCGATGGGTACAGGGATCGACTGTGCGCTACAACCCGGTGGGCTTGAGGTTGCTCATCGTAATAGTCAGCTCGTTGTCGACTTGCATGATCGCGGTGGGTTTCACCTCGGGTGGGGCTGGATGGGTCCTAGCGGCAATGGGATTGTCGATGGCCTCGTTCCTGGTTCCAATCCTGCTGCGCAGTATTCGCAACGGCTACCTCGAGCTCTCGGACGACGGTATTCGCCACCGCGGCTGGGCATTCGACCTCCTGGTGCCGTGGCTGGACATCAGAGACACTGCTGTGGTGGTGGAGTCGTACCCGATGGTTCTCATAAGGGTCGACGAGTTGGCGAAGATGAACCGGCGCTTCACAACCATGCTCTGGAGAGTCGAACTCATGCCGAAAGGCCAGTACATCGAACTCGACTGCAGACGCTTCGATATCCACCCGGCGACGTTGGAACAGTGGATACGCTTCTACATCGACAATCCGCAGGCCCGCGTTGAACTCGGGACTGACGCAGCCGCAGAGAGATTGACGAGCATCGGTATATAGCGTGCACGGCAGGCATTCGGCTGGCGCATCGCTCGGGACGGTGCAGGTATCCCATACACCGCCGAGCATGTCTTCGCTGACTCGCGCGTACTCGGCGAAGAACAATCCGGTGATGATCATCGGCGTCGGCTACCGTTTTTCGACCAACACTGGCGTCGGGGTTGACAGTAGTACCAACACTAAGCAGCTAGGGATCCATCTGCGGACGCCGAGCCACGTCGTTGCAGAACCATCGTCAGTGCGATGGCAACCACGATGCCGATCAACGGCGGGATTCCGATGTCCAGTTCTCCGGACAACCACGCGAGGAAGGCCGCAAAGGCGTAGACCGCGAGATGCCGCCAATGCACCAGCGGGGGAGTGTGTCCCTCTGGAATGCCGTGCCGCCAGCGGCACAGGAAGTCCCCGATGAGAACCCCGCCCAACGGAGGAATGAAGGTGCCGAGCAAGCTCAGGTAGTCGACCAGATGGTTGTGTACACCGACGAGCGCGAGCACGGTCCCGATGACGCACCCGCCGATGATGAATGGTGCCTTCCGGGGATGCCGGAACATCTCTGCACCGGCAACACCGAAGGCATATGCGGTGTCGGCGTTGCTCTTCCACAGGTTGCCGAACAGCAGGATCAAGCCCCAGCCGACGAGTCCCAGGTTGTAGAGAACCAGAACGAAATCGCCCTCACCGAACGTGATTGCTCCGATCGCTCCGAACAGAATCATCATTCCGTTGCCGAGAAGGAACCCGATGATGCACGCCCATGCTGCTTGCGATCCGGATCGTGCGAATCGAGTCCAGTTGGGTGCCTGGGTCCCCGCGGAGACGAAAGTGCCGACGACCGTCGTGATGGCGAGCGTGACCGTCATGGTCGTCGTGGGTGCGATCGACGTCAGACCGGAGAACCCACCGACCTCGTCGAGAGAGCGGGAGACCACCCAACATGCCAAGGCAATAATCAATGGCGTCGACACGACCGAGACCCAGTACATCCCGCGGTATCCGTAGCAGGCGGTGATGCACATGAGGATGCTCGCACCGATCATGACCGCCGCCCGCGCGGCATACGACTCCCAGCCCAAAGCCTGCGAGGTGAGCTCACCGATGGTGCCGATGATGACGCCATACCAACCGATTTGCGTACCACCGAGGAGCAACGACGCAAGCTTGGATCCGCGGGTGCCGAAGCTGTAACGCGCCATGAGCACGGTCGTCAAACCCGTACGTGCACCGGCAAATCCCATCATGGCCACGTACGCGCCCAGAATCGCCGAGCCGGCGACGATCACCAGGATGAGGGTCCAGAAACTGAACGCCGTGCCGAGTGCAGCGCCGGCCAGCATTGTCGGCGTGAAGATGGTAAAGCCCAGCAGAACGATGGCCAACGAGAAGAACGGCTTGCGGGCACTGCGGGGCACGGGCGTGACGGGGTAGTCCAGGTCTACCGGTTCGTCGGCCTTCTGTGCGGTGGATTCGTGATCGGCTCGGTTGCTCATGCCTCCTCGCCGATGTCTTCGAGCCACAGGCCTGGGCGCTCCGCCAACATGCGTTCCATGAGCTGCAGACAGGCGGGGTCGTCGACGACGTCGAGCTGTACTCCATGCTCGCGCAACAGACTCTCCGACATCTCGAACGAGCGGTTCTCGCCGATGACGATTCGCGGAATCTCGTACAGCAATGCGGTTCCCGCGCACATGAAGCACGGGGACAGGGTGGTGTAGAGAACGGATTTGCGGTACACCGAAGCCGGTAGTCGCCCCGCTCGCTCGATGCAGTCGGTTTCGCCATGACGAATTGCGCTGTCCATCTGCACGCGTCGGTTCCGTCCCACCGCCAGTACTTCGCCGTCGTGCACGAGTACCGCGCCGATGGGAACGCCGCCCTCCTCCCAGCCGATCTGTGCCTGTTCGATTGCAAGTCCGAGGAAGTACTCGTCGGTGTGCGCGGGATCGGTCAAGGGGTCCTCCTGAAGTGTCTGCGAACGGTGAGGGTGATGCGTGCCATCAGTCGACCAGGCCTCGCACAGATTGCCAAGGGACAACGTGTCACTCGAGCAATAGTCGATCTGGAGCACTGTGTCCCGCCGGCGGAGCATGAACGAATGCTGCCGACTCTGCGAAACGTTCTGGCGCTGCCGTCTTTCGAAGCGGCTGCTGTCGAGGTACTCACGGGCTCACCCGACACCGTGGTCGTCCGCTGGGTGCATTCGTCCGAGGTCTACGAGATGGGCGGCTTGCTGTCGGGCGGAGAGCTGTTGTTGACCACCGGACTCGGCCTCCAAGGGCGATCGGCCCAACAGCTGACCGCCTACCTCGACCAACTGGCCGACGCGGGATGTGCCGCTCTCGCAATGGAAGTCGGACGCTCATTTCTCGTGGCACCGCCGGAATTGGTCGAGGCCGCGCGTCGCCGAGGGGTGGCGTTCCTGACGCTGCACACGATCGTCCCCTTCGAGCGGATGGTCGAGGACTTCCACGACCTCGTGATGAGGCGCCGGCTCGGAATGCAGCGCACCGGTGAGCCGGTCTGGCATCAGCTCATGGACCTCGTCGTGGCGGGGCAGGGTATGACTGCCCTACTCGACGCGATCGCACGGCTGGCCGGCTGTGGCGTCGATCTGCTCGACGCGGAGGGCCGCGTCGTCGAACACAACGCTACCGCTGCGCCGCGATCGGCCGATGAAAAAACGGTCCTCGACGTGCGCGGACCCGCGGGCTCGCTCGGTCGGCTCGTGCTGGCCGGACGGACCACCGCACGGCGCTCGGCCATCGGTCACTGCGCGGCCGTGGCGGTAGCTCTGGAACTCGGTCGACATCCCGGCCTCGGTCCCCGGCAGTCCCGTGCACAGGCCGTGATCACCGATCTCGTGGGAGGCACGTCGACCTCACACGGTGACCTGGTCGAGCGCCTCGGCGCAGCCGGTTGGGCACCCACCGAAGGCCACCATGTTCTGGTGGCCGCCGTCGACGTCGATCAACGAACTCCGGCGCGCGAGCTGTTGATTCCGGTTCGAGAGGCGGTCGAGTCCGTCCTCGGGCGGTGTTTGGTCGGGGTGGCTGCGAACCACGTCGTCGTGCTCGCGCAGGGTTGGGTGCAGCCGTCGCCTGCGCGAGTTCGCTCCTCGTTCAATGAGATCGAGGCTCTGCTCCGCGGCGGATCTCATGGTTCAGCATTGCGCACGATCGGTGCGTCGGCTCCGGTCCTCGGGTTGTCTCACATCTCCGATGCGATCGGCCGAGCGCGTGAGGTGGTCCAGATCGCGCGGCGCTTCGGAACTCGCACCGGTGTTCTGTGCGCTCGCGATGTCGGTGTTCAACGGTTGCTGGGCGCGTGCGTACCGGCCATGATCACGGAGTTCGTCACCGAACAGCTCGGTGACGTGATCGCTTTCGACACCGAACACTCTGCCGATCTCGTGCGAACCCTCGATGCCTTCGTGGCGAACGGCGGTAGTAAAGCCCAGACCGCGATCGGACTGGGCATCAGGCGACAGTCTCTCTACGCCCGGTTGTCGCGACTCGACACGCTCCTGGGCACCTCGCTCGATGATCCGACGCACCTGGCCGGTCTGGGACTCGCTCTGACGGCGTGGCGTATGCAGACAGGTGTTGACCCGCAGGCCGCATTCGCGCGTACATCGCGCTGCGGAAGCTGACCCCACTCGATCGGGAACGTCGTGGATCCGGTCCTGTGAGTCCCCAACCTGTGTGCCCATCTCGCGTCCGTCATTGTTACGGTCTTATTTCACATTCCTCACATAGGAGACGCACGAGTGTCGACGCGAGACCAGATCGAGACGATCTACCAGCAAGTTCGCGCGCGGAACGCGGGGGAGCCCGAGTTCCATCAAGCGGTGACCGAGGTGTTCGACTCGCTTCGAGTGGTGGTCGATCGCAGTCCGGGTTACGCCGACGCCGGGTTGATCGAGCGTTTGTGTGAGCCGGAGCGTCAGATCATCTTCCGGGTTCCGTGGGTGGACGACGCCGGCGCAGTGCACGTCAACCGTGGCTTCCGAGTGCAGTACAACAGCGCCCTGGGGCCGTACAAGGGTGGATTGCGGTTCCACTCCAGCGTCAACCTGGGCATCGTCAAGTTCCTGGGTTTCGAGCAGATCTTCAAGAACGCACTGACCGGGCTCCCCATCGGCGGCGGCAAGGGCGGCTCCGACTTCGACCCCAAGGGCCGATCCGAGGCCGAGGTCATGCGGTTCTGCCAGTCCTTCATGACCGAGCTGCACCGCCACATCGGCGAGTACACCGATGTGCCCGCCGGCGACATCGGCGTCGGTGGCCGCGAAATCGGTTATCTCTTCGGGCAATACAAGCGTCTGACCAACTCCTACGAATCCGGCGTGCTGACCGGCAAAGGCACCTCGTGGGGTGGTTCGCAGGTACGCCGGGAAGCCACCGGCTACGGCGTCGCCTATTTCGTCGCAGACATGCTCGAGACGCTCGGCACCTCACTGGATGGCAAGACCGTGGTCGTGTCCGGGTCCGGAAACGTCGCCATCTACGCGGTCGAGAAGGTGCATCAACTCGGCGGCACGGTGATCGCATGCTCGGATTCCTCGGGCTACATCGTCGACTCCAACGGCATCGACCTCGAACTGCTCAAAGACATCAAAGAGGTGCGACGCGAACGCATCAGCGCGTATTGCGAGACCGTCGACGGAGCATCGTTCATCGAGAACGGCTCGATCTGGGATGTGCCGTGCCAGGTAGCAATGCCCTCGGCCACGCAGAACGAACTCGATGCCGACGCGGCGAAAGTCCTCGTCTCCAACGGCGTGAAGGTGGTGGCCGAAGGGGCCAACATGCCGACCACACCGGAGGCCGTCCAGATCTTCCGCGACGCCTCAGTGGCGTTCGCACCTGGCAAGGCGGCCAATGCCGGAGGAGTGGCTACCTCCGCTCTCGAGATGCAGCAGAACGCATCTCGTGACTCGTGGAGTTTCGAGTACACCGACGAACGCCTCGCCGCAATCATGCACGGAATCCATCACCGAACCATCGCGACCGCCGAGGAGTACGGCAAGCCGGGCGACTACGTCCACGGCGCGAATATCGCCGGTTTCATCAAAGTCGCCGACGCGATGATCGCTCTCGGCATCGTCTGAAGCACCGGCCTCATCACCGACTGGCTTTTTATTTTCTTTCGGCTACAGTCGGTTGCACGAGCTCGAACCGAAAGAAGGTGTGTCGCTGTGATCCCCGATGGAGCAGAGGTGCGGTAGCGTTCGCGCTTTCGTCACCTCGTTCGATCCTCGGTCCCTCGACTCCGTCCTGGACCCGATTGCAGCGCCACCTCTTTCGACTACCAGCCGTTCTGATCGCGCTCGGTAATGCCTGTCCGTCGGCGCATCGAGAAACAGCGGTCAATGAATAGTCATCTCGAATCGGCGGGCGCAGTTCTGCGTCCGTACATCGCGCAATGACGTGCTGCTCGAGCACTCTCACAACCCCAGTCACACAGGAGAAACCGTGACCACTATCGATCACCTGCCGTTCGACACACCCGCACCCCGTGAGCAACAACTGCCGGAGCTACTGGAGAGCCGAGTGATGGCTTTCAACGACGTTCTGGTGCAACGTGCTTCGGGAGACCTCGACAACAACGACGCGTACCACCGCGCTCGCGCCGAGCTGCAGCGCATCGATCGCACGATCGCAGAAGTGAAGGGCCGCATCGCAGAATCGGACGCATCGAAAACCATCGATCGCGATATCGCCGGCCCAGGATCTGCTGTCACCGTCATGTTCGATGGTGACGAGAAGGACGTGGACACCTTCGTGCTGGTCGAACACGTGCTGGAGAGCAGCGGCCGAACCTGCTCGACCGCTTCACCTTTGGGCGCTGCCTTGGACGGGAGTCGAGTGCGTGACGTACGCACGTACTCGCTCCCCTCCGGTGCCGAAAGCACAGTGACCGTTCTCGACATCGCCTGGAACTAGTCGCTACTTCTTTACTGCAACAACGGCTTCGAGTTCGACCAGCGCGTTCTTGGGCAATACGTGTGTCGGCAAAGTTGTTCTCGCATGGCGTCCAGCTCTGCCCAATACGTCGATCAGCAACTGCGATGCGGTTTCCGCGACGACTGGTTGATCGGTGTAGTCGGGTCCGCTTGCGATCCACACGTTCAGCTTCAGGATCTGCTCGACATTGTCGAGGCCGACGGCCTGTTCGATCCTGGCAAGCAGATTCAGCGCTGCGACTTCTGCTGCAGCAGCAGCGTCCGCCGTGGTGGCGTCCACACCGGCTCGCCCATCGAGAACTTCCCCGTTCGGCGTGCGTGAGATCTGTCCGGACATGTAGAGAACGTCGTCGTGCCGGGTCCACGCGTCGTAGGAGTACGCCGGAGCACCGAGGTCCGGGAGCGTCAAGTTGCGCGTCGCCAAACGCGACTTCGCGTTTTCGGTAGTGGTATAGGTCATGATGCAACCAGGTCGCGCTGGGTGAGAATGTACGTTCGGTTCCGTCCGATGAACCACAGATCCTCGGTGCCGATTGCGACGCCCCCGTAGCGCCAGGGTATTTCGGCGGCTCCGTACGAGCCAACATCGAGTGCGTGCTTGTATCCCGGACGAAGTTCGTTGGCGAACGACTCTTGCTTGCCCATCAGATGCCCGACGTTACGGCCTCGATAGATGGCATCGAAATCCGTGTCCTCTCCGAGCATCCCAATTTCGATCATCCGGGGCAGGTGAGGAGCGAGGAACCGAAGTGCCTCCTCGTGTACGTCTTCGCAGACGACGCCGGGGCGCAACTGGCCGATGATTCCTTGCCTGACGACGGTGAAGAAGAATTCGTATGCTTCCTTGGCCGCGGGTGTGCGGGGGAGCGAACGAGCCATGTCGGATGTCGCGACCACAACGCCGTCGATGGTCACCTGCACTCCTGCGTCGAGTTGAATGCATGTGGTGTCGGAGTCGATCGGGAAATCGACGGGCGGACCCGGGAAAAGCATGCGGTTCGATGAATGCAGGTTGGTGAAGTACGGTTTCACCTCGAACTCGATGTCATTGTCTTTCTTGAACTTGTCGATGTATTCGAGATAGCGGCGGTGGATGTCCAGTTCGGTGAACTCGACACCAGCGTCGATCGCCCCCTTAGCCCAGTTCAGCGCTTCCTCGATCGCGTATACGCTCGTTCTGGCCGCAATTATCTGAAAGGGTAGATCCTCGTGATCGCGAATGTCGCGCCAATGTGCGAGATCGTTCGACGTCGGAACGAGGTCGAGGCCCGCATCGATCAGTTGACCGGCGATACCGACGGACATGAATTCCTCTTCGATACCGATCCGTTTGCCGGGAACTAGCGTCGAAACAGCTTCGCCGAGCGATGAGTAGTCACCGACCGTGTCGCAATAGGAACCTGCGTCGGCAACGGCGAGTCTAATGACGTAGACCTGCTCGTCACCTGGCATCCACACTGCAATGTCGCCGTTGCCGGGTTTACCGGTGACCTCGGAGAAGTTCGGCGGTGCGAGTAATACCAGCGCATCGATGTCGCGTTCGGCAGCAACAGCTTCGAGACCGGTGAAGCGGGCATCGGAGGTGACGAACTCGTCCGTCAACCCTTGAAGATGGGGTACGTCTGCAATCAGCTCAGCGGCGCTCTGTGCACCGCGTACGCGCCACCGCGCGAATTGTGTCATGACCGTCGACGCCGGAATTGCCTGCACAGAAACACGATTCGGTGCGGTGGGTTCGGTTACGACCGTGAGCTTGTCTGCGAGCGTCAGTTGGTGGCTGTAGACGACGTCTGCGTCGAGCAGTACCGGCTCACCCTCGCTCAGTTCGTCGATCAGGGATGTCAAGGTTTCGGCCACGTCGACCCCGGCGATGGGGCGTGGGTCGATCGTGACCCACGGGGCATAGAACCGTATACGCTCGGGGTCCACCCCGGCGGACAGAACGTTGCCCTGTTCTTGTTGGCGTACCAGCAGGGTCGGTTCGGTGCGCTCGCCAGTTGCGATCAAGGGCCGCACGAGGGGGTGCGAGTCCAGACGTATAGCGGTGAACAGCAGGCTTCGGTGCGGATACAGATCGAAATCACTGGCCAGTGTGTCGAGATTTGCGGATAGCCGCAGCATGAGAACTCCAGTCGTAGAGCGGATGTGCAGGGTCAGCTAATTCCAGCGGTGACCCCGATGTGCGATTCGACTTCGCTGACGTAGTCGGCGAAGGTGGGGGAGTAGCGGTGTTCCTTGCCGCGTGGTCGAGGGATATCGATGGTGATGTCGGCGATGATCCGTCCCGGACGATCACCCACCACGACCACTCGATCACCCAGCCAGACGGCCTCGGAAATACTGTGTGTAACGAACACGACACTGCACTGAGCCTTCTGCCAGATGCGTTGAATCTCGAAGTTCATGGTGTCGCGAGTCATCGCATCGAGCGCTCCGAACGGCTCGTCCATGAGTAGCAATTCCGGATCGGAGACCAAGGCCCTACAGATCGCGACGCGCTGTTGCATGCCGCCCGAAAGTTCGTATGAGTACCGTTTGGCCTTGTCCTTCAAACCGACCATATCCAACAGCTCGAGTGCGCGAGCCTTCGATTTGTTGTCACGGGTGCCACGAAACTCGAGCGGTAGCAGGACGTTATCGAGATTGTTGCGCCACGGCAAAAGCACAGGACTTTGGAACACCATGCCGATCTCCTCGATGCCCGCGGCAATCGGCGCACCTTTGATCAGGACATCGCCCTCGGTGGTTGCCTGCAAACCCGAAATGGTCTTGAGTAGCGTCGTCTTCCCACTGCCGGACTGTCCGACGATGGATACGAACTGACCGCTCTCGACGTCGAAATCGACCCCCCTTAGGACGTCGTTCGTTTCACCGTCGCGAGATTTGAAGGAGACTCCGACGTTGTTGACTTCTACTGCATTGCGGCTGTTCATGATTCGCTCCCAGGCGAGTAGACGATCATGGCGCGGAGATAATCTCGGCGGAGATCGGGTCGATGTAGTCGTTGCTGTAAACCTGATCGGGTGTGAGAGTCGAGTTCGGGTCGAGCCCGAGGAAATCACGCGATACGTCGATCATTTGTTGGACGCCCTCGTCGGTCATGAGTCCGAACGGTTCGGACTCCTCCCCGACGCGATTGTTGAGCGCGCACTGCTCGTCGAGCGCGAGCACCACGGTGCTGGTTTCGTATCCTTGGACTTCTTTGTGGAACGACTCCGCGGCATCTTCGGGGTTGTCGCACGACCATAGATACGCCCGCTGCATTGCTCGGTTGAATTTCACGACCTTGTCGGGGTTGGTCTTCAGCTGCTCGTTCGAGAAGATGATGCCGTTTCCGTACAGATCGATCCCAAGATCCGACCACTTCAGTACCACCGGTGTTTTGCCGAGAGCGTCGATCGCCGGTCCGTCGGATACAGACAGCGCCAAGTTGGCATCCCACTGGCCCGAGAGCAATCCGGGAATCTTGGCGCTGCTGGCGGCGTGAATGACGTCCACGTCCTGATCGGCAAGGCCCAACTTGCTCAGCGCGTAGGGCCACATTGCGGTCATGGCCCCGGCACCCTCGGTGGCGATGGTCTTGCCCGGCAGGTCACTCCAGTCGTGAATATCGCCGTCCGACATGGCTACTACCGCGTAGGCAGAGCGAGCCTGAAGCAGGTCTACTTGCGTGACCTGAGCGCCGCGCCCCTGGTTCAGTACTGTGACACCGAAGTCGGCCCACCCTGCGTCCACCTTGCCGGTGTCCACGGCGGCGACGGTGTTGCCTGAACCGGAGCCGGGCATGACGGTGACATTGAGGCCTTCCTCGGCGAAGAAGCCACGGTCGACAGCGGCGAAAAAAGGTGCGTGTTTGGGTAGGTAGCCCACATCAACCATAAGCGACATCGAATTCTCGGAGTTCGTTCCGCCGCAGGCGGCGAGGGGAAGAAGAAAGACTGTCGCAATCAGAACTCGTGCTGCATGTGTCTTACGCATGGTCATCTCCAAGTCGATAGATCATTTCGCGTGGGACTTCCATGGCATGAGCTTCTTGCCTGTGAAATCGACGATGAAGAACAGCACCAGGGCAATAGCGGCCAGCACGAAGAACGCAGCGAACATCGCGGCCAGATCGACCTGACTGTTGGCAAGCATGATGACGTAGCCGAGTCCCTTCGACCCGGCAATGAACTCTCCGACGACGGCACCGCCTACCGCCAGCGAGATGGAAATCTTGGCCCCGGAGAAGATAGATGGCAGGGCGTAGATGAATTCGATCTTGGTCAGTCGCTTCCACGTCGACGCCCTGTTGATACGGGCCAACTCCTTCAACTCGTGTGGAACCGTGCTGAGGCCGTCGAAGGTATTGATTACTAGTGGGAAGAAGGCAATTGCCATGGCAACGAACGCCTTCGACTCGAAACCGAAACCGAACCACACGATGAACAGCGGGGCGAGAGCAACTTTGGGGATCGTATCGATCGTGACCAGCGCTGGATACAGAAACGTTCGGATGGTCGGCGAGTAGTGGAGAAGCGCGCCACAGATGACGCCCAGGAGGGTTCCGCCGACGAAGCCGGCCAATGCTTCTCCAACCGTGACCCAGGCGTTGGTGGTGAAGTAGTCGAAGCGGTCGAACAGTTCGGCGAAGGCCGCAAGTGGGCCCACGAGAATGTACTCGGGTGGCCGAGTGATCACCACGGCCAACTCCCATAGGCCCAGTAGGCCGAGAATGCCCACGATGGCCTTGGTGCCGGTCAGAAGCGAGTCGCGACGTGGCCATTTCTTTCGTCTGACGGTGCCGTCGGGCATCGGTGGCTTTTCCGGCGGCTCGGTGGCGACGGGACTGGTCTGCATCTCAGATGCTGTCATGGCCATCCATCCTGTGGGGTATCGAAGTCTGTTGTCGGTCGGGCTCGGTAGGCAACGACCGAGCGGTCAAGTCTCGACGCGTTGGGTCGAACACCATTTCACTGTTTGGTGAACTTGCCGAACCGTACAACGTGATCGAGGACACGTCCAGGGGTCAAACGTGTCCAAAGTCGATAGACACATCGAACGCCAACGTTTGCGCCTCTCTCAGCTGGACCTATGCCGAAACTGAATTGCTCGATGCCAAGTGGGACGCGCGGCGGGAGGGCGAGGTGACCGTTGGAATCCAAACTGCATCGATGTGGGTCCAGCTGTGATTCACTGTGCGGTATAACAAGTGTTTTCGAGCATGAGGGGATTGGCCAGATGTCGACAGCGTCCGAAATCGGAAGCCGCCGAGGAGCCCGCGGCGGTGATGTGCGCGGCAACATTCTCACCGTGGCAACGGCTGAATTTGCAGCCAAGGGATTCACCGGTGCCAGGATGGATGACATCGCTCTGCGTACGAAGACGACGAAGAAGATGATCTATTACTACTTCGGAGACAAGCAAGGGTTGTACCGATCGGTGCTCGAAGGAGCGATTGTCAACATTCGCGCCGAGGAACAGCGGGTCCACGTCGATGAGCTCGAGCCGGTGGATGCACTGCGGCGGGTAGTCGAGTTGACCTTCGACTACCACGAGAAGAACCCGGATTTTGTTCGCTTGATGGCTAGCGAGAACACGCACAAGGCCGCGTATTTAGGGCAATCAGGGGAGCGAAGCGAGCTGGCAGGCCCCGCGCTGGAGCTTTTAGCCGGGATTCTGCAGCGCGGCCGTGATCTTAAAGTGTTCAAGGAAGGTATCGACGCTGTCGACCTTCACTTCACGATCACGAGCTTCAGTTTTTTTCGCATATCGAACCAGTACACATTCGAGTGGTTGTTTCAATTCGATCCCGTCGCACCTAAGAACAAGGAACGACTGCGAAAGATGTTGACCGACCTCGTCATCGGGTACACGGTGCGTAGTTGAAGGCAGGGGTACCCTCCTGGGCGGATCTCTTCACGCCCGACCGTTATCCGATCAACGCACGCACCGGCGTCGGCTCCCGGCCCAACAGGGCTGCGGTGACGGCACTCCCGGCCAGAAAGTCTCGGTCGTCGTAGAACTCGAACATTGCCCCGAGTCGATGTTGCTCATCGGCGGACATCGAGTCGCTGTGCAGCCTCATCCATTCGTCGACACTCGAGGACTTCGAGGCGACCACACGACCGGTGGCCACCTCGACCAGACGAACCACGTCTCGGACACTGAGCGCTTCCGGCCCACCGAGCTCGTACGTCGCCCCGTGGTGCAGCTCAGGTCCCTCGATGAGGACCCGAGCTGCCACCTCGGCCACATCGTCGAGGCTGATGAACGAGAACGTGGTGTCCAGGCTGTAGGGCACAGCAAGATCGGCAGCAGTCCCGTCCAGAACCGCCTCGAAGTTCTGTGCATAGGCGCAGGGCTGCAGGATGGTCCAGTGCAAGCCCCGCTCCGAACTGAAAGCACGTAGCGCTTCCTCGCAGCGTGCCTTGTCCATGTGGTGCGGCATCCGCGGGCTGTACGGCCAGGCCACGGAGTGATACACGACGTGGTCGACCCCTGCAGAAGCCGCCGCGTCCAGCGCCCGTACGAGGAGAGCCGGCTCGTTCGGATGCACATTGGGCGCAATGAAATACACCCCGCGGCACCCGGTGAAAGCCTCGACCAGTCCATTACCGGTCTCCAGGTCCACCGGAAAGTCCGGCGCAGAACGACTCAGCCTCCGTACCACCGCCACACCGTCGAGTGCAGCTGCGACGGCTCGTCCGGTCTTACCCGTGGCACCGACGATCGCGATGTCAGTGCCACGGGAAACGTCGAGAGTCATCAGGTGATCTCAGCGATCGATGAAGTCGTACTCGGCGAACTTCGCACCACCGGAAAGCTGCTCGTATCCCGGTCCGCGATCGAAGAACGGCTCATCGAGGCCGCGCGCATTGCGCATCTCTGCACGCAGCTTCTCCGATGCCTCGACGTCCGCGGTCGCCGTGCCCTCGGCGATCACGACGCCGTAATCCTTGGCTGCGAACTCGCGAGAGACTTTGCCCCACAGCACGTCCTGCTCCACCGATTCGATAGGACGTTCCAGGGGATCGCCCCAACCGCCGCCGCCCGTCGTGCGGATTCGGATGGTGTCGCCCGCCAGGATCGGCTCGGCATCGGTCAACGCGTCGAACTCACGCTCGTTGGCCTGACCCGGATTCAGCGTCACCGAGAACGATCCGCCGGCCTTACCGCCCTTGACTCCCCAGCACGCGAGGATCGAACGGTCGGCGATGGACATGAAGTGCGCATCCTTGAGCATCCGGATGTGCTTCTCGTAGCCGAGGCCGCCGCGGTAGCGGCCGGCACCGCCCGAATCCTTGGCCAGGCCCAGCTTTTCCACGATGAACGGGAAGCGGCTCTCGGTGAATTCGGTGGGCAGGTTCCGCGAATCGGGCACGACGTGAATGGTGTCCTCACCGTCCGCGTAGTGCCGACCACCGGAGCCGCCGCCGAGCACCTCACGCATGAGGTACGAGTTGCCGTCGAAGTCGTCGCCGTACACGCCCGTGTAGCGAATGGTTTCCTGATCGGCAGGCATGTTCCCGTCCACGGCCTTTGCCACGACACCGGCGAGCACACCGAGCAGGCGCAGGATGACGAACGTACGAGCGTTGGTCGGGGCCGGGAAGATCGGGGTGATGAGCGTGCCCTTCTCCGGGAACTTCATCTCGATCAGCGGGATGACGCCCTCGTTGACGTCGAGCTCGGCCATGCGCTCGGGGGAGTCCGCGAGGTTGCGGAGCACCGGCGCAAGCCATTTGGCCAGGAAGTTGCCGTCGGCATAATCACCGCAGTGGTTGATCGGGCCCTTGGCCTGTGGCCCGGTGCCGGTGAAGTCGAGGATGAGTCGCTCGCCGCGCTCGTCCTCAGGGCCGGTCTTGGTCAACGTGATGCGCTGAACGTGCAACATGGGCTCGTCGACGCCATCGTGCTCGGCGTAGTCCTCCCAGGTGTACTCGCCCTTGGGGATTTTGCTCAGGATCTCGCGGCGGTAGATCTCGGTGGTGGCATCCATCATCGAGTCGAAGCACGCCTCGACGGTATCGACGCCGTAGCGCTCGTACAGCTCCGTCATCCGCCGAGCACCCATCAGGCACGCGGAACATTCGGCGTCGAGATCGGCGGCCAACGCGTCGGGCATGCGGGAATTGCGCGTCATGATCGTCAACGCAGCCTGGTTGGGTACGCCCTGATCCCACAGCTTGATCGGCGGAACCATCAGGCCCTCTTCGTACACGGTGGTGGCACCGGACGGCATGGAGCCGGGGCAGCAGCCGCCGATGTCGTCGTGATGGCCGAACGCCTGCACGAAGGCAACGACCGACGGCTCGGTGTCGCCGGGCTTGGTCGCGAACACCGGCACCGTGACGCAGAGATCGGGCAGGTGCCCGATGCCACCCTCGGAGAGATAGACGTCGTTGTGGAAGTAGACGTCACCCGGCTTCATCGTCTCGAGCGGGAAGTCGCGAGCGACCGGATGCACCAGCGCGGAGTAGGAGCGGCCCGTCAGCTTGCGAAGGTTCCGGTCGTGGATTCCGGCGCGGAAGTCGTGGGCGTCACGAATCATCGGGGACCGCGACGTTCGCGAAATGGCCGTCTCCACCTCCATCTCGACGCTTGCGAGGTAGCCGGCCACGATCTCGACGAGAACGGGATCAGGCGCAGGCGCGTCGACCGGAGAGAGCCGGTAGGGCTTGTTGTTCACCATGTCGATGACGGTCATCAGTTCGCTCCGTTCGAGTCGAGAGTGCGGGTGATGCGGACGTTGCCGAACGTGTCGATGCGAGCGGAGAAGCCCGGATCGATCGGCACGGTGGAGCTGAATTCTTCGATGACGGCCGGGCCGGTGATCGTGTCACCGGCACCGAGATCGGCGCGGCTGTAGATCGCGGTTTCGTGCCAGCCGTCGAAGTAGGCCTGACGCGTTCCGGTGCGGGCACTCTCGGCTCCGCTGCCCTCGGCGATCTCGGACAGCACCGGGCGCTTGATGGGTCCGATGCCGCTGACGCGCAGGTTCACCCACTCGACGAACTGGCTCTGATCTCCGCGGAAGTCGTAGCCGTACAGCTCGCGGTGTGCTTCGTGAAACGCTTCGGCGGCCTGATCGATGGTGGCCTGAGTAATCTCGCCGTCGGCGATCGGCACCCGAACCTCGAAGGCCTGACCGAAGTAGCGCAGATCGGCCGAGCGTGCGTAGCGACGATCCTCGGCCGCAAAGCCCTCACCGGCGAGCGCCTCGTCGGCCCGAGAGGCCAGCACGGCCAGCTCCGATTCCAGATCCTCGACGCGCAGACGGTCGTGCCGGCTGACATGCGTCTGCACGTAGTCGTTGCGCACGTCGACGGTCAGCAAACCGAACGCCGACACGTTGCCCGGGTTGAGGGGTACCAGAACATCTTTCAGACCCAGGATGTCCACCAGGCGGCAGGCCAGCAGCGAGCCGGAGCCGCCGAACGTGACGAGCGTGAAGTCGCGAACGTCGAGACCACGCTTGACCGAGATCTGCCGCAGCGCATTGGCCTGGTTCCAGGCCGACACCTCGAGGATGCCGGTGCCACAGGCCTCGACTTCGAGCGAGAGCTGATGCGCGAGGTCTTCGATGCCCTTGCGCGCCAGGTCGGTATCGAGCGGGATCTCGCCGCCGAGCAGGTGAGGAGGAATGCGGCCGAGCAGAACGTGGGCATCGGTGATGGTGGGAGCGGACCCACCGTTGCCGTAACACATGGGGCCGGGATCGGCTCCGGCAGAATGCGGCCCGACGCGCAGCGTGCCCTCGGGCGTCATCCAGGCGATCGACCCGCCGCCTGCACCCACGGTGACGACGTCGATCATCGGGATCTTCGACGGGTAGTTGCCGACGCGCCCCTCGGTGGTCAGTGCCGGCTCGCCGCGGACCACGACGGTCACATCGGTGGAGGTGCCGCCGCCGTCGCACGTCAACACCTGCTCGACGCCGGCAGCGCTGGCCACCAGGGCCGCACCCAGAGCGCCGGCAGCTGGGCCGGAGAGCACGGTGGTGATGGGCTGATGCACAACCTCTTTGGCGGACAGGACGCCGCCATTCGACTTCATGACGTAGAACGGCACGTCGCGCGCGTCGCCGGATTCGGTGGCGAACTCCCGCAGCCGGTTGGCGATGTTGTTGACGTAGCTGCGAATGTTCGGCTTGACGGCCGCGTCGACCAATGTGGTGATGGCGCGCTCGAATTCGCGGTACTCGCGCAGCACCTCGGTGGAGATGGAGACCGTGGCCTCGGGGTATTCCTCGAGCAGGATGTCGCGGACACGCTGTTCGTGATCGGGGTTGGCGTAGGAGTGCACCAGGCACACACCCAGCGTTTTGACGCCCTCGGCCTTGAAGAATGCGGCTGCGGCGCGCACGTCGTCGTCGTTGAGGGGGCGAATCTCGTTGCCGTCGAACGAGAGCCGGCCACGAATGGTGCGGACGCGGTGCGCGGGCACGATGCGATCGGGCTTGACCCAGAAGTACGAGTTGCCGTAGCCGTCGGGAACCGACTGGCGCGCGATCTCGAGTACGTGCTCGTAACCCTCGGTGGTGATGAACCCCAGGTTCTCCACCTTGCCTTCGAGCAACTTGTTGGTGGCGACGGTGGTGCCGTGGCTGACGGCGCTGAGCGAATCGCCGGATACGCCGAGCTGGCGCAGTACCTTGTCGATGCCGGTCAGGAATCCCTCGGCCGGATCACTCGGCGTCGACGGAGTCTTGGTGGTCACCATGGCTCCCGACTCCTCGTCCACTGCCACGACGTCGGTGAATGTGCCACCGGTGTCGATACCGACCCGAATCTTTCGTGGTTCCACGCTTCCTCCTCGATATGGTTCGTAGGCCACGCGTCCGTTGATCGGATCGGCGGGTACCTGACGTGTACTCACATTCGACCCGTTCTGCGTCTCAGTATCTTTGGCACAAGGTGCCAAACTCCGGCCGAGCATTTGAGCTCCGCGCGCCCTGCACCGGCGTCGAATTGGCAGTACTTGCAACGACAAAGGCCGCTCACCCCCGATCGCTGGGGATGAGCGGCCTTATCGTGAGCCGTGACGGCGCGAAGCTACCGGTGACAGGACGAGCGAGTGAGCAGTCCGCCCAACACGACTCCGGCCAGTGCGAAGCCTGCGCCGGCTGCGGCGGCCAGTAGTGTGCCGCGGACGGACTGCGCGGCGACGGGTGCGCCGGCACTCACAGCGCGTCCGGCCGCGACAGGCAAGGCAGTGGGGGTGGTGCCGGAATCGCTGGCTGTTACCTCCGCGGGCGCAGCAGCGGCCTCCGGCACCCCGTTGGCGATGACGCCGTCGAGGCCGTTGAAGAACACTCCGGCCATCTTCTTTGCGACACCGGTGATCATGCGCTGACCGACCCCGCCGACCATGCCGCCGACCACGGCGTCGGCGTCGTAGCTGAGCATCGTGCCGCCGCCTTCGGTGGGCTCGAGCTTGATGGTGACGTCGGCGCGCACCGTGCCCGGTGCGCCGGCACCGGAGGCGGTCATGACGAACGACTCGGGCCGATTCTGTTGCGAGAGGACAACTTCACCGTCGTAGGTGCCCTTGATGGCTGCGACGCCTGCGGTGATCGAGAGCTTGTAGTGATCGTCGCTCAACTGCTCGAGCGACTGCACTCCGGGGATGGTCGCGGCCAGTACCCGGCCGTCCTGCATGCTGTCGTACACCTCGGCGGGAGGTGCGGCCAGCGTGGCGGTTCCTGCGATTCTCATGAAATCTCCTCGGTTGTCTGAGCGACCGCGTGGGTCAGCCGCAGCTCGTACAGGTCGGACGGTGAAATGGGCATCGAGGTGATCGAAAAGCCCTCGGCGTCTTCGACGGCAGCCGCGATGACGGCGCTGGTGGGGATGACACCGGCTTCGCCGGCACCCTTCATGCCCAACGGATTGAGCCCGGACGGGGTGACGGTGTGGTCCATCTCGATCGTCTCGGGAACTTCGGTGACGAACGGCATCAGGAAGTCCATGAACGAGGCGTTCAGGAGTTGCCCGTGCTCGTCGTAGGCAATCTTCTCGTACAACGCGCCGCCGATTCCCTGGGCGACGCCGCCGTGAATCTGGCCCTCGACGATCCGGGGGTTGATGACGTTGCCGCAGTCGTGCACCACCGCGTAGCGCTCGACGTGGATCTCGGCCGTCACCGGATCGGTCTCGACGATCGCCGCGTGGATGCCCGACGCGAACGTCGAGCGCGGGGGAGAGTAGTACCCGGTGGCTTCGAGGCCCGGCTGTTCGCCCTCCGGCACCGGCGGGATCGTCATGTCGGTGTCCATCTTCGCGAACCCGGTGGCCTGCCTCGACTCCTTGTCGAAGGCATAGCGCAGCGGATTGGACAGTACGGCAACGACACCGAGGGAGATGGACGTGTCCTCTGCTCCGGGTTCGGTGCCGATCTTGCAGACGTAGCCCCCGCGCAATTCGAGCTCGACGGGGTCGAGATCGAGGGCACGCCCGGCGATGACCTTCGCTTTCTCGGCGACCATCTGCGCGGCCACGTGGAACGCCGAACCGGACATCACCGCACCACGGGAGGCGAATGTGCCGACGGCATAACCGAATCGACGAGTATCGCCGGTGGTGATCTCGACGTCGGCGATGGAGACACCCAGGTCATCGGCGACGATCTGCGCGAACGTCGTCTGATGGCCCTGGCCCTGCGTCGTCAACCCCGTTGCGCCCTTGATCTTTCCCGAGTTCTCGATGAGCACGTGCGCGCCCTCGTACGGTCCCGGGCCGGTGCCCTCGACGTAGGCACCGACACCGATACCGACGGTGCGGCCCTGCGCGGCTGCCTGCTTCTTGTATTCGGGGAAGCCGTCCCAGTCGATCAGCGCCTTGAGCTTGTCGATGCCGGCCTGGTAATCGCCGGTGTCGTAGATCAACGGTCGACCGTCCTGGAACATCAAACCGAAGTCGTAGGGCATCTCCTCGGGCCTGATCAGGTTCTTCTCGCGGACCTCGAGGCGGTCCTTGCCGAGGTACTGGGCGATAGCGTCCATCGAGCGTTCCATCGCGAACACCCCCTGCGGGCGTCCTGCTCCTCGATACGGAATGACGATGACGGTGTTGGTGTACAGCGAATAACCGTTGCAGCGGAACGAGACCGGCTTGTAGGGCCCGAGTACCTGCGTCGCGGTGTTGATCAGCACGATGATGCCGTACGGCAGGTATGCGCCGTTGTCGTGCCAGACGGTGAAGTCGAACGCCAACAGCCGTCCCTCGTCGTCGAAACCCAGGGTGACCTCTTGGACCTGTGCACGTTCGTGCGCACTCGAGATGAAATGCTCGCGGCGGTCCTCGACCCACTTGACCTCGTTGGAGATGCCGGCGCGACCGAGCTGTCGGGCTGCCCACGTCACCATCACCTCCTCCGGCCACGGGTGCATGATCTTCACGCCGAAGCCGCCACCGACATCCGGGGCGATGCAGTGAATCTTGTTCATCGCCATGCCGAGTCGCGCCGCGACGGCCGCGCGCACCGACGTGGAGGTCTGCGTGGACGACCAGAAGGTCAGCGTCTCCTCGTCACTGTCCCAGCGCGCGTAGACGCCTTTACCCTCCATCGGCATCGCCGCCGAACGCTCGATGTTCAGGTCGAGGGTGATGCGGTGTGGTGCAGCGGCGAGTTCGGCGTCGATGTCTCCGAAACCGTGCTGCAGGTGCGCGGCCACGTTGTCCGGAACGTCGTCGTGTACTCGGCGAGCCGCGACGCGCGCGGTGTCGATGCCCACGACGGGGTCGAGGATGTCGTAGCGGACGTCGATGACCGCACAGGCATCCTCGGCCACGTAGCGGTTCGTTGCGATGACCATGACGATGGCCTCACCGACGTGATTGACCTCGTCCTTGGCGAGCGGGAAGCCGTTGCGTGGAGCCACGATTGCCGGATGGGGGATCAGCAGCGGCAGCCCTTCGGCCATCTCGGCCGAGTCCGCTTCGAGATCGTCGTAGGTGTACACCGCGTGCACGCCCGGCATGGCCAGCGCGTCGTCGATATCGATGGCGGTGATGCGTGCATGTGCGTGCGGGGAGCGCACGAAGGCAGCGATCAGCGCCCCGTGACCGAGGTCGTCGAGATACTTGCCCTTGCCGCTGAGCAGGCGCTCGTCCTCCGACCGCGACAGCGGCTGGCCGAACAGGGGAGCGGTGTTGGTGGGAGTGTGCGGCGGTGCGGTGCGCGTGGTGCTCATGCTCGGCCCATCCGTCCGCCGACGGGACTGGTGGATCCGCGTACCTTGCGGTCGAGTGCGGCACGACTCGACTCGTCGTCGGGACCGAGCGGGAACTCGCCCGCCCGCTCACGTTTGATCTCGGCGGCGCGGAGCACCGAGGCCTTGATGTTCTGATAGCCCGTACACCGACAGATGTTGCCGGCGATGGCCTCGGTGGCCTCCTCCTGCGTCGGCGAATCGTTCTCGTCGAGGAACGCGGCGATGGTCGTGACGAATCCCGGTGTGCAGAAACCACACTGCAGACCGTGGCAGTCCTTGAAGGCCTGCTGCACGGGATGCAGGGTGCCGTCCGGCTCGACGAGGCCTTCGACCGTGGTGACGGTCTGCCCCTCGAGGCTGGCGGCGAGCATCAGGCAGGCGCGGACCGGCTTGCCGTCCAGGAGCACCGTGCACGCGCCGCACACGCCGTGCTCGCATCCCACGTGGGTGCCGGTCTGGCGTAGGTCGTGGCGGATGGCGTCCGACGCGAGAGTGCGGGCCGGAACGACGATCGTCTGCTTGGTTGCGTTGAGCGTGAACGTCACCTGTACGTGTTGTTCACCGGTCTCCGCCAGCAGATCGTCCAACTGCTGTTCGATATCTGTTGTCTTCATCAGTGGTTCACTCCGGAATCGGCGTGCTGCGGGTGAGCGGACTTCGACGACGCGCCGTCGACTGCGGCGGCCATCACCACCCGTGCGGTCAGTGCGGCGACGAGTTGGGATCGGTACGCCGCGGTGGCATGAATATCGGACTCGGTCTCGACGCGTCGACGTGCGTCCTCGGACAACGCGTTCCACTTCGGATCACGCGCGTCGGATACCGCGGCCCCACCGATGACGTCGGTGTAGTCGACGACCTCGCCGAATTCTCCGGCGGACACGTACGTGACGTGCGCGGTGCGTACTGCGTTGTCGGCAACGGTGACGCGGGCCGCGACTCCGACGAGCGCGTAGTCACCGTGTCGGCGGGCAACCTCGTCGATGGCCGTGCCCTCGCCGGACTTGGCGGCGGGAACCGTTGCGGCGATCGCGATCTCATCGGTTTCGAGCGAGGACTCCAGCGGCCCGAGGAACAGATCTTCCGCCGCGATCTCTCGGCGGCCGCGGACGGACTGCACCGTGACCGAACCGTCGAGCAACCGGATGACCGCGGGCATCTCGGCCGACGGGTCGGCATGGACGATGGATCCAACGGTGGTCCCACGGTTCCGGATGGTCGCGTGGGCCACCAGCTGCAGTGCCCGTCCGAGCAACGGCTGCGTCCGGGCGGCAGCCCGGTTCGACGCGAGCGACGCGTGCGTGGCCAGAGCCGCGAACGTGACGCCCGAGTCGGTCGACCCGGTGATGTCGTCGAGACCGTCGATACCGGTGATGTCGATCAGGTTCCCGGGGGCGGCCAGGCGCATCGACAGCATCGGAATGAGGGACTGACCGCCGGCCAGCACCTTGCCGTCGACCTCGGCCAGGATGCGGCACGCCTCCTCGATCGACCGCGGCCGATGGTATTTCAATGGAGAAGGTTTCATATCCCGATCCTGCCTGCCTGTGCCTGGAAGTGTTTCGTCAAGAGGTGACAAACGTCACGCCCCAGTGTTGCAATCGCTCGTTACCGCAACGGCTTCAGGGTGTCGACCTCGCCGGCAACCCCGTCTCCGTCGCTACCGTCGGAACGTGCTGTGGTAGAGGAGGATCGATGTCGAGGCAACGCGTCGACCGGTGTCTTCATGTGGGCAGGTGCAATGCGAGCGCACAGGTGGTAGAGCCCTATGACGACGATCGTGCCGAGGGAGATACCGCTCAACGAGAACGAATCGCTGAATACGAGCGAGGTGTCGCCGATCGCGATGATCAGACCGGCGGCAACCGGCATCATGTTGAGCGGGTTGCCGAAGTCGACACCGTTCTCGCGCCAGATCTTGGCACCCAGCAGACCGATCATGCCGTAGAGGACGACGGTGATACCGCCGAGGACGCCGCCGGGAGTGGCCGAGATCAGCGCGCCGAACTTCGGCGAGAATCCGAGGATCATCGCGATGATTCCGGCCGCCGTGTATGCCGCCGTCGAATAGACCTTAGTCGCCGCCATGACGCCGATGTTCTCGGCGTAGGTCGTCGTCGGTGAACCACCGACCGAGCTGGCCATGACCGTCGCGATACCGTCGGCAGCGAGTGCCCGGCCCATCATCGGGTCGAGATCGTCACCGGTCATTTCCGCGACAGCCTTGACGTGCCCTGCATTTTCGGCGATCAGAGCGATGACACCGGGGAGGACGAGAACGATGAAGGCGAGGCTGAACGACGGTGCGTGAATGCCGACGATGCCGTTGGCCTCGTCGCTGAACGGCGGGAGCCCGAACCACTGCGACGCCTCGACACCCGACCAATTGACGCGGAAGTGCTCGGTGACCTCGCCGGCCGTGGCGTCGTAGGACGTGATGGGCCCGGATACGAGGTCGAGGATCCAGGACAGCGCGTACCCGAACACCAGCGACAGCAGAATCGCGATCCGTCCGAGGAACCCGCGTAACGCTACGCTCATGACGATGAGCACGAACATCACTGCGAGAGCGACCCATTGGTCCTGTGGCCAGTAGGTGCTGGCGACGACAGGCGCGAGATTGAAGCCGATCAACATGACCACCGCACCGGTGACGACAGGGGGCAGCACCCGCACCACGACGCCGCCGCCCATGAAGTGGATGGCGAGCCCGGCGAGAGCCAGGACGAGGCCCGATACGAGGATGGCACCGGTGACCTCGGCCGACGTTCCACCCTGCGCTCGGATGGCCGCGACACCGCCGACGAACACCGCGGACGTGCCGAGGTAGCTGGGGATGCGGCCCTTGACCATGAGTAGGAAGAAGATGGTGCAGAAGCCCGACATCAGAATGGCGAGTTGAGGATTGAGTCCCATGATGATGGGGAAGACGAATGTGGCCCCGAACATCGACACCACATGCTGGCCGCCGAGACTGATGGTGCGGCCCCAGTTCAACCGTTCGTTCGGCGCGACGACGTCACCCGGTCGAACATTCTTTCCGTCTCCGTGAATCTTCCAGATAGGCATGTCGAGCCTTTCTCCAACGTATCGAACCGGGGTGGTTCGCGGGATGGGTAAAGCATTGTCCTGCAACGTTACTGACGCATTTCCAAATCGCTACGAGCGCAATCTGCCAAGCGCTCGATGGCGGGTCCGTCACATGTGGTGGTCGGTTCCGCGCATGGCCATGATTTTCAGCGCAAGGGAAAGATCCAGGCGTAGATCGGCGCGATCGGTGAAGGGGCCCAGTATCTTTTCGAGTTTCGTTATTCGGTATCGCAAGGTGTTGTAGTGAAAGTGCAGTGCCCGAGCGGTTTCGGCGATGTTGATGTTGGTGGCCAGCAACGTCTCCAGCGTTCTGCGCATGTCGCGTGCCTCGTCGTCGTGTCCGGCGAGGTCGTGCAGGGTTTCCCGGGTGAACGATTCGAGCTCGTCGACGTTGTCCACCAGGCTCAGTAGTCGGAACACGCCGAGTTCGTCGAACGTGGTGACGGCCCAGTCCCCGGATACCTGCCGGCCGACCTTCAACGCGGTACGCGCCTGGCCGTACCTGCTGGGGATGTCGGCCACCGTGGTGCACGGACGCGAAATCCCGACCGTGAACGGTTGCCGACCACCGCCGCCGTCTCCGTGCACTCGTTCGACGATCTCGTGCACGTCCGCGACCGTCGTCGGACGTTCGCCCATGATGATGACGGTCTCGGTGCCGAGGGCGGCGATGGCGGCCTGCGGATCTCGTTGTGCCAGAGCCCCTGCGAAAGCCGACATCTGCCGATCGACGAGTGGCCTGCGGCCGGGCGTCGGTTCGTCGTCGAGGTGTGGGATCGGTTCGATCGCGACGATCACCACCGGCCTGCCGAGATCCCAGCCGAAGCGTCGAGCATGCGCCACCGCGTGTGCGTGCTCGCCGCCTCGGCCCAGGAGAAGATCGCGCAGAAAATTCGATCGGTGTTTCTCCTCGACTGCTGACAGCGCGAGATCGCGAGTGACGACCATCGCCAACACGCCTGCGGCCGCGTCGGCAGTGTGCAGGTCCGATTCCGTCAAAGGCCGACGTGAGGAGAACAGAACGATGCGTCCGTGGTCGATTCCGTTGGCAGTAATGGCGCATACCGCGATCGAATTGCCCTGTTGCGAACGAAGACCGAGGCCGCCGTCGACGGAGTCGGTGCGCAGTCTTCCGGTGGGATCGAGGGCGGTGCTGGTGCGGAGGGCGGACAGTTCGTCGTCACTGCCTGCCGAGGCAAGTTCGCGTCCGTCCACCGTGGTGATCGACACTGCCACATCGCATTCGACCGAGTTTGCGAATGCCAGTTGTGCCACCCCGCCGCCGGCGAGCGTGATGTCGGTCAATGCCCGGCGCAGACGTTCGGACCGAAACATCGCTCGTGCCTGCGTCTTTGCGTTGTCGCGTAGGCCCGCGGTGAGATCGTGCCCGGGGTCGAGTTCGCCGCAGACCTGAACCAGCGGCAGGCCCAGTGTCTCGGCACTCACGCCGACGCTGTCCGGAACGGCGATGTCGTCGTCCACCCGCACCAGAATCCCGGCAACGCCGAGGGAATGCGCTCGGGACAGCAGCGCTGCCGTCGGCTCCGTCAGGTGCGTGAGGGCCTCGCTCGTCGTGGACAACAGGTCACCCGGCCGAATCCAGAACCGAATGCCGGCGGGGTCGTCGACATGATTGATTCTGCGTACCGGCCGTCCGAGGCCGGCGCGACCGGCGAGCAGCGTGGCGTGCTCCAGCAGGTTCGAGCCCAGTACGGTCTCGACGGTATGCGGTGCTTCCGAGGTGGTCGAGCGTTGCTCGTCGTGCAGTGTCAGCACCGCACGGCCGATCGAGTGGGTGACGTCGCGTCGACTGCCCCGGCGGCGTCGCGATGAATCGGACCGGTGAGACTGCGCAATTCGAGCCCGGTGGTGCGCCGCGAGACCTTAAGAATCTCGGCCACGATGGAGACCGCAGTTTCCGCGGGAGTGGAGGCACCCAGGTCGAGACCGATGGGGGAGTGCAGCCGGGCGAGTTCGTTCTCGGTCACCCCGCGCTCGCCAAGCAGTTCCACCCGTCGGCGGTGCGTGGCACGACTACCCAGTGCACCCACATAGGCGGCACCGCTACGTAGCGCGACCTCGAGCAAGGGAATGTCGAACTTCTCGTCGTGTGTGAGAACGGTGATGACGGTGCGCTCGTCCACCGGCGCGGTGGCGAGAAACGTATGCGGCCATGCGACCACGACGTCATGAGCGTCGGGGAATCGTGCTCGGGTGGCGAACACCGGGCGGGCGTCGACGACGGTGACGGCGAAGCCGGCGAACGTGCCAAGGCGACACATCGCGGCGGCGAAATCGATGGCACCGAACACGTACATCCGGGGCGGTGGCCCGAACAACTCGACCATGACGGATCGCGCGCCGTCGTCGACGAAGTGAATGTCCAGGCCGGACTCGCCGCGGTGTAGTCGGTCGAGAACGGCGAGACTCACGCTCGAACCGTCGGACTCGATGTCGGTGAGACCGTCCGGATCGACGGTTGCCTCCGCTCCCAGAACCGCCTGTCGCGTCGGGGCCCCGGTGGTGAGGTCGGTGAGCACGGCCACCGGCTCGCCGCTCGAGACCAGACGAGCGACGTCTTCGAGTGCGGCGCACGCGTCGCTGTCGATGAGACGAACGAACACCTCGATGGTGCCGCCGCACGTGAGGCCGACGCCGATCGCGTCGTCGTCCGCTACCCGGTAGGTCTCGCTCCTGGCCATGCCGTCGGCGAGGACGTCGTTCGCCAGCTCGTACAGGGCACCTTCGATGCAGCCGCCGGAGACGCTGCCGACGACCTGACCGGACGTAGCCACTGCCATGGCCGCACCCGCGGGGCGCGGTGCGGACTGCCACGTATGTACCACCGTGGCCAGGGCGAACGGCTCACGTTCGCGCAGCCACGGGGCCACGTCGTCGAGAATGTCGCGCATGCCGCCGCCTTTCGACCGGATGAGTGATGCCCATCACGCTAGTTGCTGGCGCGGGCCGACCATGAAACACATTTCGACCAAATCGACAGCGGGTCGTTGTAAGAACCTGCCGTCGCGGTACGGGTGGCCGGACCGCGCGGGCTACGTCAGAGCAGCGGCGACGGCGAGAGCGTGATGCTCGTGCCACGGCTTGGCGATGATCTGCACCCCGATCGGCAGACCGCTGCTGGAGGTGGCAACGGGAATCACCACCGAGGGCACCCCGAGGATGCTGATCGCTCGGCTGCTCGCCAGCGCCTGCGACCACGACAGAGCTGCACCGTCGACCTCGAAGCTCGTCTCACCGAGCGGCGGAGCGAGAATCGATGCGACGGGAAGTATCAGGACGTCGCCCATCGTGGACACCAGCTGGTGCTGCATCTCGGCGCGTCGAGCCCACAGTGCCTCGACGTCTGCGGCCGTGGTGGTTCGGACGGCAGCAAGGATGGCCCGGATGTTGGCGCTGAACTCGGCGGGGCCGTATTGCTCGATGTCCGTTTGGGTTTCGCAGGCCCGCATCTGTGTGAACAGCTCATGAGCGCCGTGTAGTGCGGTGCCCTCGTACGGCGTCACCGATCCGACGAACGGCTCTGTGCGCAGAGCTGCGGCCTCGACGGCAGCGCGGATCTCCGCATCGACCGGAATCGTGCCTTCACCTGTCGCCCAACGGATATCGAGCTCGCGGAGGTTCACGCTCGCAGGGTCGGTCCAGGTGTATTGCGGCTGCGACAGCACGCGCAGCAACAGGATCACGTCGTCGAGAGTGCGGGCCATGGGTCCGATGGTCTGCACGGTGCCGTGCATGGTCGCCGGATTCGTCAGCACTCGGTTGTCGCTCATGACACCGGGATACTGCCCCTCGGAGTCGATTCGGCCCGGTGTCGGCCTGATCGAGCACAGACCGGTGCAGTGCGCGGGCCACCGCACCGAACCACCGAAATCGGTGCCCAGTCCCACCACACTCATGCCCGACGCGATGGCCGCCGACTCGCCGCCGCTGCTGCCACCGGGAGACAGTTTCATGCCGGTAGGCGAGAGCGGGTTGACGGTGTAGCCGAACAGGTCGTTGTGCGTGAGTCCGCTGGCACCGAACTCCGGTGTGTTGGTCTTACCGATCAGGATTGCGCCCTCGGCGCGCATCCGAGCAACGGCGGGAGCGTCGACGCGAGGGACGTTGTCCGCGAGCGCATGTGAACCCGCCGTGGTGCGAACGCCTGCGGTGGCGATCAGGTCCTTGACCGTGAACGGCACTCCGGCGAGGTCGCCGACCCGCTCGCCGCGGGCGATGCGGGCATCGATTCCGTCGGCTGCCAGCAGTGCCGATTCGGCTGCGACGGTGACGATCGCATTCAGCTCGGTGTTGATTCGGCCGATGTGTTCGAGGTGCTGCTCGGTCACCTCGCGCGCGGACACGGTGCCGGCGCGCACTGCTGCCGCGAGTGCGACGGCGTCGGTTCCGATCGAATTGCCCTCAGGCACTGGGTGTCTCCTCGGGTGGTGTCACAGCCCCTTCATCTCCGCGACCCGCAGCGCCAAGGCTACATCCAGGCGCAGAATCGGATCGGTGGTGAACGGGCCGACGATGGACTCCAGCTTGCCGATGCGGTAGCGGAGTGTGTTGTAGTGGAAATGCAAGACGCGGGCGGTCTCTGCCACGTTGCAGTTGGTGTCCAGCAGCGCCTGCAACGTCTGGCGCAGGTCGACGGCATCGGCGTCGTCGCCCGCGAGTGAGCCCAACACCTCGGTTGCGAAGGCCTGCAGCTCGGCTCCGTCGGTGACCAGTGACAACAGTCGATGCACGCCGAGGCCGTCGAAATGCGCTACCGATCCGTTTCCGCGCATACGGCGTCCTACGACGACTGCTTTGCGGGCCTGATCGTAGGCGCGCGGAATGTCGGCAACGGAGTCGATAACGCGGCTCACGCCCGCGCCGAACGAGTTTCGTCCGCCGCCCTTGTCTCCGGCGACGGAGGCGATCAGATCCTCGACGACGTCCCGTTCGGTGCCGGGTTCGGCCGGCATGAGCGTGACGACCTCGTTGCTGAACCCGACGACGGGAGCCCGTCGATCGCGCCTGCGCACCACCTGCTGCCACGCCGCGGTCAGCCGCTCCTGTGGCAGGCGGCCGGACACGGCCGGCTTCACCGAATTGCTCACGGCAACCTCGGCGATCTCGTCCAATTGGGCAACGATGACGACCATGCTGCGGTCCACGTCCCAGTCGAGCTGGGCGCAGTACTCGATGATCTGTTCGGGGGATTCGGTTGCGCCGTTGAGGACGTCCCGAAGGAAGTCGCCCCGAAACTTGGACTCGACGGCAGAGACAGCAAGCTTCTTGATGACCGCCAACGCCACGACCGTGGCCGCGCGTTCGAGGGACTGCATCGTGACGGGACCGAGTCGTTCGGCGGCGGCCACCGCCACGATCAGTCCGTGGTCGGTGCCGCCCGCGATGATCGGTGCGACGGCAATGCGGTGCCCGCTGTCGCCCGGGACCGGTTGCAGGCCTTCGTGGAGTCGTTCGGTGAGCAGGCGACCGGACGGGTCGAACAGCGGCATCTCTTCCAAAGCCGCGAGTTCTGCGTCTGCTCCTGCTGTGGCCTGGACTCGACCGTCCGGAGTGCAGATGAGTACCGTCGCCTCGAACAGCGTGGCGACCTCGTCGGCGATCTGCGGTAGATCGCCGCCTTCGAGCACGATCGAGGTCAGGGCTCGATGCATGCGATCGGCGATATCCAACGCCCACGCCTGCCGGTCGACGAGGTGGGTGAACACCTCGGAGATGACCTCGTCGAAGCCGACATCTCGGCGAATGAGGAAGAGCGGCAGGCCGAGTCGATCTGCTGCCTCGATCATCGCAGCGGGCACGTCTCCGAAGTAGCGTCCTTCTTTGACTCCGAGCGCGGCCGCACCGCGTTCGGCAAGTCCTTCGACCAGCTCCACCAGGGCACCGGCATCGAACGGGCGGCCCGAATCTGCATGCCGCAGTGGGAAACCCGTTGTCAACAGCAGTTCGTTCGGTTTCACCCACGGCAGGATGTCGGGAACTTCGATGACGTTGACGCGTCGAACCACATTCTCGAGTCCCTGCTCGCCCGCAACAAGAGTGGACCCGGAGAGGCTGGGGAGTGCAAGCAATTCTGCGACGGTGAGCGCGTAACTCGCCGACGCCGGGAAGTCTCGTACTCGTGGCCGAAGCGCACCGACCATGTCATCCATTGTTCAACAATACTGTGTAGGGCATGTCGCGACGGCGGGGGATCAGCCGACGTGCAGTGCCGGCGGGAGAACGCGCTCGACCCACCGCGAGGCCTGCTCGTAGGCATAGGCGAGCTGCAGAACCGCCCGGTCGGCACCGTGCCTGCCGATGATCTGAACACCCATCGGCAGACCGCGATCGTCGAACCCGACCGGGACGGCGGCGGCAGGAACACCGGTCATCGTCCAGGGCACCACCGTTTCCATCCACCGGTGATAGGTGTCCATGGGTCGACCCGCGATGGACTGCGGCCAATGTTGGTCCTTGTCGAACGGGAACACCTGAGCGGTGGGCGCGAGAACGAAGTCGTAGGTCTCGAACAATGTCGTCAGTGCGCTCTGCCAGTCGTTGCGAGCCTGCGCTGCCTTGGTGACATCGAGTGCGGTCAATGCGACGGCATGCTCCATCTCCCACAGCATTTCGGGCTTCATCAGCTCCCTCGTGCGCGGGTTCTCGTACAGATCGGCCATCCCGAGCTGCGCCCACCACCGCCACGTCAGGAACGAGTCCCAGATTTTCGCCGGGTCGTACGACGGCACGGTGCTCTCCACTGCGCAGCCGAGGTCCTCGAAGACGGTGAACGACGACTCGCACAGATCGAGGACACCGGGTTCGGTAGCCAGGTGACCGTTCCAGTCTCCGACCCACGCGATGCGGGCACCGCGGAAGCTGCGTTCGAGAGTGCGGGTGAAGATCTCCGGATCCTCGTCGATTCCGAGGGGCGCGTTGGCATCCGGGCCCGCCATCGTCGACAGCAGATGTGCGACGTCGGTGACCGATCGGCCCATCGGTCCGGCGACCGCGCCCTGTGCGATGAAGCCGGGCTCGGGAATGCGTCCCCACGACGGGCGAAAGCCGACCACATTGTTGAAGGCTGCGGGGTTGCGCAGCGATCCCATGTAGTCGGTGCCGTCGGCGACGGGCAGCATGCGCAGGGCCAATGCTGCCGCCGCACCTCCGCTGCTTCCGCCTGCAGTGCGCGAGGTGTCGTAGGGCGAGACGGTGGTTCCGTACACCGGGTTGTACGTCTGAGATCCGAACCCGAATTCCGGTGTGTTGGTCTTGCCGATCACGATGGCACCGGCCGCTTTCACGCGGGCGACGAACAGATCGTCCGCCTCAGCGATGCGATCGGCGAAGATCGGTGACCCCGATGTGAACGGTAGCCCTCGGGCTGCCGACAGATCCTTCACCGCATGGGGAAATCCGTGCATCCACCCGAGATACTGTCCGTCCGAGAGCTGCCGATCTCGCTCGCGTGCCTCGGCCAGCAGCTCGTCGCGATCACGCAGGGCGACAATGGCATTGACCGTCGGATTGTGTGCCTCGATGTGGTCGAGGTACGCCGTCATGGTCTCGACGCACGAGACCTCGCGGCGCTTGATCTTGCCGCTGAGCTCGACCGCGTCGGACATCAGAAGTTCGGCAGCGGGTCCGACGGTGGTTGCCATGGTGGTTCCTTCGTTCGAGAGAGACGCAGAAGCAGGGAGGGCCGGACGCCGCGCGAACCCGAGACTGTCGGGTTCGCGCGGCGCTGTTCGATATCGAAACCGGCGTTATCCGAGGTCGACGATCGCGGCGACGGGGCCGCCACCTTCGGGGCCCTGGTGCGCTGCCGAGACCGATACGAAGACCGCTGGGTCGCCGGTCACTGCTGCGGTGACGCCGCCGACGCACGCCTTGATCTGGCGGTGCCAATGGACGTCGGAATCGTCGAGCATGGCGTTGCGCCGTCCACGGACCGTACCGTCCTGGCTTGCTTCGCATTTGAGGAAGACGTTGACGAGCTTGCCGTCCAGATCCTTGGTGTGCGGCCGTTCGGGGAGTTCGAGACCGGCATCCTTGATCGCGTTCCAGATGCCGTCCTGATCGAGCGCGTCGTTCATCACGCTGTGTCCGATGCGGTACCGGCCGCCGATTCCGCGAGTGTTACCCACGACGACGATCTGCGCACGGTCCAACTCGACGCCCGAGGAGCACGAGGCCACCGAGGAGTACAGCTCACGACTGTGCATGACGTCCTCGTCGGTCGGCATATCGATCTCACCGAGCGCGACAGCGATACCGAGAGCGGTGCCGCCGTTGGACAGATCCATCGACTCGTGCGTCTGTTCGGTCCAGACGGTCTTGCCGCGGCTCTTGGCGTCACGGATGGTGTGGATCGTCAGCAGCGGGGTCTTGGTCTGCACGTAGTGCACGTCTGCGGGATCGGTGATGCCTGCGTTGGCCATCGCATCCTTGACTGCCGCAGCCACTTTGGTGATCATCGCGGTGCGGCCGATGTCCTCGGGCATCAACTGCTCGCTCATCGCGACGCCGACCGTCAGGCGCGGCTCCTCGGTCTGCACTGCCTTGTCCGACGGTACGGTCGCGAAGATGGTGGCGTGGGGGCTGATGACTCCGTCGGTGCCACCGGACCAGACGATCGGAACCTCGCCGACGTCGTGTGCGCTGCGAGTTCCTTTCGCGGACAACACTTCGCGGAATGCTCGGTCGGCGATGATGCGGGTGTAGTCGTTGACTCCGCCGTTGCCTTCCGTCTTACCGATGACTGCAATGACCCGGTCGGCGTCGAGCACCCCGTCGTCGATGAGCTTCGCCAGCTCGCTGGCATCGGACACGTTGTGGAGCGGGACCTTGCGGACCTCGATTGCGTCGGGCACTGAAATCTCCTTCATCGGGATCTGTGGGTACTGCAGAGTCGGCCGGCGTTCGCGCGGCGGGGGCTCGCCCCACGAACGTTATCGACCGTTGGACCGGGGGTGCACTGGCAAGCTTTGCCCAATCAGCGCACTTTTTTGGTTATCGGACATCACCAGGTAGCGGTAGCGCTGCAACCGTGAGGTCGCCAGCGCGGCAGGGTCGGCGGCAAGGAGTACGGCCAACTCGTGTTCGAGCACGGTCCCGAGCCGAGACAGAAACGCCGCAGGTTCGTCGGAGGCATCCGGCCGTTCGGCCACGATCCGGTCGATGACGCCGTTACGGAGCAGGTCCAGGCTGCGCACTCCCTGCTCTTCTGCCATCTCGGCTGCGCGGTCGGTGGTGTGGAACTTGATCGCCGATGCACCCTCCGGCGGCAGTGGCGACAGCCAACCGTGCTGGGCACACAGCACCCGATCGGCGGGGAGCAGTGCGAGTGCGCCGCCGCCGGCTCCCTGGCCGAGCAGCAGGCAGATCGTCGGTGCCTTCAGTGTCGTGAGTTCGACCAAGCAGCGGGCGATCTCGCCCGCGAGGCCACCCTCTTCGGCCTCCTTACTCAACGCGGCACCGGCAGTGTCGATGACTGTGACGAGGGGAAGTTGCAACTCTTCCGCCAGCCGCATTCCGCGTCGTGCCTCCCGGAGGCCGGCGGGACCCAACGGCTGATCGGCGAAAGTGCGGTCCTGGCCGAGAAGGACACACGCCGAGGCCCCGAACTTGGCAAGGGCCAGAAACAAACCGGGTTCGATCTCACCGGCTCCGGTGCCCTGCAACGTCGTCACCGTGTTCGCTGCCGATCGCACGAGGTGGCGTACTCCCGGCCGTTCCGGTCGTCGAGAACGACGGATGGATTCCCATGCAGGCACATCGTCGAGGTGCTCCAACGGGATGTTCGGAACCGGCGGAGGTGGCTCGTGTGGCGCACACAGGACGGCGAGGGCCGAAATGGCAACCTCACGGAGTTGTTCGGGATGGACCACCGCGTCGACGAGGCCACGGGCAGCGAGGTTTTCGGCTGTCTGCACTCCCTCCGGGAACTTCTCGCCGTACAGCGCCTGGTACACACGCGGACCGAGAAAGCCCAGCAGCGCACCCGGTTCGGCCGCAGTGACGTGGCCGAGAGAGCCCCACGAGGCAAGTGCTCCTCCGGTCGTGGGATGGCGAAGGTAGACGGCGTAGGCGAGACCCGCCGACTTGTGTGCAGCGATAGCCGCCGAGATCTTGACCATCTGCAAGAAGGCGACCGTGCCCTCCTGCATCCGTGTTCCGCCGGAGGTCGGCGAGGCGAGCAGCGGAAGCTGTTCTGCTGTCGCCTTTTCGACGGCCTGTACCAATCGTTCGGCGGCCGCCGTTCCGATGGAGCCGGCGAGAAACCCGAACTCGCACAGGACGAGTGCCACCCGGCGCCCTGCGAGGGTGGCTTCGCCGGTCAACACCGACTCGTCGCAGCCGCTCGTTTCACGGGCCGCGGCGAGCTCGTCGAGATAGCCCTGATCCGCCGGTCCGTGCACCCCGATCGGGGGAAGCGGGTCGGTGTCCCACCGGACGAAACTGCCGGCGTCGACGACCATCTCGACGAGTTCGAGTGCGCCGAGCCGTGCCGGCGCGCCGGTGCGGGTCATGGTGTCGTCTCGAGCCAGGCGCGGATCGAGTCGCCGTGCTGGTCGAGGGTCGGCGGGGCCGCGTGTGTCGTGCGCATCGCGGCACCCTCGCAATCCTCGTCCATGCGCAGCGGTGGGCCGGGCAACGTGATGGTGCCCAGGGCCGAATGATCGACGTCGATCATCAGTCCCTGCGACCGTGTCTGTTCCCAGGTGTAGACCTCGGCCAGATCACGGACGCGTCCGGCCGGTATGCCGAGCTCACCGAGTAGTCCGAGCAGTTTGTCGGTCGGCCAGTCCGCGAAAACGGCATCGACAGCGGCGATGACGGCCTCTCTGTCGTCGACGCGTTGGGGGTTGGTGGCCCACTCCGGACGGTCCAGTCCGAATGCGGGAGCGAAGCGTTGCCACAATCCCTCGCTGCCCACGGCAATCTGAACCAGACCCTCGGACGAGTGGAACAGACCGTACGGGCAGATCGACGGGTGATGTCCGCCGGTGGGGCGGGGCACCTCGCCGGCCACGGTGTAGCGAGTGCCTTGAAATGCGTGCACCCCGACGATGGAGGCCAACAAGCTGGTTCGCACGACGCGGCCGCGTCCGGTGGTGTTGCGCTCGTGCAATGCGGCCACGACGCCGTATGCGCCGTTCATTCCGGCGAGCAGATCTCCGATGGGAACGCCGACCCGAGTGGGTTCGTCCTTCGACGGCCCGGTCAGGGACATCAATCCTGCTTCGCCCTGAGCGATCTGGTCGTAACCGGGGCGCGTGCCTTCTGGCCCGTCGTGGCCGAAACCGGTGATCGACAGGATCACCAGACGGGGATTCAGCTCGTGCAATGCCTCCATGCTGTAGCCGAGGCGAGCGAGAACGCCGGGGCGGAAGTTCTCGACGAGTACGTCGGCGCGGCGGATCAATGCGGTGAGCGTTTCTCGGCCGTCGACAGCTTTCAGGTCGAGTGCGATGGATTCCTTGTTGCGATTGCACGAGAGGAAGTACGTCGAGTGTCGATCGCCCTCGTCGTCGGCGACGAAGGGTGGGCCCCAGCTTCGCGTGTCGTCACCGCCGCTGGGCGATTCGACCTTGATCACTCGCGCGCCGAGGTCCCCGAGCATCATCGCGGCATGGGGTCCGGCGAGTGCCCGCGACAGGTCGACGACCAGGCAGTCGGAGAGCGGTCCGACCGTCATCGGATTGCGTTCCGAGACAGGGGAGCGATGTCGGTGTCGAACTCGAATCGATCGTTGCGAAGCGTCATGCGTCCGAGTCAACGTGCCGGTCGCGGCCCCGTCGTGGGCAAAAGTTGCCGACGCTGAGGGGTCGCTTTCGGACAGTTCGAGCGAGCGCGAGCCGTGTGGACGGATGGCCGACGAGGGGCCCATAATCTGCGACCATGGATACCCACGTAGTCGACCATCCCTTGACCGCAGCGCTTTTGACGACGATGCGCGACGTGCACAGTGACAACGCGACCTTCCGTTCGGCGCTGCGGCAGCTGACACACACGTTGGTGTACGAGGCTTTGCGTGATGCCCCGGTGGACACCTTCGAGGTCGACACCCCGGTTGCCCGCACCACGGGTGTTCGGTTGGCGAACCCACCTCTGCTCGTGCCGGTTCTCCGGGCAGGGCTGGGCATGGTGGAGCAGGCGAGTGCGCTCATTCCGCGATCCGGTGTGGGATTCATCGGCATGGCACGAGACGAGAAGACACTGCAGCCGGTGCCGTACCTCGAGTCGCTGCCCGCAGATCTCGCCGGCACACCGGTGTTCGTTCTCGACCCGATGTTGGCCACGGGCGGGTCCATGACCGCGACGATCGACTTGCTCGTCGCACGTGGAGCAACCGACGTGGTCGTCGTGTGCGTCGTCGTCACACCTGAAGGCCTTGCAGCGCTGGAGAAGTCAGGACATCCCGTCCGTGTGGTGTGTGCCGCCGTCGATGATGAGCTCAACGATCAGGGCATCATCGTGCCAGGACTGGGGGATGCGGGAGACCGTCAATTCGGGCCTCGGTGACGATCCGACGCAGAGGAGTCGTCGAGGTCAGTGCTGTCGTATCGAAACACCATGTCGTTTCCCGAGCGGGTCAGTCAATCGGGGAGGGGTCTTCCCTGGTAGGCATCGGCTGCATCGACCTCTCGTAGTTCGAATGCTTGAATCATGTCGAATCCAGCGGTGGCACAAACGATCCGGCGCGCGTGAGCAGTGCGATATCGCACCCCAGAGCATCCGCGACCGCGACCACGCTGTCGAGCTGCACTGTGTTCTTTCCTCCTTCGAGTGCTTGAACGGTGGAACGACCCACCCCGGCGAGCAACGCCAACTCGGCTTGGGTCATGCGCAACTGATGGCGACGCGCGACGAACGTTGCGGCCAGTTCTCACGAGTGCTCACGGGCTCGTCGTCGCGGTTCCGCCATCATCGCTCCTTGTGCTTGCCCTGGCATGCATGTTGGAACTTAGCCGAAGGTTCTGCCGACAATGAGCCCCTATGCCTGCTCTAGCAGGCAGAAAGTGTGGAAACGTCGTCTCGCAGGAGAAGGGCTCGCTATGCGTGCGTTGGCAAGCGGACCGATGGTCCGAGGTACGCCAATGTGCTGTGGAACGGCCGTCGGTGGCCAGGAACCGTAGGTGTTGGCCCGAAGTCGACTCGCGTGCAGCATCTCGTGCGGCATAGTGGCCTTCATTGTCCGATGCGGTCGAAAGCGGTAATCCTGTGAAGAATTCGGTTAGAACCGGCAGCGACAAATGGGTCGTCGTCGATGTCGAGACCTCGGGTCTGAAGGCATCCCGTGATCGAGTGCTCAGTGTGGCCGCTCTGACGGTCGACGAGGACGGACGTGTCGGACGCGAACTGTCGACTCTGGTCAACCCGGGTTGCGATCCTGGCCCGGTGCACATTCACAAACTGACGCCCGAACGGCTTGCCGGTGCGCCGACGTTCGACATGATCGCTCCGCAACTCATGGATCTGCTGGATGGTCGAACTTTGGTCGCGCACAACGCGAGTTTCGATCACGGGTTCTTGAAGCTCGAATCGATGCGTGCGGGCATCGACATGCCGACGAAGCAACGGTTGTGCACCGTGGCATTGTCGAGGCGACTACAACTCGATACTCCCAACCACAAGCTGTCCACCCTGGCCGCGCACTGGAAAGTGCTGCAGTCCAATGCGCACGACGCCTACGACGATGCCCTAGTGCTGGCGCAGGTGTTCACCCACAGCGCTCGGCTGGCCAGGTCGCTCGAACTTCCCCTTCCAGTCGTCACGTGCACCGAGCGTCTGACGCTGTATCCGGATACCGTTCCCCGCACACATTGCGCGTGGGAGAACCCAGGTCCACTTGCCGAGGACGGCGGTCTCGTTCAGGGCATGCGAGTCGTGATCAGCGGCGACACGCGAATCCCGCGATTGCGCTTGGCCGCTCAGCTCACGGAAGCCGGACTGGACGTGATGAATTCCGTCAGTCGATTCACGAGTGTGGTGGTGTGTTCGGATCCCACAACGGAAAGCGGAAAAGTCGAAAGGGCGCGCGCCCATGGCCTTCGCATCATCTCGGAGTCGGAATTGCTCGACTTGCTCCGGAATGTGCAGCCAGGAACGCCGAAAGGTATTCGGCCGCAGACCCAGCCGAAACCAGCCGAGCAGCAGCCCGATCCAGTCGTCAAGCCCTGGCAGACTAGAAGGGTCTTGGTCATGGGCGGTTCGCACGCCGAGTCGGTACTCATGCGGTCGCGCCTGATCCAACTCGGTGCGACACCGGCTGTGAATCTCAGCGCCGGCGTGACCGACATCCTGATCTTGGACGGCGGCGATGGAGACCCGCGGATGCCGAAAGTGAAGGAACGGGATCTCACGTTGCTGACACCGGCAGCGATCGACCGAGAACTGAATATCGAAGTTCCCGCGCCGCTCCCTGCTCGGCGGTCCCGAATCGCTCCGTTGGTGCCACGGGGTGGCGTCGTCGACCTCGACCCTGATCAGGCAGTGCTGACGGTCAACAGTTCCTGGCGTGCCGACGACTCCGATCGGGTCGGTGTAGATGTAGTCGCGTTCTTGCTGTCCGACGATGAATTGGTCGCCAGTGACGAGGATTTCGTGTTCTACAACGCTCCGGTCACCTCGGACGGTGCCGTCTCGATGTCGATCGATGGTGACAGCGAACAGGGTGTGCGGATCGACCTTTCACTCGTTCCCGAGGATTGCGTGCGTATCACCGTCGCCGCAGCAATCGACGGTGACCACACATTCGGTGACCTAGGCGCGGTATCGGTGTCGCTCGATGGACTCGATTCGGCGGTCGCGACAGCGGTGCTGGATGCCGCGACCACGGAACGATCGATGCTGCTCGCAGAGATCTACCGCCGCGGGAGTGGCTGGCGCTTCCGGCCGATCGGTCAGGGCTACGACGACGGATTGGCAGAATTGGCGGTGCGGTTCGGCGTGGAGGTCGATGGGTAGTCGCGCTGCGTCGCGTCGACCGGTAACGCGACTCGGCCGTCGAGCGACGTCACCAATGAACGGATCGAGTCGGTGGCCGGACCACGGCCGGCGACGTTGTGCAGGACGTGCCGCCACGAAAGGCCCTCGAATGAACCGCACCAGCCGACGCATTGCAGTATTGACCGGACTTCTGGCGCTTCCGCTCGCCGCCGGCACCACCATGGGGGCTGCGACCGCCAGTGCCGACGAATGGCATTACGGTCCTGTCTATCGCGCCGAGCAGTCCGGGGAAGGCGCGCAATACTTTTGCAACAAGGCGCTGTCACTCGAGAAGGCGTCGCAGTCGTACATCGTGGTGCCGTGCACCAACGTCGAGAACACCGATACCTGGTACCGAATCGTGGTGAACCCCTACAACTGGGGTTGGAGCAGTTAGTCCTACACCAGTTCGATGACCTCCAACGCCCCGTCGGCGTGGGAACTCCGCAGCCTTTTCTTGTCGTATTTGCCGACGCTCGTTTTCGGGACCTCGTCGATGAAGGTCCATCGTTCCGGCAACTGCCACTGCGCGACGCGGCTGTTGAGGAACTCTTTCAGTTCTTCGGCCGTCACCGACGCACCCTCGCGGACGACGACAGCGACCAGTGGACGCTCGTCCCACTTCGGGTCGGGCACACCGATGACCGCAGCCTCACGAACAGCCGGATGTCCCATCACCTGGTTCTCGAGTTCCACCGAGGAGATCCATTCACCGCCGGACTTGATGATGTCCTTGGAGCGATCGGTGAGCCGGAGGTAGCCGTTCTCGGAGATGGTGCCCACGTCACCGGTTCGCAGCCAACCGTCGTCGAACTTGTCGTCCGCGTCAGCGCGGTAGTAGCTGCCGGTGATCCACGGGCCACGGACCTCGAGCTCGCCGACGGTCTTGCCGTCCCACGGCAACACCGTTCCGGCGTCGTCGACGAGTCGTGCCCGAACTCCGGCAACGAATCTGCCTTGTGTGCAACGCAAGTCGAACTCGTTTTCCGGCGACAGTCCCGCGTCGGGCCTACCGGAGGTGCCGAGCGGTGAGGTCTCGGTCATGCCCCATGCCTGCGAGATGTGTACGCCGTACTTCTCGTGGAAGGCTTTCATCAGACTCGGTGGGCATGCGGCACCGCCGACCACCACATCACGCAGACTCGACAGATCCGCCGGATGCTCGTCCAGATGAGCGAGCAGGGCCTGCCAGATCGTCGGGACAGCAGCCGCCGCCGTCGGACGAAGCGTCGACATCATCTCTGCCAACGGAGCCGGCTGCAGAAACCTGTCGGGCATGATCAGGGACGCACCGACCATCAGCGCCGCATACGGGAGCCCCCACGACATCGCGTGGAACATCGGCACGATGGCCAACACCTTGTCGGACTGCGCAATTGCCATCGCGTCGGTCATGCACGCCTGCATGGAATGCAGGTAGATCGAGCGATGCGAGTACACGACCCCCTTGGGATCGCCGGTGGTGCCCGAGGTGTAACACATTGCGGCAGCTGATCGTTCGTCGAGTTCGGGCCAATCGAACTCCTCCGGTTTGCCGGCCAACAGGTCCTCGTAGCCGAGCACCTCGATACCGTCGGGTGCAGTGACCTGCGCCGGGTCGACCCCGACGACCACGAGATGTCGCACGGTCTCGAACGTCGGCAGCAACGGCGTCAGCAGGGGGAGCAGGCTGGCGTCGGCGATGATCACCTGGTCCTCGGCATGATTGACGATGTACGTGAGCTGCTCGGGGAAGAGTCGGATGTTCAGAGTGTGCAGCACTGCGCCCATCGCCGGAATCGCCATGTAGGCCTCCATGTGCGGGGCGTTGTTCCACATGAACGTCGCGACTCGTTGATCGTCGTCGATCCCTATCGACCGCAGGCCGTGAGCCAATTGTGCTGCCCGCCTGCCCAACTCCCCGAATGTCACCGTGGTGGGTCCGGTGTCGGTCCACGTGGTGATCTCGGCCGAGGAGTGGATTGACGTCCCGAATCGAACCAGCTGGCCGATGGACAGTGGGGTGTCCTGCATGGTGCTCTTCACGACGATCTCGCTTTCGATGTCCCGGCGCGGCTGCACGTCTTTGTGCTCCGCGTCACAACATGCACACTACGGACTCGACGCGAGGAGGGTGCGTAACTTGGTACTCATGGCCACTACTTCGGATGACGCTCGTGCCCTTGGCGACGAGGCATTCGTTTCGCTCACCACCTTCCGTCGATCCGGTGCGCCGGTATCGACGCCGGTGTGGATCGCCCGAGACGGCGACAACCTGGTCGTCATCACTCCCGCGGAGAGCGGCAAGGTCAAGCGCATCAAGAACTCCGATCGCGTGGAGCTCCGCCCGTGCAGTCGGCGCGGAGCGGTGCCCGATGACGCCGTGGCGGTAACCGGCTCGGCAACCATCGTCACCGGAGACGCCGCCTCGAGACCGACATCGGTGCTGAAGAAGAAATACGGCATCGAGTACCGCATCGTCATGCTCGTCGAACTGATCATCGCTCGACGCCGCAAGCCGCGGGTGATTCTGTCGATCACCACCGACTGAGGTCGGTTCACATCAGGGCAGCATCCACCGCCGCAACGATGTCGACCCAGATCTCCGACGTGGGATCGACGACGGCGAAGTGCCCGCCCGGTCCTTCGACCGAAGCAACGGAATCGGAAGCCGCGGATGCGGCGGCGTAGTACGCGCGGCTGATCTCGAGGAGATTGGGATCGTCGCCCACTGCGGACACCACCAGCTGTGGAACGCCGAGGGGCAGCCGAGACATCGGTGACGACTCCTCGTAGATGCGTCGCGCCTCCGCATAACGGGCACCGATCGCGTTCGATACCGCACCCTCCCCGAGCCACCGCTCGTCGCCGACTTTCAGGTCGAGCACCCCGGCCAGACTCAACGCCAGGGCAGGGGCCACAGGTTTGCCGACGGAATCGGCCGCAAGCCGCAGGGCGAGTTGACCTCCCGCGGAATGACCCATCAGGACGATTCGAGACAGATCCAGCGAGGCGGGTGCCGTCTCCAGCGCGGCGAGAGCAGCCGCGACATCTTCGGTCGTCGCATCCCACCCGTGTTCGTCGGGTCGGCGGTATTCGACATTCCAGGTGGCGTAGCCGCGTGCGGTCAGATCGACCGCCATCGCATCCATCAGGTCGAATTCCCACCTCGAACGCCAGTATCCGCCGTGAATCAGTACGGCGACGGGGAACGGGCCAACGCCTTCGGGCATCCGCAGTTCGACGCGTTGCTCGGGGTGATCTCCGTACGTCACGATCGTGCCGGGGTGGAAGCGGTGAAAGTAGAGACTGTCGATCGCGAACCTGAGGCCGTCGAGACCGCGGCCCCGGATGTGTGCGCGAATCCCCTCGGAACGATCCGGCGCGCACTGACCGAAGTCGACGCGAACAACGCTGCTGTACAACGACGTATCGACCTGCGCTCCATCGCAGGGAACGACGACAACCTCATCGGAACCGGTTGCAGCGTCGACAATTCCGCCCGACAGACCGCGGGCGGACAGCGCCCTCGCGACCAGCTCTTGCGCGGTCTGCAGGTCGGCGAACACTCCGGGCGCGGCAACGATATCGATGTGCTTCGAGTCTTCCGTCATGGGTTCACGGTACCCAGACGGCGTCGACCGAGCCCGTGTTCGCCCACGGGCTCGGTCGAAAGACGCGGATCAGGCGTCGACGGCCTCGTTCAGCTCACGCAGCCGGGGGAGTGCGCGGTTGGTGAGCAGATCCTCGCGGGTCTCGGCAGAGACAGCCATGCTGTCCTTCCACAGTGACCGGCCTGCCATCGCTCCCCGTGCACCGTTGGCGACGGCGATGCGGACCTGCTCGATGAACGTCTCGTGATCGACGCCCGCCGACAGCACGGCCCACGGAACACCCTGTGCCGCTTCGGTGACGGCAGCGCAGGCCTCGGCGGAACCGGGGTAGGGGAGCTTGAGCACCTTGGCACCGCACTCGACCGAAATGCGCGTGGAATCAGCGATGATCTTGCCGAAGCCGGCTTTGTAGTCCTCGTCCGACTCGCCCTCGAGCTGGTACGTCAAGATCTCGACGATGAGCAGCAGACCCTCGGCCGAGCAAGCCTTGACGAGGTCACGGATCTCCTCGGCAACACGGGAATCGACGCCCTGCTGCTCGGGGCGCATGTAGAACAGCATCTTGGCGACATCGCCGCCGAGGTCACGCACGACGCGCGGGGTCACGCCGTCGACGAAACGGGTGTAGCGCAGACCGTCGGTCTCCTCGAAGCCCGACGCGTCCATGCCGACCACCAAAGCGGTGCCCCGCGAAAGCACACCGTCATCGACGATCTTCGGCAGTGCCACCTCCGGGTCCAGCAGGATGGCCGGCGCATGATTGCCGAGGTAGCGAACCAGATCAGCTTTGGCCTCGGCGAGCTGCTCGACGGTGATCGAGCCCGGCCCGTCGACGGCGTCCTTCATGACGGCCTTCATGCCGTTGCGCTGATCTCCCGCGACGATGAGCATGTTGCCGTCTTCGGTGGAAATGGCAGCCATTCCGCGACGTTCGAGGGTGGTGAGTTCGTTCATCTTCTTCTCCTGGTGGGTGTTGGGGTCGAGCGCGAGTGGGACAACGTTGTCTCACTGCAGAAATATGGGCTCAGATTTCTATGAGCGTCAGTAGGCGGGCAGCGAACAGCGCTGCACCGTAGGCGGTGTCCTGGGATCGGGTCGAGACCGAGACGCCGGGCAGCACCTGAGCTCGCGCGTCTCGCACGCTGGCCATCCCGGCCCAGCCGCCGGTGAGCAATGTCGTCCTGGCCGGCGGCACCTCGGCGTCGAGTGCCTCGATGAGTCGAGCCACTTCGTCGTTGCCGTGCAACAGAATCGAACGGAACAGCTCGGCCGAATCGATCCCGTCGGTCCGGACCGTGATGGACAGAACGCCGTCGTCGTTGCGGGCACCGGCGATGTCGATACCACCGTCGGTGAACGGTCCACCTGGAGGCAGAGCGCACACTCGCTGGTCCAGTAGGTCGCGGCCGGCACGATCGCTGATGTCGCACAGCTGCAACGCCCGTCGCATCAGCAAGCCGGTCTTCACTCCCGCGACGAGCACATGTTGGCCCGGAACCACGTGGCGCACCGAGTTGATGAGGTGTTCGGCCAGCCTGCTCCGCGCGTCGGTGGTCAACGGAGTGTCGAGCACCCGCAGCAAAACCTCGGCAGTGCCCATGGACACGTGGTATCGGTCGTGCGGGATAGCTCCGCCGGACACCGCGGACACGAGATGATCGTGACCGGCCACAGTCAGACGAGCGCCGGCGATGGACTCGGGAAGTGTTGATGCGTCGGCTATTCCGAGATCGGTTCCGGCGTCGACCAGGGGTGGCATGAAGTCGGTTCCGACACCCAGGTGCGCCAACATCTCCGACCAGGGTTCGCCGCTGTCCTGATCGAGTAGTCCGGTGCGCGAACTCAGCGAGTAGTCGGCCACCGCACGACCGCCGAGGGACAGGACGACGAACTCCGGCAGATTGAACCAGCGCAGCCCGTTCAGGCTCAGTCCGTTGTCTCGTAGGTGGGCGATCTTGACGACGGAGACCTGAACGCCGACGGGAAGCCCGGTCTTGCCGGCGAACTGATCGCGCAATTCGGCCGGCAGGTTGTCGACCTGCTGCTGACCACGCGGATCGAACCACGCGAAGGCCGGTGCCCGGACAACGTTGTCTTCATCGAGAAGAAAGCCCGTCTCACCCATCCCGGACACCGCGATGGCGTCGATGCGGGCGGCCGGGTCATCGGTTTCCTCGGGCAGCCGGCGAGCGACCACGTCGAGTAGGTGCCCGATGGTGGACAACAGATCCTCCGCGGCCAGGTCGGTGGTTCCGCCCGGTCCGTGCCGCCACGGCGTGGGACTCTGCTCGATGAGCAGCTCGGTGCCTGCATCGTCGGTGACGAGTACTTTGACGCCGGTGCTCCCGAGGTCCAGTCCCGCAACAAGTCTGGGGTTCACGTAGTAGTTCTCATTTCTCTACGGGTAGGGGGAGTGCGTGTGAAAGTCGTTCCACGAGAGTGGTCGGCGCTATCTGCTGCTCGGGTTCGAGATAGGGATCGTCGAACCGCCGCACCAGGCGGTCGAATGCGAGGGTGCCGATGCGATACGGGTCTTGGTCGATGCAGGTCACCGACGGGCTGACGGCATCGGCGAGCGAGAAATTGCCGAACGACACCATGGCTACGTCGGTGCGACCGATCTCGTGCAGAACCGACACCACGGCGGTCGCGTGTCGAGCGTTGGCGACGAAGAACGCAGTCGGTGGATTGCGCTGCGCCAGCAGCGTCTTCACTACAGGCCGCACCGAATCTGCGGCGTGGGATACCGGAGGGGCGAGCGCGGCCTCCGGCTCTTGGCCGAGATCGGCGAGAACGTCGAGATACGCCTGCCTGCGCAACTGCGCAGTCTGCAGGCGATCGTCGAAGCCGAGCAGAGCAATTCGCGTGTGCCCGCTTGCCACCAACTTCTCGACGGCTCGCTTGGCGGCACCGTAATCGTCCACGATGACAGAATCGAAACCGATGATCGAGCGGTCGATGGTGACCGTGGGCAGTGTGCGACGCCGAGGTACGAGGAAGTCACTGTGGTCGCCGACCGGCGCGAGGATGATGCCCCGCACGTGTTGTCCGGCCAGAAGGGCAAGCTGATCCCGTTCTCGCTGGGCATCGAAGCCGGTGCTGCCGACGATGACGGCGAGCCCGTGTTCGAGTGCGCGATCTTCGACGGCACTGACCAGTGATGCGAAGAAGACATCGTCGATGGAGTCGACGACGATCCCGATGGTGTTGCCCGACCCCGATTTAAGGGACCTGGCGGCGGAGTTCGGAACGTAGTTCAGTGTCTGCACCGCAGCCTCGACCCGCTCGCGTAGCTCCGGCAGGACCGTATCCACGCCGTTGACGACGCGTGAGACGGTCTTGAAGCTGACGCCCGCCAAGGCGGCGACGTCTTTGATGCTGGCGCGCTCGGTCACGTGAACTCTCGATCGGAGGAAGTGTGTCGCTGTAGCACGTATGCGAGACAACGTTGTCTTGTATGATTCCCGCTATGCCTCGTGTCTGTCAAGACGTCCTCGGAATCGAACGGGAATCCCTGCCGGTCCTGGTGGTTGCCGGCGCGGCGGGGAGTGGCAAAACGACGCTGGGTAGAGAGCTGGCGCGCCGTCTCGGTACTGCTCTGCTCGACCTGGACACCCTCACCAATCCGCTACTGGACGAACTGGATTCGCTGATCGAAGGCCCGCACTGGAACAGTGCCGGACCACATTCGGAGCGGATTCGCGCCGGGCGCTACGCCGTGGTGCGCGCCGCTGCCCGGGATCTCGTACAGCTCGGTCAGCGGCCCGTCCTCGTTGCGCCCTTCACCCGCGAATTGACGGGCGCGCCCGAATGGACGCTGCTGGTGAACGAATTGACCCCTGCTGCAACGAAGGTGATCCACGTCGACGGATCGCCGGAACTCCTGGCGCGACGCCGGGCCGCTCGTGGCGCGGATCGCGATGCCCACAGGCCGGTGGATCCGCCTGCTCGGACGCCGCGCATCCCGCACCTACGCGTCGACGCCGAACTGACGACCGCGCAGCAAGCCGATCTCGTCGCCCGAGAACTCGGGCTCAGCTGATGGTGTGAGTGGTTCCAGGAGTACAGGATTCGCGCTCGATCAACTCGACACCGAGGATGTTGCGTCGCTTGTAACGGCGACCCGGATTCTCGATTCGACCCAACAGTCGTTCGATGGCCAGATGGCCGAGTCGAGCCGGGTTCTGATCGATCACCGTCACCGGTGGCATCACCGCATCGGCGAGGGGAAAGTCGCCGAATCCGACGAACGCCAGATGCAGCAAATTCACCTGCTGTAGAACAGGCACGCAGGCCATTGCCACTCGCGCGTTCGACAGAAACAGTGCGGTAGGCGGACTGTCGAGTGCGGTCAGGTCGGTCAGTGCTACACGGGCGTCCTCGCGGTCCAGCACACCCAGAGCGACGAGAGCCTCGTCGAATTCGATTCCCCTGGCCTGCAACGACTCTCGATATCCGGCCAAGCGATTGCGGCTGGTCGGGATCCCGGCACTGTCGCCGATCACGGCGATGCGGGTATGACCCAGATCGAGGAGATGATCGGTGGCCAATACCGCCCCGCCGTGATCGTCGTCGACGAAGCTGTCGGCTTTGAGACCGTCGGGTGCGCGGTCGACGAACACCGTCGGTGTCTTGTCGATCCAGCGCTCCAGATATGCGTGGTCCGCACCCGTCGGCGCGATGATCAAGCCGCTCAACTGCCTCCGCAGCAGCGACTCCACCAACGCCTGTTCCTGATCTCCGTCGTGACCGAGGCTGGTGACGAGAACTGCCATGTCGTCCTGACGGGCCCGTTCCTCCACTGCGCGTGCGATGGAGGAGAAGAAGGGGTCGTCGATATCCGGGACGGCGACACCGATGGCCGCCGTCTGGCCGTTGCGAAAGGAGGTCGCCATCGTGTTCGGCACATAGTTGAGCGACTCGAGCGCTTCGGCAACGCGGGCACGAGTATCGGGATCGACGTGCGGGTCGTTGTTGTACACCCGTGAGACGGTCTTGGCACTGACCTTGGCCAGCGCCGCGACGTCTTGCATGGTGGTCATGATCTACCCCGTCTGCTCGTCCTCGTCCCGTCAGCGACTGGTGTAGCCGCCGTCCACCGGCAACGACACTCCGGTCACCATGGAAGCATCATCGCTCAGTAAGAAGGCAATCGGCGCGGCAATCTCGTCTTCGGTGGCCCAGCGTCCCAGCGGCATCTGCGCCAGGAACGGCTCCTCGATCTCCGGGCGACCCCAGTAGAAGGCAGACATCTCCGTCATGACGACCGTCGGGTTCACACCGTTCACGCGGATGCCGTGGCGGCCGAGTTCGAGTGCGGAGACCCGAGTGATGTTGTCCAAGGCTGCTTTCGAGGATCCGTAGGAGATGTGTCCGGTCAGAGCGACGAGACTGGCCTGGCTCGAGACGTTGACGATGGCTCCGGTGCCTGCGGCGATCATGGCCGGCACGGTGTACTTGATGACCAGCAAAGCGCCGCGCGCGTTGATGGCGATGACCTTGTCGAAGATCGAGATGTCGGTGTCCTGAGGCGTGGCGATCTCGCCGCCGAAACCGGCGCAGTTGACCACCCCGTACAGCTCGAGGCCCGCGACGGCGTCGCGAACACTGTCCTCGGACGTCAGGTCGAACGCCAGGGGCGTTGCCCCGGTCTCGTCGGCCAGCTTGTCGAGCGCGTCCACGGATTGGCCCGACGCGACGACGTCGGCACCGTCGGCCACCAATCGTCGAACGGTTGCCGAGCCGATGCCTCCGCTGGCACCTGTCACCAAGATCTTGCGGCCGTCGAACTTCGCCATGGGGGTCTACCTTCACTGTTCCGAGTGGTCATGTCATCGGTGTCATCCGTCCCGGAATGGACGCGTATGTCATCGGTGTCATGGACGGTACCGCAGCGCGTCGTTCCCGTCGCGAAAACGGTGTAGATCGTCCATTTGTCCAGTTCAAAGACGGTACTCGGTGGTCGGGTATCGGCCTCGTACTGCGGCGGAATGACTGCTGGGCCGACAGGCCATGTCACCGGTGACATGAATTTTCGCGAAACACGTGACAATGCGAGTTGTGTGGGTCACACTCGTTTACACAGCGAGCCCCGCAGGGAGCTCGACATGCCGCGCAGGCCCAGTTCTCGAACCGTGCTGCACCGGCGTCGGCGGGGGCGTCCTGTCCCACACCCGAACGTTTCCATTCGACCGAGGAGTACCCATGGCCACCGTTGCACCTGCTGCGACACCGATCCTCGAAGCGAGGGGATTGTCGAGGAGCTTCGGAAACGTGCGCGCCCTCGACGACGCCGACTTCGACATCTACCCGGGTGAGGTCGTCGCCCTCATCGGCGACAACGGCGCAGGCAAGTCCACGATGGTCAAGGCTCTTTCGGGCAGCCTGGCCGTCGACACCGGAGAGATCCTGTTCGACGGCACAGCAGTCGATCTCGACAGTCCGACGGTGGCGGCAGAGCTCGGAATCGAAACGGTGTTCCAGGATCTCGCGCTCGCTCCGCATCTCAACGCGCAACAGAACATGTTTCTCGGACGCGAACTGCCGGCCAAGGGGCCGCTCGGCCGCCTCGGTTTCCTCGACGTCTCCACGATGCGCAAGCAATCACAGGATGCGCTCGACGAACTCGGTGCCACCGTCCGTAGCCTCACCGTCCCGGTGGGATCGATGTCCGGCGGCCAGCAACAGGCCATCGCCATCGCGCGTGCCGTCGCCTGGGCCAAGGGCGTCGTCTTTCTCGACGAACCGACCGCCGCCCTCGGTGTCGTGCAGACGCGCAACGTCCTCGACACCATCCGTCGGGTCGCGGACAGGGGAGTGGCCGTGGTGTTCATCAGCCACTCCATGCCGCACGTGATGGAAGTAGCCGACCGTGTCCAGGTGCTGCGGATGGGCAAGCGCGTGGCCACCCTCGACGCCAAGAACACGACCATGGAAGAACTCGTCGGTGCGATGACCGGCGCAACCACCGGAGCAACACGATGAGCAACCAGACCATCTCCCCATCGCTCGAGCCGCTGCCTCCCGGCGACAGGCCGTCACGGCACACGTTCGATCTCGTCGAGTCGCTCGGAAAGTTGGCGCGAGTCCAGGTCTTTCAGATCGTGCTCGTGCTGGCGGCGATCTGCCTGGTGTTCTCGATCATGGCCCCCGGCAGCTTCCCCGAATGGGGCAACATCCGGCAGATCATCCAGAACGTCTCCATCCTGGCCGTTCTCGGTATCGGCATGACGTTCGTGATCGTCACCAGCGGCATCGACCTCTCGGTCGGCTCGGTGCTCGTCTTCTCCGGCGTCGTGTCGGCGAAGACGATGGCCGCGATCGGCGGCGACGGCTGGGGAGTGGCGGCCGTCGGCATCGTGGTGGCGCTGGGATGCGGCCTGTGCTGGGGTCTGCTGAACGGATTTCTGATCGGTAAGGCGAAAGTGCCTCCGCTGATCGTCACACTCGGCACACTGGGCGGGGCGCTCGGTCTGTCGCAGGTCATCACCGGCGGCGTCGACATCCGCGACGTACCACCGGTCCTCGTCGACACGATCGGCTACGGAAACCTGCCTGCCACCACCATCCCGTTGATCTCGAGCATCGCCTTGGTGCTGGTCGTCATCTTCGGAATCGTTCTGCACCGCACCAAGTTCGGCCTCTACACCTTCGCCGTCGGCTCCAAGGAGCAGTCCGCTCGCCGCGTCGGCATCAAGGTGGACATGCATCTGGTCAAGATCTACGCGCTCTCCGGCACCCTCGCCGGATTGGCGGGCATACTGTCGCTGTCTCAGTACGGCACCACCGCGATCGCCGGCCAGTCCCAGACCAACCTCAATGTCATTGCGGCAGTGGTCATCGGTGGAACGAGCCTTTTCGGCGGCATCGGCACCATGTTCGGCACCGTCGTCGGATTGTTCATTCCGGCCGTACTGCAGAACGGCTTCGTCATCGTCGGAGTACAGCCCTTCTGGCAGCAGGTCGCCGTCGGTGCCGTTCTCATCGCCGCGGTCTACTTCGACCAACGTCGACGCGACGCCGCAAGTCGAGGCCAATCGCCCAGCTCACTCAAGAGACTCTGGTCTCGAAGTCCCTAGCTTCGGACCGGCCCTGAACTCCCTCGCTCGCAACCCCTTACAAGAAAGTCGACCATGATCACATCACGCACCGCCGTCGTTGCACTGAGTGTCGCTTCGGTCTCCGCCATGTTCCTGGCGGGTTGTTCGTCCGACTCCGGAAGCGGTGGCGGCAGCGGCAAGATCGCCTTCATCCAGGGCGTCAGCGGCGACGAGTTCTACATCAGCATGCAGTGCGGAATCGAGGCCGCGGCCAAGGAGGCAGGCGTCACCGTCGACACTCAGGGGCCGGTGAAGTTCGACCCGACGCTGCAGAAGCCGATCGTGGATTCGGTTGTGGCATCACGGCCGTCGGCCATTCTCATTGCGCCCACCGACGTCGCCGCCATGCAGGCACCCCTCGAGGCAGCCTCCAAAGCCGGCATCAAGGTCGTCCTCGTCGACACCACTCTCGAAGACCCGTCCATCGCGGTCTCCTCCATCTCGTCCGACAACAAGGGCGGCGGCGCAGAGGCATTCAGCGCCATCGAGCGGCTCAGCCCGGCAGGCGGCAAGGTACTGGTGATCTCCACCGATCCGGGAGTCTCCACCGCCGACGCCCGAGTGGAAGGCTTCGAGGAAGCCGTCGGAGCAAACTCGGCCTTCGATTATCTGGGCGTGCAGTACAGCCACAACGATCCGGCCGAAGCAGCCCGTCTGGTTTCGGCCGCACTGGCCAAGGACCCCGACATCGTCGGCATCTTCGCTGCCAACACCTTTGCGGCCGAGGGCACCGCAACCGGAGTTCGGCAGGCGGGCAAGCAGGATCAGGTCAAGATCGTCGGCTTCGATGCGGGCCCGGCGCAGGTCAAGCAGCTTCGTGAGGGAACGGTGCAAGCACTGATCGCTCAGCAGCCCGGCACCATCGGCACCGATGGCGTCGAGCAGGCCATGGCGGCCATCGACGACAAGCCGGTCACCGCCGAGATCTCCACCGGTTTCCACGTCATCACCGCCGACAACATCGACGGCGAAGGCGCACAGTACGTCTACAAGTCGTCCTGCTGATTCACCCCTGAACTGCGGTGGTGCTCCTGGTGGCAGAACCTGCCCGGGAGCGCCACCGCTCACCACGTCCGTTTCATCTTCAGCCGACTCGAGGACCGAAGTCATGAGCGAGCTTCGTCGCACCACGTTGGAACACCTACCGGCGACCGTCGCGAGGCCCGAGTACGACGCCGACGAACTGCACTGCGGTGTCGTTCATTTCGGTGTCGGTGCGTTTCACCGCGCACATCAGGCGGTCTACTTCGACCGATTGCTCGCGGCCGGGCACCTGGACTGGGCGCTGTGCGGGGTGGGAGTACTGCCCCAGGACAAGAGAATCGGAGAGGTCCTCGACGCCCAGGACTACCTCTACACACTCGTGACCGTCGACCCCGACGGCATACGTGACGCCCGAATCGTCGGCTCTGTCGCCGATTTCATTTTCGCACCCGACGATCCGCAGGCCGTCATCGATGTGCTCAGTTCACCGTCCACGATGATCGTGTCCCTGACCATCACCGAAGGCGGTTACGGCGTCGACGATCTGACGGGAGCGTTCGAGCCCACCGACCCGTCGGTGCTGGCGGATCTCGAGGATCTCTCCATACCGAAGAGCGTCTTCGGTTTTCTGACCGTGGCTCTCGCCACCCGTCGATTCCACGGAGTTCCGCCGTTCACCGTGATGTCCTGCGACAACATCGTTCACAACGGCGCGGTCACCCGCACCGCGCTGACGTCCTTCGCGCGCCACCACGACAGCGACTTGGCCGACTGGATCGATGCCACGACCGCGTTCCCCAATTCGATGGTCGACCGCATCACCCCGGCCACGACGCCCACCGTCGTCGACGACCTGCGACGTGATTTCGGCATCGACGACCGCTGGCCCGTTCAGTCGGAATCGTTCTCGCAGTGGGTACTCGAAGACACCTTCTCGTTCGGGCGGCCACCGTTCGACGAAGTAGGAGTGCAACTCGTCTCCGATGTCGCACCGTACGAGCACATGAAACTTCGGGTGCTCAATGGATCCCACCAGGCCATGAGCTACCTCGGCATCCTCGCCGGATACACCCACGTTCACGAGGTGATGGCGGATCCGGACATGCGTGAATTCGTCGCATCGTACATGCGTGCGGAGGCTGCCCCGACGCTCGCGCCGGTGCCGGGGATCGACCTCGACGCCTATATCGAGCAACTGCTGTTACGATTTTCGAGCCTGGCCGTTCGAGACACCCTCGAACGTCAGATCGTCGACGCCTCCGCGCGGATTCCCAAGTTCGTGCTGCCGGTACTGCGAGATCGGTTGGCGCACGATCGGACCGTCGATCATTGCGCGTTGATACTCGCCGGATGGTGTGGGGTGTACGAGCGCGGAGACGTGCCCATGATCGACGCCGATGCGGAGCGTCTGCAGCGACTGTCGTGGGAAGACCACGACAATCCCGGAGCATTCCTGACCAATCGCGCAGTGTTCGGGGACCTCTCGGTTAGTCCGCGACTACGAGGTGCGTACCAGCGAGCCAAGCGTTCGCTGCAGGACAACGGTGCCAGGGGCGCGGTACGACGACTGCTGGAACAGTCGTCGGTGAGTCACACCTTGTAGTAGACCATCTGGTGACTGGTGGCCAGCAAAACCCCGCCCTCGGTCCACAATTCGGCAGTCTGGTCGAAGTAGCCCTGGTGAAATCGGCGTGCCCGCGCGGTGCCGAGGACGTATCCGTCGGAATGCTGCTCGAGATCCTCGGGCGTAGCGAAGTAATGGGTAGTCAACGAGATCGTCCCAGCCGGAACATACTTGCCGAGCCGCTGGAAGATCCGCGGATAGAACACATCGCTCAGCGAGGTCAGGGCCGCGAAGTCCATTGGCCGCGGTGGTGTATCGCGGATCCACAGAGTTTCGGTCGAGTCAGCGGACTCCTGATCGCTCAGTGCGCCGTGCACGAAACGCATCTCGTAGTTCTGTGCCCACGCGATGGCGTCGGGAAGACCGCCCTGCTTCGTGTCGGCGGGGGAGGGAACGTCAGGGGCCGTCGCCTCGATGTTGTCCCAGGTCTCACGACGCGAACCGAACACCGCGGTCGCGGTCGTCGCCACCGCACCGTTCTGAGTCAGTTCGAGATACCAGTGCTGGTTGCTTCGGTTGGTCCGCACAGGGCGAGCCGAGATCTCGAAATCACCCTCGGCGACAGGACCGGCGAAGTTCACCGTCAACGAGACCGGTGTTCCCTGGCCTTCTGGATGCAGTTCGACGGCCCGGATGAACGTGGCCGCGGTGATGCCACCGAACGGGCCGACCATGTTGTTGTACGACGGCGACGTACGTCCGGCGTACGTGCCCTCGCCGACACTCTCGAGTGCGACTGCTGCATCGAACGGGTGCATTGACTCTCCTACGGCCTCGGACGGTGTGCCATCCGATCGTAGTGTCGCCGATAATCAGTCCAGGTCCTGGCCACGCTTCTCCGGCATCCACACCATCGTCAAGAACGAGATCACGGCTGCTGCAGCGAGATAGTAGAAGAACCAGTCGGCGTGGCCTGCGTCGGACAAGGCATTGACCAGTAGGGGAGCGGTGCCACCGAACAACGCAACCGTGAGGTTGTACCAGGCCCCGATACCGACACCTCGAAGCTCTGCCGGGAAGGCTTCGGCCAGAACGGCAGGAATGATGGCCGAGCACATCGCGAACAGCAGCAGGCCGACGCAGAAGACGATCAGCAGTTTGACGAACGACGGCCCGATCAGCTTGGAGAGCGGGATGATCAGAATCGCGAACAGTGCAGCGTAGGTGAGCAATTGCGGCTTGCGGCCGATGCGGTCCGCGAGAGCGCCCATGGGGTACTGCAACGCGACGAACATCGCTGTCGCAATCGACAAGGCCACGAACACGTCGTTGGCCTCCGCTCCGCGTTGCTTGACGGCGTAGGGCGTCATCGCGGAGAAGAACGTGTAGTAGGCGAGAGTGGCGAGGAGAACGAATCCAACGACTTGCAGGACGGCACGAGGATGGTGCTTCATGGTCATCCACAACGGGTTTCGCACGGCCTTCGCCTTCACTGCGTTGCGTTCTTGGTTGTCGGCTTCGGCCATGCCGCGTCGCATCCAGAGTCCCACTACTCCGAGCAGCCCGCCGATGACGAACGGTACGCGCCAGCCCCACGAGCTCAGTTGGTCGCCGTCGAGCACGAAGGTCAGATACGCGCCCAGTAGTGAGGCAAGGAGAATGGCCGTGCCGGTGGAGATGTAATAGAAGGACGAGTATCGCCCCCGCCGATCGTTCGGGGCGATCTCGGCGAGGTAGGCCGACGCATTGGAGACTTCACCGCCCATCGACATGCCCTGGACGATCCGGGCCAGCAACAGCAGAATCGGAGCTATCCAACCTGCCACGGAAAACGTGGGGAGGACCGCGATCGCGAACGACCCACCCGACATCATCGCGATCGTCAGGATCATTGCCTGACGTCGCCCTCTGAGATCGGAAAAACGTCCGATCAGCAAGCCCCCGAGCGGCCTGAAGAAGAACGCCACCGAGTACGTCGCCAAGGTGCTCAACAGAGCCACAGCCGGGTTGTCACCGGAGAAGATCTGGGTCGCGAAGTAGATCGAGAATGTCGCATAGACCGTCCAGTCGTACCACTCGACGGCATTGCCGATACTGACTGCGAGTAGTTGCTTCTTGGGCATCACGTGCCGAGTGGACGTCGATTCGGACTTCACTGACATGGCGATCTCCTTGTCGGGGGCGTGCGTCGAAAAGCCTATGCCTCCACAGCTCCCGGGGTGCGGAACCACCGAGCCCGATTCGCTCAGGGAATGATTCGTTGCTGCCGAAGATCTGTGACGATGCCGGCGAACATCGCCTCGGTGTCGACGAAACGATGAAAACCCATGCGGCGGGCCTTGGAGCCGTCGGATATGACGTCGTAGTCCCAGGAGAACACGAAGTCACCGAACGCCCAGGACGACACATCGCGGTAGGGAGTGGGCTTCAGCTCGTGCTCGGCAACGATCGAATTCCACAGTGACTCTTTGTCGGCCATGACGTCGGCCAGTGACATGGGCAGTGGGGTGGCGGTATCCAACCCGAAGATGTCCGCGATGCGCGGCCACATGTCGTTCCAGCGGAACAGGTCTCCGTTGGTGATGTTGAACGCCTGATTCGCGCACGCGGGAGTGGTTGCGGCCCAAACGGTCGCTTCGGCGAGCAACGATGCATCGGTCATTTCCAGCAGAGATCCGAAAGCACCGGGCTTGCCCGGGAATCGCATGGGCACGCCCAGCTTCTTGCACATGGTGGCGTAGACAGCGATGACGGTGGCCAGATTCATCGGATTCCCCAGCGCTACACCGCACACCACCGATGGCCGGATAGCCGACCAGGACCACCTCTTTCCGACCTGACGGCTTTCGAGGAACTGTTGTTGGTCGATGTTGAACTCGGGCGGCATGTGCGGTGGATCGGTTTCGCGCGCAGGGGTTTTGAACGGTCCGAGATGCGCGCCGTAGACCTTGTAGCCCTGCATCAGGCTGACGTGTTCCAGGTTCGGAGAACTGTCCTCGATCACGGTGACCACGTTGACGAGCATCGCCAGATTGGGAGGCACCAGCTCGGCCCACGTCGGGCGTTCCTGGTACGCGGCGTAGAAGATGTGCGTGACGTCTGTCAGGTGCGAGAGTCGGCGTCGAGTCTCGTCGCCGTCGAGCAGGTCCACCGCAATGTGCTGGACGCGTTCGCTGTCGATACCGCCGCTGCGGGACAGGCCGATGATGTTCCAATCCCCGGTCCGCTGCAGGTGTTCGACCAAATTTCCGCCGATCACGCCGTTGGCCCCCACGACTACTGCTGTCTTCATCAGCTTCTCCTTATCTAGATATCGCGATATCACGATGTCTGGGTAAGTAGACCACAGATCGCGATATTGCGATATTGGAGTACGCTTCGAGGGTGGCAGACGAACTGAATCCTGCGGAGCTTGCGGCAGTGTTCGGTGCTCTCAGCAACCCGGCGCGATTGGCGATCATGCAATGGCTCAAGGACCCGAGCGACTTTCCGCCGCAGCTCGAACCGGCCGAACAGGTAGGGGTGTGCCTCAAGCATATTCAATCCAGAGCGGGCGTCTCGCAGTCGACTGCCTCGCAGTACATGGCGGTGCTACAACGCGCCCACCTGGTGACTAGCACCAAAATTGGGCCCTGGGTGCACTACAAACGCAACGCCGAGTACCTCGACCGATTGGCCGAAACGATCAAGACCGATCTGTGACGTCTCCACTGCGTCGGCGCGACCTCTGTATGTGGCCTGCCAGCAGGTTGATGATGCCGGACAGTGCGATGATGCGCCGACTCTGACGGGACAGCCATGTCGAAATGAGGGCTGCGAAACCGGCGAATACGCAGAGGAAGATGGACGTGATGAACAAGGCGTTCCACTTCATCACGGTAGCCGCGACGAACATGACTCCTCCGACGAAGAAGAGAGCCATTTCCGGGACAGGTTGTCGCTGAAGAGGATCGACAGTCACAGCTTTTTGCCTATCGCGAGATCCACCGCGTGAGTGAGCGATGCTGCCTCGAACACTAGACCGTGCGCAGCTGCAGCCGCTGCGGAACGCTCACTCAGTACGACGGGGTCGGTCGCCCGGGCGACCGCCGCGAGATCGATGCGTTGTAAGAGCTTCTTCGTCACGGGCCGCTTGCTGTCCCAGAATGCCAGAGCAGCAATGAGATCGGTGGCTTCGGGCCCGGTCAGTAACGCGTGGGCGACGGAGCAGGTTGCGGGGTCCTCGAAAGGGAGCAGATAGGTGGCATCGTCGAACACGGCTGGTTTGCCGTCGTAGGGACCGACCATCCTGAATTGTGGAATCTTGTGGAACCCGGAGATCGCAATCTTGTAGGGCGCGAACGTGTACGGGCCTACACCGAAGATGCAGAACCGGGCTCTATTGCGATAGATCGACGACTTCCGCCCGTCGAGCGCCGCGGCGTTGGCGTTGAGGTATGCCCACAACTTCGGTGCGGTGTGCGTCAACTGCTCGGTGTCGTCGCCGGTATGCGACTGCGGCACGATCATCCACTTGGACACCGAGTCCAGCTTGTCGCGGTAGACATCGGTGCACTTGAAGAGTGGGAACAGGTAGTCGGCTTCGATGTCCACGCCGGTTCCCAGTTTGGTTCGCGGGCCGCCATTCTCGGCCAACTCCATCACCGCGGTGGCGTCATGCTTGATGCCTTGCCGCCACACCAGAGGGCTGGTGCCGTCGAAGTGCTTGCTGCGCTGATATGCAGCGACATTCGCGACCAGTTGGCCGTCGACGACTCCGATTCTGTTGTCCGGCTGCACCGCATCGAGGCTCGGATATGTCTGTGCGGTGTAGTCGTTCTTGCCCGCCCCGAGCTCCACGGTGAACCAACAGGCATCGACCCCTGCGTCGAACCACTTCTTCGCATCGATCATTCGTAGGCTCGAACCGGTCACCGGAAGCTGATGCTGAGCACAGTGCAGCAGAACGTTTCGAGCTACCTGGGTCTTGCAGATCATCGCGATCGTTGCGGGTCGATCCGTGAATTCGGTGAGCAACTTGATCCAAATGAACTCTGCGATATCGAAGTTGGAGCTGCCGGTGATGGCGTCGATGCCGCGAGCGTTCTTCGTGTTCGTGCGTGCGGGTCGATTGGCGGAATCGAGCACCGACAGTTGCGAGTTGGTGACCCACGGTGGGTTGCCGATCACGAGGGTCGCGCCGGGCCCCGAACTCCACTCGATATCTCGGGCCAGATCGAAGTCGAAGATCGACGCTGTGATGATCCTGCCGAATTGTGCTGCTGATGAGGCATACTCGGGCTGCACCTCGATCCCGACGCGCTCTGTTTCAGGGTGAGTCCGGGCCATCACTGACAGGAAGTTCCCGACACCACAGGTGGGTTCCAGGACGCGGGTCCATTCGCGACGAGGCAGGGCGTTAACCAACGCGCGCGCCAACTCGGTCGGAGTCTGAAAGTCTCCGAACTCGTTGTTGGGCATCGATGCCTCCGGCAGTGGTGCGGATAGGTGCCGTCTGTGGCACAGGAGCATAGCCTGCGGAGCGACCCAGAGGCTCAGCACCACACCACTGCCGCAGGCGCTAATGTTGACTGGGATGAAGCTTTCGCGCGCTGCCCTACTGCTGTCCAGTCTCGTCTTCATCGGTGTTCTCGTCTGGGTCGCCGTCACCGCGGGCGACGAGATTCCTGCACATTTCGACGGCTCCGGTCAGGTGGATCGGATGGATTCGAAGCTCTCCTTCCTCCTCACGATGGGTGGTACCGGATTCGTCATGGTCGGGTTGTTCGTCAGCGTCGGGTGGTGGCTGCCGAAGGTCCCGGCCCAGCTGGTGAACCTGCCGAGTCGACGACTGCACGAGTACTGGACTGCCCCCGAGAATCGGCCCGAACTGAACCGCAAGATTTCCGAGGACCTCGACTGGATCGGAGTCGCCTCCGCACTGCTGTTCGCCTGGATCTGCGTCGTTGCGGGCACGACTACAGGTGCGTCGGTGAGCGCGTGGGTGTTCGTGGTGCCGACTGTGCTTTATGTGGTGGTGATTCTGGGATATGCGGCCTTCGCGTTCATCGGCAGTCGATACCGTATTCCGAAGGACTGAGTCAGGGGAGTGGTTGCAACATGGCCAATTTCGAGCCTGACTGTAAAAGGTAGCTGCCATCGGCGAGGTCGACCTGCATCTCGACATTGTCCGAACGCGCCGATCGTACGGTTGAGCAGGCCATACCAAACCATATGCAAATAAGGTTTGGTATGGTCACATAATGGCAGACGGTGAGGCCGGTGCATCCTGGCCTGCGGTGGAGTTCGAGAGCCGGCCGTGGCGTGTCGCCGATTCGTGCATGTCGCGCGCCCAGAGGCGGCTGCATCAGGGTGACTATCGAGCAGCTGTACCGCCGCGTATTGCAGAGGTAGAGCTGAACCTGCCTGCGCAGCTGATCGCGGAGTCGGAGGACGCCCTCCGTGAGATCGTTCGATTCGACCACTATGCCTCTGAGCGGCTCGGTTCATCGGTGGAACTTGCACCCATGAGTTCGATTCTGTTGCGGACGGAAAGCTCGGCGTCCTCTCAGATCGAGAATCTGACCGTGGGAGCCAGGGCGCTTGCACTCGCCGAATTGGGTGCGCCCACAACGCGGAACGCCTCGATCGTGTCGGCAAACGTCCGTGCGATGGAAGCAGCACTCGAGGTCGGATCATCGATCGGAGAAGCAAGCGTGCTTCAGATGCACCGATCGCTGATGGAGTCCAACGGCGATCCGTTCCCGGGGCAATGGCGGACTCAGCAAGTCTGGATCGGGGGATCGGACATAGGCCCGCACCGTGCCGCTTTCGTTCCACCGCACCACGACCGGCTTCCGGGTGCACTTGCCGACCTGTTCGAGTTCGCAGCTCGTTCGGACTTGCCCGTCATCCCGCATATCGCCGTCACGCATGCGCAATTCGAAACGCTTCACCCGTTCACGGACGGAAATGGGCGAACGGGCCGGGCCATAGTCCACGCGATGCTGCGGAGGGCAGAAGTGACGGAGCGAGTGACGGTTCCACTGTCTGCTGGGCTCCTCACGGACACCGCAGGCTACTTCCGAAGTCTGGATGCCTACCGCGCCGGGGATGTCGAGGCGATCGTGCGAAGCCTCACCGCTGCCACCTTCCACGCCGTCGAAGGTGGGCGGCGATTGGTAGACGAGCTGTCCGACGTCAGAACCGAGTACACCGATCGCGTCGTCGCACGCAGCGACTCGGTTGTGTGGAAACTACTCGACGCGCTGGTGGCGCAACCGGTCGTCGACAACGCCTACGTACGAAACACTTTCGCCGTCAGCGAGATTGCGGCTCAGCGGGCAATCGACAAGCTGACCGAGGTGGGAATTTTGCACCAGACGTCGAAGGGGCGACGAAACAGGGTGTGGCAGGCCGAGGAGATACTTGCCGCTCTCGACGACTTCGCGGACGGCATCCGGCGGGTCCGATAACACGCACTCGGTCGATGCTCAGTGCACACCGAGACCGTCGAGGAGGAGTTCAGCGACGAAGTTCGCGTTGTCCTGCGGGCTGTTCTGTCTTCGTGTGAAGCATCGCATCAGCAGCGTATTGGTGATGCCTGCTGCGAGATCGACTGGGCTCGAGCTCTTTCGGAACACCCCGCTGTCCTGACCCCGCGCGATGACCGGCCCGATGATTGCCGGCAGGTTGAGTTTCTCCTTGATCGAGATCAACCCCTCCGGCTCGCCGTACGTGTCGTGTGCGACGGCGACGAGGAGCGCGTCCATGAATTCGACTTCGTCGGCGGCGAGCTGCGCGCACCGCAGCATGTGATTTCGTAGAATCGTGAGTTCATCGAGGCCCAGCAACTGGTCGTCGGCTACCGACTCGCGAAGATGATCGACCCGATTCTGCAGGGCTGCAACGATGACGGACGGCTTGGTCGGAAACAGTGTCTTGCAGGCCGTCCTCGGCACTCCTGCGATGTCGGCGACGTCGTCCATTCGCGTCATGAAGTAGCCACGCTTTCCGAACTCGTCGCGCGCAGCTGTGACGATCGCAGCGCGAGGATCGCGAGGAAGCGGGCGTTCCTCGACCGGTGAATCGACTTCTCCCACATCATCGAGGTGCTGATGACGTCCGGACGTGTCGACGACGGCCCCGAGAAAGGCAAGCACCGCGTCGGACATCACCTCGGCCGATACGGACGCGGCGTCCGCCTGACTGCGGAGGCGAAATCCATCGATGATTGCGTTGACCGTCACTGCGAACGTTCGGGCTGTGAAGGGACGGCGAAAGGCCCCGCCGTCGGGGTCGAACAGTGCCTCGAACGCGCCCAGTACGGCTTGGTCTCGGACGCGGTACTCACTCAACAGGGTCGGGGACGACGGTCCGCCGAAAACGTGGTCCAGAAGAGACTCGGTGATGCTTTGCCGGTCGACGATTGCCGGGAAGTACTGCGCAACGAGCGCCGTCACCGTCGAGCGAATCGATGCACCGCCGTTCGTCACCTGGCTGCGAACTGTTTCGTGGACGTCGGTGGGCAGCGAGGTCCGGGCCAGCTGCTCGACCACCTTGTCGAGAAAGTCGGCCTTGGTGCTGAACTTGCGGAAGAACGTCGCTGTCGACGAGTCGGATGCGTGGACGACGTCCTCGATGCGCATACCGCGGTCGAGAATTCGTCGAGGATCCGCGACCAACAATGTGACGGCCGCCTCGACGAAATGGGTGGCAGTCGCGTCGAGCTCGTTCATGGGGACGGACTTTACCGAGGTGAGACCGACCGTGACGGTGCCGGTGACAGTACTCACTCTCGGGTGAGAGCGACCTCGGTCATCAACCGGAGTGACCCAACGGAAAGAGTGCGGTGTGATGTGCTGTGTTCGCGCCGCCGGGACAGCGGTGGTGCCCGATATCAAGGATTTTCATGACAATTCTCGACATCCGCATCCACGAAGGCTCCGATCCGCGGCTCAGCGCTCGTGAAATCGAAGTGCTCACCACGTGGCTGGTGTCCGACTCCAAGTCGGAGGCGTCGCGGGCGCTCTATCTGTCGATGGGAACTGTGAACACCCACTTGTCCCGGATCCGAGCCAAGTACTCCGCGGTGGGGCGCACGGCACCCACCAAAGCGGCATTGTTGGCGAGGGCTCTGCAGGACGGCTTCATCGATATCGACGATCTGTGAGGTTCACTCAACCTCGACGCGCCTCGACTTCATTTTCTTCACCACGAACCACGCGATCAGCGCCACAACGATGCCGATGACGATGTACTGGAACACCGAGGCGTAGTTCTCCACGTAATGCCAATTCTCGCCGAGGAAGTAACCGGCCAGCACGAATATGGAGTTCCAGATCAGGCTGCCGAGCGTGGTGTACAACGTGAATTGCATTACCGGCATCCGTGACACACCGGCCGGAATCGAGATGCCCGAGCGAACCACCGGGATCATGCGGCCGAAGAACACCGCCGACCGACCGTGTCTGGTGAACCAGTCCTCGGCCTTCGTCAGATCCTCGGTTCCGACGAACGGCATCTTCTCGACAATGGCGTACATCCGGTCACGTCCGAGTTTGATGCCCAGCCAGTAGAGAACCAGAGCGCCGAGCACCGATCCCGCCGTCGTCCAGAACAATGCACCGAAGAGCGTCATCCCGCCCTGAGATGCGGTGAAGCCGGCCAACGGCAAAATGATCTCGCTGGGAAGCGGCGGGAAAAAGTTCTCGGCGGCCACGGCAATACCGGCACCGGGACCGCCGATCGCCTCCATCAAACTCACCGCCCACCCGGCGATTCCGCCGAGTTCAGTGCTGGTCGCGGCAAGGGTGGAGAGCTCACTCATGACTACGACTGTACGAAACGTCTCGACCGAAAATCTGCTCACCAGGAGAAATGCCAAGAAATTGAGACATATGGAACACTTGCGAGGGTGAAACGAGCCCTCCAGGTACTGCCCGTTGTTGCCGCCGCCACACTCCTGCTGGGTGCCTGCGGGTCCTCCGATCCGGAGCCGACCCCCGCTTCCGCTCCCACTGAATCGTCAGCTCCGGCGTCCTCCGCTCCGTCGTCTGTATCGGCTTCGTCCGGCCCATCGAACGTCGGCGTCTACAACCTGCCGGGCACAGGAGTGTTCCCCGAAGGCATCACCGCCGCCGACGACACGTTCTACGTCACCTCCACTTCCGACGGTGCCGTGTTCCGCGGAACCGTCGGATCGCCGGATGTATCGGTGTTCCTGCCCGGCGGTGCGGACGGACGCACCGGTGCTGCGGGGATCGATGTCACCGATGACGACGATCGGCCCGATTACTTGGTGATCGCCGGTGGAGCGACAGGCAAGGTGTGGGTGTACGACGCCAATTCCGGTGATCTGGTGGCCACGTTCACCAACGGTCTCGGCACCGACGCGACGTTCCTCAACGACGTTGCGATTGCCGACAACGGCGATGCCTTTGTGACGGACTCACGCAGCCCGGCGCTGTACCGCATTCCCTTCGATCAGATCGTGGCTGGGACGCAGGACGCTCCGATGGAGACGTTCGTGAACTTCGACGGCAGCCCGTTCGTCTACGGGGAGGGCTTCAATGCCAACGGCATCGTCGAGAACGACGACGAATCGGCGCTGATCGTTGTGCAGTCCAGCACCGGAAATCTGTACCGGATCGACAAGACCTCGAAAGAGGTCACCCAGGTCGACCTCGGTGGGGCGACGCTCATGAACGGCGATGGCATGGAGATGGACGACGACACGTTGTATGTCGTCCGCAATCGCGACGGTCTGATCTCGAAGGTCGACCTCAACGATGATGGCCGGCGCGGATCGGTCACCGGCGAAATCACGGACCCATCGTTTGCCTACCCCACAACCGTTGCAGCAGTGGATGATCGACTACTGGTGGTCAACAGTCAGTTCGACAAGCGTGGGGGAGAACCGGTCGAGCCGTTCACCGTCAGCTCTGTTCCCCAGTAGAGCGGCTTCGCCGCATGTGCGCGGAAACTCGTAGCAGAGACCGAGTTTCCGCGCACAACGATCCAAGGGGGTTCGAGCAACGGTTCGGGCACCATGGAGGTCGGACGCGACCGACGTCGTCCGAGAGAGGGGTCTTCGTGTCGATTCGTCCGGCCGAGGTCGGCACCGTGTCGATCGTGTTGGGAGCGCTGGTCGTTCTGGTTCTCGATGCTCACACTGCATGGCAGACGCCTTCGCACCTTCGGCGCACGATCAGTGAATACGGACTCGGCGCACAGCAGTGGGTGTTCTCGATCGGGGTCGTCCTGCTCGCGTTGGGTTCTGCTTTCACTCTGCTGGCCGCGGTGCGACAACGGCTCACCCCACCCACCTCGGTAGCGTCCTTGTGTCTGATGCTGTGGACTGTCGGCCTTGTTGCCGTTGTCGCCGTGCCGAAGCAGGATTGGTCGAACGACGCGTCACTGAGCCTCGGCGGGACGATCCATCGACTCGGTGCGGCAGTGGCGTTCGTCAGCATCCCCGTCGCGGTCTTCGCGTTCTCGCGGCCCTGGATTCGTCAGGGTCCATGGTCTGTCCGGGCACGAACGACACTGTGGCTGAGCGTGCTGTCCGTCTGCACGCTGCTCCCGATCGCATACGCACTCGTTGTCGGTGCCGTCGGCACGCGACCCTGGTACCGGGTGGTGACCCTCGGCTACGTGGAGCGCGTGCTCGTCGTTGCCGAAGTGATCGCATTGATCTCGCTGGCCTTGTGGGTGTGGGCAGCCGAACGTAGGAGTCCTGCTTCCGTGAAGTCACAGGAGATCGAGGCCTCGCAGCCCGTCTAGGGAACCGATCTTGCGTTGCGTGCGTCCAACCTGTCAGTGCCGTCGGCGTCGAGAGGTTGAATGAATGCGTGTGATGTCTGGACGTCGAATTGCTGTGGCGTGCAGCACGGTGCTGTTGCTGACGGGATGCGCCGGCTCGACAGATGGAAACCCTGTGGCGAGCGAGGACACATCCACGTCGGCGGTGGCACCGGGCCCACGAGAGCCATTCGATCCATGCACTATCCCGAAATCTGCGGTGACAGCAAGCGGCTTGGACGTGAGTACGGAACGACCCGACTTCGCAGGAATCACGACGTACCCCGGATGGAAGGGCTGTACTTGGGACGGCACTGCGCTGAACAGTTGGTACTACGTCGCCGTGTTGTCGTCGCTGGAGTCCATCAACGAACTACTGGGCAGTCCTTCGTTCGTGCGCGGTGCGGAGGTGAGCCTCTCGGGCCGCACCGCAGTTCAACTGCGGCACGCAGACGAATTGAAATCCCTGGGTTGCGCAGTTGCTTTCGGCACGGGTGACGGTCTGATCGTGCTCGACCTGCAGAAGAAGGGTTCGCGAGATCTCGAAGGTGAACCCTGCGCCGAGGTCAACAGACACGCGGTCGACTTCGAACCGTATTTGCCGAAGTGAATCAGAAGGGTGCTGACTAACTTGGAGCCATACGGTTTGAATCAAAATCTGGACCACTGGCGGAGTCTTCGAGACCGAGCAGCGGCGGGCGAACTCGAGGTCGAATCAGGAGTTGCAGAACGGTGCGACGCTGCGTGCACCGAGTACCTGATAAAGCTCGATCGCATGCTGGAGATGACCGCCTCCCTCGCGTGGCCTGAGTCCTGGGGTGACCTGGACTCGGCCAAACAGCTTCAGGCGAAGTTCACGCGGTTGGCAACGGGAGATGAAGGCTCCGCTCGCTTTGCGATCAAGCAGCAGATCGAGATCATCAAGACCATGCGCGAGTTCTTTCGACACTATTTCGCAAGTGTCGAGGCCGTGGACAGTGCCACCGCGGCATCGGTCGAAGCGCTGTCGCCACCGCGATAGACGAAAAATTCCGACGACCCAGTTGCTCGGTCGTCGGGATCGATCGGTCGAAACGTGCTGCTAGCGAGCCAGTTCCACTTCGGCTTCCTCGTCGACGAAGGGATCGCCGTTGCGCGGAGCGTTGTAGCGCTCGAGATTCAAGATGCCTTCCCGCTTGGCGACGATGGTCGGCACCAGAGCCTGGCCGGTGACATTGACCGCGGTACGGCCCATGTCGACGATCGGTTCCACTGCGAGCAGCAGGCCGACGCCGGCGAGAGGCAGGCCCAAGGTCGACAACGTAAGAGTCAGCATCACCGTCGCGCCTGTCGTTCCTGCTGTTGCCGCTGAACCGATCACAGACACGACGATGATCAGCAGGTAGTCGGTGATGGTCAGGTCGATACCGTAGAACTGCGCGACGAACAGTGCTGCGATGGCGGGATAGATTGCCGCGCAACCGTCCATCTTCGTCGTCGCCCCGAGCGGTACCGCAAACGAGGCGTACTCACGCGGCACGCCCAGGTTGCGTTCGGTGACGCGCTCGGTGAGAGGCAGAGTGCCGATCGACGATCGCGAGACGAAACCGAGCTGGGTCGCGGGCCACACGCCCGAGTAGAAGGCGCGCACCGAAAGACCATGAGCGCGAACGATCAACGGGTACACCACGAAGAACACAACAGCCAGGCCGACGTAGATCGAGACGGTGAACACTCCGAGCGAACCGATGGCGTCCCAGCCGTAGGTGGCCACAGCATTGCCGATCAGAGCAGCAGTGCCGATCGGCGCGAGGCGAATGATCCACCACAGCACCTTCTGGACAATGGCCAGCAACGAGGCGTTGAACGCGAGGAAGGGCTCGGCCTTCTTGCCGACCTTGAGTGCAGCGATACCGATGGCAGCGGCGATCACCAGCAACTGCAGGATGTTAAAGCTCAACGACGTGGTCGCGGTACCGCTCTCGGCAACCGTGGTCTTCGCACCGAGCGCGAGGAAGTTGTTCGGCACCAAACCGGTGAGGAACGACCACCAGGATCCGACGCTGGACGGATCTCCTGCCGAGTCCGCCCCAGCGCTGGTCCGCGATCCGGGCTGGGCGACCAGACCGATGACGATGCCGATGATCACCGCGATGAACGCCGTGATGGCGAACCACCACAGCGTCTGGATTGCCAGACGTGCAGCGTTCGTGACTTCACGAAGATTGGCGATGGAACTGACGATGGCCGTGAAGACCAGCGGAATGACCGCGACGGTGAGCAGCTTGACGTAGCTCGAACCGATGGTCGAGAGGGTACCGACCAACCAGTTTTCGTTGCCGTCGGCCGCGTCGGGCATCGATCGAGCGATCAGCCCGAACACGACACCGAGTACGAGACCGGCAACGATTTGTGGACCGAACGCGGTTGCCCAGGTAGGGACACGGCGCGTACGGGTAGCGCTGGGCGCAGACATGGTTATGCCTTTCGAAAAGAAGAGACGCCGACAGAGGTGGGCGAGAAAGTGCTCATCGGGACGATGTGCCCGACGGAGAGGTTGCGGTCTAGAGGACCGTCAACAGGTAGCGCTGGCTTGCAGACGCAAGTCGACGTAGCGTCGAGAGGTCAGCAGCGGATTCACTGGTAAGACGGTACTCGTCCGACAATCGCCGCGACGGGCAGGGTTCTTCTGAGGGTTCACTGTGGAATCGATGAGGGTGCGCTGCGCGATCGACGGTTCGCCGATTTCGTGAGCTACGTTGAGTTTTCCGCAGCCGACGAAACGAGATCATGAGTACGACAGCAAAGCCTCGAGGACTGGTTCGGCGACTACTACAAGCGATGTGCGCTGTTGTCGCAGCGCTGGTCGCGGTCGTTCTGGCATCGGCCGGATGGGTTGCGTACGCGACGGCGGGCCAGGTCTACGACGTCGACGACGCACCGGACGCGCCAGTAGGGATCGTTCTCGGTGCCCAGGTGCGCGACGGCAAACCGATGCGCTTTCTCGCCGGTCGGCTCGACACCGCCATTCAGTTGATGGAGGCAGGAAAGATCAAGGCAATCCTTGTCTCCGGTGATGCAGACGGCAAGTCCGGCAACGAGATTCAGGCTATGACCGAGTACCTGATCGAGCATGGAATCGACCCTGACGTCATCATCGGAGACGATCACGGCATCGATACCTACGACACGTGCGCCCGCGCGAAAGAGACGTTCGGCGTCGAACGTGGACTCATCATCAGTCAACCCCTTCACGTCTCGCGCGCCGTGGCGCTGTGCGAGGACATGGATCTGGAGGTCGACGGCGTGACCGCCGATTGCATCGACTGCAACACGCTCGCTGTTGTGCGGAACTACGCACGAGAGTTGTTGGCACGCCCCAAAGCAGTTCTCGATCTGTGGTCCGGACGCGATCCAGTCGTTGTGTCCCCGCCGAACGATTCACTTGCGACAATCACCGGCAAATGAGCGTGCCCGACGGCGATATCGCGGTCCCGACCGTCGTACGAGAGTTGGCAGGGTACGACGGAATCGAACCTGTGTGGTCGAATGTGCTGGGAGGCATGACATTCCGCCTCGGCCAGGCGCGCTACGTCAAGTGGACGCCGGTCGAAAGCTCGATCGACCTGGAAGACGAGCGGTGTCGTCTGGACTGGGTAATTCGGTACACCCCGGTTCCGAAAGTCCTCGAAACCGGTTCGGACGCTACCGGGTCCTGGATGATGACTGAGGCTCTGCCGTGGGAGAACGCCGTCGCCGATCGCTGGATGGAGGACCCGGCCACCGCGGTCCGAGCGGCGGCAACCGGCCTTCGCGCGTTTCACGATGCAGTCCCCGTCGCGCAGTGCCCGTTCGACTGGTCGGTGGTCTCTCGTATCGGCTCTCGCGAGTTGCCGGTGAAATCTCCGTCGGTCGATCGACTGGTCGTGTGTCACGGCGACGCCTGCATGCCGAACACCCTGATCGCCGCCGACGGATCCTGCGCAGCGCACGTGGACATGGGCAGCATGGGCGTCGCCGATCGTTGGGCAGACCTGGCACCGGCAATCTGGAGTACCGAGTACAACTTCGGCCGGAGCTACTGCGATGCATTCTTGGATGCGTACGGCATAGACCTCGACCGTGAACGGCTCGATTACTACTTGTGGTTGTGGGAGTCGACCTGATCGGCGACGCGGAGCGTTCGCACCGACGCGACTACAGTGAGCGAGTCGGTTCGACGACTCAGCGAACCCCGTGTTTTACAGGAGTGGACGCTTGAGTTGGATTCGCTTGAACGACGTTGCCAAGGGATACGACCAGAAGGTGATGTTGCGTGAGGTGTTCTTCCGCCTCGCCGACGGCGATCGCATCGGTCTGATCGGCCGTAACGGCACAGGCAAGACCACTCTGCTGCAGCTTCTTCTCGGCCGAAAGACCCCGGATTCGGGCACTGTCGACGTCACCGAGGGTGCTCGCATCGGCTACTTCTCGCAGTTCTCCGAACTGGACGGCGATCGCAGCATTCGAGCGGAGCTCGAATCTCTCTTCGGTGCCGTCCACGCAATCGAGACCGAGTTGGCCGAGGTCGAGGCCGCATTGGGCGGTGACCTGGACGAGAAGCAGATGTACAAGCTCGTCGATCGTCAAGCCGAACTGCTCGACGCCATGGAGAACAGTGGCGGTTGGACCTACCACCAACAGATCGACACCGTGTTGTCGATGCTCGGATTCAACGCCGAACGACGGGAGCTCCCCGTCGATCGACTGTCCGGTGGTTGGCGCAACCGCGCGGCGTTGGCCAAGATCCTCATCGAGGCCCCGGACGTCCTGCTCCTCGACGAGCCGACGAACTTCCTCGATGTTGCCGGAATCGCGTGGCTCGAACGCTGGCTACGAGACTTCCGCGGTGCGCTACTCGTTGTCTCGCACGACCGCGCATTCCTCGAGCAGGTCGTCACCAGCATCGTCGAAATCGAGAACCATCACCTGCAGACCTATGACGGTAGTTACTCGGAATACGTGCAGCAGAAGCAGTTTCGACTCAAGAACCTCGAACGTGAGTTCAGCAACGAACAGCAGCTGCTGGCCTACGAGCAAGAAGCGATCGGTGATCGTAAGGAAGCAGTGAAGAACCCCAGCGGAGTGCTCAAACGTCGACTGGCGAACATCAAGAAGAGCAAGAGCCCCCGCCCGGTCGACACGGTGGTCACCGCAATCTACGGCGGTTTGCATGTGCACGACAACCTCGCGGAGATCACGGGAATCGCGAAAAGCTATGGCGAGCAACGACTCTTCGAGAACATCTCGTTCACCGTGCACCGCGGTGACCGTATCGCCATCACTGGGCCCAATGGATGCGGAAAGACCACGCTGGTCGACATCCTCGTCGGTGCCGAGCAACCCGACAGTGGCAAGATCAAATGGAAGACCAAGGCACCGTCCTTCATCTATTACAACCAGGTGCTCGCCGATCTCGATCTCGACGACACTGTCTCGCACTCGGTCAACGCGATGCCGGGCAGTCTCGCTCTGACGGCGACGAAGAAAGAAGTCCACCGCTTTCTCACGTTGCTGCAGTTCTCCGAGATGGATCTGAAATCGAAGATCGGCGTGCTGTCCGGAGGGCAGAAGGCACGAGTTGCATTGGCGCAGTGCCTGTTGTTCGGCGCAGGCGTCATCGTGCTCGACGAGCCCACCAACCACCTCGACCTACAGAGCACCCAGGTGCTCGAACGTGCGCTGATGGCCTTTCCCGGCGCGGTGATTCTGGTGAGCCACGACAGGTTCTTCGTCGAGAAGGTGGCATTTCGGCAGCTGTCGTTCGACGGCAAGGGCGGCGTCACCGAAATCGCCGGTGTGCAGATGGCGTGACCAGAGTTGCTATCCGTTGATCTTGGACGCGGACGTGCCCCACTCGGCGTCGCGCAATTCCTTCTTTCTGATCTTGCCCGTCGATGTCTTCGGCAGCTCGACAATGAACTCGACGTTGCGCGGAGCCTTGTACGACGCGATGGCCGATTTCACGTGCGCCACGAGCTTGGCTTCCGAGACGTCCACGCCGGCCACCAGCACCACGAACGCCTTCGGCCGCTCTCCCCATTTGTCCTCGGGCACCCCGATGACCGCAACATCCGCGACGGCAGGATGGCTCGCTAGTGCCTGTTCCACCTCGATGGTGGAGATGTTCTCGCCGCCGGAGATGACGACGTCCTTGGCGCGATCGAGTAGCTGAACGTAGCCGTCGGGATGCATCACCCCGAGGTCACCGGAATGGAACCAGCCGCCCGCGAAAGCCTGTGTCGTTCCGGCCGTGTCGTTGTAGTACCCCTTCATGACGTTGTTGCCGCGCATGACGATCTCACCCATTTCGGTGCCGTCGGGTTCGACATCGATCAAAACCCCACCGGGGCCAGGCTTGTCGCGGACCACGCGCAGACGGTCTGCGGTGAGCATGCCGACTCCTTGTCGAGCCAAGCGACGGGCCTGTTCGTCGGCGTCCAGTTCGAGCCATTCCTGCTTCGCCTCGCACACCGAATACGGACCGTAGGTTTCGGTGAGGCCGTAGACGTGTACGAGCGTTGCTCCCAATGCTCGAATCTTGGCGATGATCGTCGGGCTCGGAGGAGCTCCCGCAGTGACGATGGTCAACGGTCGATCGAGTGAATGTGCCTGTGCAGCAGTGGCGAGAGTGGTCAACACGGTCGGCGCACCGGCAAGGTGATCGACGCCGTTGTCGATGGCCGACCAGATGGCGTCGCCGCGCACTCCGCGAAGGCACACGTGGGTGCCGGACGCGGCCGTGACCGCCCACGTGGTGCACCACCCGTTGCAGTGGAACATCGGCAGAGTCCACAGATAGCGGGTGTCGACCCCGAATCCCTGGTGGTGAAGTTCTCCCAGGGAATTGAGGTAAGCACCGCGGTGGGTGTACATCACGCCCTTGGGTCGACCGGTGGTGCCCGAGGTGTAGTTGATCGTGATGGTCGACGTCTCGTCGTCGACCTCCCAATCCATCGGTTCGTCCGTGCCCCGTTCGAGGAACGCGTCGTATCGCGTGGTGTGCGGCAGCCTGTCGTACGTGCCGTCCACCGAGGGGGTCTCGACGATCTCGGTGACCGAATCTGCGATGGGATCTGTTCCGAGACCGGCCAGCAGTGCCGAATCACCCACCAACAGAACCGAACCGGAGTGATCGCAGATGTACCGAACTTCGTCCGGCGAGAGCCTGGTGTTGATCGCGACCAGAACGGCACCGGCCAGTGGCACCGCGTAATGCGCGAACAGTAGCTCTGCCGAGTTCGACGCCATGTAGGCCACCCGATCGCCGTGGCCGACCCCCGACGCGCGCAGTGCATGCGCGAGCCGGGTGACGGCGGCGGCGAACTGCTCGTAGGTGAAGGTGCGCGGACCATCCTCCACGGCGATCTTGTGGGGATGAACCTCCGCAGCGCGTTCGAGAAAGCGAAGTGGTGTCAGCGGAGTATCCAGACCGGTCATGCCAGCCAATGTAGCGCGCACTACGAGGCCAGATCTGATTTGTCGATACGTTCGCGCCCACCGGTAAGGTCGGCGCGTTCGGCGGCGGCACGGCCTGCACGTCGACCCGCATGATCGCGTGCCTCGATACGCACCTCCGTTGTCGACGGATACATGGCCGTGAATGCCTTGTTCACGGCATCGCTGCGCTCGGCCAAGATCGGCAGCAAGGCGCTACCGTGATGCTCCGACGCCGCCTTTGTAGCTCGCTCCCGAGCTTCCAGCAAGCGCTGGCCGATACGGTGGGCGTACGCGATCAGAAAAGATTTCCTGAAGCTGCGACCTCGGGCTTCCGGTGATTCGGCAAGTTCGTCGAGTGCGCGAGAAGACTGCACGAGTAGCGATGTGAACAGCAGCTCGCACAAATCCAGATCGACTTCGAGCCCGACGATGTTGACCAGAGCGAATCGCTTGTACCACAGGGTTCGGGCACCATTTGCTTCGTAAACACTGTGCAGGAGAAGAGACTTGGCCTCCGAGTACGGACTGTCGACCAAGATGCGGCGGGTGGTGACGTCGCCGATCGAACCGCGCGGGTTGTCAGATTCGAGCAGCGCATGGCCGATGGCATAGCGGGTCATGAGATCTTGAGCCTTCGCCGAAAACGCCTCGGCCTCGGCTGGAAACTGGGTGGACTCCGCCTTTGCCAGTAACCCCCGGATCTTGCCCAGCATCTTGGGATCCGAGACGCCGCTCTTGCGGGCCGACGACGGTGCTGCCGAGGATCGAACCGACGACCACTGCGATGGAATGGGAACCAGCTTGTCGAGTGAACCCAGTGAGGTCGTATGACCGAGGACGGTCAACACCGTGTTCCAGGAGTCGGACGTGGAGACCCGAGGCCTCGCACACCACCTTCGGAGGCGTTCGACGGACACGCCTGCGGTGGAATCGATTTTCAGATCGATCAGTTGCTCTCGCCAGGAATCGGGTGCGTTGGTGAGGGCAGCGGAACGCCCCGCATGGGTGGCGATCGCCTCCACCACGAGCATCCCGGCCGCGCCCCCGACCATCTTTCGAGTAGCGTGCGCGAGTTCGGCCGGCTGCCAACCGATCTCGAACAACCTGTCGACAGAGTGGTCGAGTATCCGTGCTGATACGGCGTACGCAGGATCGACTTCGGGCGTGCACTCGAATTTCGCGAGACGGTCTGCAACCAGCCGAACGTACGCCTTCCAACCTGACCCTCGAGTGGCGTAGTCAAGGCCCATTTCGACGAGGCGAACCGGATCCGCGTCCGGCCGGATTTGACCGGTGCGGTGAAAATTTTGAAAACTGTCCAGATCGATACGACTCATCGTCGTCCCCTCCACGTCCCCCGGTGTGGTCCCCGAACTTTTCGGTGAATCGCAGAGTAGGGGAGGGGTCCGACAAGTTATTCGAACATGTCAGCGAGGAGCGAGCATCAGCAGCAATTCTTCCACCGACGGCAGGCCGGGAATCACGGGAAGGTTCGGTACAGGAGAAGCAGTGGGCGGCGCCGTCAACTCGACGCCGCCTAGCGCTGTCAGGACGTCGTCGGTCTGTGAGCGGCGCGGTCCATACGTGTTGGAAGCGACGACGAATTCGTCACCGATCGACGCGGACGCAACCACGCTCGATCCGTCGTCGGCCCATCCCCATTTGCTACCGGTCACGCCGGGTAGTTGCTGGGTGCCCCAGTCCTGCGCGGTTCCGTCGGCTGCAACCGGTGCGGCGGAGTTCATCCAGCCGAGGACCGGGCTGGCGGGGTCTGTTCGCTTCTTCGCCGCTAGGAATCGCACGGTGTCGGCTGTGCTGGTGTAGGAACTGCCCCAGAAACCGCCCCGTGAGGTAGAGGTGAGTCCGAACTCCGTTGCCGTCGAATCGATGGCCCAGGGATATTTGTTGTCGAGTACCGAGGCGGCACCGTCGTCACTGGCCTGGACCATGCGCGCGGCCAGGTCGCGATCTCGCGGCGAACCGTCTCCGAAGCGAACGACGTAGTCGGCCATGTAGAGCTTGACCGTCGACAGCCCGGGACGTGCCGAATTGTCCTCCGCGCTGCCGACGTACGTACCCGTCGGGACGTGTTCGTACGAGATCGACGTCCGCGCCGGCACATCTGCCAAATCGCCCGCTGTGGGCAGAGCCTGCGCCGGTGCGGCGCACGCGAGCGCAATGGCAATTCCGACAAATGGGACAGCGGCTGTCGCTGTGATGCGTCGCAGGGCCGGCATCTCGGTCTCCTCGAGGTGTTGGCCCGCCGCGAATCGGTGGCCGATACACCCCAATCTACCCCGATGGTCGTCGCTTCAACCTCACGCTCGGACCGGATGAATGTGGCTTTGTTGCACTCAGAACGACTGACAGTCGCATTGATCCCGACCGGGTGGGGTGTCGGAGCCGAGCGGTCAGGATCGGCGCAGTGCCAGCAATTTGTCTTTCGAGCGCCGCAGCGACCCTCGACCCGAGCTCGCCGTCCATGCGCTCGGCAGATCGATCGGATCGGTCAGGCGGCCTGCGTTGAAGTCGTCGACCAGATGTCCGACGGTCTCCTGAGCACACGACTTGTTGGTGCCGATGAAGCCCGAAGGTCCTCTCTTGATCCACCCGGTGACGTACGTACCGGTCGACGGGGATCCGCCCACTTCCTCGAGGACGCGGCCGCCGAGGTTGGGGATGATGCCGACTGCGTGATCGAACGGAATTCCCGGCAGCGCGACGCCGCGGTATCCGATGGAGGTGAGGACGAGGCCGGCGTCGATCGTTTCGATCTCGCCGGTGGCGGTACTGCGCACCACATCGTCGGTGTCGGCGGTCAGACCCATGCGCTCGAACTCGACCCCGGTGACCCGATCCGTGCCCAGGATTCGAGTGGGGGAGAGCAGGTAGCGCAGCGTGACGCGCTTTCGGCCGTCGATGTGCTCGGGTGACTCGTCGACGTGCCGCAGCAGTTGCAGCTTCTGGGCGACGGCGTGAGGCAGGTCGTTGGTGCCGGCCAGTCGTACCGTCACCGGATCCAGTGCGAGCTCGCTGCGGTCGACGGTGAGATCGATATCGGGGACGGTCAGCAGTCCCGCGAATTCGGGCACGGTGAATGCGGATTGCGCCACGCCGCGCCGACCGACGACCATCACCTCTCGAATGGCACTGTGGCGCAGCGCTTCCAAGGCGTGGGGGGCGATGTCGGTCGCGGCGAGTGCGTCGGGGTCCATGGTCAGGATCCGGGCCACGTCGAGTGCGACGTTGCCGTTGCCGATGACGACCGCTCGTTCGTGTGACAGATCGAACGTGCGGTGAGCGTGATCGGGATGGCCGTTGTACCAGGCGACGAAGTCGGTCGCCGACGTGCGCCCGGGCAGTTCGGCTCCGGGGATACCGAGTTCGCGATCCGACGACGCTCCGACCGCGTAGATCACGGCGTGATGGGTGTCCATCAACTCGTCGTGCGTCACGTCTTTTCCTACCTCGACGCCGAGGTGATAGGTGAATCCCTCTTGCGCCGAGATGGTTTCGAACAGCCGTGACACTTGACGCGTCTTCTGGTGGTCGGGTGCAACGCCCAGGCGTGCCAGACCGTGCGGTTGCGGAAGCCGATCGTAGACATCGACGCTGACCCCCGGCTGCGTGAGCAGCTCGTCGGCCGCGTACATCGCTGACGGTCCGGACCCGACGATCGCCACCCGGAGCGGTTGGCGATCTCTCGACACCGAGGCGGCCGGCGTGACCGGAGCCAGAATCGGCCGTGGCGGCCGCTCCTGCTTGTAGAAGTCGGCGTTGATCGTCAGGAACGGAAGTTGAGCCTCGGTCAGTTTGGCCTGGGGAACGATGGCGTCCACCGGGCAGGCCGACACACAGGCACCACAGTCGACACACGACTGCGGGTCGATGTGCAGCATTTCCGCCGTCAGGAAGTCCGGCTCGTCGGGGGTGGGGTGTATGCAGTTGACGGGGCACGCGTAGACGCATGACGCGTCGCTGCAACATGATTGGGTGACGACGTGGGGCATGTGGGGTTCCTGACGGCGGGCGCTGCTGTACGGATAACTGGCGCGTGGGGTGTCGAGAGGGCTATGCGGCGAACTGGCTGGAGCTGCGGTCCGGCTCACTACGGAAACGTGATGCCTTGCCGTCGATTCCGCACAGCTTCCACATCAGGCGAGCCGCCCGGTTCATCATTCCGGTATCGGTGGCCAGCATGCGCACATCACCGAAGTAGTCCTGCAGAGCGTGCTGCGACTGCTCGGTTCCCCAGAAGAGGTCCTTCTTGACGCTCTTCGGAATGTCGAACTTCGTCCAGAATTTCTTCGGCGGGATGACGATGACGTCGCACAGAATGCGCATCGTGACGGGGAAGGCCAGCGACAGCAGGAAGCGTCCGATCTTGGACATCTTGGGCACACGACGACGCAGGAGCTGGTGCGCGAAGGAGATGTGGCGAGCCTCCTCGGCCACGTGAATGGCCATCACGCTCTGCATGATCGGATGGATCTCTTCGCCGGAGCGGAGCACCGACTTCTGGATGTGGTCGATGGGTTCCTCGCCTGCGAGGACGCCGACGAAGAACAATTCGGGTAGCAGCGTCGCGAACAGGGGGATGAACGGCGAGAGCATCTTCATCGGTCGACTCATGCCGGGAGCGTCGGAACCCACCCGATTGACCATCTCCTGGAACATCAGGGTGTGGTTGCACTCTTCGATGGATTCGTGGGTGCAGTAGCGCGCCTCGGCCGAACCGTTGGGCAGCGAGAATACGTACTGCATCATGCCGCGGATCAGAATGTTCTCGAACTGCAGGCCGACCTTGGCGACATTGGCCTGACGCCACATGCCGATCTCGATCTGCCGGTCCAGCGGCAGGGACTTGTACCAGTCATGGCCCCCGATAGGGTCGGTCTTGGCGGGCAGTACCCAGCGGGGATCATTGGCGGGAACCGCGAACTTCTCGGACTCCCAGTCGATGTCGACGTAAGGATCGAAGTGTTTGTGCACCGAACCCTCGGACAGCAACGTGAGTGTTTCGTTGTACTGCTGCTCATCCGTGGCGTCGATGTCCACCGAAACGGACGTGGTGCCGGTCGTCAGTGTCATGGCTTCTCCAAACGTGATGCGAACATGGAGTTAATGTAACCCCAGTTAACATGAAAGGGAAGCCCGTCGAAACTTTGCTGTTCGGATGGCGCTACTGATCGTCCGAACGCTCGTCGGACACCTCCGCGACTTCGTCGGTCTCGAATAGCTGCAATTGGATCGCCGACGGATCGACCACAGGAGTGACCTGTTCGGGGGTGCTCCGCAGCACCTCCCGCAGGGCAGCCACTGCGCTGCCCCAGTTCGCGGCCTCGCGATCCGCCTCGTCCACATCGCAGTGTTCGTCGCCCAGGTCCGCGGCTACCGCCATGCCGCGCCACGATGCCTCCTGCTCGGCGCTGATGCGGAGATACGACACGACCACGTCACGGTCCGAAGAGCAGCACTCGAGGACGGTGCGTGGCTCGACAGCATCGGGCGAATCCGCGATCAGCTCAATCAACGCGAGCAGACCGTCCGGGAAGTCGTCACCTTCGAGGACCGGAGGGGTCGGTTCGCCGAGCCTGCCCCCGAAGTCCTCGGCGAACTTGTCGTCGACCTGCTCCCACACGTGCGAGAGCATCCGGACCGCCCACAGCAGGTGATCGGCCACGAACGGTGATCCGCTGACACGTACCTGGGCCACAATGCAGTCCTGGACGAGATGCAACATCACATCCGGAAGCTGCACGTTGAGATCGACCAGCAACTCGGCCGCGCGGGTGCGACCGGTGACCGCGTGCACCAACGTCGAGTTGATCTCGACGACCGGCTCGGTGGATTTGACCGTGACGTATGCGGTGCCGTTGACGAATCGCAGAGGGATGTCGCCGTCGGGGTCGTGATCGGGCGGAAAGCCGAACCAGGGTTCGAGTGCACGATCGACGAGTTGCTGCAGGTGGTCCTTCCCTTTCGGCTGCACGCACAGTGGAACGACTGCCGAGACGGGTTCGGTGCTGGCCTCGAAGCTCGGCACGTCGTAGCGTCCGGTGGCCCGCGAACTCAGAAAAGACGGGTGTGGCAGGCCCCAGATGTCACGGAACACCGCGACCGTCTTCTTCGCCAGATCATCGGACCACGAGCGATTGCGGTCGACGTGTGGTGGCGTCGGCTCGGAATCCCGAGACGTTCGAAAGCCCAACGCGTTCAGTGCTTCTCGCTGAGCGTCAGTGATGGCGCGACTACTGTGTAGGTGCTCGTTGGCGGGCAGCTCGCAACGAACCATGTCGAGATCCCAGGCGTAGAACTGGACGCAGGCCGCGGTGTCCGGAACGCCGTCCGTGCTGTCGTATCGAGACTCGATCACCAAGGCGTCACCGTCGCGCATGGCGCTGACGTACTCGCCGAGCCGGCGCTGGAAGTGCATCCATGCCGAGTCGACGTCGAAGTCGAACTCGAGTGAATCGCTCATGTCGGCTCCTTACCCGAATCGCGCTGAGATAACGCGGCGTCGGTCACGCTAGCGGCGAGCACCGACAGAGTCTCGGCGCGCGCGAGTGCGTTCACGACGACGCCGAGTCCTCGAGCGGCCCGTGCGTCTCCTCGTCCAGCGCCCCGAAAGGGTGCGCCTCGGCCACCCCGTCCAGAACAGCGGGACGCAGCGCATGTGGAACCGCCAGGACCTCTTCGATTCGCACGAGAATGCCTTGCTCGATCAGAGATCGAACCCGGTGGTCGATCAGCTGCGCCGTCCGCAGGTCCTCACCTTCCAAATCGGCGTAGTCCTCGCCCTCGTTGTTCAGAGGCAGCTCGTCGGTCATCGCGGCCAGCAGGGTCTGAACCGCGAACGTGTTGGCCAGCGAACGGGACACGTCGGGGTCGTCGGCGTCTCCGGACAGCTGCACTCGGACGTGTTCGGCAACCAGCTCATGAACGGTCTCCGCCTCACGCTTGGCCAGAGACGGGGCGTTGTCGCCGAGCTTGGCCGTGTCGCCGTCGATCCGGACCAGTTCGGTCGCGATGGCCGTCGACCAGTAATCGACGGCTGCAACGTCCGAGGACTCGGTGAGTCCGGCGGGGTCGAGTGGGGTCGGGCCGACGGCGGTGCGTAGATGGACGTCGTCCGACACTGCGAGTCCGTCGGCGACGCGAGCAACGATGTCATCGAGCGCAGGTAACAGCGGCAGAGCCGAAATGGCCGCAAGCTCCTGGTCGAGCGACACGTTCGGCAGATCGATGTCGTCTGCGTCGAGCATGTCGGGCTCGTCGCCCTCGAGGAAGTCGGAGAGGTCTTCCATGCAGTGTGCGTAGTCCTCGGGGCTGCCGTCCCACAGATCGGTCTCGTCGAGGAATGTCAAATACTGCAGTGACGTCAGAACGAGGTTCACTGCCGTGTCCTCGGCTGTCTCCGATTCCTCCTGCAGAATGCGTTCTGCAGCATCCACCAGCAGGTGCGCATCGGCGGGAATCCACGCGCTGGGGGAGAACCCGTGGCGCGCACCGGACAACTGGGTCAGTGTCGACGACACCAACCGTGAGATTGCCTCGGCCTGCTCCGACATCTCGCTCTCGTCGAGCCACTCGACGAAACCGTCGATCAGATCGCTGATCCGCTCGGATACGACACCGGTCGGTGCCGGCCGGGATTGCTGGTGACGCCGTTGCCGGGCCTTGGTCTTTTCTGCGCGTTTCTGTCCGCGGTTGGCAGGCCGCTTCGATCCCATGGCTCGCAGCTTATCCGCTGGCATGTCCGGTTTCGTCGCGCGACGCCTCTAGCCGCGAAGGAACGAGTCCGCGGAAGCGGCCAGTGCAGCCTCGGGTGCCCGGCGGTACAGCTCGGCCGGGCGACCGCCACCTGCCGTCGTCGTCGTGCTCGTTCCCTCGAGCGCGGTGATGACGTGGCGGCGAAACGTGTCTTTGGAGAACGCGCGATCGAAGACGATTTCGTACAGCGACCGCAGTTCGAGGAGCGTGAAGGTGGAATCCAGGAATCCTGCGGGGTCGATCTCTCGCGCGTAGCGAGCTCGGAGGTCCAACACTGCCTCGGTGACCATCTCGCTGTGATCGAACGCCAGTGTCGAGCTCGGCACCACACCGTCGATGGCGACCGATTCGGCTGTGGCAGGCAGTGATCGACTCGGTGTTGCTGCGCCGTGCGCCATCGACAGCACCCAACCGCGGTCGTCGCGGCCGGGCTCGTCGAAGAGCTTGAGTTGGTGGAACTGCAGATCGACGATGTTCGCCTTGGACTCGAGTGCGCGTTCGGCGGCTTCGGTCAGGGTTTCCGACGGGCGCAGAAACGTTCCGGGAAGTGCGAGGCCCCGCTCAGTGGGCACGACAACGACCTGTAGCTGCTGTTCACGGACCGTCAGGACCGCGACATCGACCGCAACCGAAGGGCGCGGGTAATCGGTCAGAGCCTTGCCGTCTCGGTCCGTCCACGTCATGGGTTGCAGCTTAGCGCAAGTCTGATCTATTGTTAGATCAACAATGATCTAAGGGGTAGCGAATGAACTTGACCGACAACCAGCGGGATCGGGCGCGTGGGGTGCTGCTCGGCACTGCAGTGGGCGATGCGTTGGGAGCGGGGTACGAATTCGGATATCCGACGCCGGAGACCGCCATTGCGATGATCGGGGGCGGCGCGTTCGACTGGGCCCCGGGGGAATGGACCGATGACACGTCGATGGCACTGTGCGTTGCGAGCGCTCTCGAGATCGGCGGAGACGTCGATGAGGTGGCAGCGAACTTCCGCGCCTGGTTCGCGGTGAATCCTCCCGACGTCGGCAATCAGACCCGGAAAGTGCTGTCGCAGAGAGCGAGCACCGGATCGGAGATGGCCGCGGTCGCGGCGTCGCTGACCGGCCGGACCGGTGGAAACGGCTCGTTGATGCGGACCGCGCCCGTCGCGCTGGCCTATCTCGACGACGTGACCGGATGCCGGGCTGCTGCGGAGCGGATCAGCGCGCTGACCCACTCCGATCCTCGTGCCGGTCAGGCATGTCAACTGTGGTCGCACGCGATCCGGCACGCGGTGCTGCACGGAACGTACGACGGTATCGCCGACTTCCTGCGCCACGAAGAACCCGATGTCCGGGACTTCTGGCAGCCGCTGCTGGACAGCGCTCGGGAGGGCGAGCCGACCGACTTCCCGGAGAACGGTTGGGTCGTGCACGCGCTCCAGACGGCCTGGTGGGCGATACTTCGCGCGGCAGATGCATCGTTGCCCCTTCCTGCCGCGCTCGAACTGTGTGTCCGAGCAGGCGGGGACACCGACACCACCGCCGCGATCGCGGGCGGACTTCTCGGTGCACGGTGGGGCGCGTCGGCGGTCCCGACGCAGTGGCGCGAGCTGGTCCACGGCTACCCGGGGCTGCGCGCCGACGACCTCGATCGCATCGCCATCGCGATCGCCGAGAGAAAGGACGACGCATGACGATCATCGACGTAGTGCATGGTGATATCACCGAGGTGGCCGCAGACGCGATCGTCAATGCGGCCAACACCCGACTCCTCGGCGGTGGCGGGGTGGACGGCGCGCTGCATCGGGCCGGAGGCCCCACGATCCTCGCGGAATGCAAGGCGTTGCGGGCCACCACCTTGCCCCACGGCCTCGACACCGGTGCCGCTGTGGCCACCACCGCAGGCAGGTTGCGCGCCAGTTGTGTGATCCACACCGTCGGCCCGCGCTACTCGAAGAACGAAGACAGATCCGAACTACTGCGCCTGTGCTACCAGCGCAGCCTGGCGCTGGCGGCGTCGATGAATCTGAAATCCATCGCCTTTCCGCTCATTTCGGCCGGGTCCTACGGTTGGCCGATGCACGACGCCATCACCCAACAGGTCGTTGCCGTCAAGGCAGCGCGGCCATCCGTGGACCTCGTCATGCTCGTCGCATACTCCCGCGAGGCTGCCGAGCTGACACGGCGGATGGTGGGCTAGCTGTTCTTCCCGGGGACGTTGTGGACGGTCAGTCGCTCGATGGGTGACTTGCCGCCGATGCCTGTGTGGGGTCGGTGGTGATTGTAGTGGTGGAT